>NZ_JBSFKL010000017.1:0-135400 GCF_053598535.1 Streptomyces sp. NPDC001108
CCGACGGCTTTGACGAGGTTGCCGAGGAACCCGATGGGGTCCTTGATGATTTTCATGATCGCGGAGGCGGCCTTGGCGAGGATGCCGAGGAGGAGGTTCTTGAGTTCGTTGATCGTTTTGATCGCGCCGACGATCGCGTCCTTCGCCTTGTCGACGAGGCCCTTGTTGGCTTCCTGGAGTTTCTTGATCTCCTCGTCGACCTTGTTGAGTGCGGCGGTGTATTTCTGGGCGAGGTCCTGGACGAGCTGTTCGGATTTTTCGTTGACGGTGGTTTCGAGGTCGTCGAACTTCCCGGCGAAGTCCTTCGCGGCGTCCTGGCCGAACTCGCGGAGGTCGGCGGGGAGTCTGTCGGCCTCGGCTTTGAGGTCGGCGCGGCCCTTCGCGATGCGGGCTTTCGCGCGGCCGAGTTCGGTGCCGATGATGTCGGCGACCGTCGCGATGACGGTCTGCATCTTGGTGACGTAGAGCTTGCGGGCTTCCTGGAAGAGGTTGTTGGCCTCTTTCGGCATGCCCAGCAGTTTGTCCTTGGCCCATTTCGCGCCGCCGAACATGCCTGAGTAGCGTTTGTCCTTGTAGGCCTTCATGCGGCGTTTGTGGTCGGCGGTGAAGGCGTCCCGGGCGGTCTTCTCCCCCTGGGTGAAGGCGGTGTCGACCTTTTTGTCGAGGCCGGACAGGGTTTCCTCGACGTCCTTCCTGGTGGTGTCGTAGACCTTCTGGAGTTTCGCGGTGGCCTCGGCCCGGCGTTTCTCGTCGCGGGTCTTGGTGTCGTTCTTGCCGCCGTCGACGTGTTTCCCGGCGGAGGCGCGGGTGGCGGTGAGGGCGGTCAGCGCCCTGGTCCCGGACGCGGCCGCACCGGCCTTGGCGGCGTCGAGTTGCTGGGTTTCGGCGGCCCGGCCTTTGGCGGGGGCTTTGGCGGAGTCGGTCTCGGCGGTCTTCTTCGCCGACAGGGCCTGGTCGAAGGCGGGTTCGTTGCCCTTGGCGAGCTGGTCCTCGGTGACCTCGGCGTCCGCCATGGCCTGGTCGTTGGCGGCGGGGCCCTGGGAGAAGTCGGTGACGGCGGGGGGCTGTCTGGCGGGGACGGCATCGGCGGCCGGGGGCGCGCCGGGGTTGGGGGGTGGTTGGTCGGGGGAGATCGGGGTGACGGGTTTGTCCTTGGCCGCGGCGGTGTCGGGCGGGGCCTTGGTTGCGGTGTCGATGTCCTTGGCGGAGGCGGTCTTCCCGTCGGTGACCTTGCCGTCGACCTCGTCCTTGATCTTGTCGGCCTTGCCGGACGTGGAGAACTTGTCGGCGTCGTCGAGGTTCTTCGGGGCCTGGGCGTCGATGGCCTTGTTCACGGCGTCGATGAAGGCCTGTTTGTTGAACTCGCCGGGTTTCGCGGCGTTCATCTTTTCCGTGTTGGCGGCCTTGCCCTGGGCTTCCTTGTCGTCGGGGGGTGCGACGGCGGCGTCCTGGGCGGACTTCGACTCGGTGGTGGCGGGGGCGTGGGCGGCCAGGCGGATCTTCTTCGCCGCGATGTCGGCCTTCACCTTCCGGAACCCGGGGGCCTGCGCGGGGGAGGGCTTGACCGGTGGGGTGTAGCGCTGGGCGACCAGCCGGGACACCGCACGGTTGCCCGCCGCACGCTGGAGATGATGCAGGCGTTGCAGGCCCGGGGTGCCGGCGACCTCCGGTGCGGGAGAACGTGACACATCGAGGCCGGGCGTCACATCTTTCTGCCGGGGGGCACCACCACCCCGACCAGACCCCGACCCCGACCCGGAACCCGAGGGGGCCTTGTCCGGAGTCTCCTTCATCCGTCCCCCCGCTACGAGTTCGCCCGCTCGCCGGTTCCAGGGTGTGTGGGGCGACCACCCCGTACGCAGCGCACGCGGACCGGGTTCGAGGGCATCGCCCGGCGGCACGGTCGGCGTGCGGGCGTTGCCTGATCGGGCAGTGGCCGGTGCACGGGAGGGCGGCCGAGCGTCCGTTCCCGGTGATCGACGGTCTCGCGAGAATTGCGGGCGTTCCCGGCCAAGGAGAGACTCATATGCCGTCGTACCTGTCCCCGGGCGTCTACGTCGAAGAGATCGAGTCCGGATCCCGGCCGATCGAAGGGGTGGGCACCTCGGTCGCCGCCTTCGTCGGCTTCGCCCAGAAGGGCCCGTTCGACGAGCCGACGCTGATCACCAACTGGAGCCAGTTCGCCGGCACGTTCGGTGACTTCGTCGACGGCACGTATCTGGCGTCGGCCGTGTACGGGTTCTTCGCCAACGGCGGCGGTGTCTGCTACGTCGTCCGGATCGACGACGGCTCCGAGCCCCCGGCGGACATGGACGGGGACGGGGACGGCGGGCGGGAAGCCGGGCGGCTGCCCGCGGGGTCCGAGACGCAGCTCGGCCCGTACGCGGTGAAGCCCCGCCCCGGCGTGACCGGTCAGGTCACCGTCGAGGTAGCCGAGGTGGAGGCGGAGGACCCGCCCTCGGACGTCTTCCAGCTGATCGTGCGGCGGGACGGGCAGGTCGCGGAGACGTACCCCAGCGTCACCACCAAGCGCAGCAAGGACAACATCGCCACCCGGGTGAACGCCACGTCCGAACTGATCGAGGTGCGCGAGACCGTGCGCGGCGCGGCCCCGGCCAAACCCGAGCCACAGAGCGTCACCCTCGCCCCCGCCGTGCCCGCACCGGACGGCACCGGGACGCTGACGCCCGAGCTGTACGTCGGCGACCCCGACCGCCGGACCGGGATCGGCGGGCTGGAAGCGGTCGAGGAGATCACCACCGTCGCCGCACCGGACCTGATGAGCGCGTACCAGCGCGGGCTGCTGGACCTGGAATCGGTGATCGCCGTGCAGCAGGGGATCATCACCCACTGCGAGCTGATGGGCGACCGGGTCGCCGTCCTCGACGCGCCGCCGGGGCTCAGCCCGCAGCAGATCCTCGCCTGGCGCACCGGGAGCGCCAACTTCGACTCGAAGTACGCCACGCTCTACTACCCCTGGATACGGGTCGCGGACACCGCGTCGGGGCGGTCCCGGCTCGTGCCGCCGAGCGGGCACGTCGCCGGGGTCTGGGCGCGGAACGACGAGTCGCGCGGGGTGCACAAGGCGCCCGCCAACGAGGTCGTACGCGGGGCGGTCGCCCTCCAGACCCAGCTGACCAAGGGCGAGCACGACCTGCTCAACCCGGTCGGGGTGAACTGCATCCGTTCCTTCCCCGGGCGCGGCATCCGGGTCTGGGGCGCCCGCACCCTGGCCTCCGACCCGGCCTGGCGGTACCTCAACGTGCGGCGCCTCTTCAACTACCTGGAGGAGTCGATCCTCACCGGTACCCAGTGGGTCGTCTTCGAACCGAACGACGACGCGCTGTGGGCCCGTATCCGGCGCACGGTCTCCGCGTTCCTGGTCAACGAGTGGCGCAAGGGGGCGCTGTTCGGGCTCACCCCGGAAGAGGCGTTCTTCGTCAAGTGCGACCGGGAGACCAACCCCCCGGAGAGCATCGATGCCGGGCAGGTCATCTGTGAGATCGGGGTGGCACCGGTCCGGCCGGCCGAGTTCGTCGTCTTCCGGCTCTCCCAGCTGACCGGCGGCACCGGCGGGGTCGACGAGTAGGACCGGCGGGGGCGAACGAGTCCGACCGGCAGGGCGAACGCGTCGGACCAGCGGGGCGAACGAGCAGCACGTACCAGCGGAATGAGCGGTCAGAGCGGCAAGAGCGGTAAAGGAGCCTGTTGTGCCACTTCCCGATCTCGACAGCACCGTCGGGGCCTCGTTCGGCCTCGAATTCGACAGCGTCGTCATCAAACAGATCACCGAGGTCAGCGGTCTGAAGATGGAACAGGACGTCATCGAGCTGAAGCAGAACACCGCAGACGGCCGCTACGCCATCAAGAAGCTCCCCGGCAGGCCGAAGGCCGGTGAGGTGACCGTGACCCGTGGGCTCACCGAGGACAGCAGCTTCGAACGGTGGATCAAGGACTCCCGGTTCGGGCGGATGACCACGGCCCGGCGCAACGGGGCGGTCATCGTGTACGACCACGAGGGCATCGCCATCAAGCGCTACAAGCTCATCAACGCCTGGCCGAAGTCGCTGGAGATCGGCACGCTCAAGGCCGGTGACACCTCGGTGCTCACGGAGAAGCTCTCGATCACCTACGAGAGCATGGAACTCGACTGATGCGACGCACGGCTCCGGCGGAGGAGCGGGAACGGCGGGACGGTCACGCCGGGCATGCCGGGCACACCGGCGGGTCCGGCCGGAGGGAGCCACTGCGCACCGAGTTCACCTTCGAGCTGCCGCGCGGCTACGTCGACGAGGCGGGCGTCGTGCACCACACGGGTGTCATGCGGCTGGCGACCGCGCGGGACGAACTCGTGCCGTTGCGGGACGACCGGGTCCGGGAGAACTCGGCGTACCTGTCCGTCGTGCTGATCTCCCGGGTGGTCACCCGGATCGGCACGATCGACGACATCCACCCCGGCATCATCGAGGACCTCTTCGCCTCCGACCTGGCCTTTCTCCAGGACTTCTACCGCCGGATCAACGCCGAGGGCCACACCCGTGCCGCCGTGACCTGTCCGGCCTGCAAGGAGGAGTTCGCGGTGAATCTCGCCGGTGGCCGCCTGGGGGAATCGTGACGTACGCGGCCGACCTGCTCTACGAGGAGGTCGCGTACCTCGCCTACCACTTCCACTGGCCGCTCGACGACCTGCTGGACCTGGAACATCCGGAACGACTGAGGTTCGTCGCACAGATCGCCCGCCTCAACGGGCAGTAGCGGACGGCGCGGTGAGCGGGAAGGGGCGGGAAGAACCATGGGCCTGATGTCCTGGCTGCGCGGCGGCGGGCGTACGGCGGAGAGCGGGCCGAGCGGGCCGGGCGGTCCGCAGGCACCGGACTTCGCGCGGCGTGAGCGTGTCGACCTCGCCGAACTGCCTCCCATACAAAGGACATTGGGCGCCCAGGAGCTGACGATCGACCCGGTCGGGTTCCAGGGGGCGCTCTCCACCCGGCAGGACACCTCGCTCGGCACCCCGCTCGGGCACCTGGTCAGCCCGGAAGCGCCGACCGGTCTGGTGCACGGGATCACCGCACCGGCCGGTCCCGAGCCCCCGGCCGCCTCCGGCCCGGGGGCGGTGCAGCGGGCCGCGGAAGGCGTGGTGGAGCTGCCCCGGCGGGGTGGTGGGCCGCCCCTGGCGGTGTCCGTGCAGCGGGTGGTGGCGAGCGGCGCGCCTGCGATGACCTCGGCCGGAGGCGCGGCGGAGGCGGAAGCCCCGGTACGTCGACTGGTGGGCGAGCAGCCGCCGGTGGCGGTGGTGGCACCCGAGCCGGTGGCTGGCCAGGGGCCGGTGGTGCCGACGGCGGCGGACGTGCCCGTGCAGCTTGCGGTGGGGCCGGGGACCGGGGCGACCCGGCGGGCACCCGGGCTCGGCGCGCCGATGGCCGGGCTGCCGCCGACGGCCCAACGGCTCCCCGCCGGGGCGGCTCCGGACGGGGCGGACGGGCCCGTACCGGTCGCTCCGGGCGGGGGCGGCGGGGAGCCCCGGCCGGTATCGCCGCCCGACGCCACCGCACCGGCGCCCGCGTCCTCGCCCGACGCACCTACCGCTCCGCTGCTCGGCGACTCGCCGCTGCTGCCCGCCTCCGCTCCGGAGCCGGCCCCGGACCCCGGCGATTCCGGCCCCGACGGCCTCGGCCCCGCCCCCGGCAACGTCGACACCGGCCCCGGCCCCGTACCGGCGGTGCAGCGGTTCCCCGGCGTGCCGCAGCGGCCCCTGGCACCGCCCCCCGCCTCCGACCCGGTCGCGCCCCTGCTCGCCGACCGGCCGCTGGAACCCCGGAACGGGCCGGACGCGGGCCCCGCCGCCGTGCAGCGTTCCGCCGTGGACGGGGTGGTTCCGGCACCGCCCGCCGGGGTGGGGCCGTCGCCCGCCGTACCGGACGCGGCGGACGCCGTACCGGTGCGCTGGGCGGACGCCGGGCCGGGGGCGCCGTCCCTGGCCACGGTGACCCCGTCGTCGTCCTCTGTACCGGCGGCGCTGCAACGTACCGCCGCGGCCCCGCACCCCGGCCCGCCGGGAGCGCCGCCGCCCCGCGCCCCGCTCCCGTCCCTGCAACGCCGGGCGGCCGGGGGGCCACCGGTGCCGCGTTCCGTGCAGCGGGCCGCCGGGCCCACCGCTCCGGCGTTCACCACGGCGGGCGCGGCCGCCCTCGCGGCCGGGGTGGCGCAGCGCGCGGCGGACGGCAGCGTCGTCTTCGGGCCGCCGCCGCCGGCGTACGCCACCCCCGTCGTCCAGCGCGAGACGGTGACCGAGGAACCGCCCCCACCGGACCCGCCGGCCCCGGACCCGCCCCAGGACCCCGTACCGGAGTCGGAACCCGAACCCGGGCCCGGTCCGGAAGCGGCACCGGGCACCGCCGGGGCCCACCCCGCCCCGGCCGGCACCGGGCCCGGCGGGGCCCCCGTCGTCACCGACGAACTCGTACGGGCCCTGTACCCGCCGCTCAGCCGGCTCTTCAAGGCCGATCTGCGGCTGGAACGCGAACGAGCGGGATTCCTCATCAACACCCGGCACTGATCAACACCCGGCACTGACACAGCACAGGAAGACGAGAGGTACGTGCCATGGCCACCGCCCAGGACAGCGATCCCGCCGTCAGCGTCTGCTTCGTCGTCACGATCGACGACATCGAGCTCGGGTCGTTCAACACATGCGACGGGCTGGGCTGCGAAGTGGTGCTCGAAACCCGGGAGGAGGGCGGGAACAACGGGCATCTGTGGCAGTTGCCGACCCGCCTGAAGTACCCGAACGTCAAGCTGTCCCGGCCGCTGACCAAGGAGACCGAGAAGGTGGCGCGCTGGTTCGCCACCATGACGACCGGGTTCAGCCGGAAGACCGCGCACATCGAGGCGCGGACCGTGGACGGGACGAAGGTGGCCCAGTGGGGGCTGCTGGAGGTCGTCCCGGTCCGCTGGACCGGCCCCTCGTTCACCCCCGAGTCGCCCAAGGTCGCGATGGAGACGATCGAGATCGCCCACCACGGCTATGTGATGGAGGGCTGAGCGTCGTGAGCGGTGCGGGTCCCATCGCCTTCAGCGCCGCCGGTACGTCCGGGGTCTCGGCCGCGACGGCCGGAAGGGGCGGCTCGGCCAGGCCCAAGCTGGAGCACGCCTACCTGGAGCTGCGGACCCCGCCGACCGGCGGCGGACTCACCCCCGGCGGCCCGTGCGGGCGGATCGACTTCCAGTTCAACCCCAAGGAACTCAGCCTCACCAAGGCGGCCTCCTGGAAACGGAGTACGGCCAAGGGCGCCAAGAGCTCCGGCCCGCCCGAGTATCAGGGCTCGCAGCCCAGCAAGCTCACCGTGGAGATGTTCTTCGACGCCAGCGACACCCAGGACACCCGGGTGGTCACCGCCGTGGAACAGCTCTTCGCCTGCTGCGTTCCGACGAACGAGACCCGCCAGCAGCAGCGTTCCTCACCGCCGTGGGTGGTCTTCCACTGGGGCGGGCTGACCGGGTTCCCCGGCTATGTGAGCCAGGTGCAGGCGAAGTACACCCTGTTCACCACGGCGGGCGTGCCGATCCGGGCCGTCTGCCAGGTGACGATGGAAGAGATCAGCGGCGACACCCCGGGCCAGAACCCGACCTCCGGCGCGCTGGCCGCCCGCCGGGTGCACCGGCTGGACGCGGGGGACTCGCTGCCCTCGCTCGCGCAGCGCGAGTACGGCGACCCGGCGGCCTGGCGGGTGATCGCCGAGGCGAACGGGATCGACGACCCGCTGCGGCTCGCCCCGGGACGGCAGCTGCTGCTCCCCGCGCTCGACGAGCTGAACCGGCTGGAGGAGAACAGGGGCCGGGACGGGGGGCGGGCCTGATGGCCGCGCGGCCGGGCGTCGCGACGGCGCTGGTGGTGGAGTTCGGCGGCGGGCCGCTGCCCGCAAAGTTCGTGAACACGCTGGTCGAGGGGTATGTCGACGACAGCCGGACGCTCCCCGACCTGTTCCTGCTGCGGTTCCGCGACCCGGACCGGGTGCTGCTGGAGCAGGCCGGACTGAAGATCGGCACCGAGGCCCGGCTGCTGGCCCGCGCGGGCGGCGACTCGACGCCGAAGCCGCTGCTCAAGGGGGTCGTCACCGCGCTGGAGGTGGAGCTGGACGAGACCGGCACCTTCACCGTCGTCCGCGGGCTCGACGAGTCGCACCGGCTGTTCCGGGGGCGCCGGGTGGCCAGCTACCAGAACATGACGCTCGCCGACATCTGCGCCCAGGTCGCCCAGCGGGCCGGGCTGAAACCGGGCACGGTCGACGTGGCCGGGCCGGTGCTGGAACACATCGCCCAGCCCAACGTCACCGACTGGGAGTTCGTCCGGGGACTGGCCGAGGAGGCCGGCGCCCAGGCGTACGTACGCGACGGGCAGTTGCACGTCACCCGGCCCGCCGAGGCGAGCGGGGCCCCGGACGGCTCGGCGCGGGCGGACCGCAACCCGCTCGTCCTGGAGATGGGCAGCAACCTGCTGCGCTGCCGGGCCGGGGTCTCCTCCGCCGAGCAGGTCTCCGAGGTGGAGGTGCGCGGCTGGGACGTGAAGACCAAGCAGCCGCTGGTCGGGCGGGCCCCGGCCGGGAAGTCGGCCACGCTGGAGCTGGGGGTGAGCGCCGCCGAGGTGTCCGCCCCGTTCGGCGAGGCCCGGTTCGTGGTCACCGACGCGGCGTACGGGGCGCAGGACCAGGTGGACCAGGCGGCGAAGGCGCTCGCCGAGCGGATCGCCGGGTCGTTCGCCGAGCTGGAGGCCGTGATCCGGGGCAACCCGGAGGTACGGGCCGGGAGCGCGGTGGCGCTCAACGCGGTCGGGGCGCCGTTCGAGGGCCGGTACACGGTCACGTCCTCGCGGCACGTCTTCGACCCGGTGCGCGGCTACGAGACCTGGCTGACGGTCTCCGGGCAGCAGGAGCGGTCCCTGTTCGGGCTGACCGGCGGCGGGCCCGGCGCGGGCGGCACCGGCACCGGGCCCGGCGGCGGCTCGCGGTGCGCGGGGCTGGTCAGCGGGACCGTCACGGACACCCAGGACCCGGAGGGCTCGGGGCGGGTCAAGGTGCGGTTCCCCTGGCTCTCCGACGAGTACGCGAGCGACTGGGCGCGTACGGCGCAGTCGGGCGGGACGGGCGGCGGCGACGCGTTCATCCCCGAGGTCGGCGACGAGGTGCTGGTGGGCTTCGAGCACGGGCACCTGGACCGGCCGTACGTCCTGGCCGGGCTCTACAACGGGAAGGACCGGCCGTCCCCGGGCAGCGGGGGCGGCGGAACGGGCGGAAGCGGGGGGACGGGCGGGAGCGGCGGCGGGATCGTTGGCGCGGCGACCGCGGCCGCCACCGGCGCACCGGCCCCCTCCGACACACCCGGAGCCGCCCCCTCCGCCTCCCCTTCCCAGGAGGCCCCCGGCGGCCCGCTCGTCGACCCGACCAGCGGCGCCGTCAACCGGCGTGCCGTCGCCACCAAGAGCGGCAACCAGCTGGAGATCCTCGACGACGCCAACGGACCGCAGGGCGTCCGGCTGCTCACCGGTGACGGGAAGCTGAAGATCGACCTGGACCGCAAGGGCACCGTCATCCGCGTGCACAGCGACGGCAGCGTGACGATCGAGGCCAAGCAGCAGGTCTCCATCAGGGCGGACCGGGGCGTCTCGCTCGACGGCGGACAGGGCGCCCTCGAACTGAGCGGCGAGAGCGTCACGTTGAAGTCGCGCGGCGGAGTGAGCGTCGACGGCGGCAACGGCGAGGTCACCCTCTCCACCGGCTCCACGGTCGAGGTGCGCGGCGCCGAGGTCACCGTCGACGGCTCCCGGCGCACCGACCTCAGGAGCGGCGCCTCGCTCTCCGTCAACGCCCCGATGGTGAAGATCAACTGACGTGCCGTGCCCACCGGTGACCGGTGACCGAATCGAGAGGAACGGACCCCATGCCAGCAGCCGCGGCCGCCCGGGTCGGCGACCCCACCGGACACCCCGGCACGGTCGGGCCCCCCGGCATCCCGACCGTGCTGATCGGCGGGCTCCCCGCCGCCACGGTCGGCACCCCGCACCTGTGCTCGTTCCCGCCGCCCGCGGTGCACGCCCCGTCCGCGATCGTTCCGCCCGGCTCCACGACGGTGCTGATCGGCGGCTTCCCGGCGGCCCGGGTCGGTGACCGGGCGGCCTGCGGCGCACCGATCGTCTCCGGCTGCCCGACCGTACTGATCGGAGGCTGACCGGCCCATGGGACAGGAATTCATCGGTGCGGGCTGGGCCTTCCCACCGCGCACCGACGCCACCGGCTCCATCGCCCTGGTGCGCGGCGAGCACGAGCTGGAGGAGTCGATCCGGCTGATCCTCGCCACCTCGCCGGGCGAACGGCCGATGCGCCCGGAGTTCGGCTGCGCCGTCAACGACTACGTGTTCGCCCCGGCCGACGCGGGCACCGCCGGGCAACTCGCCTACGAGGTACGGCTCGCGCTCGACCGGTGGGAGCCGCGCATCGAGGTCACCGAGGTCGTCGTCCGGTTCGACGAGGCCGACGAAGGGGTCCTCTACATCGACATCGGCTACACCGTCCGGGGCGCCAACGACCCCCGGAACCTGGTCTTCCCGTTCTATGTGATCCCGCAGCACGAGGACCCCGCGATCCCCGGGCACGAGAACCGCGCGACCCCGCGGCACAAGGAGGTGGACGGCGCGTGACGCTGCCCAGCCCGTATCTGGACGACCGCCGCTTCCAGGGCCTGGTCGACGAGGCGAAACGGCTCGTCCAGCAGCGCTGCCCCGAGTGGACCGACCACAACGTGTCGGACCCCGGGGTGACCCTCATCGAAGCCTTCGCGACCATGGTCGACCAACTGGTCTACCGGGTGAACCGGGTCCCGGAGAAGAGCTATCTGACCTTCCTCGACCTGATCGGCGTCCGCCTCCACCCGCCCACCGCCGCCCGCACCGACGTGACGTTCCGGCTCTCCGCGCCCCGGCCCGAACCGGTACGGGTCCGGGCCGGCACGGAGGTCGCGACCGTACGCACGGAGACCGAGGAGGCCGTGGTCTTCACGACCGCCGGTGAACTCTCCATCGTGCCCTGCGACTACGCACATCTGGCGACCTGGCCGACGTCCGGCGAGGCCGCCGACCGCACCGAGGAGCTGACCCTCGGCCGGCCCGTCCCCTGCTTCGGCACCACCCCCGCACCCGGCGACGCCCTCTACATCGGGCTCTCCGCCGCCGTGCCCGCCGGGGTCGTCGTGCTGCGGCTGGACTGCTCGGTCGAGGGCGTCGGCGTCGACCCGCTGCGCCCGCCGCTGGTCTGGGAGGCGTGGGACGGCACCGCCTGGGCGGCCTGCGAGACCGAGAAGGACGACACCGGCGGCTTCAACCGGTCCGGCGAGCTGATCCTGCACCTGCCGCAGGGCCATGCCCCCGCCGTCGTGGTGCGCCGCACCGGCGGCTGGCTCCGCTGCCGCCTGGTCGAGGCGGTGCCGGGGCAGCCCACCTACATGGCGTCCCCGGTGGTCCGCCGGATCACCGCGTTCACCATCGGGGCGACCGTCGGGGCGGTGCACGCCGAGACCGTGACCGACGAGGTGCTCGGCCCCGCCGAGGGTGTACCCGGGCAGAGCTTCACGGTGGCCCGGCCGCCGGTGGTGCCCGGCGAGTTCGTCGTCGAGGTGACCGATCCGGCGGGCGGGGCACGGCCCACGGAGTGGACCCGGGTCGACGACTTCGCGCACTCCGGCCCCGAGGACCGGCACATCACGCTGGACCCCAACTCCGGCCGGGTCGAGTTCGGCCCCGCCGTACGGGAACGGGACGGCTCGATCCGCTACTACGGCATGGTGCCGCCCAAGGGCGCCACCGTGCGGGTCCGCTCGTACCGCACCGGCGGCGGCCTGCGCGGCAACGTGGCCCGCTCCACCCTGCGGGTGCTGCGCAGCGCCATCCCGTACGTGGCCCGGGTGGAGAACCGCCGCCCCGCGCTCGGCGGGGTCGACGGCGAGACGGTGGAGAGGGCCCGGGTCCGCGGGCCGATGACGCTGCGCACCCTGCACCGGGCGGTCGTCCCGCACGACTACGAACTCCTCGCCCGCGAGGTGGCGCCCGACGCGGCCCGGGTCCAGTGCATCGCGGCCGGCCAGGACGCGGACGTCGACGCCGGCGGGGTGCGGCTGCTGGTCGTGCCGTCCGGGCGCAGCGACGAGCAGGGCCGGATCGAGTTCGGTGAACTGGTCCCGCCTGAGCACACCCTCGCGCTGATCGCGGGCCATCTGGAGGAGCGGCGGCCGATCGGCGCCCGGCTGGTGGTCGAGCGGCCCTTCTACCAGGGGGTCACCGTGGTCGCCTCGGTGCAGGCCCGGCGCGGTGCGGTGGCCGAGCGGGTGCGGGAGGAGGCGCTGACCGCGCTGTACAGCTACTTCAACCCGCTGAGCGGCGGGCCGGGCGGCGACGGCTGGCCCTTCGGCCGGCCCGTCCAGTCGGGCGAGGCGTTCGCCGTGCTGCAACAGGTGCCGGGCGTGGACCTGGTGGAGGACGTACGCCTCTTCCCCGCCGACCCGGTCAACGGACAGCGCGGCGAACCCGCCACCAAGATCGCCCTGGACCGGCACGCGCTGGTCTTCAGCTACGAGCACCAGCTCCGGGTACGGGAGGCCTGACCGCCATGCGCACAGCCGTGACCGGGCTGCCGACCCCGCACCCGCTGATCGAACAGCTCCCCGCGGTCTACCTGGAGCAGGACTTCCTGCGCAGGTTCCTGGAGGCGCTCGACGACGTACTCGCCCCGGTGCTGCTCTCCATCGACAACCTGCCCGCCCATCTCGACCCGCGCAGCGCGCCCGAGGACTTCCTGGCCTGGCTGGCGCAGTGGGTGGCCGCCGACACCCGTGCCGACCACCCGGTGGAGCGGCGGCGGGCGACGGTGCGGGGCGCGGTGGAGCGGCACAGCAGACGGGGTACCCGGCGCGGGCTCGCCGAGGCGGTGCTGCTGGAGACCGGCGTCGAGCCGGAGATCGTGGAGAGCGGCGGCACGGCGTGGTCGACGACGCCGCACACCCGGTTCCCGGGCGCCCCGCGCCCGTGGGTCACGGTCCGGGTCCGGCCCAGCGGGCCGTACCAGGTCGACCGGGTGCGGCTGGAGGAGCTGATCCGTACGGAGATACCCGCCCATGTGGGCTTCGACCTGGAGCTCCTGTGAGGTGCGGGACGTGTGGCCGGAACAATCCGCCGGGGACGCAGTTCTGCACCTCGTGCCGGGCGTTCCTGGAGTGGGAGGAACCGCCGTCGAGCGGTACGCCGACGCCGCCCGCCGTGGCCCCGACGCCTCCTTCCCCGAGCCCGCGACCTCAGCCGTCCCCTGAACCCGAGCCCCAGCCGTCCCCTCGACCTCAACCATCCCCTCAGCCACAACCACAGCCGCCACCCCGTAGCACCCCGGCCACCCCGGCCACGCCCCCCACAACCGCCGCTCCCCGACGCCCCGGTGACGATCCGGCCACCCCGGTCCCGGGCCCCGAGGCGCTGCCCGTCGCGCCGGACCGGCCCGCCCCCGCGGACCCGGGTCCGGCCCCCGCCCCGCCCGTGCCCTGCCCCGGCTGCCGCACCGGGAACACGCCTGACCGCACCCGGTGCGTCCACTGCGGGCTGCTCCTGGACCCGGGACCGCCGCCCGAGGTCCGCCCGCCCTGGTGGCGCAGGCTCCTGCGGCGGTGGCCGCGTCAGGCGCCCGTCGCGGGCACCCGGCCCCGGCGGCGTTTGTGGCGCCGTCCCGGGCTGACGCTCCCGATCGTGCTGGTCGTGCTCGCGGCCGGGGTCTGGTTCGCGCTGCCGCACATACCGGGCTGGCTCGGCCTCGCCAAGGACGAGACCGGGAGCCTGGAAGCCGTGCCGCCCACCCGGTTCCGGGCCTCCAGCCGGGCCGCCGGGCACCCGGCGGGGGCGGCGTTCGACGGCTTCACCAACCGCTACTGGGCGCCCGCCGAGGACGGCCCCGACAGCGGCAGGGGCCAGTACCTGGAGTGCGACTTCGAACAGCCGGTACGGGTGCTGAAGCTGGTGGTGTTCCCGGGCGTCTCGGCGAAGATGGACGAGTTCCTCACCCAGGGCCGCCCGGCCCGGATCACCGTCCGGCTCACCTCCGCCGACGGCACCAGCGTCGACAAGGAGTTGCGGATCAAGGACCAGCCGGGCCAGCAGACCTTCGACCTGCGCGGATCGGAGATCGTCCGGGCCCGGCTCACCACCGCGACCACGTACGGAGCGGGCCCCGGCCGCCGACTCGCCGTCGCCGAGGTCGAGTTCTTCGGCCGCAGGCCCTGAGAGCCGTAGGCGACGGGCGAACGCACGGGGGCGCTCACTCCGAACGGCGCAGCGCCACCAGGTTCTCCGCGTGCGCGAGGCCGCTCTCCTCGACGACCTCGCGCACGCTCTGCGCCGCCCGCACCAGCGCGAAGCGCGGCCGCCCGTCGGCCCCGGTCCGGTAGCCGTGGACGGCGGGCCGGGGCAGCGAGTTGTACGAGAAGTGCGAGGAGAAGTAGTACGCGCCGGTGTCGTACAGCGCCACCACGTCACCGGGATCCACGGCGGGCAGCTCGGCCCCGGTCGCCGTGAGGTCCCCGGCGAAGCAGCACGGCCCCGCGATGTCGACGGTCTCGGCCGGGCCCCGCTTCGGGCGGCCCGCCGGGTCGAAGACCCCCGCCCGCAGCGGCCAGGACCCGGGCATGAACACGGTACGGGTGGCGACCTGCGCCCCCGCGTGGGTGACCGCGATCCGCCGGCCGCCCGCGGACTTGGTGTACTCGACGACCGTGCCGATCGTCCCGCTCTTGGCGAGCAGGGAGCGGCCGAACTCGGTGACCAGCGTGTACCGGCCGTCGAAGAGCCCCGGGACGGCGGCGCGGAGCCCGGCGGCGTACGCGGCGTACGTGGGCCGGTCGTCCTCGTCGTCGAAGTTGACGGGCAGTCCGCCACCGATGTCGATCCCGGTGACCTGGGCGCGGCCCAGCCGGTCGTTGATCCGCTCGGCCAGCTCGTAGGTGGCCCGGATGCCCTCGGCGACGAGCGGCAGCGGGCAGCCCTGGGAGCCGACGTGGGCGTGCAGCCGGTCGAGCCAGGGGCGGCGTTCGAACGCCTCGACCACCGCGTCGGCGGCGCCCGGGTCGCGGAGCGCGACGCCGAACTTGGAGGTCGCCGTCGCCGTGCTCATCGCGCCGATGGCCCCGGCCCCCACCTGCGGGTTCACCCGGAGGCCGAGGGGGCCGGACGGCTCGCGGCCCGCGAGCAGCCGGTCCACCCGGTTCAGCTCCTGGAAGTTGTCCAGGTTGACCGCGATGCCGTGGGCGAGCGCGAACTCCAGCTCGCCGACGGTCTTCGCCGGGCTGTCGAAGACCAGCCGGTCGTACCCGAACCCGGCGGCCAGCGCCTGCTCCAGCTCACCGGGCGAGGCGACCTCGCACCCCATCCCCGCGTCCGCCAGCAGCCGCAGCACCGGCACCAGGCCGCACGCCTTGGCCGCGAAGGTGTGCAGCACCGGGGCGGGCCCCTCGAACGCCCGGTCCAGCGCGTCCACCGCGTCCAGTACCCCGTCCACGTCCAGCAGCCCCACCACGGGGGACCGCGGACCGAGCAGCCCCTCCTCGACGGCCCGCGCCAGCGCCGCCGTACGGCGCTCCGCGCGCGACGGACCCGTGTTCTCGTCCATCACCACACACCCCTTCGTCGGATCGTTCGCTTCCTCGCGTACCGACAGCTTCGGCGCGCGCGGGGCCGTACGTCTTCGACCGGCGCGACGACACCCGCCCGGTTCCTTGGGCGTACCGGACAACCGGACGATCAACGGGGGCGCGGCGGGTGCTCCGGGCGGGCCGCCAGCCGTAGCCCGACCTCCACCAGGAGGCGTACGTCGGGGTCGGCCGGATCGACGCCGAACAGCTCCCGGGCCCGACGCAGCCGGTACCGCAGGGTGTTGGGGTGCACATGGAGCCGCCGCGCGGCCGTCCCCGCGTCGCAGGAGGCGTCCAGGTACGCGGCGACCGAGGCCCCGTACGCCGAACCGTGCGCCCGGTCGTGCGCGACCATCGCGTGCACCGGCCCCGTCAGCGCCCCCCACAACGGCTCCAGCCGGTCCAGGAGCCGGAGCACCGCCGTCCCGGACGCCACCTCGTGGTGCGCGGCCGCCGCCGACACCGCCCCGCCCTCCGGCGCCCGCGCGGCCCGCTCCCGCACCACCCGCACCACCAGTTCCGCCGCCTCCCGCGAGGCGGGCAGCTCCGCCGGGCCGGACGCCACCGGCCCGGCCCCCGCGAACACCGCGCACCGGGTCACCGACCGCACCGCCGCCAGCAGCCCCCGGGCCGGGTCCGTCTCGCCGTCCCCGGCCGGGACCAGCACGTACAGCCGGTGCCCGGCCCGCGCCGTCGCACAGCCCGGCCGGTCCGCGACGGCCCGCAGCGCGAGCACGTCCAGCACCCGCTGCCCGGCCCGCGCCGCCGCTCCCTCCGCGTCCCGCGCCCCCGCCGGCTCCCTGACCTCTCCGATCCCCCTGATCCCCCCGACCTCTCCGACCTCTCCGATCTCGGCGAGGAACACCGCGTACGGCCGGTCCGCCGCGATTCCGGCCTCCGGCGCGGCCCCGACGTCCCCCCGCAGCAGCGCGCGCACCGCCGTCTCCCGCGCCCCGGCCGCGGCCCGGTCCCGGTTGTGGTGGTGGGCCAGATGCGGGACGGCGGCCCGCGCCGCGGTACGCAGGGTGGCCGCCGCGTCCTCGGCGAGCGGCCGCCCGTCGGCGGCGGCCCAGAGCGTGCCGAGCACCTCGGAGCCCTCGCGCACCGCGACGGCCAGCCGCTCGGCGTACCGGCCGTCGGCGGGCAGCCGCACCACGTCGTCGGTGCTCCACAGGGCCTGGAGGAAGCCGCTCTCGCGGAGTTCGGCGACCCGCCAGCGCGGGACCTCCTGGCCCAGGATCGTCAGCCGCCGCATCGGGTCCGGTTCGTGGTCGAGGCGCGAGTAGGCCAGCACCCGCGACTGCGGGTCCTCGACGGTGATCGCCCCGCCGACCAGGTCGGCGACCGTGTTGGCCAGCCCGGACAGGTCGCCCAGCCGCAGCCCCGCCACCGGGGAGGACGGCCCGCGCGCGCCGTCCGGGGCGCGGTGCGAGGCGAGCGCGGTGCGCAGTCGGCCGAGCACCTCCGTCCAGCCGTGCTCCGGGCGCCGGGACAGCAGCGCGGTACGGCCCCGGGCCGCCGCCGCCAGCAGTCCGGGCCCCGGTTCCCGCTCTCCGCGCCGCAGCACGACGGCGGCGGCCCCGGCCCGGTCGGCGGCGCCCAGCACGTCGGCGGCCCCGGGCGAGGCGAGCTCCACGCCGACCGCGAGGAGGACCAGCCCGGCGGCCCCCTGCCGCAGCGGCTCCTCGCCGGGGTCGTACAGGGCGACGCCGGTGACCGGTACGGCGGTGGAGCGGGGGGCGAGAACGACGTCGAGCGTCCCGGGGGCGACCAGGGCGAGGAGCTGCCCCAGCGAGGGTCCCGGACCGGTGTCGTCCCGGCCCGGCTGGTCCGTCGGCATCCGCATCCGCCCATCATCGCGGGGCGGACGCCCTGCGGACCCACGGACTTTCGGACGTCGAACCACGGGCCACGTACTACGAGCTGTGGAGCCCGTCGAAGGCGACCTCCAGATGCCGGGGCCCGCGCAGCACCGCGTTCTGCCGGTAGGGCGGCGGGTCCGCCACCAGGCGGGGCCCGTCGAGCCGGGTGGCGAGTTCGGTCAGGGCGAGCTGGGCCTCCAGCCGGGCCAGGGGCGCGCCGAAGCAGGTGTGGATGCCGCTGCCGAAGCCGAGGTGCTGGTTGTCCGTCCGGTCCGGGTCGAAGCGGTCGGGGTCGGCGAACCGTCGTGGATCGCGGTTGCCGGAGGCCAGCACCAGCCAGACACCGGCGCCCCTGGGGATGGTGGTGCCCGCGATGTCGATGTCCGCGAGGGTGGTGCGCTGCGGGAGGAGCTGGACGGGCGGTTCGAAGCGGAGCAGTTCCTCCACGATCGGCACGGCCAGCCCCGGGTCCGCGCGCAGCCGGTCCAGGACCTCGGGGTGGCGCAGCAGGGTGAGGGTGCCGTTGGTGATGAGGTTGACGGTGGTCTCGTGACCGGCGATCAGGAGCAGCGCCGCGGTGCTGAGCACCTCGGGCCGGGTCATCCGCCCGTCCGGGCCGTCCCCGGTGACCAGCGCGGACAGCATGTCGTCGCCGGGGGCGGCGGCGCGTTCGTCGAGCAGCCCGTTCAGGTAGAGCCCCAGCTCGGTGCGGGCCTGCCGGGTGGCGCGGAACCGTTCGCCGGGGTCCTGCCCGGGGTCCGGGTCGAGTCCGGCGGCGAGGGTGTCGGCCCAGGAGTGGAAGCGCGCCTCGTCCTCGCGCGGGATGCCCAGCAGCCGGCAGATCACGGTGACGGGGAACGGGTACGCGAAGTCGTCGACGACGTCGACCCGTTCCCGGCCGGCGAAGCCGTCGACGAGCCCGGCGACGACCCGGGCCAGCTCGCCCCGCATGTTGTGCACCCGCCGGGGCGTCTCGGGCGGCCCGAACGGGCGCATCGTCATCCGGCGCAGCCGGTCGTGCTCGGGCGGGTCCAGCCGCAGGAAGGCGGGCGGCAGCGGGGAGTCCTCCTGCTCCTCCAGGAGGGTGCCGGAGGCGCTGGGGGAGAGGTTGCGGGAGTCGGAGCTGAGCCGGGGGTCGTGCAGCAGGCTCTTGATCTCCCAGTAGGTGCTGACGACGAACAGGTCGTCGCTGTCCTGGAGGACCGGGGTCCGGCGCAGCTCGGCGTAGAGGGGGTACGGGTCGGCGCGGCTGCCGTAGTCGATGATCTGCCGCAGCAGCGTGCTGTTGGTCATGGTCGCGGGTCCTCGGGTCCTCGGGGGTGCTCGCAGAGTGGGCCGGCGCGGGGCCGGTGCGGCGCCGGTTCGGGTGGTCAGGCGCGGGCGGGGGTGAAGGTGATCCGCTGCTCGGTCGGCGCGTAGCCGCTGACGGTCACGGACGGCCCGTGGGTGGGCAGCGAGGGGTCCGGGAACTCGGCCGGGACCGGCCGCAGCCCTTCGAGGCGCCGGTCGACCGAGGCGTAGTCCGGCGGGAACGGGGCGGCCGAGCGGATCTGCTGCTCGTAGAAGCCCAGCCACTTCGTCTGGTCGAAGGAGACCGCGGCGATGACCCGGCCCTGATAGCCGTAGACCCCGGTGAAGCGGTGGTCGGCGAGCGAGCCCTGGGCGACGATGATCTCCTCGCCCAGCGAGGGGACCCCGACCGACTTGATGTTGACGCCGAACTGGGCGGACCAGAAGGCCGGTACCCACAGGTGCGGGCGGCGCTCGGAGCTGCCGCTGATCATGTTGTGCGCCGCGGTGGCGGCCTGCTCGACGGCGTTGCCCCAGTGCTCCAGGGAGAGGAACTGGTACCCGAAGAGGGCGTGCGGCGAGCGGGCGACGTCCCCGGCGACGAAGACGTCGTCGGTCACGATGCCCCGTACGTCGAAGGCCCGGCACCCGGCGTCGCAGGCGATGCCGCGCGGACCGGCGGCCAGCCCGGATCCGGCCAGCCACTCGGTGTTCCGGGTCGCGCCGAGCGCGATGACGGCGACGTCGATGTCCAGGGCGGTGCCGTCGGAGAGGTGGGCGCGGCGCAGCCGTCCCGCCGGGTCGCCCTCCAGACCGGTGACCATGATCCCGCAGCGCAGGTCCACCCCGTGGGCCCGCTGGAGCTCCGCCGCGACCCGGCCGACCACCCCGCCGAGCGCGCCGACCAGGGGCGCCGCCCCGCGCTCGGCGACGGTCACCGGGAGTCCGCGCTCCCGGCAGGCCGAGGCGATCTCCGAACCGGTGAAGCCCGCGCCGATGACGAGGACCCGGCGCGGCGAGGCCGCCAGCCGTCTGCGCAGCCGGGCCGCGTCGTCCCGGGTGCGCAGGACGAAGACCCCGTCCAGCTCGGCCTCGGCCCGGTGCGGCCAGGGCCGGGCCCGTACCCCGGTGGTGATCAGCAGCCGGTCGTAGGGGACCTCGTCGCCGTCGGCCAGCCGGACCCGGCGGGCCGCCAGGTCGAGGCCGGTGGCGGCGGTGCCCAGGCGCCAGTCCGCGTCGAGGCCGGGCTGCCGGGGCAGCTCGGTGTGGTCCGGCGAGGCGTGGTCCAGCAGCACCTGCTTGGAGAGCGGCGGGCGGTCGTACGGCTCGTGCGGCTCGTCACCGATCAGCGTCAGCGAACCGGTGAACCCCTCGTTCCGGAGGGCCTCCGCCGCCCGCAGCCCGGCCAGCGAGGCGCCGACGATCACGATCCGTCCCTCGCGCCTCAGCCGCTCCAGCGCCTCGTCACCGGACACCGGACGCCTCCTCGGCCTCCCGGGCCTCCCGAGCCTCCGGGTACTCCACCCGGATGGCCTGCACCGGACAGGCGGCGACGGCCCGCCGCACCTGCTCGCGCCGGGACTCCTCGGCGTACGGGTGGTAGAGCAGCGCCTCCTCGCCGTGCATGGTGAACACATCGGGAGCCAGGAAGGCGCACTGCGCGTACCCCTGGCACCGGTTGAGATCGACGACAAGCCGCATCGGCCCCGCCCTTCCGGTAGTTCCTCCGCCCAGGCTGCGAGGCGGGTCCCGGAAGCGCGACCACGGGCGGACCACTGGGGTCATCACCCGAACGAACGGGGGTGTCGGCGCGCCCGGCCGGGGGCGTCAGCGCGCGAGGTCGGCCAGCGCGCGCAGCCCCTGGAGCACCTCGGCGGCGGACGGTGCCGACTCCGGGTCGCCCAGGTGCTGGATCATCACGCCCGACATCAGCGCGAGCTGCACGCTGCCGAGGGTCCGTACCGACTCTTGCGGCACCGCGTCCTCCGGCTCGCTCCGCAGGATCGCCGCCATCCCGCGACGGCCCTCGGCCATGCCGGCGGCGAGCGGGGCGCGCAGCTCGGGCCTCCGTCGGGCCTGCATGAACAGCTCCATCGAGGCCGTCCACAGATCGGGGTGGGCGGTGCAGTCGGCGATCAGGTTCTCCCAGATCCGCTCGAACGCGCGCTGCGCGGACCCGTCGGCGTCCCGGGCCAGGGCCCGGCCCATGGAGTCGCCCCACTCGTCGAGGATCTCGAACAGGGCCTGGTTGAGGAGGGCTTCGCGCGAGCCGTAGTGGTAGCCGATCGCGGCCATGCTCACGCCCGCCGCGGTGGCGATGTCCCGGACGGTGCTGCGGTCGTACCCCTTCTCCCGCAGGCACTGCTTGGCGCCGACGAGCAGGGCTTCACGGTTCCCCATGCCCGGCAGCCTACACCGCCTGAGGCGGATGCATCAGACGTACGTATAAGGCGAGTGATTCAGGCGAACGCATTGCGCGATCGCCCAAATCTGTCTAGCGTGCTCCGGCATGAGACACACCAGGAGCGTTTCCCAGTGGCTGGTCACCGCGCTGGCGCTCGGGGGACTGGCCCTCGGCCTGACCACCCCCGGAGCCGCGGCGGCCGGAACGCCGCGCACGGACGGCACCGGCACCGTCGTCGACACGACCGCGGGTACCGTCCGCGGCACCCGGAGCGGGGAGCTGACCAGCTTCCGGGGCATCCCCTACGCCGCCCCGCCGGTGGGCCGGCTGCGCTGGACCCCGCCCCGGCCGCCCGCCCCCTGGACCGGGGTGCGCGACACGACCCGGCCCGGCGCCCCGTGCGCCCAGCCGGCCGGCCTCCCGGTCGGCACGCCCAGCGAGAACGAGGACTGCCTCTACCTGAACGTCACCGCCCCCGCCCACGCCGACGGCCGACTGCCCGTCATCGTCTGGATCCACGGCGGCAGCCTGATGTACGGCAGCGGCGACATGTACGGCCCCGACCGGCTGGCCTCGGCGGGAGCCGTCGTCGTCTCGGTCAACTACCGGCTGGGGGTGATGGGCTTCCTCAGCTCCACCGCCGTCGCCGGGGCGGACGGCCTCGGTCTCCAGGACCAGCAGGCGGCGCTGCGCTGGGTCCGCGCCAACGCGGACTCCTTCGGCGGCGACGCGCGCAACGTCACGGTCATGGGGCAGTCGGGCGGCGGCTACAGCGTCTGCGACCACCTCGCCTCACCCGCCTCGGCCGGCCTCTTCGACCGGGCCGTCGTGCAGAGCGCCCCCTGCGCCACCGGTGGCACCCGGACCCGGGCCGAGGCCGACGCCGACGCCCGCCGGATCGCCACCGCACTCGGCTGCGAGAGCGATCGGCGGGCCACCGAGGCCTGCCTGCGCCGGGCCACCCCGGCCGAACTGCTCGCGGCGTACGGCCCGTTCAACGAACCCCGCCCCGTCGCCGGCACGGAGCTCATGCCGCTGACCCCCGCCGAGGCGCTGCGCACCGGCCGCTTCCACCGGGTGCCCGTCCTCGTCGGCGTCGATCACGACGAGGAGCGCGGCCGTGTCCTGGGCCGGGAACTGGCCCCGGGCGGCGCACCGATGAAGCCCGAGGAGTACGAGCCCGCCGTGCGCGAGGCGTTCAGCGACCGGGCCGGGGCCGTCCTGCGCCGCTACCCGCTCTCCGCCCGGCCCTCGGCGGGCGAGGCCCTGGCCACCGTCCTGACCGACGCGTCCTGGTCGGTGCCGACGCTGGACACGGCCCGGCTGCTGTCCCGGTGGACCCCGACCCGGGCGTACGAGTTCGCCCAGCGCGACACCCCCTGGTTCGAGGGCTACCCGGCGCCGAGCTTCGCGTCGCGCGCCCAGCACATGTCGGAGCTGGCGTACCTCTTCGACCTGGACCTGTTCGAGGACGTGAAGGCCGGTCAGGCCGCCTTCCGCGACCGGCTGATCCGCACCTGGACCGGGTTCGCGGCCTCGGGCCGCACCGACTGGCCCGCCTTCCGGGGCACGGAGGGGCACGTCCAGACCCTGTCGTCCACCGACTGGGGCCGCGCGGACTTCGTCCGGGACCACCGGTACCGCTTCTGGACGAGGACCGCGCCCCGCACCGGAACCGGTACGGCTCAGCCCGCCCAGCGCCCGGACAGGAAGGTGACCGCGACGACCGCCGAGAGCGGCGCCACCACCGCGAGGTAGGCGGTCGTCACCCGGGGCCTGCGCAGGCTCCAGGCCGCGAGACCGGCCCACAGCGGCCACCACAGCAGGGTCGCGCGGGGCAGCGAGGTGTACCAGTACGAGGTGCCCAGCGCCCACAGGCTGAGCGCGATGTACACCGCCTCCGCCCAGCGCTGCCGCCGCAGCAGCACCCCGCACAGCACCAGCCCGACCACCATGGTGAGCAGTTCGGCCTGGCACATCAGGGCGTACCCGAGGGACTGGGCGTGCCCGAAGGCGGCGTGCCAGGTGTTCTGCCACGCCTCCCAGGGGGTGTGGAAGTCGCGGTACCAGCCCCGCTCCTCCGCGTGCTTCCAGGCCATCCAGTCGCCGGTGTGCGCGTGCAGGTACCAGCTCTGGAGCAGCGGCGGCAGGGCGGGCAGCGCCAGCCAGGGCACCCGCCACCAGTGGCCGGGGGCGCGGGCGGTCGTCAGGAAGTGGACGGCCAGGGCCGCGGCGAGGAAGAGCCCGCTGACCCGGACCGTGGTGGCCAGGCAGACGAGGACGGCCGCCCGCGCCCACTCCTGGCGCCGGGCGGCCAGCCAGGCGGGCAGCGCGAAGGCGAGGAAGAGCGCCTCGGTGTACCCGGCGGCCAGGAACACCGCGCACGGCGACAGCAGGAAGAACAGCGCCGCCCGCGACCCCGCCGCCCCGCCCCGCTCGGGCCGCGGCGCGTACGACCGGGCGATCCGGCCCAGCGCGAGCACGGCGACACCCCCGGCGACGAACGAGATCAGCGCCCCCGCGGCGGGCCAGCTCGGCACGACGGTGTGCACGGCCCGCAGCAGGAACGGGAAACCGGGGAAGAACGCCTCCCGGTTGTCCCACCCCGCGCTCCACGGCCCCCGCCCGTCGGGGAAGTACCCGGACTGGGCTATGTGCAGGTAGTGCCACCAGTCCCAGCGCTGCCACGACGAGAAGAACGAACCGGCGTACCGGGCCTTGCCGTCGTCGGCGAACAGCCACCGGGTGCAGTACGCGGTGGTCCAGATCCCCACCCGGGTCAACAGGTACAGCCACAGCACCTCACGGTCCGCCGCCCCCGGCCACGGCACACGCGCCGCCGCCCGCCCCGCCGCCGGGGTCGCCGGCCGTACATCCCGCCTGGGCGGGTTCAGAAGACTCACGGCAGCTCTCCCGCGCTCGGGGACGGGTGGTTCACGACGGCGGGGACGTGACGCTCCGACTGGGAGTGTCCGGTGTCCCCGTCGGGCTCTCCCGGGTCGAGGGCGCCCGCGTGGGCGGGCTGGTGCTCGGCGGAGCGGTCTCCGTCGCCCCGGTCCGGGGCGGCTCGGTGGTCTCCGGGGCGGCGGGCGAGGACGTCGACGGCGTGGGCATCGAGGGCGACGGGGACGGCGACGGCGTGGTGGCCGGAACGGTCCTGCCCGGACCGCTCGGCAGCAGCGGGACCACCGCCGCCCCCGCACCCGACAGGACCAGACAGGCCCCGACGGCCAGCCCCACCATCCGGCGCCGCCGCACCCGGTCACCACGCGCGGTGATGTACGAGACCGGCGCCGACCGCGCACGGGACTGCCCGGCCTCGGCCGCCTCCTTGAACAAGGACCTCAGCGGGTCGTGGGGATCAGACACAGGGCCCCTCCTCGGTACGCGGATCGTGCAGACGGTGCGAGAGCGAGGCCCGGCCCCGGGCCAGATGCGTCTTGACGGTGCTGGCCGCCAGGCCGGTCTCCAGGGCGATCTGCTCGACGGTCAGATCGCAGACGTAGTGCAGCGCCAGCGTCCGGCGCTGCTTGGGCGGCAGCCCCCGCAACGCCTCCACCAGCGCCACCGACTCCGGCCCCGGCGGCTCCGCGTGCGGCGGCGCTCCCCGGCGCGACCACGCCTCGGCCGCCCGCCGCCGCCCCCGCCACCGGCTCACCGCCAGCCGCCACGCGACCGTACGGATCCACGCCTCCGGCTGCCCGTCACGATCGAGCTGGCGCCGCCGGCTCCACCCCTTGACGAAGGCCTCCTGCACCACGTCCTGCGCCTCGTGCTGATCGCCGAGCATCACGAACAACTGCCCGGTCAGCCGGGTAGCCGTCTGCGCGTAGAACTCTTCGAACTCCTCGACGGTCAACGATCACAACTCCTGGCTCTCCCGGATCTCACCCCGCATACGCCCGGCCCCCTCCATCCGGACGACACGGATCCGGAAATAACCGGGTGACCGTGATCACACCACCCCGGACCCAAGGATCACCGAAACTCCCCGTCCGCCCCCACGTCACCACCGTCCGGCCCACCGCCCTGGCCGATCCGCCGCAGCACCTCGTCGCCCTGGACGACGCCCACGTCGCTCAGGACCCGCGCCGAGTCAGCTGCGTCCGGCGCCGGTACGGGCCGGGGTGCCTTCGATGCCGTACGGGGCGTCAGCTTCACCGTCCGGCCAAGCTGGTTGCCCGCGCTCCTGGGCACGAACGGTGCCGGGAAGACCCCGGCCGTCGAGTCGCCGGAGGGGCCGGCCCCCGCCCTCACCTCGCCGAGTACCAGTGCCGCCCCACACAGAAGCGCCCCACCTGGTCGGAACCAGGTGGGGCGCTTCGTACGGTTCGGGCTCACGCCCACCGCTGCCGGCGGTAGGCCGTGTGGGACTCGAACCCACAACCAACGGATTAAAAGTCCGCTGCTCTGACCAATTGAGCTAACGGCCCCTGACCGATCACCCCTGAGCATAGCCCGCCGGGGCCCGGTGGCCGATCGGGTATCGGTCATCGGGCCCCGGCAGGGCGGAAAATCGGGGATCCTCGGCGGATCCTCGGGCTCAGGCGTCAGCCGTTGCGCTTCCAGCGGGGCTTGTCGTCGCGGCGGCCGAAGGAGCCGCTGTTGGAGCCGCCCCGGTAGTCGTCGCGGCGGCCGGTCGGGCGGTCGCCGCCGCCGGAGCGGTAGCCGCCGGAGGGACGGTCGTCGCGGCGGTCGCGGTTGAACGGACGGTCGCCGCCGCCGGAGCGGTAGCCGCCGGACGGGCGGTCGTCGCGGCGGAAGCCGCCGGAGGGGCGGTCGTCACGGCGGTCGCGGTTGAACGACGGGCGGTCGTCCCGGCGGTCGTCGCGGCGGAAGCCGCCGGACGGGCGGTCGTCGCGGCGGAAGCCGCCGGAGGGGCGGTCGTCACGACGGTCGCGGTTGAACGACGGGCGGTCGTCGCGACGGTCGAAGGAACGGCCACCGCGGTCGTCCCGGCGGTCGCCGCCGGAGCGGAAGCCACCCGAGGGGCGGTCGTCGCGGCGGAAGCCGCCGGAGGGGCGGTCGTCACGACGGTCGCGGTTGAACGACGGGCGGTCGTCCCGGCGGTCGTCGCGGCGGAAGCCGCCACGGTCGCCACCGCGGTCGCCGCCCCGGTTGTCCCGACGCTCGAAGTTGCCCCGGTCGTCCCGGCGGTCCTCGCGGGCCGTGGGCTGCTCCGGCACGGAGACGGCGGCCTCGATCGCGGCCTCCGCCTCGGCGGCGGCCTCGGCCACCGCGGCCTCGGGGTCCTCGCCCCGCTCGCGCGCGGCCCGGGCCACCAGGCGGTCCGCCTCGTCGCGCAGCTCACCGGCGCGACGCTGGACGCGCTCCAGCTGCTTCGTCAGCTCGGCGACCTCGCGCTCGGCCTGACGGGCGGCGTTGGCGGCGGAGTCGGCCTGGACCTCGGTCAGCGAACGGGCACCGGTGATCTCGGCGACCTCCGGGTCGAAGGCGCCCGCGCCGCCCACGATGTGACGCGAGGCGTCGACGCCCGCGTCCTCCATCAGGCGGAAGATCTGACGGCGCTGGTGCGGCAGCGCCAGCGAGACCACGACACCGGACTTGCCGGCCCGGGCGGTACGGCCCGAGCGGTGCAGGTAGTCCTTGTGGTCACCGGCCGGGTCCACGTTCAGCACCAGGTCGATGCCGTCGACGTGGATACCGCGGGCGGCGACGTCGGTCGCGACGAGCGCGTTGACGTAACCGTCCTTGAAGTCCGCGAGGACCCGGGTGCGGGCACCCTGCGTCATGCCGCCGTGCAGCGCGTCCGCCTTGACGCCCGCCTCGACGAGCTGCTCGGCGATGCGGTCGGCGCCCAGCTGGGTGCGGACGAAGATGATGGTGCGGCCCTTGCGGGCGGCGATGGCGGAGGTGACCGGCGCCTTGTCCTTCGGCTTCACGACGAGGACGTGGTGGGTCATGGTCGTGACGTTGCCCTGGGCGCTGTCGACCTCGTGGCTCACCGGGTTGTCCAGGTAGCGCTTGACCAGCGTGCCGATCTCGTTCTCCATCGTGGCGGAGAAGAGCATCCGCTGGCCGCCGGCCGGGATCTGGTCGAGCAGCTCGGTGACCTCGGGCAGGAAGCCCAGGTCGGACATCTGGTCGGCCTCGTCGAGGACGGCGACCTGGACGTTCTCCAGGGAGCAGGCGCCCCGGTTGATGATGTCGCGCAGCCGGCCCGGGGTGGCGACGAGGACGTCGACACCGCGCTCCAGCGCGTAGATCTGGTTGCCCATCGACGTACCGCCACAGACGACCTTCATCCGCAGGCCGAGCACGTCGCCGTACGGCTGGAGCGCGTCCGCGACCTGCATCGCGAGCTCACGGGTCGGGGTGAGGATGACGGCGCGGGGCTTCTTCTTCTCGGTGTGCCCGTCGGCCAGCGCGGCCAGGGTCGGCAGACCGAAGGAGAGCGTCTTGCCGGAGCCGGTACGGCCACGGCCCAGGATGTCCTTGCCTGCCAGGGCGTCCGGGATGGTCGCGGCCTGGATCGGGAACGGGGCTGTCACACCGTTCTGCGCGAGCTTGCGGACGATGCCCTCGGGCAGGCCCAGGTCGGCGAAGGTGATGGACGGCTCGGCCGGAGCGTCCTCGGCGTCGTCGCTCGCGGCCTGCTCGGCCGACTCGACGCGCTCGGCGTTCTCGGTGCTCTCGATCTGCTCGGCCTGCTCGGCCTCGTTCGCGGCGTTCTCGACGTCCGCGAGGGCGGCGACGACGTTCTCGTCGTTCTCGACGTTCTCGGGCAGGACGGTACGGTCAGAACTGGAAATTGACATGCGAAATGCGAAACCTTCCGGAGTCTCGGCACGCGCCCGTAACTCCGTGATTCGCAATTTCGACCGCCTCAATGCGGTCCAGCCACGGCAAGGGAGAGTACGCGCCACACGGCGCGCTTCTGTTTCGGCGCCGGGCAATGGGATCAAACGATCTACTACCATACGCACTCCTCCCCACATCGCGCAAACCGGCCTTCCGTGACCTGCGCTACACCGGCTCCGTCCGAGGCCCCGCCCCGGGCTCCTCCTGGGGTGATGCCCCGGGCGGGACCTTGGACGGGACCCCGGGCGTCCGCGCCGTCGCCGGCTCCGGCTCGAAGCCCGGCACCCCGCCGTGGAGCCACGCCGCGGGCGAGGCGGACGGCAGCGGCGGCGTCCCGGGCGGCTCCGGGTCGGTGGAGGCCGGCGGCTCGGGGTCCTTCGGTCCGGAGGACTCCGGGGGCTCCGGCTCCTGCGGCACGACGGGCCCGGGCTTCGAGGGCGGGGGCGGGGCCGGCGCGCCCCGGGGTGGCTCGCCCGCGCCGCCCGCCCCCGTCGCCGTACCCGTGTCCGCGCCGGGGGGCACGCCCGGCGCGGCCGGGGAGGCGGCGGCCTTGCCGGGCTCCGGGGAGTGCGTGCCGTCCCGCTCGGAGTGCGCCTGGGCGCCGCCGACGGCCCGGACCCGCCCGGCGCCCGCCACCGTGCCACCGTCCGGCCGGGCCGCGCTCCCGCCGTGCCCGGCCGAAGGTGACGGCGACGGCGAGGGGGACGGCGAGGGTTCGGCGCCCCCCTCCCCGACGCTCATGCAGCCGGTGGACGCGGCGACCGTCACGGCGACGACGGCCGCCCAACGGGCGGGTACGGGCAGCTGGCGCACGGAAAGTACCTCCGGGGTACGTACGGAACAGGGGAGCGGGCGGGAAGGAGGGCGGGCGCCGTGCCCAACTCCTGCCACCCCGCCGGAGACACGCCCCACCCGGAACCGTCCTCGCTCGCGGAGAATGGGCCGTGTGCTGGAGATGACGCGAGAAGCCTTCGAAGAGCTGGTGGCCGACGCCCTGGACACGATCCCGCCCGAGCTGACGCGGATCATGGACAACGTGGCGGTCTTCGTCGAGGACGAGCCGCCCGCCGACGACCCCGAGCTGCTGGGCCTCTACGAGGGGACTCCGCTCACCGAACGGGGTGAGTGGTACGCCGGGGTCCTCCCGGACCGCATCTCGATCTACAAGGGGCCGACGCTGCGCATGTGCGAGACGCCGGACGAGGTGGTCCACGAGGTCGCCGTGACCGTGGTCCACGAGATCGCCCACCACTTCGGCATCGACGACGAGCGCCTCCACGAGCTGGGCTGGGGCTGACCGGGGACCGGCGGCGGACCCGCCCCGGCACCCGGCCCCCGGGCGGGTCCGCGTCGCCTTCGCGCCCACGCCGTAAACCGTTTTGGCGATAGCCGCCGCCATCCCATATGCTTCTCACGTCCCCGACGCGCTGGAAAGCGCGCAGGTGGGCCCTTAGCCCTCATCGTCTAGTGGCCCAGGACGCCGCCCTTTCAAGGCGGTAGCACGGGTTCGAATCCCGTTGGGGGCACGCTTTACCGTGTGCGAGACTTGTCTCGCACATTAGCTTGGTCCTGTGGAGCAGTTTGGAGTGCTCGCCACCCTGTCAAGGTGGAGGCCGCGGGTTCAAATCCCGTCAGGACCGCTTGCAGATCGCCTCGGCGAACTGCGTGGCTGGGTAGCTCAGTTGGTACGAGCGATCGCCTGAAAAGCGATAGGTCGCCGGTTCGATCCCGGCCCCAGCCACCACCCGAAGGCCCCGTCCGATGGACGGGGCCTTCGCCGTGTCAGACCTCCTCCCGGTCCGCCGTGTCCACGCCGCCCCGGCCGCGCCACGCCCGTACCGCGAGAACCACCAGCACCACCGCGACCACGCCCACCAGGGCCATGGCGTCCGGGACCCGTTCACCGATGCGCTGGGCCCACTGCTCGACGGCGAACGAGTCGTCCACGTCCAGCAGTCCGGGCAGTGCGGTCGTTCCGTCGTACGCGAGGAACAGCACGCCGAGGGCGATGAAGAAGAGCCCGGAAAGCAGGGTCGTGGTGTGCAGCTCGAAGCGGCCGATCCGGAAGGACCGGCCGCGCAGCCAGGCCCGTCGGCCCAGGTCGAAGCGTTCCCAGAGCAGCGCGAGCACGAAGAGCGGCACCGCCATGCCCAGCGCGTAGACGGCGAGCAGCAGCCCGCCGTAGACCGGGCTGCCGCTGACCGCCGCCACGGTCAGGACGGAGCCGAGGATCGGCCCCGCGCAGAAGCCGGCCAGCCCGTAGACCGCCCCCAGGGCGTAGACCGACAGGGCGGTGGTGGGGCGGATGCGGCCGCTGAGGGCGGCGATCCGGCGGGAGGCGAAGCCCAGGCCGACGATCTGGGCGACGCCCAGCGCGATGATCAGCCAGCCGGCGCCGAGGACGAGCGCGTCCCGGTGCCGGTAGAAGAGCCGCCCGGCGAACGAGCCCGCCGCGCCGAGCGGGACCAGGGTGGTGGCCAGCCCGGCGTAGAAGATGCCGGTACGGGCCAGCAGCCGCGAGGCGGAGTCGACGGAGTAGGCGAAGAAGGCGGGCAGCAGCAGCGCGCTGCACGGGCTGACCAGGGCGAGCAGCCCGCCGAGGAAGGCGGCGAAGTAGCCGATGTCCGCGGTCACTTGGCGCCCTCCGAGGCGCCGCGCTCCGGGGAGTCCTTCGCGTCCTGCCGTGCGCGGGCCTTCTCGGCGGCGGCCTCGATGGCCGAGGTGAAGGTCTCCATGGGCTGGGCCCCGGCGATCGGGCGGCCGTTGACCAGGAACGACGGGGTGGAGGTCGCGCCGATCCCGTATCCCTGCTCCTGGTCCTTCGCCACGGCGGCGGAGGCGGCGTCGCCGTCCGCGTCGCGGACGAAGCGGTCGAGGTCCGCGACTCCGGCCTCGCGGGCGAGGGCCTTGAGCCGGTCCTTGCCGAAGCCCTTCTCCTTGGCCCCCTCGGCGTACGCGGCGGCGTGGAACTGCCAGAACCGGCCCTGCTGCCCGGCGGCCCAGGCGGCGCGGGCGGCGGCCTCGGACTCGGAGCCGAAGATCGGGAAGTTGCGCCACTCGATGCGCAGGGTGCCGTTCTCGACGTACTTCTTCACCAGGGCGGGCTCGGTGTCGCGGGCGAACTTCGCGCAGTAGCCGCACTTGAAGTCGGCGTACTCGATCAGGACGACGGGTGCGTCGGCGCGGCCCTGCGCGAGCTTGTCGCCGGCGTCGCGGCGGGCGAGCTTCTCCAGCTCCGGGTAGACGCCGGCGTCCGGCTCGGCGCTGGCGTCGGCGACCGCGGCGGAGCCGGAGCGCTGCTGGTCGGGGGCGGTGGCCCGGTAGGAGACGAAGCCGAGCAGCACGGCGGCGAGGACGACCCCGGTGCCGTAGAGCACCGGCTTCCGGAACGAGGCCCTGCGCGCGGACGGGGACGCGGAAGGGGCGGAGGAGGGGGACGGGGACTTGGGCATGCGTGACTCCGGGCTGGTGGATGCGGAAGAGAAGGAGGAGGCGGAGGAGGCGGTCTCCTACACCCTCAGCACGGAGAGCTCTACGGGGGTGGGGGCGGCGGCCACGGGGGCGCGCTGCCCCAGCCGGGCGGGCGGACGGGCCGCGGCCTCCCCGACGGCGACGGGCAGCCCCCATCCCGCGAGGCCGGGCGCCTGGTCGTACGCGGAATGGGACCGGCCGGGGAGGGCGGGGGTGTCGTCGTGCTTCCTGGTCCGGCCGCAGCCGGGCGTCGGGCGCCGGTCGGAGTCCGACGCGGCCACGGGGGCATCCGGGTCCGCCGGGTGCGCGGCTACCTGGACGTCCGGGCCTGCCAGGTGCGCGGCCGCCGGGACGGCCGGGCCCGTCGAGCGCGTGGCCACGCGGACGTCCGGCTCCGTCAGGTGCGCGCCCGCCCGGACGTCCGGGTCCGCCGGGTGCGCGGCCGCCGGGGCCGTCATGCCCGCCACGGCCGGTGCGGTGGTGGTCCCGGCGTCGGCCCTGCCCGGTCCGCAGAACAGCCCCAGTACGACCGCGAGCACCGCCGTCAGGCAGTACCACTGCGTACGGGACACGGCACGACCGGCCTTTCCTCGGCTCCTCGACGGGTGGTCAGCTGCCCGAAATGGTACGTGCTGTGATCCGGCCGCTCCGAGCGGTGCCCGGAGGTGACCCGGACCGCACGAAATGCGTTCGCCGTTCCTCGCGCCCGGGTGAGATCCTGGGCTCCGTATGTCTACTTCCTTCGCTGATCTCCAGAACCGGCTCGGAGAGATCCCGCTCCGCGACGCCCACCGGCTCGGCCGCCGTCTCGAAGGGGCGCGCCGCATCCGCAAGCCCGAGGCCCGGCAGGCCGTGCTGGACGAGATCGCCGCCGAGGCCGGCAAGGCGGCCGAGCGGCTCTCGCTGCGCGCCGCCCGGGTGCCGGCCGTGTCGTACCCGGAACAGCTTCCGGTCAGTCAGAAGAAGGACGAGATCCTCGAAGCGATACGCGACCACCAGGTCGTGATCGTCGCCGGGGAGACCGGCTCCGGCAAGACCACGCAGATCCCGAAGATCTGCATGGAGCTGGGGCGCGGCGTCCGGGGCATGATCGGCCACACCCAGCCGCGCCGGATCGCGGCCCGTACGGTCGCCGAGCGCGTCGCCGACGAGCTGAACACGCCGCTGGGCGAGGCGGTCGGCTGGAAGGTCCGCTTCACCGACCAGGTGAACCCCGACGCGACGTTCGTGAAGCTGATGACGGACGGCATCCTCCTCGCGGAGATCCAGACCGACCGCGAGCTGCGCGCCTACGACACGATCATCATCGACGAGGCGCACGAGCGCTCGCTCAACATCGACTTCCTCCTCGGCTATCTGGCCCGGCTGCTGCCCAGGCGCCCGGACCTGAAGGTCGTCATCACCTCCGCGACGATCGACCCCGAGCGGTTCGCCCGCCATTTCGGTGACGCCCCGATCGTCGAGGTCAGCGGACGTACGTACCCGGTCGAGGTGCGCTACCGCCCGCTCCTGGAGGAGGACGGCGACGACGCCGACCGGGACCAGATCACCGCGATCTGCGACGCCGTCGACGAGCTCCAGGCCGAGGGCCCCGGCGACGTCCTGGTCTTCCTCTCCGGCGAGCGCGAGATCCGGGACACCGCCGACGCGCTGAACAAGCGGAACCTCCGGCACACCGAGGTGCTCCCGCTGTACGCCCGGCTCTCGCACGCCGAGCAGCACCGGGTGTTCCAGCGCCACACCGGGCGGCGGATCGTGCTCGCGACCAACGTCGCCGAGACCTCGCTGACCGTCCCCGGCATCAAGTACGTGATCGACCCGGGCACCGCCCGCATCTCCCGTTACAGCCACCGCACCAAGGTCCAGCGGCTGCCGATCGAGCGGATCTCGCAGGCCAGCGCCAACCAGCGCAAGGGCCGCTGCGGCCGTACGTCGGACGGGATCTGCATCCGGCTGTACTCGGAGGACGACTTCCTGACCCGGCCGGAGTTCACCGACCCGGAGATCCTCCGTACCAACCTCGCCTCCGTCATCCTCCAGATGATCGCGGCCGGGCTCGGCGACATCGAGAAGTTCCCCTTCATCGACCCGCCGGACCACCGCAACATCCGCGACGGCATCCAGCTCCTCCAGGAGCTCGGCGCGCTGGACCTGGAGGAGAAGTCCTCCCGGGAGGGGAAGAAGGGGCAGCGGCTCACCGAGCTCGGCCGGAAGCTCTCGCAGCTCCCCGTCGACCCGCGCCTGGCCCGCATGGTCATCGAGGCCGACCGCAACGGCTGCGTCCGGGAGGTCATGGTCATCGCGTCCGCGCTCTCCATCCAGGACCCGCGCGAGCGGCCCTCCGAGAAGCAGACCCAGGCCGACCAGCAGCACGCCCGCTTCAAGGACGAGACCTCCGACTTCCTGGCGTTCCTCAACCTGTGGCGGTACGTCCGCGAGCAGCAGAAGGAGCGCGGCTCCTCCAGCTTCCGCCGGATGTGCAAGCAGGAGTACCTGAACTTCCTGCGCATCCGCGAATGGCAGGACATCTACTCCCAGCTGCGCACGGTCGCCAAGCAGCTCGGCATCCACCTGAACGAGGAGGACGCGCCGGAGCAGGCGGTGCACGTCTCGCTGCTCTCCGGGCTGCTCTCGCACATCGGGCTGAAGGACACCGAGAAGAACGAGTACCTGGGCGCGCGGAGCGCCAAGTTCGCGATCTTCCCGGGCTCGGCGCTCTTCAAGAAGCAGCCCCGGTTCCTGATGTCGGCCGAGCTGGTCGAGACGTCCCGGCTGTGGGCCCGGGTCAACGCCAAGGTCGAGCCGGAGTGGATCGAGCCGCTGGCGCAGCACCTCCTCAAGCGCACCTACAGCGAGCCGCACTGGGAGAAGGACCAGGCGGCCGTGATGGCGTACGAGCGGGTCACGCTCTACGGGGTGCCGATCGTCGCCCAGCGCAAGATCAATTTCGGCCGTATCGACGCCGAGACCTCCCGCGACCTGTTCATCCGCAACGCCCTGGTCGAGGGCGACTGGCGGACGCACCACCAGTTCTTCCACGACAACCGCAAACTCCTCGGTGAGGTCGAGGAGTTGGAGCACCGCGCCCGCCGCCGCGACATCCTGGTCGACGACGAGACGCTCTTCGACTTCTACGACCGGCGCATCCCCGAGCACGTGGTCTCCGGGGCGCACTTCGACTCCTGGTGGAAGCACAAACGCCGGGACGAGCCGGACGCGCTGGACTTCGAGCGCTCGATGCTCATCAACGAGAAGGCCGGCGCCGTCACCAAGGACGACTACCCGGACTCCTGGCGCCAGGGGAAGCTCAAGTTCAAGGTGACGTACCAGTTCGAGCCGGGCGCGGACGCCGACGGGGTGACCGTCCACATCCCGCTCCAGGTGCTCAACCAGGTCACCGCCGAGGGCTTCGACTGGCAGATCCCCGGTCTGCGGGAAGAGGTGGTCACGGAGCTGATCCGCTCGCTGCCCAAGCCGATCCGCCGCCACTACGTCCCCGCGCCGAACTACGCCGACAAGTTCCTCGACCGGGCCGTACCGCTCCAGGAGCCGCTGACGGTGACGCTGGCGCGGGAGCTCCAGCGGATGGTCGGCGTTCCGGTCACGGCCGACGACTTCGACCTGGACCGGGTGCCGGACCACCTGAAGATCACGTTCCGGATCGTTGACGAGCGGCGCCGCAGGCTGGCCGAGGACAAGGACCTGGAGGCGCTCAAGCTCCAGCTGCGCCCGAAGGCCCGTCAGGCGCTCTCCAAGGCCGCCGCGGCCACCGCCGGCCCCTCGGGCGAGTCGATCGAGCGCTCGGGCCTCACGGACTGGACGATCGGCACGCTGAACAAGGTCTTCGAGACCCGCCGGGCCGGTCAGCCGGTGAAGGCGTACCCGGCCCTGGTCGACCAGGGCGACACCGTCGCCGTACGGCTCTTCGACACCGAGGCCGAGCAGCGGCAGGCGATGTGGCTGGGCACCCGGAAGCTGATCATGCTGAACGTGCCGGTGAACCCGGCCAAGTTCGTCTCCGACCAGCTGACCAACCAGCAGAAGCTGGCCCTCTCCCGCAATCCGCACGGCTCCGTCCAGGCGCTCTTCGAGGACTGCGCGACGGCGGCGGCCGACCGGCTGATCGGCGTCCACGGCGGACCGGCCTGGGACGAGGAGTCGTTCCGGAAGCTGTACGACAAGGTGCGCACCGACCTCGTCGCGCTGACCGAGCACACGGTGAAGCAGGTCCAGCAGGTGCTGGCCGCCTGGCAGTCCTGCGAACGGCGGCTGAAGGCCACCAACAGCCTGGTCCTGGTCGACAACGTCGCCGACGCCCGCGACCAGCTCGCCGCTCTCGTGCCGCCCGGCTTCGTCACGAAGACCGGTCTGCGCAGGCTGCCCGACCTGATGCGCTATCTGGTCGCCGTGGACCGCCGGCTCCAGCAGATGCCGACGGCCGCCCAGCGCGACACCACGCGCATGGAGAAGGTCCACGAGATGCAGGACGAGTACGCCTGGCTGCTCGAACAGCTGCCGCAGGGCAGGCCGGTGCCGCAGGAGGTCCTGGAGATCCGCTGGATGATCGAGGAGCTGCGGGTGAGCTACTTCGCCCACGCCCTGGGCACCGCGTACCCGGTCTCCGACAAGCGGATCGTGAAGGCGATCGACGCGGCGGCCCCCTGACCCGGACGGGGACGGCTCCGGGGGCTCTCGCCGGGGCCGTCACCGGGGGCGGGAAGGGGCTCTGAACGGGCCTGGGGACCGACCGCGCGTGCTGTTTTGGCCGTGACCGGACCGCCACCATCGGTGAGTTCGACCTGACCCTCTGACCTGCTGTACAGTCTGATCTCGCAGCCAGCCGAAAGGCCGAAGCGAAAAACCTGGTCCTGTGGAGCAGTTTGGAGTGCTCGCCACCCTGTCAAGGTGGAGGCCGCGGGTTCAAATCCCGTCAGGACCGCAGTAACGAAAGCCCGGATCCTCTGGATCCGGGCTTTCGCGTGTTCGGCCGTGGGTTCGGCCGCCCCGAGCGGGCGGGCGTCCGTGGTGGCGCGCCGCCCCCGGCGTACCTTCCGTGTCCACCGGACCCGTCGTGCTCCGGGAGCCCTCCGCGCCCAGTGCGCTCCACGTGGCCTCGGTGCGGCTCCGTGGTCCCGCGATTCTGTGCGCGCGCCCCTGTGGCTCGTTCTGCGGCCCGCGACGGGCCGCCGTGCCGGATTCCGCCCCGAACCGCCGAACGCGGCCGCAGGGGCCCGGAGCGGGCCTTCCGCGCGCCAAGGACGAAAGTCCTGCGGGTCGGTGACCTATGGCTCCCCGATCCGCCTCCTCGTGGTGGCAGGCTCGTACACGACAGGGCTCTAGCCGTGTGACGCGAGTCACTCAATGAGTTTTGCGGAGGGTGGACCTTACACCCGTCCTACAACTAGCGAATTTAATATGTGCAATTGCACCGCCTGGGCAAGGGTGCCCGGAGAACATCCCCGACGGCCCTTCCCGGCCTCCTCGATCGAGCCGGAACACTCCCGAACAGACTCGCTCAAGCCTGCACTCGATCCGTTCGAAAACCGGGCGCACGGTTTGCTGTGGCGGCCCTGAAGGCCCCTCGGCGGACGCTCCGGCGGCCGGGGTGTCCGGTGACCGTGCGGGCACAAAAAAGATCGCGCTGGACCCGGCGGAGTCCAGCGCGATCGAACGACGCACCCGTATTTCACAGGTATGGCGCCCGTTGGGGCAGGCGCCCGTCATGTGGAGCTATGGGTGGGCCCGTACGAGTTGGGGGACTCGGAGGGCCCGGATGTAGCGGCGTGGCAGGGGGTGTGTCAGGCCTCGCTGCGCTGCTGCGGGATACCCGCAAGCAGTGCGCGGACCTCTGCCTCGCGGTACCGGCGGTGTCCACCGAGCGTGCGGATGGACGTGAGCTTGCCGGCCTTGGCCCAACGGGTAACCGTCTTCGGGTCCACGCGGAACATCGTGGCAACCTCAGCCGGGGTCAGCAGCGGCTCGGCATCAGGGGTGCGAGCGGTCATGAGCGGCCTCCTCGGGAGAACCGAACCATCTCGGTTCTTTCCTCTAAATTCTGCACCTTGACCCGCGTTGCCCGAAATGGCGGACGCGGGCCGAGTCGGTTATAGGACGAACGGCTTGTCCTCGGCACTACAACTACACCATCCGTCCAGCCACGTCGGCCAAACCGATGGAATTGCCCTCCCAGGTGTTCATCAGCGACGGAAGCCGATGGACCATGCCATAGCGGACAGTCACCCCGCAGTGACGATCAGTCACAGAGCGATCAGGAGCCATCAGACCCCCCATAGCGTGCAATGCAGAGCATTCCGCCCTTAGTTGGACGGAGAGAACCCACCCCGGGGTCCTTGTCCTATTTTGGCATGAGGGGTGGGGAACGGCGCAAGAGCCCATTTAGTGCCGTCCATCACGCTTGAGTCAAAGGCCCGGTTCAGGACGTAGGTCCTGCGGTCGCAGAAGTGTGATTCTGCCTCTTCAGCCTCACTGATCACAGTGAACACGTCGACACCTGCGGATGTCGGCCCGTCCACAGCCCGGCAGGGGCCCACCCGATCGCCCGCCCGCGCCCGCCCGCGGCCCGGGCGAGGCCGCTCCGGGCCGCTCGTCCGGCGCCCGTCAGTTCGCGAACTGACGGTCCCTCACCGCGCGCCAGCGCTCGGCCAGCCGTCCGTACGCCTCGCTCGCCACCTCGGCGTCCCCGGCCCGCAGCGCCGCGATGCCCTCCGCCACGTCGGCCGCCGACCGGTCCGCGGCGAGGTGCTCCGCCGGGAGCGCGTGCACCAGGCCGCCGTAGTCCAGCTCGACCAGCGCCCGCGGGTGGAACTCCTCCAGCCAGCGCCCCACGTCGACGAGCCCTTCGGTCAGCGGGCCCTCCGCCATCGACTCCCGCAGCGCCTTCAGCCCGCGGGCCAGCCGACGGCGGGCCTGCACCATCGGCGTCCGGTACCGCAGCACCGGCACCGCGCCGTCCCCGCCCGCCGTGTGCTCCCGTTCCTCGTCGGAGAAGAGCACGAACCACCGCACCGGCACCTGCCACAGCGCGGTACGGATCCACGGCCGGGCGTCCGGATTCCGCTCCGCCCACCGCTCGTGGTCCGCCATCGCCTGCCCGCGCACCACCGGCGGCAGCACCGTGTCGAGCACCGGCGCGGGGAACAGCTCGACCAGCCCCTCCATCGCCAGCCAGCCGCGCAGCCGGGTCCGCCACGGGCAGACGCACACCACCCCGTCGACCTCCGCGACGAACGCGTCCCCGCTCTCGTGCGCCGGCACGACGGCGGGCGGGGTGGCCGCCAAGTCGGCCAGCGAACGGCGCAGTTCGTCCTGGGCCGTGGGCGTCCCGGGCCGCACCGCGTACCGCGCCCAGTGCGCCCGCTCGGGTTCCGGGAAGGCGGCCAGCGGCTCGTACACCCGGAGATAGGCCGCATAGGGGACGAGTACCGAAGACACCACCGACATGCAGCAGATCGTGTCACGCGCGTACTCCGCAGGGGGGTGATCCCGGGCACCACGGCCGAACCGCGTCCTCGCAGGACATACGCTCGTGCCCGGTCGGACCGGCCGTGTGCCGGCCCGACCGCGGCCCTCCCCACCTTCAGGAGGGTCGTCGCCGCTTCGTACTTGGGAGTCACCACAGTGACCGATGTGACCGGCGCGCCCGTCGACGTTCTGCAGACCCTGTTCCACTCGGAGCAGGGGGGCCACGAACAAGTCGTGCTCTGCCAGGACCGGGCCAGCGGGCTCAAAGCCGTCATCGCCCTCCATTCCACCGCCCTGGGCCCGGCCCTCGGCGGCACCCGTTTCTACCCGTACGCCTCCGAGGCGGAGGCCGTCGCGGACGCGCTGAACCTCGCGCGCGGCATGTCGTACAAGAACGCCCTGGCCGGGCTCGACCACGGTGGCGGCAAGGCCGTCATCATCGGCGACCCCGAGCGGATCAAGTCGGAGGAGCTGCTGCTGGCCTACGGCCGGTTCGTGGCCTCGCTCGGCGGGCGTTACGTGACGGCCTGCGACGTCGGCACGTACGTCACCGACATGGACGTGGTCGCCCGCGAGTGCCGCTGGACCACCGGCCGCTCGCCGGAGAACGGCGGTGCCGGCGACTCCTCGGTGCTCACCTCCTACGGGGTCTTCCAGGGCATGCGGGCCTCCGCCCAGCACCTCTGGGGCGACCCGACGCTGCGTGGCCGAAAAGTGGGGGTCGCCGGCGTCGGCAAGGTCGGGCACCACCTGGTCGAGCACCTGCTCTCGGACGGAGCGGAGGTCGTGATCACCGACGTCCGCGAGGAGTCCGTGCGCCGGATCACCGAGCGCCACCCCGAGGTCGCGGTCGCCGCCGACACCGACGCGCTGATCCGTACCGAGGGCCTCGACATCTACGCCCCGTGCGCACTGGGCGGCGCGCTGAACGACGAGACCATCCCGGTGCTCACCGCGAAGGTGGTGTGCGGCGCGGCCAACAACCAGCTCGCGCACCCCGGCGTGGAGAAGGACCTCGCCGACCGGTCGATCCTGTACGCACCCGACTACGTGGTGAACGCGGGCGGGGTCATCCAGGTCGCCGACGAGCTGCACGGCTTCGACTTCGACCGGTGCCGCGCCAAGGCGTCGAAGATCTTCGACACCACGCTGGCGATATTCGCACGTGCGAAGGAGGACGGCATCCCGCCGGCCGAGGCGGCCGACCGGATCGCCGAGCAGCGGATGGCCGAGGCCCGCCGCCGCTGACGGTGCCGGACGCGTCACCCCGCGTCCGCACCGCATGTCGCGACACGATCGCGACACCCTCCGTGACACCTGTGGTCCACCGACCCGTCGGCCGGCGAGAGAAGACTCACGCCGGTCGGCGGGTCGTATGCCAAGAAGAGGTTAAAATCGCAGTTGACCAGCGAGGACGGGGCTCCTCGCGGGTCTGCTTCCGGGGCGCGTGATGCGGGCGGCGTACCGTATGGCCACGGAAGCAGGTACCGTTGAAGCCCTACGGGCGCGGTCTCTCAGCCGAGAGTCCGTGCTGAAACATGAACGCGTGTCAAGACTCTGGGGCCGTCGAGCCCCGTCACCGAGGGGGTCGAGCCATGGGGCGCGGCCGGGCAAAGGCCAAGCAGACCAAGGTCGCCCGCCAGCTGAAGTACAGCACCGGCGGGACTGACCTGTCGCGTCTGGCCAATGAGCTGGGCGCATCACCTTCTAGTCAGCCACCGAACGCGGAGCCGTTCGAGGACGACGAAGAGGATGACCCGTACGCACAGTACGCGGATCTGTACAACGACGACGAGGACGAGGACGAGGACGACAAGTCCGGTCCGTCGTCACAGCGCCGCGGCGCTTGACCTCGCGCTGACACATCAACCCGGTCCGGGCCTGTCCCGGACCGGGTTCTGTGTTGCTCCGGTCCGGGGCGGGTGAACGGCTTCCGCCGTCCCCCGGCCGCCGGGGCCTGTCGGCCGTACGGCGGTCGGGGGAGCGGTGGGGACCTAGCGGGCGTACCCGCCGACGAGCTCGGCGCCCGAGGTGTGCTCCCCGCGCGCGACGATCTCGCCCGCGACCCAGGAGTCGACCCCGCGGTCGGCCAGCGTGGTGAGGGCGGCGTCCACGGAGTCGGCGGGGACGATCGCGATCATGCCGACGCCCATGTTCAGCGTCTTCTCCAGCTCCAGCTGCTCGACCTGTCCGGTGCGGCCGACCAGGTCGAAGACCGCGCCGGGCGTCCAGGTGGAGCGGTCGACCCGGGCGTGCAGACCGTCCGGGATGACCCGGGCCAGGTTGTTGGCCAGGCCGCCGCCGGTGACGTGGCTGAAGCCGTGCACCTCGGTGGTGCGGGTGAGCGCCAGGCAGTCCAGCGAGTAGATCCGGGTGGGCTCCAGCAGCTCCTCGCCCAGCGTGCGGCCGAACTCCTCGACCTGGCGGTCCAGCGACCAGCCGGCCCGGTCGAAGACCACGTGCCGGACCAGCGAGTACCCGTTGGAGTGAAGTCCGGAGGACGCCATGGCGATCACCACGTCACCCTCGCGGATACGGTCCGGGCCCAGCAGCCGGTCGGCCTCGACCACGCCCGTACCGGCACCGGCGACGTCGAAGTCGTCCGGGCCGAGGAGGCCGGGGTGCTCGGCCGTCTCGCCGCCGACCAGGGAGCAGCCCGCGAGGACGCAGCCCTCGGCGATGCCCTTGACGATCGACGCGACCCGCTCGGGGTGCACCTTGCCGACGCAGATGTAGTCGGTCATGAAGAGCGGTTCGGCGCCGCAGACGACCAGGTCGTCGACGACCATGCCGACGAGGTCGTGGCCGATGGTGTCGTACACGCCCATCTTGCGGGCGAGGTCGACCTTGGTGCCGACGCCGTCGGTGGCGGAGGCGAGCAGCGGACGCTCGTAGCGCTTGAGCGCCGAGGCGTCGAAGAGGCCGGCGAAGCCGCCGAGGCCGCCGAGGCCCGCGACCTCGGGGCGCTGCGTCTTCTTCACCCACTCCTTCATCAGCTCGACGGCGCGGTCGCCGGCCTCGATGTCGACGCCCGCTGCCGCGTAGGAAGCACCTGTTGTCTCAGACATGGCCTGGGATCTTTCGTGTGGAGATACGGGGCTGGTGGCCGGGGGTGTACGGCGGAGCCGTCACGGGCGGCGCAGCGCGTCGGACGCCGCGGTCGCCGCCGGGCCTGCCGCCAGTTCGGTCTCCAGCAGTTGCTTGCCGAGCAGCTCGGGGTCGGGGAGCTCCATCGGGTACTCGCCGTCGAAGCAGGCGCGGCAGAGGTCCGGCTTGGCGATCGTCGTCGCCTCGACCATGGCGTCGAGCGAGATGTACGCGAGCGAGTCGGCCCCCATCGACGTGCCGATCTCCTCGACGGACATGCCGTTGGCGATCAGCTCGGCGCGGGTCGCGAAGTCGATCCCGAAGAAGCAGGGCCACTTGACCGGCGGGGAGGAGATCCGGATGTGGATCTCGGCGGCACCGGCCTCGCGGAGCATCCGGACCAGCGCGCGCTGGGTGTTGCCGCGGACGATCGAGTCGTCGACGACCACCAGGCGCTTGCCCTTGATGACCTCGCGCAGCGGGTTGAGCTTGAGGCGGATGCCCAGCTGCCGGATGGTCTGGGACGGCTGGATGAAGGTGCGGCCGACGTAGGCGTTCTTCACCAGTCCGGCGCCGAACGGGATGCCGCTGGCCTCCGCGTATCCGATGGCGGCGGGCGTGCCGGACTCCGGCGTCGCTATCACCAGGTCGGCCTCGACCGGGGCCTCGGCGGCGAGCCTGCGGCCCATCTCCACCCGGGAGAGGTAGACGTTGCGCCCGGCGATGTCGGTGTCGGGGCGGGCCAGGTAGACGTACTCGAAGACGCAGCCCTTCGGCTTCGCTTCCGCGAATCGCGAGGTGCGCAGGCCGTTCTCGTCGATGGCGACGAGTTCGCCCGGCTCGATCTCGCGGACGAAGCTGGCGCCGCAGATGTCGAGGGCGGCGGACTCGGAGGCCACCACCCAGCCGCGCTCCAGCCGGCCGAGGACCAGCGGGCGGATGCCCTGCGGGTCACGGGCGGCGTAGAGGGTGTGCTCGTCCATGAAGACGAGGGAGAAGGCGCCCCGCACATCGGGGAGCACCTTCGCGGCGGCCTGCTCGATGGTGAGCGGCTCACCGTCCTCCCCGGTCTGGCCGGCGAGCAGGGCGGTCACCAGATCGGTGTCGTTCGTCGCGGCGACCTGGGTGGCGCGGCCGTCCCTGCGGGGCAGCTCGGCGACCATCTCGGCGAGCTGGGCCGTATTGACCAGGTTGCCGTTGTGACCCAGGGCGATCGAGCCGTGCGCGGTGGCACGGAACGTCGGCTGCGCGTTCTCCCACACCGAGGCACCGGTGGTGGAGTAGCGGGCATGACCGACCGCGATATGGCCCTGGAGCGATCCCAGAGACGTTTCGTCGAAGACCTGCGAGACCAGTCCCATGTCCTTGAAGACCAGGATCTGCGACCCGTTGCTCACTGCGATGCCCGCGGACTCCTGTCCACGGTGCTGCAGGGCATACAGTCCGAAATAGGTGAGCTTGGCGACCTCTTCGCCCGGAGCCCAGACACCGAAGACGCCGCATGCGTCCTGGGGGCCTTTCTCTCCGGGGAGCAGGTCGTGGTTGAGTCGTCCATCACCACGAGGCACGCCACCGAGTGTAGGCGAGATCGACCACTGGTCCGAATTCGGGACAGCGGGCCGGACCACCGTGGAAGCGGTCCGGGCGGCGGCCCCGCCCCCCTTCCGGTCGGTCACTCCGCGTGACATCCGGTGGGTCGTGGGAGGGGGGCCGATCGGGCCACGGAGCGGTGAGCGCCCGGATCAGGGCCCGGTTACCGTCGAGTTCCGGCCACCCTGCTTTCGGCGTCGGCGGGCCGGGGTGGTGGCGCTCGGTGAGGCGTCCGGGGGTCCGGCGCACGGGCCGACCGAACGCGCGTTTCGTGGCGAGCCTCACACCGCGAGGTCCGGGCCCGAGGGGCCAAGGGGCTCAGGGAGCGGGGGTGGCGGCGGGTTTCCCTGCCGTGGCGGTGAACGCCCCGCCGTCCGCCGCGGTGAGGGTGAGGGTGCGCGGACCGGTCCGGTACGTCGTTCGCCCGTCCAGGATCGTCATCAGGGTGCGCTCCAGTTCCATCCGGGGGTCGGGGCACATCATCTTGGTGCCTTCCAGCGGGCCCAAGGTGATGGTGGAGCCGCTGATCCTCGCGGTTCCGCGGACCGAGTTGCAGCCCAGGGTGCCGCGGACGGAGCCGTCCTCGCCGAAGGTCAGCCGGGCCTCGCCCTCCGCACCCGGGGGCAGGGGCCGGTGCGGGGCGTCCGGGCCGGACTTCAGGGACGCCACGGTCCAGGTGGTGCCGGTGAGCGGGGTGGCGGGTGAGGAGGGCGGGGCGACGGCGCCGGCCGCTCCGGGGCCGTCGGTCCGCTCGGTTCCGCAGGCGGTGAGGGTGAGCAGGACGAGGGAGGCGAGAGCGGCCGCGGCCGTTCCCGGGGGCGGGGTCGTTCGGCGGGTGCGCATGGCGCTGGGACGGCGCGGCCCGTGCGCCGGTTCCCCGGGCCTTCGCTCAGCCCATCAGGGGCAGCAGCGCGGCGAGGTCGGCCCGCTCCCCACTGGCGTCGACCTTCGCCCCGTCGAGGGCCCGCGCCCACTCCGTACGCCCGGTGGCGAGCCGGATCCAGGTGAGCGGGTCGGTCTCGACGACGTTGGGCGGGGTGCCGCGGGTGTGCCGGGGGCCCGGTACGCACTGGACGACCGCGAACGGCGGCACGCGCACCTCGACGGAGCCGCCGGGCGCCTTCTGCGCGAGGGCGTCGGCGAGAAGGCGCGTACAGGCGGCGAGCGCCTGCCGGTCGTACGGGATGTCGAGCCCGGTCGCCTCGTTCAGGTCGTCGGTGTGCACGACCAGCTCGACGGTGCGGGTGACGAGGAAGTCGGCCAGCCGCATCGCCCCGACCCGCGTCGGCAGCAGCCGTTCGTCGTCGGCCCCGGGCGCGACCTCGTCGAACCGCTCCGCGGTCCGCGCGTACAGCGCCTCCAGGTCGGGGTGGTCCAGGGCGAGCTTCTTGGTGTCGTCGGCGATGCCGGCCGCCAGGTCCGCGGTGGCCAACGGCCACTCGACGAGCGCCAGGACCGGGGTCCCCGCGGCGGGTTCCGGCAGCTCCAGGGAGCGCGGGACGGCCGAGACCGCCAGCGTGAGGTGGGCGGCCAGATCGCGCACGGTCCAGTCGCCGAGCCGGGTGGGCCGGGCGAGCTGCTCGGGCGTCAGCGTGCGCACGGCTTCCCGTACCTGGGCGAACTGGGCGAGGACCGCGGCGCGGGTCCTGGCCGGGTCGTAGCGGCGGGCGCGTTTCCGGGGCGGCTGCATGAGCGGGAGCTTAGGGCGTGTCCGGGGGATCGGGGCGTGCTCGGCGGATTATGGCCGAGGTCATCAGGCCGCAGGGGTCCGGGGTTACGGGGTCGCAGGGCTACGGGGTCCGGGCGTCCTCGTGCGCCGGAGGCCGGACCGCGAAGTCGGCCAGACCGGCGGCGAGCAGGCTGAAGCCGCGCTCGGCCAGCGCCACGGCGTCCGGCGCGATCGCGTCCGCCGGCTCGCCCGCGAGCAGCCGGACCTGGTTCGCGTGGATGAGGCTGTTGCGGGTGGCGATCAGCTGGGCGGCCGCGATCCGGGCGATGTGCGGGTCCTGCCCCTCCTCGACCAGGGCTTCGGCGAGCAGGTCGAAGGAGCGCATGGAGAACGCGTGCGCCCGGGTGAGCAGCGCAGGGGTCTCCACGATCAGCCGGCGCACACTGAGCGGCACCGGCGCGTCACTCATCCCGATCGAGGGATCGCGGTCCGCCACCCCGGCCAGGAACTGCCCGAGCACGGCCGCGAGGGCGGACTCGCCGGGGGCCCGTTCCCGGACCACGCGCGCGACGTCGCCGACATGCTCCGCCAGGGGGGAGAGGACCAGGTCCTCCTTGCTGGCGAAGTAGTTGAAGACGGTCATCTTCGAGACTTCGGCCGCTTCCGCGATCTCGGCGACCGAGACGTTGTCGAAGCCGCGCTCGGTGAAGAGTTCGCCGGCCGCGGCCAGCAGGCGGTGCCGCGTCTGGAGCTTCTTGCGCTCCCGCAGGCTCATCCCCTCGGTCATGGCAGCACTGTACCAGGATGAATCTTAATCCAAGATAAATTCTTGACTCACTATATTTTCTTGGGTCATGGTGGTGCCCTGCCACGGCGGCGCCGCGCCGCCCTGAGGGGGGAATCCGTCATGTCCGCATCCGGACCGACCGTCATGACCGACCGCCAACGCACCATCGGGTTCGTGCTCTGCGTCGCCACGATCCTGCTGGCCGTGCTCGACACGAACATCGTCTCGGCGGCGACCGTGCCGATCGTCAGGGACCTCGACCCGGTGCACGGCATCGACAAGATCCCCTGGCTGATCGCCGCCTACCAGCTCGCCGCGACCGCGGCGCTGCCGCTGTACGGGAAGCTCTGCGACGTACTCGGTGCCAAGCAGGTCTTCATCGGGGCCGTCGCCTCCTTCCTCGCCGGGTCGGCGCTGTGCGGAATGGCCGGCTCCATGGGCTGGCTGATCGCCGCCCGAGCGCTCCAGGGCGTCGGCGGCGGCGGACTGATGAGCGTCACCATGGTCGTGCTGCGGGAGCTCAAGGACCCCGCGAAGGAGGACGGCGGCAGCGGCGGCAAGGGCGGCAGCATCGGCGGGATCGTCGCGGGGGCGGGGATGGCGCTCGGGCCGTGGCTCGGCGGGACCCTCGCCGACCATGCCGACTGGCGGTGGATCTTCTACGTCAACCTGCCGGTCGGCCTCGTCGTCCTGGCCGCGGCGGTCCGGGTGCTGAGGCTGCCCGCGCGGACCACCCGCCGGGCGATCGACTTCCTGGGCGCCGGACTGGCGGCCGCCTTCTCCACCATGCTGCTGCTGGTCACCGAGTGGGGAGGCAAGGAGTACGCCTGGACGTCCCCGCAGGTCGTCGGCCTCGTCCTGGCGTCCGTCGCCGCGCTCGCCCTCTTCGTACGCCGCCAGGCCACCGCCGCCGAACCGGTGCTGCCGCTCGGCCTGTTCAGGATCCGCGGCATCCGGTACGGCTTCGCCGTCCAGGGGCTGGTCGGCGCGGCCATGATGGGCTCGATGGTCTACGTGATGATCTACCTCCAGGTCGTCCGGGGGATCGCCGCCTCGTCGGCCGGGCTCTACCTGGTCCCGATGGCCATCGGCATGGCGGGCATCGGGCTGCTCTCCGACCGGCTCACCACGGCCGGCTGGTCGCAGAAGGCCTTCGTCGTCAGCGGCACCGTCAGCGCCTCCGCCGCCCTGGCGCTGCTCGCCACGCTCTCCGTGGACACCAGCCTCTGGACGGTCCGCGCCGCGCTGCTGCTGATGGGCATCGGCTTCGGACAGCTCGTGGGACAGCTGATCCAGCTGGTCCAGGACATCGCCCCCGCCGAGCAGCTGGGCGTGGCCACCACCGGCGTCCGGTTCTTCCAGACCCTCGGCGGCGCGCTGGGCGCCGCGCTCTTCGGCACCGTACTCAGTAGGGTCTACGCGGCCCACGGACCCGGCGGCATGACCAGCGGCATCGGCCGGCTGACCGGCGACGCCCGCCGCCAGGCGCTGGACGCCTTCGTCACCTCGACGAACGTGGTCTTCTGGACCGCCACCGGACTGATGCTCCTGGCGGCCGTACTGGCGACCCGGCTGCCGTCCCACCAGGACCAGCAGGACCACCAGGACCAGGAGGACCAGAACGAACGCAAGAAGGACCCGCAGGCGCTCGTGTCCGTGCCGCTCCACCGCTGAACGGCCGTACGCATACGGCCCCACCCCTGGAGGGCGGGGCCGTAGCCGTCAGGAACGGAGGCGGATCAGGCGAGCAGACCCGGGATGGTCTCCTCGTGCGCGGTGCGCAGCTCGCTCAGCGGGATGCCGAACTCGCCCTGGACCTCGATCTCCTCGCCGTCCACGACACCGATCCGGGTGACGGGCAGACCCCGTGCCCCGCACATGTCGTTGAACCGCAGCTCCTCGCTCCGCGGCACCGAGACGACCGCGCGCCCCGCCGACTCGGAGAAGAGGAAGGTGAACGCGGACAGCCCGTCCGGCACGACCAGCCGGGCACCCTTCCCGCCGCGCAGGCAGGACTCGGTGACCGCCTGGATCAGACCGCCGTCGGAGAGGTCGTGCGCCGCGTCGATCATGCCGTCGCGGGAGGCCGAGATCAGGATCTCGGCGAGCAGCTTCTCGCGGGCCAGGTCCACCTTGGGCGGCATGCCGCCGAGGTGTCCGTGGATCACCTCGGACCAGGCCGAGCCGCCGAACTCCTCGTGCGTGTCGCCCAGCAGGTAGAGGAGCTGGCCCTCCTGCGCGAAGGCGACCGGCGTCCGCCGCGTGACGTCGTCGATCACACCGAGTACGGCCACGACCGGCGTCGGGTGGATCGCCGTCTCACCGGTCTGGTTGTACAGCGAGACGTTGCCGCCGGTGACCGGCGTCCCCAGCTCCAGGCAGCCGTCCGCCAGACCCCGGGTGGCCTCGGCGAACTGCCACATCACGTCCGGGTCCTCCGGCGAACCGAAGTTCAGGCAGTCCGAGATCGCGAGCGGCTTGGCGCCCGAGGCGGCGACGTTGCGGTACGACTCCGCCAGCGCGAGCTGCGCGCCGGTGTACGGGTCGAGCTTGGCGTACCGGCCGTTGCCGTCGGTCGCCATGGCCACGCCCAGGTTCGACTCCTCGTCGATCCGGACCATGCCGGCGTCCTCGGGCATCGCGAGCACGGTGTTGCCCTGCACGAACCGGTCGTACTGGTCGGTGATCCAGGACTTCGACGCCTGGTTCGGGGAGGAGACCAGCCTGAGGACCTGCTCGCGCAGCTCCGCGCCGTTCGCCGGACGGGCCAGCCTGCCCGCGTCGTCGGCCTGGAGCGCGTCCTGCCACGAGGGGCGGGCGAACGGGCGGTGGTACGTCGGGCCCTCGTGGGCGACGGACCGCGGCGGTACGTCCACGATCTGCTCGCCGTGCCAGAAGATCTCCAGCTGGGAGCCCTCGGTCACCTCACCGATGACGGTGGCGATGACGTCCCACTTCTCGCAGATCTCCAGGAAGCGGTCCACGTGCTGCGGCTCGACGATCGCGCACATGCGCTCCTGCGACTCGCTCATGAGGATCTCCTCGGGCGAGAGCGAGGAGTCGCGCAGCGGCACGGTGTCCAGCTCGACGCGCATGCCGCCGGAACCGGCCGACGCCAGCTCGGACGTGGCGCAGGAGAGCCCGGCGCCGCCGAGGTCCTGGATGCCCGCGACGAGCTTCTCCTTGAAGATCTCCAGGGTGCACTCGATGAGGAGCTTCTCCTGGAACGGGTCGCCTACCTGGACGGCGGGGCGCTTGGCCGGACCGGTCGACTCGAAGGTCTCCGAGGCCAGCACGGAGACGCCGCCGATGCCGTCGCCACCGGTGCGGGCGCCGTAGAGGATCACCTTGTTGCCGGGGCCGGACGCCTTGGCCAGGTGGATGTCCTCGTGCTTCATCACGCCGATGCAGCCGGCGTTGACGAGCGGGTTGCCCTGGTAGCAGGCGTCGAAGACGACCTCGCCGCCGATGTTCGGCAGGCCCAGGCAGTTGCCGTAGCCGCCGATGCCCGCGACGACACCGGGCAGGACGCGCTTGGTGTCGGGGTGGTCGGCCGCGCCGAACCGCAGGGGGTCGACGACCGCGACCGGGCGGGCACCCATGGCGAGGATGTCGCGGACGATGCCGCCGACGCCGGTGGCCGCACCTTGGTAGGGCTCGATGTACGAGGGGTGGTTGTGCGACTCGACCTTGAAGGTGACCGCGTACCCCTGGCCGACGTCGACCACACCGGCGTTCTCGCCGATGCCGACGAGCATCGCGTCGTTGGCGGGGACCTTCTCGCCGAACTGCTTGAGGTGGACCTTGCTGCTCTTGTAGGAGCAGTGCTCGGACCACATCACGGAGTACATGGCGAGCTCGGCGCCGGTGGGACGGCGGCCCAGGATCTCGCGGATCCGGGCGTACTCGTCCTCCTTGAGGCCGAGCTCCTTCCAGGGCTGCTCGGTGTCCGGGGTCTCGGCCGCGTGCTTGACCGTATCCAGGCTCATGCGTTGACCAGCTTCTTGATGATCGAGGTGAAGAACCCGAGGCCGTCGGTGCGGCCGGTTCCGATCAGCGGCTCGACGGCGTGCTCCGGGTGCGGCATCAGGCCGACGACATTGCCCGCGGCGTTGGTGATGCCGGCGATGTCGCGCAGCGAGCCGTTCGGGTTCATGTCCAGGTAGCGGAAGGCGACGCGGCCCTCCGCCTCCAGCTCGTCGAGCACGCGCTCGTCGGCGACGTACCGCCCGTCCATGTTCTTGAGCGGTACGGAGATCTCCTGGCCCGGGGCGTAGTCCGAGGTCCAGGCCGTCCCCGCGTTCTCGACGCGCAGCTTCTGGTCGCGGCAGATGAAGTGCAGGTGGTTGTTGCGCAGCATCGCGCCGGGCAGCAGATGCGCCTCGGTCAGGATCTGGAAGCCGTTGCAGATGCCGAGGACCGGCATGCCCGCCTTCGCCTGCTCGATGACGGTCTCCATGACCGGCGAGAAGCGGGAGATGGCACCGGCCCGCAGGTAGTCGCCGTAGGAGAAGCCGCCCGCCAGGATGACCGCGTCGACCTGGTGCAGGTCCTTGTCGCGGTGCCACAGCGACACCGGCTCGGCGCCCGCGACCCGTACGGCCCTCAGGCTGTCCTTGTCGTCGAGCGTGCCGGGAAAGGTGACGACTCCGATACGAGCAGTCACTTCGACTCCTCGGCCTTCTCCACCTTCACGGTGAAGTCCTCGATGACGGTGTTGGCGAGGAAAGTCTCGGCCATCTCGTGAATACGGCTGAGGGCGGCATCATCGACCGGCCCCTCGACCTCCAGCTCGAAACGCTTTCCCTGACGTACGTCCGCGATTCCCTCGAAGCCGAGACGGGGCAGTGCGCGCTGCACCGCCTGTCCCTGCGGGTCGAGGATCTCGGGCTTGAGCATGACGTCGACTACGACGCGTGCCACTGGCACTCCCGGTGGTGGTGTGGTGCGGCTGTTTCTCCGGGGGGTTCCCCAGACCCCCGCAGGTCCCCTCAGCCTACCTGCCCAGAAATTCTACGCGGGTAGATATGGATGGCCGCAGAAGCAGTCGCAGAAGCGGTCGCAGAAGGAGCCGCGGAACGAGTCGTAGATCACGTGTGGATATCGGATGCGACAACAGCCGGGGAAAGTCCTGCAAAAAGAATCTCCACCGGTGTTGCGCGGAAGCCGCTGGTAGGCATGGAAGGCGACCCGTATGCGAGGTGTGTATACGAGGTGCGTATACGAGGTATGCATGAGCGGGTATGCAGGGACAGCGTATGCATACGGGGCTGACACGCGCAGGTAATTTGCGTGGGCTTCCAATGCGGTGCCCGCCGCTGTACAAATGATTACCGGGGAATGCAGCATTGCCCTAAACGGTCGGCAGCCCGCCGGCCCCGTATCCGCCTACCAGCCGGAAGGCCGGCATCGGCGCACGCAGGACGGTGCCGATACCGTAGGAAAGGACCGATATCCGTGGCTCAGCGCGTAGTGGTCACGCTCTCCGACGACATCGACGGGGGAGCCGCGGCGGAAACGGTCTCCTTCGCCCTGGACGGGAAGTCGTACGAGATCGACCTCAATCCCGCCAATGCGAAGAAACTGCGCAAGGTCCTCGCGCCGTACGTGGCGGCGGGGCGCAAGCAGTCGAACGCCGGCAAGCACGGCAAGGTCCCCGCGTCCTACCGGCACACCTCACTCGCCCCCGACCCGGCGGCCGTGCGCGCCTGGGCCCGGTCCCACCGGATGGAGGTGCCGGCCCGCGGCCGCATCCCCAAGAAGGTCTACGAGGCGTTCCGCGAGGCGAGCTGACCGGCCATCGGTGCCGGGGCCCCGCGCGGAGCCCCGGCACCGACGCCCGTCGCCCGGGCTTCCGGCCGGTCGCCGGGGTGTGTCCGGGGTGGGGCATCGGGGCGTTTCGGGGGCCTCGCGGGCACCGACTTGCGTTGCACCCCCGCTGATCGGCTAAAGTCTGGATCACGCCGAGGGGCAAGGCCGCAAAGCCAAACCTCACGGAGCGTGCGGGTGTAGTTCAGTAGTAGAACATCTCCCTTCCAGGGGGAAGGCGCAGTGTGCGATTCCTGTCACCCGCTCCGCATCGCTCTTATCGACCACTCCGGTGGATCGGGTAGAGTGATGCACGTGCCGCACAACGGTTCTCCTTTCGGGGAGTACAATGAGCGGCAAGTAATGCGGACGTGGCTCAGTTGGTAGAGCATCACCTTGCCAAGGTGAGGGTCGCGAGTTCGAATCTCGTCGTCCGCTCTTGAACGAAGCGAAGGCCCTGGCTGATATCAGTCAGGGCCTTCGTCGTATTGCGGTGCGGGACGCCGTCCCGCCGGTAATCCGCACGACCCGTGACGGCGGCCTCTGCCTCTGTCGGCACCGCGGTGTTCTCTGTCCACCACGCCGCCGAGAAGCAACTGGTGGAACCGCGACAGCTCGGCGACATCGGCACAGTCCCACACCGCACATTGCGGCTTCGCGATCACGAGGGCGGCGTCCCACCGTTCTTCTTCCCGTGGCTGTGCCGCTCGTCACATGACGTTTGTCATGGGCAGTGATGACAGTTCGCACTGATCCCGGCGGTGGTCCGGCGGAAGTCTGTAGGCATGACCAGCGACCGGAAATCTGTGGGCCCGACCGACAAGAATCCAGGCGAGCCCGTGATCGAGGCGGACGGCGTGCGGCGGCGCTACGGCGACGACTTCGAGGCGGTGTCCGGCGTCTCCTTCTCGGTGGCGCGCGGCGAGCTCTTCGCGCTGCTCGGGACGAACGGCGCGGGGAAGACCTCCACCGTCGAGCTGCTGGAGGGGCTGGCCGTGCCCGATGCCGGTGCGGTGCGGGTGCTGGGCCACGACCCGTTCCGCGAGCGGGCCGCCGTCCGGCCGCGGATAGGGGTGATGCTCCAGGAGGGCGGCTTCCCGTCCGACCTGACGGTCACCGAGACGGTCCGGATGTGGGCGGGCTGCACCAGCGGCGCGCGTCCGGTCGCCGAGGCGCTGGGGCTGGTCGGGCTCGGCCACCGGGCCCGGGTGCGGGTCAAACAGCTCTCCGGTGGCGAGCGGCGCCGCCTCGATCTGGCGCTGGCCCTGCTGGGGCGGCCCGAGGTGCTGTTCCTGGACGAGCCGACCACCGGGCTGGACGCCGAGGGCCGGCGCGACACCTGGGAGCTGGTGCGCGAGCTGCGCGAGAGCGGCACGACGGTGCTCCTCACCACGCACTACCTGGAGGAGGCCGAGTCGCTCGCCGACCGGCTGGCAATCATGCACCGGGGCCGTGTCGTGACGGCGGGCACCCCGGCCGAGGTGACGGCCGCCCGCCCCGCCCGCATCCGGTTCCGGCTCCCGGACGGAGTGCCGGCGGCGCGACTGCCGCTGGGGCTGCGGGCCGCCGCGGAGGGCGGCCGGATCGAGATCCGTACCCAGCGCCTCCAGGAGTCGTTGGACGAACTGCTGACCTGGGCCCGGGAGTCGGACGTGCGGCTGCTCGGCCTCGACGCCAGGTCGGCCTCGCTCGAAGAAGCATTCCTCGACATCGCGCAGAGCGCGTCGCAGCCCGAAGAGGTGACCGCGTCATGACGACCCTGACCAACGCACCGGACAGCGCCCCGTCCGTGCCCGTCGCGACGGCCGCACCGGCGACGACGCTCCGGGGGCGGCTGGCCGCCCTGGGGCGGGCCGAGGCCGCCCTGCTCGCCCGGAACAGGACGGCGATCCTCGTCTCCCTGCTGATGCCCGCCGCGGTGGTCCTGGCGATGAAGTCGGCGATGAAGGAGTCCGTCCTCGACGGGACGGGGTTGAGCGTCGCCGGGGCGGCGCTCACCGGCGGTATCGGCATCGTGCTGCTGCAGGCCGTCTACATGAACCTGGTCTCGGCCTACGTGGCCCGGCGCGAGGACCTGGTCCTGAAGCGGCTGCGCACCGGCGAGGTCACGGACCGGGAGATCCTCGTCGGTACGGCCCTGCCCTCGGCCGCGCTCGCCCTGGCGCAGACGGCGGTGATCGTGGCGGCCGGGACTGCCTTCTTCGGCCTCGCCGCGCCCCGGCGGCCCGAACTGCTCCTGGCGGGACTGCTGCTGGGCGTCGTGCTGCTGGCGGCGCTGGCCGCGCTCACCTCCGCGGTGACCCGCACCGTCCAGACCTCGCAGCTGACCACCCTCCCGCTGTTCTTCATATCGATGATGGGGTCGGGGCTCTTCGTCCCGCTGGACGTCCTGCCCGACCGGATGGCGGCGGTCTGTGAACTCCTGCCGTTGACCGGAGCGATGACGCTCGTCCGAACCGGGTGGCTCGGTGGGGCCGACGGCTCCGAAGCGCTGATGGCCGCCGGGACCGGGCTGGCCTGGACCGTGATCGCCGTGTTTGCTGTGCGACACCGGTTCCGCTGGGAACCGCGGCGCTGAGAAGGGACGTGGTGTGCCGATGCCCGTGCGCAGATGGCGCCGCAGCTGGCAGCGGCGCAGCAAGCTGGAGCGGATCGACCTCTACTCGCGGTGGACCATCCGGGTCATGCCCTGGATATTCACCCTGTCGTGGCAGCTGGTCGCCTTCAAGGCGGACATCCGCCAGGCACCGCTGCCGATCGCGCTGGGTGTGGCACTGCTGCTCGTGTCCCTCATCCAGTGCCTGCTCAGCAACCGCAATGTGGACCTGTCGTACGAGCACTATCTCGGTATCGCCGAATTTCCCCGCAGCCGCCAACTGCCCCCGCTGATCCTGCTCCTGGTGGACCTGGGGCTGCTGGCCGCGCTGGCCGCGACCGGTGGGATCAGCGGCTCCGGGCTGCTCCTCATGGCGATGAACGCGCCGATCGCGTTCGCGCTCACCCAGACGCTGCTGGTCCCCGTCCGGACCTTCCTCATCCAGTCGGCCTCCTTCATGGCCCTGAGCGCCGCCGTCCTGGCCGCGGCCGGGCTCCGGGGCGGGGCGCTGCTCGCGGTGGTGCCGGTCTCGTTCTTCGGCAGCGGCATGGCGCTGGTCTCCATCCGGCCCAGCGCCTGGAGCCTGAAGGTGATGTGGCAGGCGGAGGACGCCCGCGACCTCCAGGCCCGGCTCGCGGTCGCCGAGGAGCGGCTGCGGTTCGCGCGGGACCTCCATGACGTGATGGGCCGGAACCTCGCCGTCATAGCTCTGAAGAGCGAGCTGGCCGTGGAGCTGGCCCAGCGTGGCAGACCGGAGGCGGTGGACCAGATGGTCGAGGTGCAGCGGATCGCGCGTACCTCGCAGCAGGAGGTGCGCGACGTCGTACGGGGATACCGGGAGGCCGATCTGAGCGCGGAACTCGCCGGGGCCCGTGGCGTGCTGGACGCGGCCGGGATCGAGTGCGAGGTGACGGGGGAGTCCGGCGAGTCGCTGCCCGCCCCGGTGCAGTCGGCGCTGGGCTGGGTCGTCCGGGAGGCGGCGACCAATGTGCTGCGGCACGGCGACCCGAGCCACTGCGTGATCCGGCTGAGCACTTCGGAGGACGCGGCCGTGCTGCGGATGGAGAACGACGGCGCCCGGGCCGGGGAGACCGGGGCGGGCCCCGGGCCGGTCCCGGGCGGCTCCGGGCTCGCCGGGCTGCGGGAACGGCTGAGCTCGCTCGACGGTTCGCTGGAGGCCGGCCCGGTGGGGGACGGGCGGTTCCGCCTGACCGCGACGATCCCGCTCGCCGCGAAAGTGCCCACCGCCCGCGGCGGTGCGCCCGACGCCGAGAGATTCCCCGCGCTCCAGGAAGAAGGACGATGACGACCGTACGGGTGCTGCTCGCCGACGACGAGCACCTGATCCGGGGAGCGCTGGCCGCGCTGCTGGCCCTGGAGGACGACCTCGTGGTGGTCGCGGAAGCGGCGACCGGCCCGGAAGCGTTGGCCATGGCCCGCGCCCATCGGCCCGATGTGGCGGTGCTCGACCTGGAGATGCCGGGCGCCGACGGTGTGAGTGTCGCCACATCACTGCGGGCCGAACTGCCCGACTGCCGAACGATGATCGTGACCAGCCACGGTCTGCCCGGACACCTCAAGCGGGCGCTCGCGGCAGGCGTGCGGGGCTTCGTCCCGAAGACCGTGAGCGCCCGGCAGCTGGCCGGGATCATCCGCACCGTACATGCCGGAAACCGTTACGTGGACCCGGAGTTGGCGGCCGATGCGATCTCGGCGGGGGAGTCTCCGCTGACCGTGCGCGAAGCCGAAGTGCTGGCGCTGGCGGCGGACGGGGCGCCCGTCGCCGAGGTCGCCGAGCGGGCCTCGCTCTCGCAGGGAACGGTGCGGAACTACCTCTCCTCGGCCGCCTCGAAGCTCGGCGCGGAGAACCGACATGCCGCAGTGCGTCTCGCACGGCGCCGAGGATGGGTATAGTAGGTCTCGCGCTTCGGCGCTTGCGGACGTAGCTCAGTTGGTAGAGCGCAACCTTGCCAAGGTTGAGGTCGCCAGTTCGAACCTGGTCGTCCGCTCGGTTCAGCAAGAAGCCCCCGACTTTCGGTCGGGGGCTTCTTCGTGTTGCGGCGGAGGTGCCGCAGGGGAGGCGAGGTGCTCCGCACCGGGTGCTCCACGCTTCGGCAGGATGCGACACGTGGAACGCGGGGCGCGGAGCACCCGGTGCGGGTCTCGGGACCGAGACAGGTCTACTGCCAGGACATGCCGGTGAGGAGTTCGTACGCCTCCAGGTACTTCGCCCGGGTCGCGTCCACGATCTCCTGCGGCAGGGCCGGCGGCGGCTGTTCGCTCTTCCGGTCCCAGCCGGAGGCCGGGGAGGTCAGCCAGTCGCGTACGAACTGCTTGTCGTAGCTGGGCTGGGCGCGACCCGGCTCCCAGGTGGCGGCGGGCCAGAAGCGCGAGGAGTCCGGGGTCAGCACCTCGTCCCCGATGATCAGCTCCTCGCCGCCGTCGGCCGTGGGCGCGAAGCCGAACTCGAACTTCGTGTCGGCGAGGACGATGCCGCGCTCGCGGGCGATGTCACGGGCCCGGCCGTAGACGTCGAGCGTGGTGCGGCGCAGCAGGGCGGCAGTGTCCGCGCCGACCTGGCGGGCCACCTCCTCGAAGCTCACGTTCTCGTCGTGGTCGCCCACCGCGGCCTTGGTGGCCGGGGTGAAGATCGGCTCCGGGAGCTCGGAGCCGTCGACGAGGCCCTCGGGCAGCGACAGCCCGCAGACCGTGCGGGACTGCTGGTACTCGGTGAGCCCGGAACCGGTGAGATAGCCGCGGGCGACGCACTCGACCGGAACCATCCGCAGCGACCGGCAGACCAGGGTGCGGCCCGCCCAGTCCGCGGGCGCCCCGGCGGGAAGCTCGGTGGACAGCACATGGTTCGGCACAAGATCCGAGAGCTGGTCGAACCACCACAGCGACAGCCGGGTGAGCACCCGGCCCTTGTCCGGGATCTCGGTCGGCAGGACCCAGTCGTACGCGGAGATGCGGTCGCTGGCGACCATGACGAGATCGCCCGCCGCGTTCCGGTACAGGTCGCGCACCTTGCCCGTGTGCAGGTGGGTAAGGCCCGGCACCTCCACCGGCTCGGGCTTTTCTACAAATCCGGACACGCTGCCTCCGCGTAGGTTGATCCAGGAGTGGTTCCGATTCTCCCGTATCGGGCGCGGCGGTGCGGCGCGGGGGCCCGGCGCGGCAGTCGGCGCGCGGACCCGCCGCTCGGACAGGGCCCCTAATCGCGCTTGCAGATGCGGTCGAGGAGGTTGGCGGTGGCCCGTTGGATGCGGGGGTCCACATGGCCGGGGCGGTCCAGCGCCGGGGACCAGGCGAAGGTCCCCGAGGCGAAGACGATCGCCCCGGACGGTGCCCGGTAGACGGAGGTCTCCTGGTGGCGCCGGACGCCGTCGCCGTCCAGGTAGGGGGAGTGGGCGAGCAGGGTGCGGCTCTCGTGCTCGGGGAGCGCGGTGCGCGGGAAGTAGCGGTCGGCCTCGCCCGCGACCAGGCCGGCGAGCTCGTCGCCCTCCCCGGCGCCGGTGGCCTCCCAGATCCAGTGCTCGGCGTTCCGTACGACCAGGGGGTGTGGTTCGGGGACCTGGCCCGCGTACTGGATGCCCATCAGTTGCTGCTCGGGCCGGTCGATCTCGCGCCAGAGCGCGGGCTTCCCCGGGCCGCGCCGTTTGCGGCAGGTGAGCAGGCGGTCGGGCACGCCGGACGGCGACGGGGAGAGGCTGACCTGCCAGTACATGGTGTTGGCGGAGAGGAAGACCAGGGAGGTGCCGCCGTCGCGGGCGCGCTCGGCGGTACGACGCATCGGGACCGACCAGTACTCGTCGTGGCCGGGGAAGACCAGGCCCCGGTACCGGGACGGGTCGACGCGGCCCGCGTGCAGGTCGCGGGTGTCGGCGTACGCGAGGTCGTAGCCGTACCGCTCGGCCCAGCGGATGAAGTCGTACGCGTGGCCGACGTGGAGCGGCAGGCCGGCACCGGCGTACGGGCGGTCGAAGGAGACGGTGATCGCCGCGTCCTCCTCGCCGAGAAGGCCGCCCTCCTCGTCCCAGGCGTGGTAGAGGCTGGCGCCGGTGTGCCCGTCCTCCGGGTAGAGGTTGTACGCCTGCCAGGTGATGTCCGGCAGCACCAGCAGCAGATCGGCGGGCTGGTCGTCGCGGACCGTGAACGGGATGTGGGAGCGGTAGCCGTCCGCGGTGGTGAGCACGGCCACGTATGCGCCGATCGACCAGTAGCTCGGGATCTGGAGCCGCCAGGACTGCCACCAGTGGTGGCAGGAGACGGTGCGGTCGGCGGTGAGCGGGGCGGGCTGGACGATCCCGGAGAGCCGGGGGCTCGTGGTGATCTGGCAGGCGCCGTCGCCCCCGTAGTGGCCGATGCGGTAGACGTCCACGGAGAACTGCTGCGGTGGATCCACGGTGACGTGGAAGTCGATTGCCTCGCCGGGGGCCGCGGCGCCGGTGGAGATGAAGCCCTTGATCTGGCGGTGCACGTCGTCGGCGGTGCGGGTGCCGCCGTCGGTGTAGTAGCTCCCCAGGGCGGGGGCGGCGTACCAGGGGACGACGTGCCCGTTGGCGTCGAAGTAGTTCTCGCTGCCGCGCAGCCAGGGCAGGGGGCCCTGCCCGAAGGGGTCGGAGACGGCGTGCGCGAGGGCACCCGACTCCCACCGCCGGATGTGCTCCGCCCCCATACCGATTCCCTCCCTCGAGTCCCCCGGGACAACAGCCGATGGTCGATGGACGATCGGATCGGCGGCCGTACGCGCCGAACGGGCCGACGGCCGGTGGTGATCGTCGATGGTCATGCGTCATCGGTGCGCCGGCAGCGGCGTGCCTGCTGTCAGCGCCGATCCCCAGCACATCACATAACGCACGCACTCCGTCACCGTTCGTCGCGAATTGACGGGAACGGAGCCTGTAATTCCGGGTGTTGGGTGTGAAAACCGGGACGGATGGGTCAGACGAGACGCACGGGCTTGTCGATGCGTACGCCGACCTCGTCCAGCCAGGAGCGCAGCGGTTCCGCGTCCCCGTCCTCGACCAGGCTGAGCACGGGGACGCCCAGGTCCGCCCGGCGGGCGCCGTCGACCAGCAGGGCGGGGCCGTCGAGCCAGTCGAGACCGGGCGCCGCGCCCGCCGTGTCCACCGCCGCGCAGCAGACCATCGCCGTGACGTGGTCGGCCAGCAGCTCCGTGCCGGTACGGGGCGGCTGGAGCGGGAAGAGCGGGAGAGCGTCGGGCCCGCCCGGGTCGGGGGCCTCGGCGGACCGGCGCGGGGCGGCCGACGCCTCCTCACGGGCGACCGCGGCGTCGATCCCGGCGGCGAGCTCCTCACCGGCCCCGGGGCGGCCCGCCAGATGCTCGACGACCCGGGCGAGGGTGGGCGGCCCGGCGTCGACGGGGCGGGCCGGGGAGGCTGCGGCTGAGGCGGCTGAGGCGGCTGAGGCGGTTGTCGTGGTTGACGTGGTTGACGCGGGCGTGGCGGGCAGGCCGGCCGGGGCCGTCATCGCGTCGAGGACCCGGTGCAGCCGGGCGGCCTCGGTGCGCCACTTCCGGTCGACGACCTCCTCCGGGTACTCCTGCCAGTCGACCGGGGACCAGTCGGGGCCCGGCCGGGCGGGGCCGCCGTGGAACAGCCGGGCCGCCAGCAGCGAGGCCGCCTCGTCGGCCGCGCCCGGCTCCTCCAGCAGATCGCAGGCGGGGCGCTCGCCGAGCCGGGAGGTGAACCCGTCGGCGAGCCGGTCGCGCCGGGACAGCTCGGTCAGCGCGGACACCACCCCCGCGTCCAGCCGGCTCGGCCAGCGGCCCATCCGCCAGGCGGGCAGGGCGACCCGGGTGAGCAGCCGGTCCCAGCCCGCGTAGGCGAGGCCGACCTGCTCCTGGGCGACGATCCGCAGCCCGTAGTCCACCCCCTGGGCGCGGACCGACGCGGCGGCGGCGACCCCCCGCTCCATCTCGGCGACATGGCCGCGACAGCTGCGCAGCAGCAGCCGGGCGGTCCGGCCGACGAAGAAGCGCAGCACTCCGCGCAGGCCGGAGAGCGGGCCGGACCGGGGTGCCTCGGCGTCGGCGACCGCTCCGTCGAGCCCGCGGACGAAGCGGCGGGCGGCCGCTATGTCGGGGTGGGCGGACGGGCCGGTGCCCGCGACGACCGGGGCGAGCACCGCCCGTAGCTCCCCGACCCGCATCCACCACAGGAACGGCGACCCGATGACCAGCACCGGAGCGACCCGCTCCCGGCGGTTGCGGGGCCGTGCCCCACCGCGCCCCGGGTCCGCCGCGGGGTGCGTACGGTCCTCCAGCCAGCTGTCGCAGTCGGGCGTCAGGGCTATCGCCGAAGGGGCGGGGACCCCGAGCCGGTCGGCCAGGTCCCCGACCAGGCGGTAGAGGTCGGGGGCGTCCCGCTCCGGGAGCGGGACGGTCGGGCTGACCGCCGGCCTCGCCCGTACGACCGCGACCGCGACGGTGGCGGCCAGCAGGAGCACGACGACCGCGCAGGCCGTGACGGCCCAGCGCGCCGTGTCCCATCCGCTGCCCACGGCGAACCCCTGGGCACCCGCCACGAGCAGCACCACGGCCACCGCCGAGGGCAGGATCGCGACGGCTGTCGCCCTGCCGCGGATGCGCAGCAGGGCATGGGCCCGGGCGCGCGCACTCAGCGCACCCGGCTCCTCACTTGCACCAGTACCGGACACGGCCGGACGTCACCCCCTCTGCCCCCGCGGCGGTGTAGTTCACTCCCCCACTGTGGCACCCGCCACCGACATCGCAATGCCGGTGGGCCATGTGCCGGAATGCTTGCGCCGCACCCTAGTTGGGGGCTTCGGCAGGCGTCATCCGGATGGATCAGCCGTCACTCGATGGAATGGCTTTGGCTAAAGCTGCTGACGCGCCGCCGCCCCTTGGGGCAGCGGCGCGTCAGTACGGTCCGCGGGGCGGTGGGATGGCCCTGGTGTCAGCCCTCCGCGGCCCGGCGGGCGATGTCGGTGCGGAGGTGGGAGCCGTCGAGGCTGATCCGGCCGGCCGCCGTGTAGGCGCGCTCGCGGGCGGTCGCGAGGTCCTTGCCGGTCGCGGTCACGGACAGCACCCGGCCGCCCGCGCTGACGATCGCGTCGCCGTCCCTCTTCGTCCCGGCGTGCAGGACGTACGCGTGCGGGGCGTCCAGCTCCGCGACGGCGTCGAGCCCCTTGATCGGGTCGCCCGTGCGCGGTGTGCCGGGGTAGTTGTGCGAAGCGATGACCACGGTGACGGCGGCCTCGTCGCGCCACTTCAGCGGCGGCAGCACGTCGAGCGTGCCCTCGGCGGAGCCGAGCAGGACACCGGCCAGCGGGGTCTTCAGACGGGCCAGGACCACCTGGGTCTCGGGGTCGCCGAAACGGGCGTTGAACTCGATCACCCGGACGCCGCGCGAGGTGATCGCGAGGCCCGCGTAGAGCAGCCCGGAGAACGGGGTGCCACGGCGGCGGAGCTCGTCGACGGTCGGCTGGAGCACCGTCCGCATGACCTCGTCGACCAGCCCGGCGTCGGCCCAGGGGAGCGGGGAGTAGGCGCCCATGCCGCCGGTGTTCGGGCCCTGGTCGTCGTCGAGGGCGCGCTTGAAGTCCTGCGCGGGCTGGAGCGGCAGCACGGTCGTGCCGTCCGTGATCGCGAAGAGGCTGACCTCGGGGCCGTCGAGGAACTCCTCGATGACCACGCGCTCGCAGGCCAGGGCGTGGGCGCGGGCCGTCTCGACGTCGTCGGTGACGACGACGCCCTTGCCCGCGGCGAGACCGTCGTCCTTCACCACGTACGGGGCGCCGAAGGCGTCGAGCGCGGCGTCGATCTCGGCCGGGTTGGTGCAGACGTAGCTGCGGGCGGTCGGGACGCCGGCCCCGGCCATCACGTCCTTGGCGAACGCCTTGGAGCCCTCCAGCCTGGCCGCCTCGCCGGAGGGGCCGAAGCAGGGGATGCCCGCGGCGCGCACGGCGTCGGCGACCCCGGCGACGAGCGGGGCCTCGGGACCGACGACCACCAGCCCGGCGCCCAGGTCGGCGGCGAGGCGCGCGACGGCGTCGCCGTCGAGAGCGTCGACCGGGTGCAGTTCGGCCACCTCGGCGATGCCGGCGTTGCCGGGAGCGCAGTGGAGAGCGGTGACCTCGGGGTCGAGGGAGAGAGAGCGGCACAGGGCGTGTTCGCGGGCGCCGCCGCCGATGACGAGGACCTTCACGGGATGCAGCCTAACCGCCGGGGCGCGACGCCCTTGACGGCCTCCGGTCCGTGGACGGTCCGGCCTCCGGTCCGTGGACGGTCCGGGAGGAGCGGCGACGGCGGCCGGGACGGGAGAAGCGGCGACGGCGGCCCGGACGAGGCCGAGGGGCCTGGGGCGGGCCGTGGCGCGCGGTGATGGCAGCCGTGGTGAGCCGTGGGCAGCCGTGGTGAGCCGTAGCGCGGGGCCGGAGCGGTGGAGGGTGGTTGCCCCGAGACCACCGCTCGGTCGCCCGTTCTACTCGTTGGTGAACTCCTCGATGACCGTGGCGCCCAGCTCGCGGACGATCAGCTCGTGCCCGGAGAGCGCCGAGTCGACCAGGTCCGGGTCGTCGGCCTCGGGGATGTCGTCCTCGGGCGCGACCGCGTGCGGGGGAGCGGCGTACGCCGGGGGCGCGGGCTCCGGTGCGGGCGCGCCGCCCGCCTGCGACTGCTGGGCCGGACGGGGCGACGGCTGCGGCCGGCTCGGCTCCGGTTCCGCGGGGGCGGCCGGGCGGGGCTCGTAGCTCTGCTGGGGCGCGGGGGGCTGGTACGGCGGCGCGGCGGTGTGGGGACGGCCGCCACCGCCCTGCGGAGGCGCACCGCCGCCCCCCGACGGGTCGATGACGGTCTCGATCTTCCACTGCGCGTTGAAGCGCTCGGCGAGGGCCTGGCGGAGCACGTCCTCGCTGCCGCTGCTCGCGAAGGTGTCGCGGGCCCCCGCGTTGAGGAAGCCGATCTGCAGCGTGCTGCCGTCGAAGCCGGTGACCTGCGCGTTCTGGCTGAGCAGGATCCAGGTGAACCGGCGGCGGTTCTTCACCGCCTCCAGGACGTCCGGCCACATGTTCCGCACCTGGGCGGCACCCTGGGCCATGCCCGCGCTCGGCTCGGCGGCTCCGGGAGCCTGCGGCGCGCTGGCGGGAGCGGTGGGCGTGGGGGCGGCGGCCCGAGGGGGCTGCGACTGGCCGGGGGCGGAGGCCGTGGGCCAGCCACCGGGGCGGCGGCCCGACTCCGGCGCGGCGGCCGTGGGCCAGGCCCCGGGCCGCTGACCGCCGGCGGGCGCGGAAGCGGGAGCAGCGGCGGGCGGGGCCGCCGGGGTTTCGTGGACGGGCGGGGCGGGCGGGGCCGCAGCGGCGGGAGGCGGTGCCTGGACCGGCGCGGACGCGTCCCCCCGTACCGCCGCGCGGGCGGCGGCGGGCCCACCGCCGGGCGCCACGGCCGGGGCGGCGGGCACGGGCGCGTGGGCCAGCGCCTCGGGCCCGGGGACGTACCCCATGGCGGGACCCGGTCCCGTGGTCGCGAAGGAGGCGCCCCGCTCCAGCCGGTCGAGCCGGGCCTGGAGCGAACGCTCGTCGTCGAAGGCGGCGGGCAGCAGCACCCGGGCGCAGATCAGCTCCACCTGGAGGCGCGGCGAGGTCGCCCCGCGCATCTCCGTGAGCCCGGTGTTGACCAGGTCGGCGGCGCGGCTCAGCTCGGCGGCACCGAAGACGGACGCCTGGGCCTGCATCCGCTCGACGACATCGGCGGGGGCGTCGATCAGCCCCTTCTCCCCGGCGTCCGGCACAGCGGCGAGGATCACCAGGTCGCGCAAGCGCTCCAGGAGGTCGGCGACGAACCGGCGCGGATCGTTGCCCCCCTCGATCACCCGGTCCACCACCTCGAAGGCGGCCGCCCCGTCGCCGGCCGCGAAGGCGTCCACGACCGAGTCGAGCAGCGAGCCGTCCGTGTACCCGAGCAGCGCCGTCGCCATGGCATACGTCACACCGTCCTCGGCGGCGCCGGCCAGCAGTTGGTCCATCACCGACATCGAGTCACGCACGGACCCCGCCCCGGCCCGCACGACGAGCGGCAGCACGCCGTCCTCGACGGGGATGCCCTCCCTGCCGCAGACCTCCGCGAGGTAGTCCCGCAGCGTCCCGGGCGGTACCAGCCGGAACGGGTAGTGGTGGGTACGCGACCGGATCGTGCCGATGACCTTCTCGGGCTCGGTCGTGGCGAAGATGAACTTGAGATGCTCCGGCGGCTCCTCGACCACCTTCAGCAGGGCGTTGAACCCCGCCGAGGTGACCATGTGCGCCTCGTCGATGATGTAGATCTTGTAGCGGCTCGACGCGGGCCCGAAGAACGCCTTCTCCCGCAGGTCACGGGCGTCGTCCACGCCACCGTGCGACGCGGCGTCGATCTCGATGACGTCGATCGAACCCGGCCCGTTGCGCGCGAGGTCCCGACAGGACTGGCACTCCCCGCACGGGGTGGGCGTCGGCCCCTGCTCGCAGTTCAGGCAGCGGGCCAGGATGCGCGCGCTGGTCGTCTTGCCGCACCCGCGCGGACCGCTGAACAGGTACGCGTGATTGACCCGGTTGTTCCGCAGCGCCTGCTGCAGCGGGTCAGTGACATGCTCCTGCCCGATGACCTCGGCGAACGACTCGGGGCGGTAGCGGCGGTACAGCGCAAGGGACGACACACCTACGAGGTTATCCGGGCCGACTGACAACCGGCCCCGGGAACCACCACCCGGAAACGCAAGGGCCCCCCACGCACCCGCCAGAGCCGACCTACCCTTGCTGCCTTCCGGCCCTGGGGGAGTTCAGTCAGATAGCGCCACGTGAGGGGCTGACGCCCACCTTAGCGGATCCCCACCCCCACCGGTCCACCTCCCCCTCCGTCCGCGCCCGCCGGAAGGTCCTGGAACACCCCCGCGAAGATCTCGAAACGGTCTCGAAGCGATCTTGGCGCCAACAGGTTCGCGAGCACTCCTCAACGTCTTGTATTGTTTGCGGCGGAGGATTCGCCTAGTGGCCTAGGGCGCACGCTTGGAAAGCGTGTTGGGGGCAACCCCTCACGAGTTCGAATCTCGTATCCTCCGCCAGAAGGGGTCTGACCTGCGGAAACGTGGGTTAGGCCCCTCTTCTGTTGGCACTGCGGCTCACCACTGAGACGCTGCTAGGCAAGACGCTTGGGTAATAGGGACTTGTCTAGCGGCTCGACACAGGGAGCCCTAGGCCATGGCACGTAGCCCTCTCCGCAGCCAGCAGCGCAGCACCAGCACGACAACCGAGACAGCCGCACCTGTGCTCAGGCCGGTACGGGCTGTGAAGGGCTCTGAGGATGCCCGGTTGGCTCTGATCGCTGAGCTTGAGCTTCACCTCAGCACGACCACGAACAAGCATGGACGGCCGTACCAGCGCCGGACGATCAACGCGTACAAGTACGCAGCGACTCAGCTTCACCACTGGCTCACCGCACGGAAGACGGCAGGAGACTTCACCACGTGTGACACAGCCACGCTGAACAAGTTCTTCCGCTGGTACTACCAGGAGCACGACGTACCCAAGTCGCAAGATGGCAAGGGTGGTTACACGGGAGGGACGAACACTGTGCAGCGCAACTTGCGTGCACTGTTCGTGTACTTGGAAGAGGAGTACGACCACGCCAACCCGTACGACGACCCCAAGCTTCAGAGGTACGCCACCCCTCCTCTGGGGAAGCCCAAGACCCTGTCCAGTGAGTTCGTTGCCGACATGCTCAAGGCCACGGGGAACGGCTCTGCCAAGGTGCGCGACTTCCAGACCGTTCGGGATCACGCCATCATCCGCGTACTCACTGAGGGTCTGCGCTCTGACGAACTCCTGAACCTCCGCGTACAGGACTTGGACCTTGCTCGGGGAACCCTGGTAGTCGTCCCGATCAAGATGGACAGGAACTCTCTGGACGGCCGAGTCATCCCGCTTCAGCCCAAGACTGTGAAGGCTCTTGCTCGTTGGCTGAGGGTCCGTGCGACACACAAGCTTGCCGACCGTACGGATTGGCTCTGGCTTGGTACCCGGAACCGCTCACGGCTCCTGTACGCAGGGCTGCACCGGCTGGTGAAGAAGTGGGCGGAGGAAGCCGGTTACGACCCTTCCTGTGTGTCCCCTCACTCGTTCTGCCACACGTGGGCCGATGACCTGAAAGCGGCTGGAGTCTCGGGAGAGCACATCATGACCATTCGGGGTTGGAAGTCTCCTGCCATGCTCCGCCGGTACGGCGCAGACATGGCCAGTACCAGGGCTGTGAATGCCGTACAGGGCTTGGGAGACAGGTACTGACCCGAGACCCTAGAGAGCCCCTGGACGCAGCGTCTGGGGGCTTTCTCGTATCCAAGATCAGTACAAACCCTGGGACAATAGAGGGAGGGAGATAGCGGGAGGCCAACCAGCACACAGAAAGAGGAACGATCATGAGTAATGAAGTACCAGGCGCAGCCATCCCGGACATGGGAGCCATTGACCAGGTAGCCAGCACAGCCCTGGACTCACCCCTAGGCGACACCATCGGCGCGTTCAAGGGCGGTTTCAAGCGCAGCACTGAGTTCCTGCACGGTTTCAGCAGTGCGCGCGGCACCAAGTCCGAGGGTAATACCTCTTGGGGCAGCGAGAGAGAATCAATAAACCCATACGCCTAGCTGAGCCAATAAAAGAAAGAACCCCACTGGAGAATTACCTCTGGTGGGGTTCAGTCATTTCTAGGATTCCGCTATTTTAGCGGAATGTTGATATAATGGAGTTGCGAGCAAACATTACACCAACATCCCTAGGGGGAATTAGTCATGCATTTTTCAGAATTACCATCAAACCTAAGCCTTGGAGCCAAGGTCTTGTACGCCCTCACGAGAGCCGACCAAGCATCTATGACCCGATCCCTCAGAGAGCGACTAGAAGAGGCTCTAGCAGCCGTACAGGGAAGCCTAGAGGGCTTTACTGCTGAGCTAGTAGAGGCAGGTTTCTAATGAGCTTGCTACTGCTGTCCGCATCCCTGCAAATCCTACTACTCCTAGCTTACATCATCACCGAACGAAAGAAGGGAAAGAACGTTGGCACTGCTTAATCATGATCGCACCTTTGATCCGGCCCCACTCTGGAATTTCCTGAGCAAAGAGGATCTGAGCGCAAGAGCTAAAGTATTGATACTCATGCTCTCGTTCACTTTGGACGGAGGCCAGATAAACCAAGAAGAACTGAGCAAGGCGCTCGGAGCAAACAGTAAAAGTAACGTAGTTCAGAGAACCGTTGCAGAGGCCGAGCGCGCTGGATATTTAGACGTTGACCGTACGGTCAAACCTCATTGGTACAGAGTGAGCAGACAAGGAACAGAACAATGACAGATAACAAGGCTTTCAGCTTCGGCGCACAAGAGCGCTCTTGGTGGAGCACGAATTTAGATCCGGAAGTACAGGCCGAGCGTAGAGCACTGGCGGAAGAAAAGGCACGTGTCGTAGCTCAGATGGCAGAGGAGCAGCGACTACAGGAACTCACCCAGCATGCCGGATCTGGATTAATCAACATCATCAAGACGTATGAGGTCCAGAACATTCCAGCCGTGACCAGCGAGGTTCAACACGACTTCAACGAGTCTTACCCAGGGGTGAATTTCCGAGACGTACTAGAGGCTCTGAAGCGCCTAGGAATGGTGCATGAGCTGACTTCAAGTACCCAGGGATTCATGGGAGCGCGTACGACTCACCTGCACTTGCTGTGAGCCGCTATGGAAGAACTGAGCTCTGAGGCCATAGCGCTATTGACCGTACTGGAAGACCGCCAGAGCCTCTCTAACGAGCTAGAAGCATGGTTCGTGAAGGAGTTCCCAGGAAGTAGCTATGAGGACGCCCTAGCGGCCTTGAGAGCCGCTGGACTGATCGATAAGGCTGTCTCATGGAAGCCGGAAGAACGGAGGGGAGTTCGCTTCAACCAATTGAGCCCACTTCACCTACGGACCTACTAAAGCGAAAACTCCCCCTGGCGTAGCACATCGCTAGGGGGAGTCTTCATAAGGAACGTATGGCCATATACGTTATTTGTTCTCTAGGGAAAGGATACCGCAAACCCAGAAAGGAAAAGAAATGGCTATCAAGCTACCAGAAGAGCCAATATCCGGAGCCCAGTATCCGGTAATCAAGGGGAGACCTGGAAACATCGTCTTTGAGAATCCCCCGTTCCATCCCAGCATCCTGAATGTGGGAGGAGCCAATAGAGCTACCCAACCGGCAAGAACCGATGACTACAACGTCGGAACCAGTAAGTCATTCCACAGAGGAGTCATGGTAGCTGGAGCAGGGGTCAACGAGAGTTGGCCCGGAAACATCACGTTCCGAATCAACTTCCTGTACAACCCTTCCACTATCCAGGAATCAAGAGCTGTCGACGTAAACAACGGCGTGTTACCTAACTGGGCTCGTAACCCTGATGACCCGGGGCAGTACAACACACCACTACAATCAGTAGTCAATTTCTCGTTGCTGTTCGACAGAACCTATGAACTGTGGGACCAGGCCTATAGACAGACCCTAGCGGGAGTATTCGGCGCACGCGTGGACGTAGAGGCTTTCTACAACCTCATGGGCATCAATACCCTGGTGAGCCAGACAACCCCATCTCACGGAACAGTCCCAGCACCACTACAGACCAATGGTCCAGTGAACACGGTTGTACAGGGTCCAATGCAGATGGTTCCGGCTAGGATCTACTTTGGTCAGAACTCGACTGGAGCCCTGAACTACTACGGCTACATATCGAGTTTCGATGTCACGTATACCCACTTCAATTCGATGATGACTCCCTCACGATGCGCTATCAATGTCGGATTCACGGTATTGCCCAACAACTACTCTGCTGGAGCCACTGGGAACAACGGATAATGAAAGAAAGCCCTAGACCTTAACGCTCTGGGGCTTTTTTATTTGGCGAAATAGGCGTACCACGCCGGCTGAGGGCTGGTAAATAAATTCTCTCTAATCTATGTCATAATAGAAACAGATCAAAGAAACCCAATTCAGAGAAGGGGACAGCTATGTCTACCGATTTTGTTCGTATGGCCATTCCAGGGAAAGAGGACGGATACGCTCTCGTACCTCATGAGTTCGTGTGGGATTTCTCCATTGGAGTCATGGCAAAGCATTTATGGCTCGTACTGATTGGACTGAAGGACGGGAATGGCTCTGTGCGCATGAGCTATGGAAACCTGGCCAAGACTATGGGGCGCAGCGATAGCACCGTATGGCGTGCTGCAAAGGAGCTAGAGGAGCACGGCTATCTAGCAGTAGAGCGCCCTGTGAAGGCTAAGAGCACCTATCAGCTCTTGTTCCAGGGTGAGCGTATCCAGTGGCCAGAGGACTAAAGAGAGAGGCCCTACAGGAATCGGGGGGAACCTGTAGGGCCTCTGAGGGGTGACCAACCCAGCGAAAGGGCGAGAAATGAGTGTTCCGAGCAACGTGAACCATAAGCAGAATCTCTATAAGGAGTTTAACAGAAATGACTGACACAAACAAAATTCTCGTTGATGTGTTAGACGGCGCAGACGTCAGATACAAGGATGGCGAGTATTACCAGAGCAGCAAGGCAATTCTTTACACCTATGACCTGACACCCCAAGCAATGAAGCTATGGCTAATCATCGAAGACCATGCACAGCAGAACAGAAAGGCTAACCCAGGACGCAAGAGACTGGCAGAGCTGATGAACGTTACTCCGAACTCCATCACCAACTATGTACGCGAGTTAAAGGAACAAGGCTGGCTCATTGTTGAGGGAAACGAGACAGACGGAGATACCAACGACTACATCCTGACTATCCCTGCCGCCTATAAGGCGCTTGACCCTAAGTACATCCATACTCAGCAAGAGGTCACCATAAAGCCGAAGGAGAAGCTAGCGGCCAAGCCAAGAACGGCTATTGAGAACGTCAGAGACAGTGATCGAGCACCGCGCTACGCCATTAGCTACAACCACACCAGGGATTATGTGCCAACGCCTCTGGACGTCCGTAAGGCCGCTGAGCTTAGCCAGAGAGCCCACAATGAAGCCAAGGAGGGTAAGGCCCTTACGAGTGGTTACAAGAACACCAGAAAGGCTCTACCGCCCGCTAAATCTACCGAGAATGAGTGGGAACGTCTTGCACGACTAGAGGCAGAGGAGTACGGCCGATAGGGGGTCACAAAATATTGTGAGGGGGGTACCAAATATTTGTGAGGGGGGTACCAAATATTTGTGAGGGGGGGTACCAAGGATTTGTGACCAAAGAATACTAAGAGAAAGATACCAAGGAAGAATACTAAATAACCCACGCTGGCAGAGCCAGCGGGTTTCATTCCAAGAGAGACCAAGAGTTAGGGGTAATCCCTTGGTCCCTTGGATACCCGCCATCGTCGCTACGCTCCTCTGGCTTAGGTATCTCCCTTTGGTGATGCTCCGACGCTGGCGCGTCTCCGCCTTTGGTCTCTCTCTGGTTATGCCTGGTCCCCCGTCGCTCCGCTCCGGTGTCCCTCTATGTCATTGTGGCTACGCGCATACCCGGGGGGCGCGGCTGAGCGCCCCATAGGGCGTAGCTAGGGCGGAGAGACCAGGAGAGCTAATCAAGCCCCGTACAGAGCCGTACAGACGACTTCAAGGGGCTTTCTCTCCGGATACTGACACCAGGAACAGTCAGAGATATTTTCGTGAGACCAGACACCACCCCATTTCTTTACAGAAATTTTAAGGGTGGGGTACCTCGAAATTCAATTCTTTATCGAAATATCCATTTCTTCAAAGAATGGCTACTTCTATTCTTCGTCGAAATGGCTGATATCCAAAAATGGATACGGGTAATCGGAATTAAATTAAGAAATAGCCGAGACTCCTGGTAAATCGAGGGATCCATCCATGATGGAGTTACTCCTGTTGAAGCCATTTCGGGAAGGAATGGATTTTCCGTTTTCTCGATAACTCAAGAAATGGCCTTCTAGTTACTCCTGTATTCCATGGGGAAATGGGTCGATAGTCGAGAGTCGCGTACCAGACGGTGTGTCGTCTCGTCAATACTTGACGGAATCAGTGCTGGGCTGATAGAACAGAGTTACACTTGTTCTTTTATATAAGTAAATAGGGAAGAGATTCCGATAGATATTAATTCCTCCGAAGGAGGAATATATCTTTTCTCTAGATATTCCCTATCTCCATACTGTCCAGGGACCTGGAGTCTACCAGTGGCGCTCTGCGCCCTACAGGGCTCCCTGAGACCCCCGCAGAGCCTGTCTGGCACTGGGAGGCCAGGAGCAGCAGACAGGGGCTCTGAGGGGCGTACAGGCGGCTCTACGGGCCATCCCTGGGGGTGTGGTCGACTCGGGTTGCTACTACGCCGGATAGTGCATGGTCATGATGCGCCCTGTCTTCACCGCCATCTTGGGTGACTTGTACAGGGTGAGGATCAATGCCTTTCTGCCTACCTGGTTGATTGCTGGTTCAATCGAGAGCACTTCAGCAGTCTTGCCATTCCACAGTTTGAGGCTATCGCCCACCTTCAACTTGTCGGCTCTCTTACGTGCTGGCTTGTTAATGCTTCCTCCTCATGGGACGTCGGTTACTTGAGCTATGACTGTCCCATGAGGCACTGACAAACGAGAGGGAGTGATTCCGCTTCTGGAAACAGAAGAGCGCCCGACCCCACCAAAGGGAACGAGCGCTCCTCTGCTGGTGCTCAGCGAGGGAGCTTTGCAGCCCAGATGCGAATCATGATCCTGAGTAGGTCTGGATCAATGATGTCCACCTGGTCCGCGTGCCAACGGTGAGCCCAAACAGTCCAACCAGGACCGGAGTTGCCGACTTCATGAGCAACGGCTACAGCGTCTACCGGATTGGCAATCGGTTCGTCGCACGCCCTACAGACATGCACAGTCGGCACGGTCACTCATGACCCCCGAGATTCACGTAGTGGTCAGATAGCGCTCTGACGGACCGTGCGAGCCTCTGAGCGTGCGCTACAGCCGCCGGAAGAGTCCCGTTGGAGGGTTCCAGCCTCAGACGCATACGGGCCTCTCCTACGCACGCCAGAGCGCATGCACGCGGTACGTCATCCTCGGGGAGCTTTCCGGCAGCAGTCTCGATCTCCGGAATGGCCACCATGATCATTCCCCGCAGTAGGAGAGTCGTTGTCTCCAGCTCCTCACTGCTGGGAAGCTCAGCATCCTCAGCCAGCAGAGATGCGGCTGTCTCGCGCATCGTCTGAACATCAATGGGCACGTGATCCGGCTTGCTGTCGGTGCCATGGTCGGCGGTACGGTTCGCCATGTCGGCTCCTGTAGTCGGCCCACCCGATCACCCTGCATGTGGTCGGGTGGTTTTGCGTCTGTCCACACAACCGATGCGCCGATGCCATAGGGCAGTTGACCAGCGTTGACTACGATGGAGGTCAACAGTCAACGGGAGCTGCACCATGATCGACTTCGGGTCTGAGGTACGGACGGCACTCAAGGCACAGGGGAAGAGCCTCAGAGGCGCAGCCAGGGAGTTGCACTATGACGTTGCCTATCTGAGTCGCGTACTCAATGGGAAACAGGCTCCTTCACCCGAGTTGACCCAAGCCGTTAACGAATACCTCGGGCTATCCCTGACTGTGGAAGACAGCGGCTCTCATGATGATGAGATGGACGCATGGGAGCTTGCTCGGCGCGTACAGGCAAGCGACGTAGGAAACGCCACCCTTGAGCGTCTTGAGCGTGCCTTTGATGAGTTGGCCATGGCCTACCCGAAAGCCAAGCCGGAAGACCTCTTGAGGAGAGTCCGTAAGCACTCGGGTTACGTCGTAAAGCTCCTGGACGGAAAGAAGACCCTGTCTGAGCACCGACGCTTGTTGGTCATAGGGGGTTGGCTGTCTCTGCTCGGGGCTACGGTCCATATCGACCTGATGCAAGACGATGCCGCTACGGCTCGACTCCAGACAGCAGCAACGCTAGCCAGGGAAGCCGGACATCCTGAGATCGAAGCTTGGTGCTATGAGACTGAGGCTTGGAGAGTCCTCACCGATGGGGACTACGTCCAAGCCGTTGAACTCTCCCGCGCAGCACAGGAGATAGCTCCTGCTGGTGGCTCTGCGATCATCCAGGCAACCGCCCAAGAGGGCAGGGCGAACGCACGCCTAGGGAACGCCACAGAGACTTACTCGGCTATCGAGCGGGTACAGGCTCTCTCAGCTTCCAGGGGCACGCCGGACACTCCAGAGCATCACTACCGGTACGACCCTGCAAAGGCACTCTCCTACACAGCAACAACCCTTGCATGGCTTGGGGATTCAGGGGCAGAGCCGTACGCAAGGGAAGTCATCAAGAGACTGAGCCCCAGTGATGATGTGAGCCAGTGGCCTAGGCGCGTGGCATCGGCGAATATCGACCTTGCTTTGGTGCTCCTCAAGGATGACCGACTGGACGAAGCATGCGACTCTGCGCAGAAAGCCATTCTGTCCGGCCGAGTAGTTCCCTCTAACCACTGGAGAGCGCTGGAAGTCGTGAGGGCTGTAGAGGCTCGACAGCTTCCAGAGAGCGCAGATCTGCGAGAGGCGTACCAGGGACTCAAGGCCATTGAGTCGTAACCATTGCTAGACAAGTCGCCTAGGGCATTCCGGGGAGCTTGACTCCCCGGGGAAGTCCAGGTCAAGCTGTGGGTACCGCAGCGCCTGGACGATACGCTTGGAAAGCGTGTTGGGGGCAACCCCTCACGAGTTCGAATCTCGTATCCTCCGCCATTGCTCTCACCGGGCAATTCGTTGAAGGGCCCCATCGTTCGCGGTGGGGCCCTTCGACGTGTGTGGTTGCAGTTTTGGTTGCAGTTCCCGGTTATCGCCCGTTGAGGACGGCCCGGCACACGTTGCAGTACATGGCCGCGTTCTGCCCGTACCGCCGCATCATCTGGCTGCAGCCGGCGCACAGCCCGAGCTCCCATGGCGGGCAGCCCAGGGCCGCGGAGGCCGCCGCCCGCTCGACGGGAGTGATCTGTGTCGGATCGCTGGGGCGTCGGACCGGCAGGCGGGGGAGGGTGAAGCCGCCGGTCGGTTGGTCGAGATCGCGAAGAGGCCGGGCGTCGCCGATGAACCAGCTGTCTTCGCCTGCCCGGCAGGTGCGGTCGATCTCCTGCTCGGCGAAGGTGATCACGTCGTCGTCTTCTTCGACCGGGGCCACGGGCAGCGTCGTCTTCTCGTCGACGATCTCCTCCCACAGCGCACGATCGGCCGCCGACACCCACATGTGCCGCCCAGCACGGCCACTGCCCCGACTGGGCACGTAGACCGGGACGCTCTCGCCCGTCGCGCTCTGCAGGACCAGGTCCTCGATGAAGACCGGCTTCTTCTCCGGGAGGCACAGCGCGGGCACGAACCAGTCCGCGTGAATCGCGCCGCAATGGCCGGCGCCCTCGCTGACGAGGCAGTGACGCTCGCTGCTCGGCACGCACTTCCAGACCTCAAGGTGCCGATACCCACCACGGATCACCATCTCCTTGCCGTCGGCGATGTCCTTCCACGGCATGTCGTCCACACGCGCCCACGGAGCCCGGTCGATCAGGGAGGCCGTCCGGTCTTTCGCCACCCACAGCAGGGTGATGCCGTGCTCCACGGCGTTGACCGAACGCCGGTGCACGCTGCTGGGACTGAGGTGGTGGTACTGGATCTCCCAGCCGATCCGTAAGCCGCCAGGTCCGGTGACGACGGCGTCCAAGACGCTCCGCCGGTTGGCCATGGGAACCTCAGCTTCGGCGCCCAGGCCGTACCGCACGGCGGTCTCGACGATCCGCTCCTTGGTGGCCTTGTGCTGAGCGCTCTCCGCCGGCGTCGCCTTGTGCGTAATCGGCAGGTGTGAGGCCACGAGCGGCCGCCGGCCCCCGACCCGGCCTCGGCGGATGAACATCCACGGCGACTTCCCGCCGGTCTCCGACAGGCATTCCCGCCCGTCGTGGTGTGCGAGACATTCGAGCAACTGCGGGTCGCGGTCGGAGACCCTGGCCGTGATCTCCCGCAGCAGATCGGGACGCCCCGGGTGACCGAGGTCGGGCAGGGACAGATTGATCTCTATGCCATATCCGGTGTGCCACACCCCATTTGCCATCTCTCCACCATAGGAAGGACCACTGACACTCCAACAGGGCGCATGTTCAGAGGTGTTGGCAGCACTTGCCCTGTACTACCAACCCGCCCGGAGGTGAATCGAGCAGCCGGAAAGACCTTCGAACTCCCAGGTAGACAAGGGCTCCGCGACAACCTGCCTCGATCCTGCCGAGTTGTGCGTGCGGATGTCCGAAACCAGCCGCAATGGTTCCACGAGCGTGAGTAGGATCACGCTTCACTCGCGCGGCCAGGTAGGGCCGCACGTAGTGTCTGCTCACCCGCTCTCCAGGTCGTGAAGGTGGATGGATGACGGCTCCCACAATCGGGACGTTGCTTCTGCAGAACAGGTACGAGATCACCGCGGGTCCGCACCCGGGTGATGGCGAATCCCAGGTCTGGGAGGCTTTCAGCGACGGCTACACGTACCTGCTCAAGACGTGGACGTACGAGGGTGAACAACCGGACAGGGTGCAGCGCGCCCTCTGGGACCACGAACTGCGCACCCTGTACAAGATCGCGAGCAGCCCCAGGGCTGACGACGCCCTGGTCGTGCTGAAGGACGCCGGCCTCGACCGGGGGCACCACTGCTTCGTCATGGTCCTGGAGGCGCCAGGCTACGAGCGCGTCGCCACCGCGCTGCGACGCCGGGCACGCTACCCGTGGCTCTCGAACCGCGGGACAGCCGCACGCGAACAGTTGTGGAACGGCTTACGGCGCGTCGCCACAGGGCTGAACCTGCTGCACGAGCGACAGGTCCTGCACCGGGGCGTGGACCTCGACTCCCTCTTCTTCGACGAGGACCTCGGTGCCGAGTCCCTGCGACTCGGCGGCTTCGAGTGGTCCGTCAAACTGGGCCGTCCGGTGGGGACCCAGCCCCCTGTCGGCTGGCCGGTCCCACCCGAGCGCACCACGGGGGGCGTGACTGCCTGGCGTCAAGACGACGACTGGTTCGCCTTCGGCATCCTCTGCGCACGGCTGCTCCTCGACCTTGAACGCTTCACCACCAATCCCCCGCCCGAGCGTCACGCACGGGTGCTCAAGACCATCGACACCGCCAGGGCCGAGCTGACCGAAGCTGAACGCAAGCTGCTGCTGGACCTCGTCGCCGAAGACCCGTTGGAGCGCCTGACCGCGCCGTACGACATCATCGGCCGGATCCAGGACATCACGCGGGCCCTGGCGAACCCACTGCGCACCCAGCAGGAAGACGCCCAATACGTCCTGGCCCTCGATCTGCGACGGCCGGAGTTCATCGATCACCTGATGGACAGCGGGCTGCGCGACCACCTGCGCCTCGACCCAATGGGGACCTTCATCCCCGGGGACCCAATCCACCGGAAGGAGGCCTGCGAGTTCGTCCGCCAGGACCTGCAGAAGCCCCTTCTGTACGCCGTCCCCAACAGGCCGTACTTCATCCTCGTCGGCGGCAGGCTCAGCCTGAGGATCACGCCGCACCGGGGGAAGGACGGCACGTCCAGCTGGCAGGTCGCGGACTGCCGGTCCGCCCAGCCGCTGCTCTACAGCGAGGGCGACGACAGCTTCCGCGAACTCCCGCCCGGCCGCGTGTTCGCCTATGCCAGGGACGAGGTGGCCCGCGACCGTACGATCGCGCAGAACGCCACGTCGTGGGAGCTCGCGCTACCGAAGATCGATCGCAGTGCCCAGGTCTCGCGCGAGCTCGGCCGCTTCCACGAGTTCGTCCGCGTGAGCAATCAGATCGAGCTGCTCCTCCTCGACTCGCAGATCTTCCCGTACGAAGTCGTCCGCGCCCCGTGGCAGGAGGACGGCGTGGAGCGGGCCGTGGTCAAGGAGCGCGCGCGCCCCGAAGGACACGAGATCTTCGAGCCGTTCCGCGTGGACCTGATCGACTTCCTGCAGAAGGAGGTACGGGGCAGCGACCGCAAGGTGATCCTGTCGGGAGCCCGCGACGGCGCCCGCCTCAAGCTCCCGCCCCGGGACCCCCAGTCCGACGACGACGGCAACGTGTGGCAGGTCGACGACATGGACCAGGCGACCGAGTGCATCACGCTCAGCCGCCCGGGCCTGAGCAAGGGGCGGGTGAAGCTGGAGAAGGAGGGGTTCCTCCGCAGCGCTGGCATGCCCGGGCAGATCAGTCTGTTCCGGCGTCGTAAGAAGGCCATCGACGCCCTCGACCAGCACGGATACCTCCTGCGCTCGCTGGCCACCCCGAGCCACGTCCGCATGGACACCGGCGCCTCCGAGCTTCCCGTCGAACTCGACCACGAACGGGTCGACGAGCCCAAGCGGGCCAGCATCGAGGACATCCTGCGGGTTCGACCCATCTACACGCTGCAAGGGCCGCCCGGCACGGGCAAGACCACCCTCGTCGCCTGGCTGCTGCGCGAGATCATCACCGAGGATCCCGTCGTCCAGGTGCTGGTCACGGCCCAGGCCCACGGAGCCGTCGACGTGCTCAGGTCGAAGGTGGGCGAGGCGTTCCAGGACGTACCCGAAGACGACAGGCCGCTACAGATCCGGCTGCGGGGTCCGCACAAGGCCGGAACCACCCTGCCGGAGGACGGCGTCGAGGGCGTGGCCAGGACGGTGCTCCAGCGCAGCATCTCCCAGCTCGAAGCCATGAGTTCGCCCAGCGAGGTGCAGCTCGCCTGGCTGGACGACGCGAAGGCCATGGTCAGCGAGATCAACATGATGCAGGAGCAGGGGGACCTCGGCCCCCGTTCGTCGGACTTCGTCGAGCTGGTCAAACGCGGCGCGAACCTCACGTACTGCACCACCAGCGCCGGCGACCTGGTCGCCCTCGCCGCTGGTCAGGCGTTCGACTGGTCGATCGTCGAGGAGGCGGGCAAGGCGCACGCGTTCGACCTCGCGCTGCCACTCCAGGCAGGTCATCGCTGGCTGCTGATCGGTGACCACAAGCAGCTGGATCCCTACCGGTACGAGGACTATCACAAGGGGATCGACAAGCTGGACCCGGTGGCTCACATCCTCGGCCGCCTCAAACCACGGGCTTCCGGCATGCTCGACCAGGAATGGCTCGACTCGTGGGAGCGCCGCAGCCAGCCGGACCGGGACGAGTTCCGCGAGTACTCGAAGGAGTGGCTGAAGACCTTCCACCGTCTGTACGAGTACTGCGCCGTGGCCACGGGTGCGGACCGTCTCGTCACGGACACGGAGGCGAAGGGAGCGTCCGCAGGGCAGTTGATCGGCCAGCACCGCATGCACCCGGACATCGGCCGGCTGATCTCCGAGGCGTACTACCAGGGGCGGTTGATGAACCGCACCCTGGACAAGCAAGGCGAACCGGTCGAGCGGGTGCGTCACGGTTTCCGCACCCCGAGCGGTCTTCGTGACCGTGCCGTGGTCTGGCTCGACGTGCCGTGGTGCCGCGACGATGCCACCACCCATGAGGTAGGTCCGAACAGCGGCCAGTCGAAGTACACCAATCCATCGGAGGCGCGCGCGCTTGCCAACTTCCTGCGGACCCTCGGACCGGACGGCGGGTGTCAGGGCAAGCTCGCGGTGCTGGCCCCGTACTCACGGCAGGTGAGCCTGCTCAGCAAGCAGTTGCGGGACACGCCCCTCCCCGCCGGACTGCAGGTCCAGCTGGGTCTCAAGGCCGAAGCGGACAACAGCAACCGGTTCCCCGCCCACACGGTCGACTCCTTCCAGGGCAACCAGGCGGACGTCGTCGCCATCAGCCTGGTCCGCAACAACGAGAAGGAGATTGGCCACGGCCTGGGATTCCTCGACGACCCGGGCCGGATGAACGTGCTCCTCTCGCGGGCGGAGCGCCTGCTGATCCTCGTCGGATCCTGGGACTTCTTCCTCCACCAGGTGCAGGCAGTACGCCTCGAAGACGAGTCCCAACCCCTGTGGTCCTTCAAGAAGATCGTCACCCTGCTCGACGAATGGTTCCTGGATGGCAGGGCTCTACGTATCCCGGCTGACCTCAGGGAGCACTCGTGATCGTCCTCGTACCCGTGAGCATGTTCAGCGTCAACTTCAGCGTGGCCCGGGGCCGCCCGTACAGCCGTCTGGAGCGGCGGGTTCTGGAGGAGATCGCCGCACAGGCAGGTGTCGCACCCGACCAGGGCGCGACCCTGACCTCTCTGTGCAACACCTTCCGCGTCCACGAACGGCTGATGGTCGAAGCCGTGGTGACCCTGGTCGGTGCGGGATGGGTCGCCGTCACCAGCGGCCGGGAGGCCACTTTCGTCCTCACCGACGAAGGGCAGCAGGCGTGCTTGTCCGGCAAAGACCCGGCGTCGGTCGTCGTGGCCCCTGCCGCGCCCTGCACCGTGGTCCTCGATCGCACGGCAGGACAGCTGGCCAGGCGAGGTGAAGTGCTGACCGTCTCGAAGCAGGAGGCACGGCCGGACCTCAACCCGTCCACGCCCTTGCGCATCGTGCGCAATGCGCTGGACGAGTCCCAGATCCAGAAGCTACTGCCCCGAAATAGCGGCGAGTGGGTGCGCAGCATCGGACGGCCCCGGCTCGTGACGGTCGACCGCTTCCTCCCCGTGCGCGTCGACCTCGTCGACCGGTTCATCGCGGGGCTCCCGCGGGGCTGGCACCAGGCTCTGTCGGCCGAGATCCTGGCGGTGGCACAGGCCAGGAAGGAGGAGTTGGAGAGCGTCCCGGACGTCCAGCCGGCGCCACAGGCGATCGCCGTGAAGGTGGCACCTCAGGTACAAGCTCGGATGCCAGCCACCGGCCCCGGGCACCGGCCAACACCGCTGAGCGTCGCGGGGCGGAAGCCTCCGGCCGCCGCGCTCGGGGCAGCAACGGCACCCCAGACAAACGTCTCTTTCCCATGGCTCTATGGCGCCGAACCATTCGGAAGCAGCGATGACGGTCCCACAGACCAGTCGACCGAAGCGGCCCTGTTCTCGGAAGTGTCCGGCGAGGAGGCCCACCAACTCGTGATCGCCGAGGCACTGGCCACGGCGACGAACCACGTCCTGATCGCCTCACCCACGGTGAATATGGAGAGCCTGTCGAAGCTCGCCGACGTCATCCAGACTGCGGTGGCGCGCGGGGTGCGCGTGGACGTCCTCTACGGCGACACGGACGAGGGAACCAACCCACAGGACATCGTCGACCTATTGCACCGAATCGGCTACCACGCCGCGGAACGGCTGGGCAGGGATCTCCTGAAGCCGGCCAAAGAACGGACGGGCAGCGGTGCGAGCCTCCTGATCTTCGATGGGAGGGACGGAGCGCTCGAAGCGGTCATCGGTAGCTATGCGTGGGTCGGGTCACCCGGATCGGGGCAGGCACGCTCCGTTCACATGGGCGGAACCGAGTTCATGGCCCAAGTGGCACGGGCAGCCGCAGGTCTGTGGACGTGGAGCGGTGATCCGGATTCCGCCGACCGCTGGCGACATGTGGCGGACCGCTGCCAGGACGACACCGCCGTCTCCGCAGCCCGGGGAGACCGTTTGAAGGATCAGGTCCTCGCCGAGCTGATCGTGGACGACGAGCATGCACGGGTCGCGCAGGGCTCCGACGACGGTGCCCTGCGGGTTGGCGGTGCTCGCCGACACGAGAGCGGGTTCGCTGCAGGCTTCCGCGGAATCTCGGCGGTGATCCGCCGCCCGGATACCTTGGCCACGCCGTAAGGGTGGTCTCCGGCGTCGCTGTGCCATCACGGAGGCGTTGGGGCTCCTCACGAGGGGCGGCGGCCCGCGAAGTCGCGTGGAGCCCTGGGAAATGATCTCCCCCTACGGAGGGTGCCGGAAGTAAATCCGGCACCCTCACGGGCACGGCATTGACTCGTCCTACATCACCACTCGTCGGTGTCGCCGTACTTCCCTGGGTTCCGGGCGCGGTCCACAGCCTGTGTGCAAGCCTCGGCGAAGGCAGCCTTCACGGCGGCCTCGTCCGTGCCCCGCACCTGAGCCTCAACCTCCTGGCCCGTGCCGGGTCGTCGGGCGGTGCGCCAGGCCGAGGCGCGGTCGGTGTAGCGGTCGGTCTCGAAGTCCCAGGCCGGCACCGACCACTGCTCGGGGAGTCCGGTCGCCGCGCGTTCCCCGCCGGGGAGGAACATGGCGCGAGCGTGGAAGACCACGGCCCGTTCCGGTACGCGGTCGCGGATGGCGCTCACGCCGCCGGGGCCCTGGTGCTCCCAGCGCCAGCGGTCCCACTGCTCGACCTCGGCGGGGTGGTCGGGCCAGTCCTCGCTCCAGCGTGCGACGACCTCGTCGGCGTACTCGCGGTGGAGGAAGGGCACGCGCCGCTCGCCGAGGCGGGCGACGTGGACCACCAGCTCGGCGGGGACGGGGCTCTGGCCGGACTCCGGCGCAGCGCCTCCCTCCGCCTGGTCCGTGCCCCACAGAAGGCCACCGACCTTGGCAGCGGTGTCCTTGAGGACGCGGCTCGTCAGGTGCTGGTAGCGGCGGCGCATCCGGGCGGACTTGCCGGGCTCCCAGCCCATGATGGCGTCGACGACCGCGTCGGGGACGCCGAGGATGAGCAGGACTGTTGCCGCGGTGTGGCGGGCGTCGTGAAGGCGGGCATCGCGGACGCCTGCGGCCTTCAGCAGCTCCTTCCACTTGTGGTAGTCCGTGTTCGGGTTCAGGGGTTCGCCGGTGGGCGAGGTGAACACGTACCCCTTCTCCATCCATAGGTCACGGGCCCGGGCTCGCTCGCGGGCCTGGTCCTCCTTGTGCTGGCGCAGGAGCTGGAGCAGCTCGTCGGGGGCACCGATGGGGCGTTGGCCGGCGCGGGACTTGGCGTTCTTCGTCTCGCGGCGGGTGTTGATCTTCTGGGGGCAGTAGCCGGGCTTGCGTCCACAGCGGTCGCCACAGCCATGCTTGTAGCGGGGCCGCAGTCGGCCGCGCCGTACGCGGATGACGCCGAGGTCGAAGTCGACGTCGTCCCACTGCATGCCGAGGACCTCGCCCTGGCGCAGACCGAGGGCGAGCGCGATGACCCAGCGGGCGGTGTTGCGGTGCTTCGCGGCCTCGGCGAGCAGGCGCTGGACCTCTTCGACCGAGTACGGCTCGACCTCCTCCTCTTCCAGGCGCGGGGCCTTGGCGATCGTCGCCGGGTTGACCGTGAGGTGGGCACGGTGGACCGCTTCGTTGAGGGCGGTACGTACGGTGCGGTGGACCTGGTGGGCAGTGCCAGCGGCGCTGCCGGAGTCCTGCATCTTCTTGTAGAAGCGCTCCAGGTGCTCGGGTTGGAGCTTCTCCAGGCGGTGGGCACCGAGGCCGGGGATGAGGTGGTGATTCACCGCGACGCGGTAGCCGTCGATGGTGTTCTCCGAGACGTGCGCGGCAGCGATGTTCTCGACCCAGTGCGTCAGCCACGTCTCCAGCGTCCAGCTCTGGCCGGCCTTGCGGACGGCGCCCTTGTCGCGCTGCCGTTCCAGTTCGCGTACGAGCTTGGTGACCTCGGGGCGGGTCTTGCGGCTGACGTGGCGCCGGTCAGGGGTGCCGTCGTCCTTGACACCGACGGTGACGTAGCCGTGCCAACGACCGTCCTTGCCCTGGAAGATCGAGGAGCCGCCGTTGGGCTGACGGGACTTCGGTGCGGAGGCTCGCGTCACGCGGCGGCCCCGAAGTCGGTCGCCGACAGGCGGCGGGTCAGGAAGTCGTTCACCGCCTCTGCTGGGATGCGGCGCAAGCTGCCGATCTTGACCGAGGCGATCTCGCCGGCGGAGACGTACTCGTACAGCTTGGTGCGGCCGATGCCGATCCGGCGGGCGGCCTCGGCGACGGTGAGGGCGACGAGGGTGGTGTCGCCGGCCGAGCGCTGCTCGGCCATGAGGGTGCGCAGGGCGTCCTCGGGGACGTCGAGGAGCTGCGCTATCTGGGCAAGTGGAAGATCGCTTCGGTGCATGGTGGACTCCTCCTCGCCGGATCTGGCATTCCGGCGGGATCGTGTGATGGGTGGTCATGCAGCCGGTGGCTGCGGTCCCGGCTCGCGGCGCGCTAACACCGCTGGTGAGCCGGGACGGAGGGGGTTATTGGGGCTCGTCGAGGAACTTGAGGTCCTCGGGGAGGGCGGGAGGTTCGATGCCTCGGGCGCGGAGCTTTCCGCGGAACTCGCGGAGGTCGCCGGCGCTCTCGCGGGCGTAGTTCTGGATGCTCGCCTGCATATCCTTGCCGTTGAGGCGCTGCCCGCTGTACAGGCCATGCCGCTGAGTCTCTTCGGCGAACTGAATCGCCTTCTGCACCTGGTTGACGCCCTGTGCGTGGATGCGCAGCTCGTAGATGATCTCGGCCACTGTTCCCGGCTGCGGCTCGCTGCCGAGAAGGGTCTCTCCGGTGATCCAGGCGATGGCGTCCCAGATCGGGAGTTCCTCCCCCGGCACGACCTCGACCGAGCCGGACATGCCGACGGGCAACATCAGCGCGATCGGCGGGATCTGCAGGGCCTTGGCGAGGACCAGTAGTTCCGCGATCTCCACCCCGGACCGGCGCCCGTTCTCCAGGTTGGCGATCGAGGTCCGCGGGACGGCGTATCCGAGCTTGGCGCAGGCGTCCGCGAGGGCCTGAGCGCTCAGACCCCGTTCCTTCCGATAGTGGCGCACCGCGTCGGCCACGTGCTGCGTGAGGCGCCCCTGCCAGTCGTTCTGCGTCATAACCACCACGCTAACTCGGCCACGACACAGGTTCAAGCACAGTTGGCACATAAATCACACAAGTCTTGTGTGGTAGTGATTCAAAATCAGGGCTTGACTGTGCGCCACGTGCAGAACATGCTTCTGCTCCCGGGCCGCGTCCTTGACGCGCCCGGAAATGGGAACGGCCCCCGGTGTTAGCGCACCGGAGGCCATGAACGGCTCCCACGACCACCCATCACTAGACGATCAACCGGGGGTGCGGCCTGCCAGGGCCATATGCACTCCGGGGAGGGAATCCATGTCCCAGCCTACGGCCATCGGCCCCGGCAACGCACCCCTCGTCGCTCACTTCGACCGACCGTCCGTCCCAGCGCCTTCGGCCCCCGGGACGGCGCACCTGCCCCGGAACGAGGAAGCCGAGATGGCGGTGCTGGGGGCGTGCATGCACCAGAGCGAGGTCATCGACCAGGTACGCCGCTTGGTGGAGCCCGGCGACTTCTACCAGCCGGCACACAGCACCATCTGGCACGCGCTGCTGGACCTGCACCGTCGACAGGCGCCGACCGACCCCATCGCTCTGGGCCACCAGCTCCAGCGGACGGGCGACCTCGCCCGCGTCGGCGGGGCGGCGTACCTTCACGCCCTCGCCTCAGCGGCCGCGGTCGGGTCGGGCGCCGAGTACTACGCCGAGATCGTCCGGCAGCAGGCCGACCTGCGCGCCATGCAGGCGATGGCCGTACGCGTCCTCCAGGGCGCCACCGCCGAGGGCGCGGACCCGGCCGAAGTCCGGAACCTGCTCAACGCCTCGATCCAGGAGATCACCGACCGGACCCGCCGGAGCACGGGCGGGCGCCTGCAGCGCTACGCGCTCGACGGCTGGGCCTTCGTCACCGAGGCCGCCACCGACACCGAGCCGATCTGGGGCACGCCGGGAAAAGCGGCCTGGGCCGCCGGTGAGAGCCTGATGCTGGTCGGCCCACCCGGAGTCGGCAAGTCCACCATCGCCCAGCAGGTGGTGCTGGCCCGGATCGGCCTGATCGCCCAGGTCCTGGACATGCCCGTACAGGAGGGCGAGAAGGTCCTCTACATCGCCGCGGACCGGCCCAGCCAGCTCGCCCGCGCCTTCAGCCGCATCATCCGACCGGTCGACGAGAAAATCCTCCGTCAACGCCTGGTCTTCTGGTCCGGCCCGCTGCCCGCGTCCCTGATCACCGAGCCCCAGCTGCTCGCCGAGCTCGCGGCCGAGCACGGTGCCGACACCGTGGTGATCGACAGCCTCAAGGACGTCGTCGGCAAACTCACCGACGACGAGGCCGGCCTCGCCTACAACAACGCCCGCCAGCAGCTCCTGCGAGACGGCGTCCAGCTCCTCGAACTCCACCACCAGCGCAAGCAGGGACAGGACGCCTCCCGCAGCCAGCGCCCTGTCCTGGACCAGGTCTACGGCTCCGCCTGGTTCACCGCCGGAGCGGGCAGCGTCCTCTTCGTCGCCGGTGCGGCGGGCGACCCGATCGTCCACCTCCACCACCTCAAGACCATCAACGACGAGATCGGCCCGCTCCCGGTCACCCACGACCACCAGCGCGGCACCTCCCGCGTCGAGAACCACCTCGACCCCCTCACCCTGCTCCGCCAGGCAGGCACGAGCGGCTTGACCGCCCGCCAGCTCGCCGAGCAGGTCACCGGCGAGGCCAACCCCCGCCAAGCCGACGTCGCCAAGGCCGGGCGCCGCCTGGAGGCCCTCGCCAAGAGCGGCCACGCCACCCAGGAGACCGGCGCCGGAGGCGGAGCCGGCGGAGGCCAGGCCACCCGCTGGACCGCCGTCCCCGCCCGCCGCATGACCATCGTGTCCTGCCCCTCCGAGCGCGTACGCGCACCCGTAAACGCCCGCCCACCCAGGAAGCGCCTGCGCAGCGCCTCCACCGCGTACGAGATCAGTAAAACCGCAGGTCAAACGCGTACGCGCCCTCGAACGGCGCCTCCGCCCCAAAGCGCTTACGCGCTTCCCCCTCTCTAGGGAGGGGGAAGCGTAAGCGCCCCCGTGACCCGGCCACTCACAGAGGCACCTGCCCTCACCCACAGATCGCCCCCGTTGCCCCTCCCGCAGCCCCTGGTGCACGCCCCTTGCCCTCACCGGCCAAGTCCACGACACCCGCCTCTTTGGAGCGCTCCCGCTTGACCACCACTCGCAACAACACGCAGACGGCTGAGCAGTACGCGCTCGCCGCCGCAGGCTGCGTCATCGTCGCCCTGACAATCGCCGGGTTCTGGCTCTCCTACGCCCACCTCGCCGAGGTCGCCAGCCAACACGGCCTGGGCGGCTCCCCCGCCCGCCAGTGGGCCTGGCCCGCCACCCTCGACGCCTTCATCGTCGCCGGCGAGCTGCTGATGCTGCGCGCCGGGCTCCGCCGCACACCGGACTGGTGGGCCATCGCCCTCACCGCCAGCGGGTCACTCGGCTCCATCGCTCTCAACGTCGCCGGCGTCAACGGCACCGGAACCGCCCCGGTCCCCTTCCTCGACTACGTGGTCGCCGCCGTCCCCCCGACCGCCGCTCTCCTCGCCTTCGGCGTCCTCATGTGCCAGATCCACCAACATGTCGCCACCCCCGAACACCGCCACAACCGGCACGCACACGGGGACGGCGAATCGATATCCGCCCACCCCGCCGACCAGGAGGAGCCCCGTCCGCACCCCACCGCCACAACGTCCGGTACCGCTGAACCAGTCCACCGCCACACCGCCGACGCTTCACAAACTCACCCTGCCGCTCAGGCGAACGAGCCCGGGTCTCTGGCACCGCCAGGAGCAAGCGGTGATGTGGCGGAAGGCCCTGAGCAAGTGGCGGAAGCCCAGAACAAGCCGGAGAAGCCGGGTGGGCGGAAGGCCACCGCCCCCATGGCCCAACTCCTCGCTCTCGGCCGTACCGCCCCTCTCGGACGGGACGGGCGCGTCTCCCGCCGCAAGGTCGAACACATCATCCGGTCACACCGCCTCCCGATCGGCCGAGAGCGCCTGGACGAGATCACCCGCCAGCTTCAGGACGAACTCGACAAGGCCACCGCCGACGAGGTGTGACCCCGCTCTGCAAGCGCTCCCCCGCCCCGCCACGCTGTACCACGAGAAAGGTCCCTGATGCACGAGCACCACCCCCACGTCCACCGACCAACAGCAGGAACGCCCCACCCCAGCCCACAGCCCAGCAAGTTGTACCGGGAGCAATGCTCCCGGAGTTCCCGCCCCAGGGGTGGCGGGAGCGGGCCTGCGCCAGGGGGCGCCGGACCGGCAGGCTGCGACCGAGGACGGACCGCAGCCAGGAGGGGGACGGCACGGCGAGCGCCTTTCACGGCGGCGTCAGCGCGCCCGTCAGCCGAAGCCCCGCAAGCGCCTGCACCAGCCCAGCTGCCGCATGAACGACGCCGAGTACAAGCGCTTCGCCGAAGCAGCCGCCCAGTGCCAGATGACCAACGCCGCCTTCCTCGCCTACGCAGTCGACAAGGCCGCCCGCGACCTGACCCGCACCGCCGCCGAGATCGCCACCGAACGGGAAGTCCTCGACGAGGTGTTCGCCGCCCGCCGGCACCTGGGCCGCGTCCACGGCCTGTTCAATCAGGTCGCCAAAGCCCTCAACTCCGGCGCCGACGCACCCCACCTCGATGTCACCGCGCAAGCCGTCCTGCGCGCGGCCCGTCGCATGGAGAATGCCGCCGATGCCCTGCTCGCCCACCGGGACGGCGGTGCCGCTGCGTGATCCCCCGCATCCACAAGCGCGGCAGCGAGACGATCGGGCTGATCCGCTACCTGTACGGGCCCGGCAGCCACGAAGAGCACACCGACGCCCACCTGGTGGCCTCCTTCGACCCGCTCACCCCCGACCCCGGCCGCGACCCGCAGGCCACCTACGGGCAGCTTCAGCGGCTGCTCGACCAGCCCGTCGACGCCCTGCCCGCCGGCCGGCGCCCCGAGAAGCACGTGTGGCACCTGTCCGTACGCGCCAGCCCCGAAGACCCGAGCCTGTCCGACGACGACTGGGCAGCCATCGCCCGCCGCATGGTCGCCGCCACCGGCATCGCCCCCGACGGCGACGACGCCGCCTGCCGGTGGGCCGCCGTCCGGCACGCTGACGACCACATCCACATCATCGCCACCCTGGTCCGCGACGACGGCCGAAGGCCCCGCCTGCACAACGAGGCCCGCCGCGCCCAAGCCGAGACCCGCGCCATCGAGGCCGACTACGGCCTGCGCCGGGTAACCCCGGGCGATGGCACCGCCGCCAAGCGCCCCACCAGCGCCGAACGCCACAAGGCCGAACGTCGTGGCCGACAGCGCACCCCGCGCGAGGAGCTGCGTGAGGCGGTCCGCCGCTCGGCGGCCGGCGCGGCAAACGAGGAGGAGTTCTTCGACCGCCTCGCCTCGGCAGGTCTGCTCATCCGGCGCCGTATCGCGCCGTCGGGCGACACCCTCGGCTACACCGTCGCCCTGCCCGGCGACCGAAACGCCAAGGGCGAACCGGTCTTCTACTCCGGCTCAAAGCTCGCCCCGGACCTCTCGCTGCCACGCATCCGCGAACGCTGGACCCCAACCTCGGACGACACCACCCAGCAACAGGCCCCGCCGTCGGTGACCGGGCCCGCCTCGGCACGCCGACGCGTCACCACCGCAGCCTGGCAGGCACTGCTCGTCCTCGACCACGGCGAGGACAGCGTCATCGCCGCACAGATCGCCTCCACCGGCGAAGTCCTCGACTCCCTCGCCCAGACCTCCGCCGCCCACACCCGCCACGAACTCCAGGCCGCCGCCACCGCCTTCGAACGTGCCTCCCGCTCCCACGTCCGCGCCGCACGCGGTCACAACCACGCCCTGCGCCAAGCCGCCCGCGACCTCGTCCACAGCGGCCCGGCCCTCGGCCGAGGCGAGGACGGCGCCGCCGCCGCGATGGTCATCGACATGCTGTTCTTCCTGATCACCGCCGCCGCGCACTGGCACGCCAAGAAGCAGCACTCCCAGCAGGCTGAGGCCGCCCACCGGGCCGCCGAGCACCTCCGCGCCGCCTACCAGGCCGCCGCCGAACACCCAATGGCCCTGCTCCACCAGCGGGGCGCTCGCCTGGCCCCAATCTGGCAACGCCACCACGCCACCGCCGTACGCCAAGCCCTGCCCGAACTGGCCGACCGCCTCATTGCCGAACCCGGCTGGTCCGCCCTCATGGCCACCCTCGACGAGGCGCAGGACGCCGGCCACAACCCCGTCACCCTGCTCACCCAGGCTGCCGCTCGAAGGGAGCTGGACACGGCGGAAGGCATGAGCGACGTGCTCGTGTGGCGGCTCCGACGGATGGCCGACCTCCCCGCCGATCCCCAGAACTCTCGGAGCCAGCGCAGCAACGGCGCCCTCGCCGCTTCCTCGCCGAGTCGGGCCATGCAAACCGGGATCGGGCCCGCGAGCACTTCCCCGCGACGGCGCTGAACCTCAGAAACCGAGCCGGAAAAGGTAGCCGACGATCGCCGGTTAGCCTAACCGGCGATTCTCCGGACCATGGGCACATCAGCACCCGTCCCAGCCCCGCTAAGGAAAACCCATTTGCCCGCGCCCATGCACCGCCCCCACGTCATGGCCCTGCTGTTCGACACGAACTTCAACCGCCCTCCGGGCACCCGCACCTTCCGCCATCTCGACGGACGTCCCTTCACCGACGAGGAACAGGCCCTCGCCGATGACGCCACCCTCGAGGAACTCCAGGCTGCTGGCGTCCACGTGATCGACCCCGAGGCCGAAGCCAAGGCCCAAGAAGCCGCGCACGAAATGGCCGAGCTCCTGTTCAAGTACGTCATTCCGCACCGTGAGGTCCTCATCCCCTTCATGACCCACGAGGACGTGCTGACGTACGGCCGGCTGGAGACCATCGTTGCTGCGGGCGCCCAGCGCCCCCATTCCCACAAGGACTGAGCACACAGGCACCCGGCCCCGTTGAGAAACCGGCGACAGGTGATCAAGGACCCCTCCTCGACCACCGGCCGCGCTCCTCCGTCCGGCCGAGCGGCCCCGCACAAGTCAGATCGCGAGATCGCCTGGCAGGGCCGCGTCGAGGTACTCCTGTACCGGCTCGAACAGCCCGTACGGCACGTACTCCGGGATTTCGCCATGGGCGACCCAGGCCAGCTCTGCCAGCTCCTCGGTGTCGGCCACGTGTGCCGCACCACCCAGCACCTCGCACACGGTGTACGACATCAGCCGGCCCGTCTTCGGATGGACGCGCTCGCCGAGCAGCTTCACGGCCGCCACGGTCAGCCCGGTCTCCTCCTGGGTCTCCCGGACGGCGGCGTCCTCCCGGGCCTCGCCGGGCTCGACCTTTCCGGCGGGGAACTGCCAGGAGAGCTGTCCTTCACTGACCCGTCAACGCACCATCAGCACGCGGCCTTCGTGCACGACGATAGCGGCAGCGATGCCCGGTCGCTCGTCCGTGTTCTGCTGCGTCACGTCTGCTCATCCAGGACGGCCAGGATGGGTGGGAAATTCGTATCGACGGGGATGAAGCGGGGCACCGAGTCATCGGGCGGACGGCCCCACTCCAGTCAGACCGCGACCGCCTGCCTCAGCCGCGCTCGGTGGCACCAGCGAGTGCCATAAAGCCTCGCAGGCGTCTCCAACTGTCGGTTGGTCTCAGCTTTCTCCCACCAGGCGCTGCGCCTCAGCAGCACAGCCCCAGGACAGCGTGACCCCAGCCCCTCCATGCCCGTAGTTGTGCACAACGACCGTGCCGTCCTCCTGACGCTCCGCCTTCACACGGACTATGGCGCGGGTCGGTCGAGCGCCAATCCGGTGCTCCAGGACAAGGGCCTGGGCAAGGCGAGGTTCGACCTCGGCACAACGGGCGAGGATGCCGGCCGCCGCCTTGTCGTCGGAGGCAAGGTCGCCTTCGCCGTCGATGGCGGTGCCGCCCAGGACGACGGTGTCGCCGTGGGGGTAGAAGCAGAGCAGGTCCGGAGAGAGGCCGGTGTCCTCGGAGAAGAACTCGGTCAGTCCCGGGTTGGTGACGACGACGTGCTGGCCGCGGATGGGACGAAGGTCAGGATCCGCGAGTAGATCCTTGGCACCCATGCCCGTGCAGTTGACGATCACGGGAGCAGGGCCGACGTCCGCGAGCGCGGCCAGGCGTCGCCGTTCGATCGTTCCCCCAGCGGCATCGAGGCGCCGCAGGAGGTAGTCGAGGTACGTGGGCATGTGGATCAGCGGCACCGTGAACCGGTAGCCGGCCGAGAACCCGGCCGGCAGATCCTCCGGCGCGCACGACCGGAAGCCGGGCAGGGTGGTGGCCCAGTCCGGCGGCTCCTCAGCTGTGCGGGACGCCTCGATGCCACTGGTGAGCCGGACACCCGTCGACGGGTCTGCGGCCAGCTCTCGGAAGACCTCCAGCGATCGTTGTCCCCACTGGTCGACCTTGTCCTTCGGCTCGACCAGGTACGGGCCCCACATCGCCCCGGCCGCGAGCGAGGTGACGCCCGGCACCTGCTCGGCGATCACGTGCACCAAGGCTCCGGCCTCGGCAAGTACGACGGCGGTGGTGAGTCCTGCCACCCCAGCCCCGACAACGACAACGCGCTCCCCTGCGGTCATGATCCCGACCCTAACGGCCGGGTGGTGTCGAGGGAGCGTGTTCGGCAAGTGCCTCCTCCAAGGTCGGCAGGAAGCTGCGCACGTGGGTGTTGCGCTGTCGGCGGCGCAGGTCTGCGGCAAGCTGGTGGAGCAGGGCCGCGCTGCGAGGCGAGCGCACGACGTCGAGGCGGTCGGCGACGATCTGGCCTACCTCGCAGGCGGCCTCCAGGTCGCCGTGGGCGCTGTGTCCCAGGGCCAGCCAGGCCCCTTCGAACATGGCCCTGCGCTGGCTGGGGTCGCCGCGCGGGACGTCGTACGCCCCTGAACGGAGCATCTCCGCCCCCTGGGCGAGAAAGCGCCGCCCCCTCGCGCCGCCATCCGCCTTCAGCTGAGCTCGGCCCATCTGGATGAGGCCGTAGCCGGCCTGGCAGTCCAGGTGGTTGTCGGTGAGGAAGTACATCCAGCGCGGTTCCTCCTGGCCACCGTCCCTGCTGTCGATCAGTTCGTGGGCGGCCCCGCGGGCGTGGGCGAAGTCGTTGTCGCGGCCGGCGGCTGCGTACGCGTAGGCAAGCCGGGACAGGACGGATGCCCGTACGGCCGGCGGTGCGGCGTCGCTGGCGCGGCGGGCGGCCTCGCCAAGCGCGATGGCGTCCGCCGGGTGGCCACGGCTCGCGGCCTGGAAGGAGAGGTCGCCGAGGATGTGGGAGCAGAGGGGTAGGTCGTTGACCTGGTGCGCTGCCCGTAGTGCGGTGGCGAAGTAGCGCTGCGCCAGGCCGTGGTCGGCGGCGTCGAAGGCCATCCAGCCGGCGAGCTGGCCGATCTCCGCGAGCGCGCGGATGAGGCGGCTCGCGGCGCCGGGTGCATGACCGCCTTCGCGGATCAGCAGGCCGACCGCGCGAAATTGGGCACCCACGTACGGGAGGTGGCGTGCTCCGCCGTGCTCGTCGTCGAGTGCGGAGAGCATGGGCAGGTGCTGTTCGACCTGGTCCACGAGCGGATCAGCACCTTCGGACGGCGTGATCCTGGGCGCGTACTGACCGCGCCCCGCCGTGCCGTCGAGGTACTGGGCAACGATCGAAAGGAGCCCCGCGCCAGAGATCGCGAGGAACCGGCGCCGGTCGACGAGCCCTCCCATCACCCAGTCCTCCACGATCGCCTCCATGCCCTGCACGGTCCAGGGCCGTGCGAGATCCGCGTCCGCCGGGACGAGGGCCGATGAGTCGCCCACGCGGCCCTGCCAGAGTTCGGCCACCGAGACAGGTCTACCCAGTTCCTGGGAGAGCACGTAGGCGGCCATCGTCGGTAACGGTGAGCGCGGCAGCGAACCGGCGTCACGCCAGTGGTAGGGCGCCGACTCGGCTACCGTCCCCGCCCCGAACACCCTGTTGAGCTTGCGAGCGAGCGCCTTCGGGCTCCACCCGAGTTCGTCGAGGCATCCCGTCAGTACGGCGTTGGGTTCCCCAGTCTGCGGTGCCACGTGCGACCACCTCTTGCCCCAGTGGATCGTCCATCACTTCTCGCGCCCCCTCATGGTGACGCTTAGGTCAGCTAATTCACCTCCTCCCCAAGGAAGTTGACCGAGTTGACCCGTTGATCGGGTCCTGTGCGCCCGCCCTCCTCCGGTGTTCTTGGAACCGGGCGGCAGGCGCCGCCTCGATGCCGACGGAGAAAGAGGTGGGCCTCGAGACACCGCACGAGTACCTCCGGAGGCTGGCTGGGCAGCGTCCTGGAGCGCGACGCCGGCATAGCCGACGGGACCACGCTGATCACGGACCTGCCGTACGGGCCGAAGGCGGCCGAGATCGCCCGGAAAGCTGTGTCGGTCGCACTCCACGGCACCGAGGCTGACCTCCTTGATGATGCCCGTCTGATCACGTCCGAGCTCGCGACAAACGCGTTCGCCTCGGGCAGGCCGCCCTTGGTCCTGTGCGTCGACCGCCGGACCCCGACCACCGGGGGCCTGGAGGTCGAGATCACCGTCACCGACGGCGGCTACTCCCACCCTCCGCCGCCCTCTCCTCCAGCTTCCGAGGAGGAGGCCGAATCGGGACGAGGGCTGGTCATCGTCGAGGCTCTCGCCGACGCCTGGACGCTGACGACCGGAACCCACGGCAGCCGCGCCTGGTGTCGGCTCACGCGCGCTACCCGTACCTCGGCCGCCAGCACCACCTGATGCTCCCGCCCGCGAGATCCGTCTTCGAAGGAGGCACCACACAGTGCGCATCGACCATGCCTCTCCGCCGCCCCTGCCCACGGCCGCCGCGCCGGAGGCGGTCAGCCGGCCCCGTGTCGTCGTCGCTCTCCACGAGGGCTTCTACGGTGCGGCGTCGGGTTCGGGCTTCAGCAACCGGGCCTTCCTCACTGCCCTCGCCCGCCTGCTGCCGCCCGGTCGCCTCTCCGTCATCACCCCGTACGTCCCGGAGGCAGCGGGGGCACACGACCGACGGTGGGCCGACGAGGTCCGGCAGATGCTTCGGGGGGCCGGGGCCGAGGTCATCACGGTCCCGGAAGTCCGGGCCGCGCCGGGCTCGATCCACGGTTCCATGCAGCTGTGCGACCTGGCGGGCGAGGCGGCTGACCGTATCGCCGCCCGTGCGAGCCGGTGTCTCCTCATCGGCCTCGACATCCCGTTCCTCGGGCTGGCCCCCTACACGTCGCCGACGACGGACCTGCTGCTCGTACCCCGTTCCACGGCCGCGCTGACGAGGCCCAAGGACGTGTCCCGCGTCCGATGGGAGCGGGACGCCCTCCGGGCGGCGACCGTCCGAGGCGGGCGGATCGGCGCCATCTCCTCCCACATGCGCGGCCACCTCGTCGTCAGCTACGGCGTCCCCCGGGGCAGCATCGTGAGCGTCCCGAACGGGCTGATCCGGGAGGAGATGGCCCGGCCAGCGAGTGCGCCTCCTCTGCCCTTCAAGGCACGCGCCGGATTCCTCCTCGCCATGGGCCGCGCCGTGCCGACGAAGGGCTTCGACGACCTCCTGGAGGCGTTGCGCCTCCTCAAGGAGCGCGGCGTTCGCACCCCGCACCTGGTCATGGCAGCCGTGACCTCGGACGAACACGAGCGCCCCACCTCGTACCAGGAGGACCTGGCGGCGCGCATCCGCACCTACGGCCTGGACGCGACTCTGATCACGCGCTTCACCCCCGCGATCCGTTCCTGGCTGCACAACCCGGCCCTTCGCGCGGTCGTCGTTCCTTCCCGAGAGGAGCCCTTCGGTCGCATCCCCTTGGAGGCGTTCGCGGCCGGTGCCGGCCCGGTGGTGGCGACGACGGCCGGCGGGCTGACCCAGACCGTCGTCGACGGCGAGACCGGCTTCACCGCCCCGCCGCGGGACGCTCGGTCCCTTGCGTCCGCGCTGCACCGCGCCCTGACCGTCCTACCCCGCGAACGCGACCGGCTCCGGAGCGCCGGGGCAGCCCTCGTACGCTCGCGCCACGACTACGAGGCCAGCATCGGCTCCGTCATCGAGCGCATCGCCCCTTGGGCTCTGGCGCCGACGTCCAGCGCGGAGGGCCGGGCGCGATGAGCAGGCCGGTCGTGTTGATCAGCTTGGAGTCCCCGCACTCCTTCTGGCAGTTGTCCGCCGAGCACGAGCGCGCTCTGTCGGCTGCCTTTCCCAGTGTCGAGTTCCGTGCGGCGCCCGAGGAGTCCGTGCCTCACCAGCTGGCCGAGGCGCACGTCTATTTCGGATGGAGGTTCGAGCCGTCGTGGCTGTTGGGCGCGCCTCACCTGAGGTGGATCGCCTCCCCGGCCGCCGGCACCGACCACCTGCCCGTCGCCGAGGCTCACTCCGTCGGGGTGGCGCTGACCCGCTCGTACGGGTTTCACGGCAGGCCCATGGCCGAGCACGCCATGGGGATGGTCCTGGGCTTCTCACGCGGGTTGTTCATGAGCCAGCTCGCCCAGCGGAACCGGACCTGGTGGAAGGACGACCTGGCCGAGGAGTTCTTCGACCTGGCGGGGGCAACGATGACCATCGTCGGCTGCGGCAGTATCGGCGGACACCTCGCGCGTGCGGCCCACTCCTTCGGGATGGACGTCATCGGCGTACGACGGACGCCGCCGGTGGCCGCCGAGGGCGGGATCACATGGATGCACACGTCGGCGTTGCACCGGGCGGTCGCCGTCGCCGACGTGGTGGTCAATCTGCTGCCCGCCACCCAGGCCACGGACCGGTTCTTCGACCATGGCCTTTTCACGGCGTTCAAGCCTAAGTCCGTCTTCCTCAACCTCGGCCGCGCGGCCACCGTCGACCAGACAGCCCTCCTGCACGCACTCGACGCCGGCCACCTTCACGGCGCCGCCCTGGACGTCTTCAACCCGAAACCGCTGCCCGCCCACCATCCGCTGCGGCTCCACCCCCGGGTCGTGCTCACTCCGAAGAGCTCCACGCTCAGCCGTACGTACATGGACGAGGCGGTCGCGTTCTTCGCCGACAACCTGCGCCGCTATCTCAACGGCCAGCCGCTCAAAGGTCTGGCGGCCGTGCCCTCTGCCCGATTTCCCTTCGTAGGAGGCTGACCGATGACCACCGCGCGCCATCACGACCTCGCCGCCGCCTTCGCCGCGACCGACCGCAACCACCCCTACCTGGCCTTCACCCTGAACTCGCTCTGCAACCTGGACTGCGTGTTCTGCAAGCCCCGCTGCATGCCGGACTACGGACACAAGGACCGTCCCCTGACCGCCTCCGACTACGCGGCCATCGCCGCCGAGGCCGGCACCTGGAAGATCATGAAGGCGCACTGCTCCGGCGGCGAGCCGACCCTCCGGGCGGACATCCTCGACGTGCTCTCGGGCCTCGCCGACGGCCTCGGGGCCGGTGCCGCGATCGGGATGACCAGCCACGGCAACCTGCGCCGGGGCTTGAGCGTCGAGAAGCTCCACGGCGCCGGTCTGACATACCTCAACCTCAGTCTGCACAGCCTCGACCCCGACCGGTCCGCCGCGATCATGGGCGGCGGCGACCCGCGCGTCACCCGGCGCACCCTCGACACCGCCCTCGCCCTCGGCCTGCGAGTGAAGATCAACTGTGTCCTTCAGCGCACCTACCTGGATGACGCCTTCGCCGTGGCCGAACTCGCCCGCGACCTGCCCATCGCCATCCGGCTGATCGAGCTCCAGAACATCGGCCCCGCCCAGGCGCTCTTCGACACCGAGTTCATCAGCGAGGCGGAGGTCCGAGGCCGCCTCCACGAGTGGTTCGCGAACGCCGGCGAGGTCCGCAGGGACGAGCTCGGGGTCCGCAGCCCGGGGCAGTACCTCCGCCCGGACGGCTGGGCGGGCTCGATCGGCTTCATCTCCAACTCCAGCTGCGCCACCTGCTCTGACGCCAACCGCATCAAGATCACGCCCACCGGGGTGGCCCGCCCCTGCATCCTCCACAACCGCGACATCCCCCTGAAGCCCCATCTCGCCGACGGCACCCTCGGCGACGCCTTCGCCCACCTCTTCCAGGCCATGCTCGACCGCAACACCAACGATGCGTGGCAGGGCTTCCACTACGTGGACTACGACCTGCGCTGGGACCGGATGGAGCGCCCCGAAGGCACCCCCGTCCTGCCCGTGCTGCCTCTCCTCACCACGGACGCGGCCCGGCCCGCCTGCGCCCGCGCCTCCTCGGGGGAACGGTGATCGCGGTGGTCGAAGCGCCGTCCCTCTACGTGGGGCTCGGAGCGCTGTACGAAAGCGAGCTGGACGCCCACGGCGTCGGCGCGGTGATGCTCACCCACAAGTGGCAGCCGGCCGACCTGCTGGCTCCCCACTCCGACATCGACGTACGCGTCTTCCTCCCCGAGGCCCCGGCCGACTGGGAGGAGTGGAACCACCGCCTGGCCGCCGCGCACACCGCCGCGGTCCGCCGGGAGATCTCCCACGGGCGTCTCCTGGAGCACCCGCCCGGCTTCGCGTTCACCGTGGCCGAGGCGGATGGGCGGCTCGTCTCCGCGCCCGAGCTCGCGACCTGGTCGCTGATCAGCGGGAGCGCCCGGGACTTCCAGCGCTGGAAGTCCCGGGCGCAGATGGCGCCGTGGTGCGAGGTCGACGAGCGGTTCTACAGGGGAATCCTCCAGGGACGGCTGGGCGGCAGGTACCAGCTGGCGGCGGACAGCACCGACAACGTGGTTGCGGACATCGCCGCCTACCGGCGCCACTGCGTGGCCTGGCATTACCTCGCCCCGTGCTGGTTCGCCGCCGCCGCACTCGCGACACGGACCCGATGCCCCGGCAAGACGGCCGCCCTCACTCAGTGGCGTCCGGACGGGCTGGACGGGTACGCCGAGCTATTCCTCGAGCACGCCGCAGACCGAACCGAGGCCCGTCCGCGGAGTCCGCGTCACCTCCTCCGCACGGCCCACGTCGCCCTGGAGGCTGCGATGCGCCGCGCTCCCGGCGCGGCCAGCACTGCTGGCCAGGGCGAAGAGCACGCCCGTGCCGACTGGGTGATGACCGCTGGAATGCTCCGCGTACGCGTCGCCCGCTGGCTGTACTACCTCGACCCGCCGCCCGGTGTCGCGACCGAGTACCTCATCCGGCGCGAGGCGAAGGAACTCCGAGCCGCCGCACAGACCCTGAACGCGCTCGCGGCAGACGAGAGCACCTCTGCCCAGCGGCTGGCCGCCCGGATGACGACGCTGATCCCCACCGGCCCGACCACCGCCGGCACCCTGCGCGCGACCCTCGCTCTCTGGCACCGGCAGAAGTCCACCGCGCAGGACTTTCTCACCCTCACCCCTGGCGACGTCCACCCCTGACACAAGGAGTCCCGCCATGCCCGCGCGTGCGCCCCAGCCCCGCGCCCTGAAGACGGCGAAGATCAAGATCACGACGAAGTGCAACCGGTCCTGCGACTTCTGCATCTTCGCCGACGGCGCCCAGGGCGAGAACATGTCCCAGGAGCTGTTCTCCACCATCCTGACCCGGCTGGAGACCATCCCCTTCCAGCAGCTGCACATCAACGGCGGCGAACCCACCGTGCACCGGGACTTCCTGGCCCTCAGCGACGCGGCCCGCACCCGCCTGCCGGACAAGGTCATGGTCCTGGGCACGAACGCCATCAGCCTGGCCCGCAACAGGTGGATCATGGAGGCCACCCTCCGCTCATACGACCAGGTCCTCATCGGCTGCGACGACGAGCACGAGAACTACGACGAGGTCCACGCCGTCGTGCCCCACCTCCGCGAGGCCGGCAAGACCGTGGTCATCAACAGCGTCCTGGAAGGCATCAGTTCCACCCGCCTCGCCCAGCTTGCAAGGCTCTGCGACACGTACGGCGCCATCCACGTCACCAACCACGTGCACCACGTCGACGTCGGCCAGCCGGCCAACGAGCTGCGCGGCATCTGCGACCGCTACCTCGACCAGCACCTGATGATCGAGATGGACGGGTCCTGCTACCGCTGCTTCAACGCCATGGCGAAGGATGACAGCGAATTCAGCATCTGGGACGAGGACTTCGCGGCCAAGGTGTTCGCGCCCCGAGGCCACCACTTCCGGTTCTGCCTCCGCTGCCACGAGTACACCGACTCCGGCGCCGCCCTCCTCCCCACCCCGGCCCTCACCGTCTGACCCCAGACCGGAGGTACACCACCATGCCCGCAGTCCTCGGACTGAACTTCCACCACGACACCAGCGCCGCCTTACTCGTCGATGGCCGCCTCTACGCGGCCGAGGAGGAACGCTGGAGCGGCATCAAGCACAACCACCCCACCCGCAAGGGCACGCTCGCCACCCCGACCCGCGCGCTCCAGTGGTGCCTGGAGGCCGCCGGCCTCGAACCGCAGGACATCGACGCCGTCTGGGCCGCCTCCATGCGTCCCAACCCCGCCGCCGGCTGGTGGCTGGCCGAGGAGCGCGACGAACTCGCCACCCTCCTGCCCGCCCCGCTCGGCGAACACCTCCGCCTCCTCTCCCACCACACGGCCCACGTGCTCTCCGGCTACCTGCTCTCCGGCCACGACCACGCGGCCGGCCTCGTCATCGACGCCGGCGGCTCCTCCCTCGGCTCCGACTTCGGCCCCGGCCGCGAGCGCATCACCGGGTACGACCTGCGACCCGATCGCATCGACCGCCTCCACCAGGGCATGCCGACCGTCGTGCCCAGCCCGGCCGGCCCCCGACGCGTGCACTCCTCCCTCGGGCACTTCTACCGGAACCTCGCGCGGCGGGTGATCCCGCCCGGCGATGAGCCCGAGGGCAGCATGATGGCGCTCGCGGCCTTCGGCGATCCCCAGCGCTACGGAGCACAGATCCGCGAGCTGGTCCGGCTCGGCAACGACGGCGAGGTCCGCATCGACCACCCCTGGGGCTCAGCGGACAGCAGCACACCGCTGCTGCTCGGCGGCCGGGCCTGGACCGCCGACAACGTCACGGGGCAGCCGGACCACGAGCGGGCAGACCTGGCCGCCGCCGTCCAGGAGGTCTTCGCCGAGTCCGTCGTCCATGTCGCCCGTCACCTGCGACGACTCACCAGGGCATCGACGTTGGTGTTCTCGGGCGGGTGCGCCCTGAACTCCCATCTCAACGGCCAGCTGGCAGCCGACAGCGGCTTCGACACCCTCTTCGTTGCACCGGCCCCGCACGACGCGGGCACCGCCGTGGGCGCCGCAATCTACGGCTGGCACTACCAGCTCGGCCAAGAGCGCCTCCCGGTGCCGACCGACGCGGCCTGGGGCCCGCGCCCCGGCACCCTTGCGACCACTGCGGTGCCGCCCGGATACCGCGCCCTGACCGGCCTCGGCCCGGCGCTGGCGCCCACAGTGACCGCACTCCTCGCGGAACACCACATCGTCGGCTGGGTACAGGGACAGCTCGAATTCGGGCCACGGGCCCTCGGCCATCGCTCGATCCTCGCCCACCCCGGCCACGCCGCCACGCGCGACCGGCTCAACGCGATCAAGAAGCGAGCTACATACCGCCCCTTCGCCCCGGCGGTCCTCGCCGAGCACGCCAGGGAGTGGTTCATGTCGGCGGGTGACCCCTTCATGAACCGTGTCGCCCGTGTCCGCCGATGCCGAGCGGATCGCATCGCCGCAGTCACCCACCACGACGGCACCGCCCGAGTCCAGTCCGTCGCCCCCGACCACCAGGGCCTGCGCGAACTCCTGGAGCAGTTCCACGACCGCACCGGGCTACCGCTGCTGCTGAACACCTCCTTCAACCGCAAGGGCGCTCCGATCCTGCGGACCGCCGAGCAGGCCGCGGCAGCGGCAGCAGACCTCGGCCTCGACGCCCTGGCGGTCGGCGACACCCTGCTCCTCGCCGACCACGTGCCCGACCCCCGAGCCACGGCCCCCCGTACGAGGTGGAGCGGATGAACCCCATCGACCTGGACCACGTCCTCACCGTGCTCGGCGCCGCCGCGTGGAGCACGGACGAGCAGTCCCGCGCCCGCGTCGCCGGCGCCCTCGCGCTCACCGTCTATGACGGCCACACCCGCGACCAGGGCACGCCCTACCTGGAACACCCGCTCGCCATCATCACTCTGCTCGCCACCGAGATCAGGGTCAGCCAGGTCGAGACCCTTCTCCTCGCCCTCCTCCACGACGCCCTGGAGGTGGCCCCCGAATCGGAGGCGCTGCTCGTCCAGCACCTGGGCGGCCGATTCACCGCCCGTCTGCGGGCGATGACGGCCGACCACCGCCTCGAACAGCGTCCCAAGGCCGCCGGCGACGAAACCCGCTGGCGCTTCAAGCAGGCCGCGCTCCCGCCCGAGGACCTCCTCGTTCGGCTCGCCGACCGCCTCCACAACCTGCGCGATCTCGCCGCCTCGCCCAACCTCGACAGGCGCCGACGGTTCCTCCAGAGCATGGAGGACTTCTATCTCCCGCTCGCCGACGCCGCCCGCGGCCTCAGCCCCCACCTGGAGGCCATGCACGCGCTGCTCCACGCCGAGTACATCCGCCACCAACAGGAGGTACGTCCGTGAAGCGGGTCGTCTACTCGATGGCGCCTGTGGGCCGGACCGGCGGCCGGGTCTACCTGCGGATGCTTCACGAGGCGACGGCCAACGACGTGGAGTGGCGCACGGTCCCGGATCACAAGCGCACCTACCGCGTCCGCCGCTGGCGCAAGCTCCGCCACCTCGCCCGCCTGGCCCCGTCGGTCCGGGCGCTGGACGGCGCCAGCGGCACCTTCGTGTGGGACGACCTGAGCCTGCTGCTCTTCACCCGGGAGATGCGGGCCCGCACGGTGTTCCTCCTGCACCACTACGAGCCGCTGCAGCACGACTCCGCCCCGGTCGAGGCCATGCTCTGGGAGCACCTGTTCCGGGTGCTGCCGCAGTGCGCCGCTGTGGTCTGCGTCGCCCCGTACTGGGCGAGCTTCCTCCAGGCCCGAGGCGTCCGAAACGTCCGGGTGATCTACAACGCCTTCGATATGACGGAGGTCGAGCGGGCCCGTGGCTTCGACCGGACCGAGTGCCGCGCCGAGTTCGGTCTGTCGCCGGACGTGATCGGCGTGTACGCGGGCAAGGCCGTGCACTGGAAGGGCACCGAGGAGGTCTCGGCGGCCCTGGCCGGCGCGCCCAGGCTGCGGGTGATCACCAGCGGCAGCAACACCATCGGCTTCGACGGCGCCCATTACGACGTCGACCGCGAGCGGTACCTGCGGCTGCTGTGCGCGTGCGACGTCGGCGTCTTCCTCCCCCAGATGCGGGAGGGCTGGAGCCGCTGCGCGGCCGAGGCCCTACTGCTCGGCCTGCCCTGCCTGATTCGCCCGGTGGCCGGGCTGGGCGACCTCGCCACGCTGACCGGCCAGCCGACCCCGGACCTCGGCCGACTGCCTGCGCAGGTCCGGGAACGCGCGACGGCACGCCAGACCGAGGCCAAGGCAGCGTACGAGGCCCTGGCCCGGTTCGATCTGAACTACTTCGGCAACGCCTGGGGCGACCTCCTCGCGAAGGTTGCCTGACCGGCGGCTACGCCTGCGCGGCGGCCAGCTTCTTGGCCGCCGCGTCCAGACGGGCCAGCACACGGTCTCGGCCGAGCAGCTCCATGGACTCGAACAGCGGGAGTCCGATTGTGCGGCCGGTGACCGCGACCCGGATGGGCGCCTGGGCCTTGCCCAGCTTGAGTCCGTGCTTCTCGCCCACGGCGAGAAGCACGGACTTCAGGTCGTCCGCCTTCCAGTCCGCGACGGTGGCCAGCTCTGCACGGGTGTCGGCCAGGATGTCACCGGCGCCGGCCTTCATCGCCTTATTCCACGACGCCTCGTCCTCGACCGGCACGTCGAGGAACAGGAAGTCCACGTAGCTGATGATCTCCGACAGCAGCGCGATCCGGGTCTGAGCCAGCTCCGCCGCCACCTCGAAGACGCCCTTGTCGAACGCCTCCGGTGCCCACGGCGCGTACGGGGCGACGAGCCACGGCGCGCAGGCGGCGGCGAACTGCTCCGGCGAGAGCGCACGGATGTAGTCACCGTTGAACGCCGTCAGCTTCTTCACGTCGAAGAACGCCGGCGCGGTGTTGACGTCCTCGATCCGGAAGAGCTGCTCCAGCTCCTCGTACGGCATGATCTCGCGGTCGTCGCCGGGGCCCCAGCCGAGGAGCATGAGGTAGTTCACCATCGCCTCGGGCAGGAAGCCCTCGGCGAGGTAGTCCTCCAGCGCGACCTTGTCACGGCGCTTGGACAGCTTCTGCCGCTTCTCGTTCACGATCACCGGCAGGTGCGCCCACACCGGCGGCTTGGCGCCGAGCGCCTCCCACAGGAGCTGCTGCTTCGGCGTGTTCGACAGGTGCTCCTCGCCACGGATGACCTGCGTGATGCCCTCGTCCAGGTCGTCGACCACGTTCGCGATCAGGAAGACCGGGGATCCGTCACCACGGGCGATCACGAAGTCCTCGATCGCGCTGTTCGGGAACGCCGGCTCCCCGCGGATCAGGTCGACCACGACGGTCTCGCCCTCGTCCGGCGTCCGGAACCGCAGTGCCCGGCCCTCCTCGAAGGCCAGCCCCCGCTCCCGGCAGAACCCGTCGTACCCGAGGTGGTCCGACCCGGTGCGCTCCTTCAGCTGCTCCCGGGTGCAGTCGCAGTAGTACGCCCGCCCGGCCGCGAAGAGCTGCTGAGCCGCTTCCCGGTGCCGGTCGGCGTTGTGCGACTGGAAGTACGGCCCCTCGAAGGCCGCGTCCTCACCATGGATGCCGATCGCCGCGAGCGCGCTAATGATACCGTCGATCCACTCCGGCTTGTTCCGGGCCGCGTCGGTGTCCTCGATCCGCAGGACGAACGTGCCGCCGGACTGTCGCGCCACCGCCCAGTTGTAGAGAGCGGACCGTGCACCACCGACATGGAACATGCCGGTCGGGGACGGGGCGAAACGAACGCGAACCGGGGCAGTAGACATGCGCTCCAGAGTACCGACGCCGAACGCCCGCCCCGGACCACTCCACCTACCGCTGCACCATCGTTTTCCGGCCGTCCTCGCCTTCTACCCGTAGGTCTCCTTCCACCGCTCCCGGTGCCGCCGGTCCCCTTGTCCCAGCCCGTTCACCGCGCCGAGCGACAGCAGCGAGGCCCCGTTGTTCCACAGCCCGAGGTGATCGCGATGGACAGCGAGGATGTCATTCTCCGTGGCGAACCTCTCAGCGGGCCCGCTGAAGTACGTCGTGGCCACGAAGATCGCCACGTCGGCCTTGAAGTGCACCCTCGCGCCGAGCAGGTCCCGTACCTCCCGGCTGGGGATCTTGCTCTTGGGCGTGTACCGCTTGCACTGGATCACCATGCTCCGCCCGTCGGGAAGGAGCCCCAGCACGTCGGCCCCGTTGTCGTGAGAGCCCCCGACCCTCCGCACGTCGGTGCACCCGTCGCGCCGGCACAGGTCCACGACGAAGTCCTCGAACTCCGTCCCCGTCATCACGTCGACCTCGGCCAGCGTCCGGTGCCCTGCCTTCACCGCCTCGTCATACCGCCACTGCCGATCACCGCCCCGGACGAACCGATCGGTGCGCCACAACCACCACCCGCCGCCTGCGAGCCCACCCAGAACGAGACCAGCGACGAGATAAGGCCAGATCACGCTCCAGAAGGCCACCAGCACGACGACGCCCACGACCCCGGCGATGACGCTGCCCCGGAGTCGCCTCTCTCGACGCTTCCGAGCCGCTGTTCCTCGCCGCTGCCGTGCCGCTGCCATGGCGCCCTCCCTCGTCCAGTGCAGCAGTCTCGGGAAGCATCAGACCGCCGAGAAGGGCGCCGTTCAGCCAATGGCCGAAGTCGTTCGCCTCGGCGCTGATGGAGCGGCAAGAAACACGCAGGCAGCCGCGTGCGTCGAGCGCGAGACAGACTGTGCGGGAGCAGGGCTATCTGTCAGGCGACGATCATCCTTCGAGAGTTTCGAGGGCGGCCGCTTCTGCCGTTGTCTGCTTCGGAGCGTCAGCTGGCTCCCATTCAAGAGTGCTGAGGTCGAATCCAAAACGACTATTCTCCTCCAAGAAAACACTCTCCCGGAAGACGAGGACAGGCCCTTTCCCGGAGCCCTCCGCTTCCTCCCAAATGGTTTGCGCGGGCCGATTTCGAAATTCCTTCAATTCCTTGTCGCGCTGCTCCCCTGATTCCATCAGCGAGATTCCGATACCATCCGAGATGAGCTCTTTCATTTCCGCTTCGCTGTAATTCCGATTACAGAGCAGCGTCGCAGCACGCTTTCGTCCAGGATGGATTGAATCCCAGAAGGAGCGGGCGTTCCTTCGCCCTCTTCCTGGCGAGTTCCCCCCGAAACCAGTCATGATCGTATTCCAGAGAACTGGACTGTAGGCGCGCAGAAGGGCCCGCTCGCCCAGGACGATCCAGATGTCGTCGAGGGTCAGGAACCTGACGTCGAAATGCGAAGGGTCGAGATTGTCGGCTTGCTTAATGCTGCTGCGATGGTCTCTTATTCGGCCGAACAGCTTTCGTTCGGTCATGTCCGGCGGGTCCCCGTAGTCACTATCGCCGGCCGACGCCTTCCCTACGTAAATAGGGATATCGAGATCCTTCAGGCCCTTATAGACTTCGAGGTCGCCCTTATAATAGAGCGCATATAGTCCTGCGCCCGGAAACGGCTTTACCTCGCTCAGGGGCACACGTGGCCGCCCGTCCATCTCCTCTCGGAGATTGCGGCCGAGCAAGTCAAGGCCCAACGGGTCGAACTGTGGAGATGTCGCGTCAGCAGGGCTGGGAGCCATGGGCGGGATCCTACCTACCGCCGCAGACGCCGACCCTCAGCCCCCGACGTACTGTCAGATGTGGGTGCGCTCGACGAGGGTCGGCGATTTGGACTACCTCTTCGGGTTCAATGCTGATTGTTCGGATTCATGCCGGTCTGCTGACAAGACTCGTACGGCTGATATCACCCGCGCAGCGGCAGCGTCAGGAGCCTCGTGCTCCCAGACGCGAACGACTGTCCAGCCGGCCTCTTGCAGGAGGCGATCCGTCTCCGCGTCCCTGGCCTGGTTGCCCTCGATCTTGCTTCGCCAGAACTCGGCGTTCTTCTGTGACTCCCGAAGGTGTTCTGGACAGCCGTGCCAGAAGCATCCGTCGACGAACACGGCGACCTTGGGCTTAGAGAAGATCAGGTCGGCGGTACGCCGCAGTTCAGGCAGGGGCCGTGCTGCCACTCGATAGCGGAGTCCCTGCTTGTGCAGCAAGGACCGGAGCCTCAGCTCGGGGCGGGTGTCCTTGCTCCGGTTGGCTCGCATCACCGCGCGTACCGACGGCGAGGAAGCCCAGGAGCCCTCTGCCGGCGGCTCCTCGGTGAGAAGGCCCTTCTCCCAGGCCATCCTCCAGCCCTCGGCAAGATTCGCGGCACGGGTCTCGTGCTCGACCTGTCCGAGGTAGCGAGTGGGAGACTTGCCGCCGTCGGACCAGCGCAGGTACGCGCGGATACGTCGCGTGTCGGGAAGTACCTTCAGCTCCACCGACGCCCGGGCGAACCGTCCCTCACCAAGATCTACCGAGCGCCTGTGGCGACCACCGGCCGCCCGGTCCTGTTCGGCCGCGATGGCGGCCCGGGTTCTACCGGGCCGCCCTTTCCATGCCCGGTCCGGTGGCGAGTCGTGCTTCCAGCCGCTCTGCGCCCTGCTGGTGGGCCCGGTCACTTCCGTCGCTCCTCCGCCTCGTCCAGGACGGTGGCGACCGCCTTCGCGAAGACCTCGCCAAGGGCAACGGGTACGGCATTGCCGAGCTGGCGCATCTTCTCCCCCCGGGGGCCCTTGAGCTCCCACGTGTCGGGGAACGTCATGACGCGCGCGGTTTCGCGGACCGTCATGTACCTGTACTTGTACCGGACGCCGCCCTGAGCGGCCTTGTCGGCCACCAGCTCGTCCAGGAGCATGACCGACTCGCCGCCGGGCACACCGTGAACGCCGGCCTTGACCGTCTTCGCCGGGCGGTCGAGTTCGTTGGGGGTGTGCCCGTCGTAGATCCGGGCACCGGGCCAGCCGATGTGTTCCGTGAACCCGCCGAGGAAGTGCTCGGTGCGGTCCAGCCACTCGTCCGGCACCTCCGGCAGGGGCTTGTTGTCGCCGATGCCGGCGATCGCGTCACGCAGGGTGTACCAGGGGAGCAGGCCGTCGTCCATCGGCATGGTCTTCGGGAGCCGGGCCATGACCCACTCGCGCACGTGGGTGGGCACATTCGAGTGCCGCTCCCAGTAGCTCCCGTCCTCCATGGACCGAAAGAGAGCGGACTCGGAGTGCGTCGGCTTCACGAGCTCCTTGAACAGCTCAAGGTCGACGTTCAGGTCGCGACGGAAAGCAACGATGATCACGCGGTTGCGGATCTGGGGCACCCCGTAGTCGGCAGCGTTCACCGGCATCATGACGATGTCGTACCGCTTCTTGGGGTCGTCCGGCTCCTTCTCCCGCCGCTCCAGCAGGTACTCGTAGTGCTGCTCCCAGGTACGGTCGCCTCGCTCCTCGAAGGGCAGCTCCAGCTCGCGCTGGATGTAGTCGAAGTAGCGGCGGAACGAGGGCCTGAGCAGGCCGCGCACGTTCTCGCAGATCACGGCCTTCGGCTGGATCTGTTGGACGGCCTTGAACATCTGGGGAAACATGTTCCGCTTGTCCTCGTCGCCCTTGGCGACGCCGCCGAGGCTGAACGGCTGGCAGGGAGGACCTCCGGCGAGCACGTCCACCTGGCCCGCCAGATAGTCCATGTCGAGCCCTTGGACATCGCCCGCGACGAGGGGCACCTTCTCGCCAGGCCCGGGTGCTCGGGTCGGCTTCTGGCCGTCGGGCAGCCGCTGGGCCCCGTTGGCCTCCAGGGTCTCGCATGCCCGCTTGGCGAACTCGTTGAAAAGCAGGGGGCGGAATCCGGCGCGGTGGACAGCCATGGCCAGACCGCCAGCGCCAGCGAAGAGCTCGACGCCCGTGCGGTCCTTCTTTGATCCTTCTTGCAGTTCAGCCATTCCAAAAGCATACCGCGGAGTTGTAGATCTTCAAGCCATTTCGAGGTGAAGGTTCGGCCACGTGCGCAGGCCACCGATAGGGTTTCCGGGATCATGTCGACCAAGGGAGTGGACGAATGGTGCCGGTGGTGGGCTCCGAGGACGGAACGCAGTACCACAAGGACTTCACCCTGAGCATCACCAAGGCGCTCGGCGACCAGTTGGCGTACGCGCTGAAGAAGCTTGGCCGGGCGCCTCTCTCCGAAGAGAGCATCGCGCGACTCAAAGAGAAGCCCGGGGTCTACCAGCTCTACCTGAACGGGAAGTTCGTCTACGTCGGCAAGGCCGACAAGTCGCTGCCGGCCCGCCTCGGCAACCATCTGCGCAAGATCTCTGGGCGTCGCAACATCTCCCTGGATGAGATGGCCTTCTCGTGTCTGTACGTGGCGGAGGACTTCTCCGCCCTCGCCCCCGAGCAGCTGCTCATCACCCACCACAAGGGACAGGGCGACATCCCCTGGAACAACAACGGCTTCGGCAACAAGGATCCGGGCCGGCAGCGAGACAGCACGGTCCTCAAGCGGAATCACTTCGATGTCCTGTTCCCCATTGACCTGGACCGGCCGATCGAGGGTCTGCAGGCTGGCGAGACGACGCTGCATGAACTCCTAGAAGCGATCAAGGCCGGCCTCCCGTACATCTTCAGGTATGGAAAGTCGGCGGAGTTCAAGGCTCGAAGCGTTCACGTGCCATCGGCCGCGATGACCGCCGACGAGGTCTTCCAGCTGATCTCGGCGGAGATACCGGACAAGTGGCAGGTCGCCGCCCTCATGGGTTACGTGATCATGTACGACGACAGTCCCAATACGTACAGGAGCGCGTGGCGGTACTACCGCCACGGCGAGCGCATCAGCGCCGTGCCTGAGGCGGACCCGGCGGGGGTTGTCGAAGCCGAGCCACCGTCGATGGATGACTGACCCAGCTGACACAGACCAGCACCGCAGTCAGCAGTCGAAGCGGCGGGCGTAGGTCGCGAAAGTTCCGGTGCCACACTGACGGGATGATCAGGGAACCTGCCGAGACCACCGTCTCCGAAGCCGGCATCGTCGAGATCCCCTTGGGGGTACTCGCGGAGGCCGGACTGTCGCCAGGAGCAGCCGTCGTCGTGTACAGCGACGGAGATGGTCGCACCGTGGTCCGTCGGAAGGAAGACGTGATCCGTGACCTGCTGGAGAACGGTTCGCTGTGATCCAACGGTGGCCGCGTGGTTGCAGTTCTGGTTGCATTCGCCCTCGTCCGACCCCGTCCGGACGAGGCCGCCTCGAACGCTCCGCCGCAGGTCAGGGCAAGTACGACCCCCGCCGGACCCCCGTACGAACATTTGGAAAGCGTGTTGGGGGCAACCCCTCACGAGTTCGAATCTCGTATCCTCCGCCATTGCTCTCACCGGGCAATTCGTCGAAGGCCCCCGCAGTTCGCTGCGGGGGCCTTCGACGTTTCCTGTTCCCGAGCCCGGGCCGGAAGTCTTCGTCGAGGGGTGACGGCCGACTCCACGGAGGGCGCACCCCTCCCCCGGGGCCGGGCCCGTCACCTGAGGGAGGGGACGCCCGTTGTGGGGGTGTGAACCCCTACGCCGTGACGTATCCCTTCCCGGCTCACCAGGAGCCGACGAGCATGCCACTCCGGTGTTCTGGACACCGCATCCAGACGACGCTCCTGCATCGACTGGGTACTGGCCAGTGGGACGCCCGCGTACCGGCCGGTCAACTCGTCGGTCTCGCCGAGGCGCTCGACTCGGCAGAGCGGCTGGGTGCCAGGCGCGAGTTCCTCGCGGATTCGGCCCAGGCCCGGGAAATGGAAAAGGTCATGCGCGAAAGGCCGGAGGCCTTCGGAGTCACGGGCAGGGTGGTCCTCGGCGCCGACAACGTCTTCTGGGTTCCGGACGGGACCCAGAACAGCGGCACCCTCGATCTTCTCGGGCTGGAGTGCATCGACGGGTACCAGCAGACGGTCCTGGTCTGTCGTCTTGCCGCAGAGCTGCCCGTCGAACATCTGGACCGGGCGGTGCTGGACGTCCGTATCGTCACCGGGGCGACCCGCGAACTCGTCCGGAGCGAGTACGACCGTGCTCACCTCTACTGCAACCCGACCAAACCGCAGGACCTCCTCGTCCGTCACCCCGTCCTGCTCAGGCTCGTCAAGCAGTTCGATGACGACCAGTGCAATTTCAGGCTCCGGCGCGGTGAGCAGCGCGGCCCGCGTCGGGAGGGGTACTCCATCGGTGAGGCGACGACGGCACTCGCGCTGTTCTCACACGAAGCCGACCCCGACCTCGCCCACCGCACGCTTGACGACCAGGGGCGGCAGGAGATCTGGCGGAATCCGTCCGGCCATGCGTTTCGCACGCTGTTCAACAACCACACCCAAGCGACCGGCGTCCGCATCGCCATCACGTACCGACGGTCGATCCTCGGTGTCCTGGAACAGATGCTCCGGACCCGGTCGACCCATCACTGGCACCTGCTGGAGGACGCCCCCGACCTGATGGTCTGGGCGGTCGCCCGCCAACTGCCGTTCGACCGACTGCACTGCGACCAGCGTGATCCTGCGGCACCGGCGTGGGAGGGGATCCTCGACACAGAGGTGCCCGCGCTGACACGACGAACCGCCGAGCTTCTCGTCCGCGCGTACGAGAAGCTCCGGCCGAAGGGCGTCCACAAGAAGGCCGAGGTGCGTGAACTCCCGTACTGGCACAAGCTGCTCGAAGTCGCGGGCATGAACCACCGGCGCGAAAGCTCCCCGTTGGTTCCGGAAAACCCCTGATCTCCGGAGCTGACGGGCCGCGCTGGTGAGGTCTCGGTCGGCGGGCCCAGCGACTCGGAGGACCGACGGACGGAAAAACCGGTGGCACCCGTACGGGGGGAACGGGTGCCACCGGAGTTGGGGAGGCTCGTGGGCCTCGGGGTGGGGTCAGCGGGTGAGGGTGGCGACGCCGGCCTGGGCGAACTTCTCGTCGAGGTCGCCGGAGGGGGCTCCGGCGACGCCGATGGCGGCGATCGGGGCGCCCTTGGCGGTGACCGGGGCACCGCCGGCGAGGAAGAGGGTGCCCGGGATGTCCTTCAGGGTGGGGGCGTTGGCCAGGCGCTTGGCGAGCTCGGAGGTGGGGGCGTTCCAGGAGACGGCGGTGTACGCCTTCTTCACCGCCGACTCGTACGCCTGCGGGCCCGCACCGTCGCCGCGCAGGGTGAGGATCGTGTTCCCGTTGCGGTCGACGACGGCGACCGAGACCCGCTGGTTCTCCTTTTTCGCCGCGTCCAGCGTCGCCTGCGCGGCCTTCGTCGCCGCCTCCAGCGTCAGGTGCGTGCTCTGCTGGAGGTTGCGGTTCTTGGTGTCGGTCTTGACGGCGGCGGCCGGGGCGGAGGCACTGGCGGAGGCGGCCCCGACCGTACCGGCGACGACGGCGGCGGCGACACCGGTCAGGACACGGGCGCGCAGCGACAGCTTCTTCATGGTGAACGACTCCTCGGATTCGGCCAGGGGGTTCGGGGGGTTCCATGTTCCCGCTCTGACATCCATCCTCAAGCCGTGTCCCGCCCGTACCCGTCGGCCTGCGGGCTTCCTTCCCGGCCCTCGACGGACGACGGGCGGGTCCACCGATCGGTTGATGCGCTCCCGCGCAGGGCCCCGATCGGTTGATGCGCCCCCGCGTACGCCCGTAGAGGTGCGCGCGTGAGCGCTCAGGCCAGGAGCTTCGTCTTCGCGCGCTGGTACTCCTCGTCCGTGAGCGCGCCCCGGTCCCTGAGTTCGGAGAGCTTCGCCAGGTCGTCGGCGTGGCTGCCCCGGGTGCCGGTTCCGCCCGTGCCCGCGTCGGGGGAGTTGGCGGCGTCGCGGACGTACGACCTGAAGGCGCGCTCGCGGTCCTGCGCGTCCTTGATGTCGTGCTCGGCCATGGCAGGACCCCGGAAGATCAAGTACAGCAGTACGCCGAGGAACGGCAGGATCAGAACGATGATCAGCCAGCCGGCCTTGGCCCAGCCGCCGAGTTCGTGGCTGCGGAAGATGTCCGTAATGATCTTGAACAGCAGGAACAGCCACATGACCCAGAGGAAGAACACCAGCATGGTCCAGAAGAGGTTGAGCATGGGGTAGTCGTCCACGGATCTCTCCTCGGTCGACGCGCGCGTTCCGCACGGTGACGAACAGGGGTAAATAAGTCATATCACCGCATATCTGGGCTCGCCTGTTGTCCGTCGACGGCCGGGTCGGTGGACCGGGGTGGTCAAAAGGGCGTCGGGGATGGCGTAGAGTTGGGTTTACCGACGCGGGGTGGAGCAGCTCGGTAGCTCGCTGGGCTCATAACCCAGAGGTCGCAGGTTCAAATCCTGTCCCCGCTACTGAAGAATCGGGCCCGGTACGCATACAGCGTGCCGGGCCCGATTCATTTTCTCCCGGGCCTGAGCGGGTACCTCCTTCGGTCGACGCGGAGTCGCCGCCCGTTCCCGCTCCGGTGAGGCTGGGGGACGGGGCGCGGCGCCGTCCGCGGCCGCGTGTGTACCGGGCAGGAGACCACAGGTGTGGAAGTGGGAGAAGGGGCGCGGTCGGCCCGCCGGGGGTGACACCCGCGGCCGGAGTTTCGTCCGTACGCTGCCCGCGCTGATGATCCTCGGCGGACTGCTCTTCGACGGCCTCACCCCGCAGACCTTCACCGCCATTCCGTTCTTCGTGGCCGCGCCGCTGATCGCCGCCCCGTTCTTCTCGCTGACCAGCACCATCCGGACCGCCGTCGCCTCGATGCTGGCGGTCATCCTGTTGCGCCTCTACAGCAGTACGTTGCCGGAGGTCGTGCCGCTGATCGAGCTGCTCACCCTGGCCACCGTCTCGGTCCTCGCGGTCGTGATCAACGGAGTGGTGCGGCGGAGCAACGAACAACTGGCCTCCGCGCGGTTCATCGCCGAGACGGCCATGCGCGCGGTGGTGCCCCAGCCGGCCGCCCGGATCGCGGGCCTCCAGGTCGCGGCGCGGTACGAGGCGGCGCAGGCGGACGAGTACGTCGGCGGCGACCTGTTCGCCGTGGCGGACACCCCGCACGGGGTGCGGATGGTGGTCGGGGACGTACGCGGCAAGGGGCTCGGGGCCGTGGAGACGGTCGCGGTGGTCATCGGGGCGTTCCGCGAGGCGGCCGAGCAGGAGCCCTCGCTGGCGGACGTGGCGGGCCGACTGGAGCGGGCGTTGTCCCGGGAGGAGGCACGGCGGGGCGGGCTCGACGTGCTCGAAGGCTTCATCACCGCCGTACTGGCCGAGATCCCGGCCGGGCTGTCCCGGGTGCGGGTCGTCAACCGGGGGCACCCCGAGCCGATCCTGCTCCACCCGGACGGGGCGCTGGAGGTGCTGCGGCCCTCGGTGCCCGCGCTGCCGCTCGGCATGGGGCTGGGGGCGTGGTCGGAGCGGACGGACGAATGGGAGCTGCCGGACGGGACGACGCTGCTCCTCTACACGGACGGCCTCTCCGAGGCGCGGAACGCCGAGGGGGTCTTCTACGACCCGGCGGCCCGGCTGCGCGGGCGGATCTTTCCGGGGCCGGAGGAGCTGCTCTCGGCGCTGACCGACGACGTACGCCTGCACACCGGCGGCGAGACGACCGACGACATGGCGCTGCTCGCGGTGGTACGTCCCGCGCGGGGGCAGCCGGACCGGCGCCGGACCGTGCGGATCGTGGGCGTGGAGCAGGATCGAACGGGCGGGGAGCAGAGTTGAACGGGCGGGGCCGGGGCGAGCGGGCGGGGAACGGGACTGGACGGGCGCGGGGCGGGACTTGACGGGCGCGGGGCGACTGGGTCGAACCGCCGCGAGGCGATGCCACCGTGCGTAATCGAAGGACGCCGCTCCGCATAACATTTGACACAACGTCAGAATTGAGTCGGCCGCTGAGTGGCGGTCAAGTGGGCCTGTTGGTCTGGCTATGTCCAGTAAAGTCCAGGCCAAAGACGTGAACGATCAGTGGGAACAGCTTGGAATGCGGCCCCAGTGTCTATTAACGTTCGATAACGCAGCGCGGTCGTCCCAGCCGTCATCAATGGCGGCGCCGTGCGCGAGCGCCGAATTCCGCAAGGGAACCGGGGAACCACCACCATGGGGTGAATCGGACACCTGTGTCTCGTGAGAGACGGAGGTGCCCGTAGGAGACCTTCCTGCTCCGAACCCGTCAGCTAACCCGGTAGGCGAGAAGGAAGGAAAGGAGTGCGCCCCCGTGGCGTCCAACAAGCCTGCCCCAGAAGCCCCTTCACGGTTCCAGGGCGATCACGGCGATTACGGCACCGGCTACGGCGTTGCCGACTACGGCTACGGCACCGGCCTCGACGCCGACCGCACCGCTGAGTTCACCACCGACTTCCGTTCCGACGCCGGCGACGGCGAGGCCGAGCGCGGCTGGAGCGAGTGGAACCCCACGGAGGAGACGGTCCGCCCGGTGCGCGGCCGGCACCGTGTCGCCAAGCAGCGCACGGGGCTCGCCCGCAGCTCCACGGTCCTGGGCGTCGGCGTGATAGCGGCGGTCGGCGCGGGCGGCATGGCCACCGCGCAGGGCAAGCCCCCGGTCTCCATCTCGGTGCCGGACGCGATCACGAACAACCTCCCGGACGCCAAGTCCCTGCCCGGTGTGGGCGCCCTGTTCTCCGACGGGTCCGAGACCGACGGAGCGGACCAGGCCGTCACCGCCCCGCTCACCACCGCCGGCATCACCACCGCCGAGGCCGAGCAGGGTGCCACGGACGCCGGTGAGGCGCTGCGCGCCCGCATTCTCCAGCAGGCCGAGCAGCAGCAGGACGCGGCCGCCGCCGAGGCGAAGGCGGCCGAGGAGAAGGCCGCCGCCGAGAAGGCAGCCGCCGAGGCGAAGAAGCAGCAGGACGCGGCCGAGGCCAAGGTCGCCGCCGAGAAGAAGAAGGCGGAGGAAGAGGCCAAGAAGAAGGCGGAGGCCCTGCGGCTGGCCAAGCTCGCCGCCAGCTACTCCCTCCCGACCTTCTCGTACACGATCACCTCGACCTACGGCCAGGCCGGGTCGATGTGGTCCTCCGGCCACCACACCGGCCTCGACTTCGCCGCCCCGACCGGCACCCCGATCAAGGCCGTCCACAGCGGCACGATCAAGTCGGCCGGTCTGGCCGGTTCGTACGGGTACCGCACCGTGCTGGAGCTGGACGACGGTACGGAGATCTGGTTCTGCCACCAGTCGTCGATCGGTGTCAGCGTGGGCCAGAAGGTCACCACCGGCGAGACCATTGGCCGGGTCGGTGCGACCGGCAACGTGACCGGCCCCCACCTCCACCTGGAGGTCCACACCCCCGACGGTTCGGGCATCGACCCGATGGCCTGGTTCCAGAGCAAGGGCCTCAACCCCTGATCCGTCCTCCGGGCACCGCTCCCCGGGCCGGTTCCTCCGGTGCCGGGGCCGGTCCGTCCGGCCCATGAACCCCGGCAGCCCCGACGCTCTCCCCCCGACGTCAGGGCTGCCGGTCCTTTTCCCGCTCCCGACCCCGTCCGCGGGCGACCCCGTCCGCTGCCGACCCCGTCCGCGGGCGTCCGTTCGGGGGACGGGAACGGGAACGGTCCGGCGCGAACGGAATAGCGGGCCCGCCGGGGTTCGTTGATCCACTCATGACTTCTCTTCGCCCGCTGGGCTCCTCCGGTCTCCAGGTCTTCCCGCTCGCACTCGGTGGCAACGTGTTCGGCTGGACGGCCGACGAGGCACAGTCCTTCGCCGTGCTGGACGCGTACACCGCGGCCGGGGGCAACTTCGTCGACACCGCGGACGGCTACTCCGCCTGGGTTCCGGGCAACAAGGGCGGGGAGTCGGAGACGGTCATCGGGAAGTGGCTCGCCTCCCGCTCCGACCGCGACGACCTCGTCATCGCCACCAAGGTCTCCACCCACCCCGACTACAAGGGGCTCGCCCCGGCCAACATCAAGGCCGCCGCCGAGGCGTCGCTGCGCCGGCTCGGCACCGACCGCATCGACCTCTACTACACGCACTTCGACGACGAGTCCGTGCCGGTCGAGGAGATCATCACCGCCCTGGACGAGCTGGTGAAGGAGGGCAAGGTCCGGGAGATCGCCGCCTCCAACATCAGCCCCGAGCGGCTCCGGGCCTCGCTGGACTTCTCCGAGCGCGAGGGCCTGGCCCGCTACGTCGCCCTCCAGCCGCACTACAACCTGGTCTCCCGCGACACCTACGAGGGCGCGCTCCAGGACACCGCCGCCCACGCCGGGCTGGCCGCCGTCCCGTACTTCGCCCTCGCCTCGGGCTTCCTGACCGGCAAGTACCGTCCGGGCGCCGAGGTGGAGAGCGCGCGGGGCGGGAGCGTGGCGCAGTACCGCGACTCGGAGCGGGGACAGAAGGTGCTGGCCGCGCTGGACAAGGTGGCCGAGGCGCACGACGCGCAGATCGCGACCGTCGCGCTGGCCTGGCTGGCCTCGCGACCGACCGTGGCCGCGCCGATCGCCTCGGCCCGTACGGTCGAGCAGCTGCCCGCGCTGGTGGCCGTCGCCGACCTCGAGCTGACCGAGCAGGAGCTGGCCGAGCTCACCGACGCGTCCGCCTGATCCGAGGAGCGGGCCGCGCGGCCCCGGCCGCCCCTACGGGCGCGGGGCCGGATGCGGTGCTGGGTACGGATACGGGCCGTACGCCGGGTGGGGCGCCTGCGCCGGCTGCGGGTAGGCGACGGGCCGGGCGTACGGCGCGTACGGGTACGCGTACGGACTGCCGGGCCGGAACGGCTGCGCGTTCTGGCCGGTCCGGGCGTACGGGTTCTGCTGAGCATGGTGCGTGGGGTGCGCGTGCGTCGGGAGCGGATGCTGTTGCCCAGGGTGCGGGAACGGCTGCTGCTCCTGGGCGTAGGGGAACGGCGGCATGCGGTGCGGGCGCAGCCGCCCCGTCACCTGCGCCGCGTACGTGAGCGCCGGGACGGCCACCTCCCGGCGCTCCCAGAGAAGGCGCAGCAGCTCCAGCTCGCGCTCGGCGAAGTCCGGGCCCGCCTCTCCCCGGCGGGCCCGGAGCCGCAGCGCGGCCAGCCTGGTCGCGAAGGACTCGTACTCCACGACGGCGACCGCGGCCGCCTTCCCCCGGGCCTTCGCCGCCGCCTTGTCGCCGGCCGCTACGGCGTACCGGTGACGGGCCATGTCGCGGGCGATGCCCCGGGCCCGCATCGAGGAGAGCGCGAGCGGCTCCACGGGGGTCAGCCAGCCGGCCGCCGCGTAGACGGGCAGCTCGGCGCAGAGCGTACGGAGCCTGCGGTAGCGCGACCAGATCGCCAGCCACGTCACCAGGCCGAAGACCGGGACCATGAACACCCCGTACACCGCGTAGAAACCCAGCGGGCTCAGGACCGCCGAACCGTTCCACAGCGCGTGCATGCCCATCGCGAGGACGAGCCCGAGCAGCGGCAGCAGGACGCGGCGGAGCTTCTGGTGGCGCAGGCTCGCCGCGGCGAGCCCGAAACCTATGCCGGTCAGTGACGTGAAGAGCGGGTGCGCGAACGGCGACATCACCGCCCGCACGAAGAACGTCGCGGCCGTCATCGCCGGGACGCCCGCATGACCGATCTCCTGGTCCTCACCGAAGGCGTTGCCCAGGTACAGGATGTTCTCGGTGAAGGCGAAGCCGCTCGCGGTGAGCCCGGCTATCGCGATGCCGTCGACGACGCCGGTGAACTGCCGTCTTCGGAACAGGAAGATCAGCAGGACCGCGGCGGCCTTGGCGCTCTCCTCGATGAACGGTGCTATCACCGTGGCGCCGAGGGTGTCGGCGTTCGACGGATCGGCGGTGGTCGTGGCTATCCACCGGATCGCGAACGAATTCGCCAGGAGCGCGACCAGGGCGGCGGCGAACGCTCCCCAGGCGAACGCGAACAGCAGATTCCGCCAGGGGCTCGGCTCGATCCGGTCCAGCCAGCGGAACGCGGCCGCCAGCAGCGGGACGGGCAGCACGGCGAGCCCGAGGCCGACGAGGAAGCCCTGCGTGCCCGTCTGGTCACGGACCAGGGCCAGGATCGCCAGGGCACAGAGCGCGAGGACCGTGCACACGACCGTGATGCGGAAGGCCCGGCTGCGCCACACGAGGCCGACCCGGCGCGGCCGGTACCACCCGTGCGCGCGCTGCGGCGCGGCAGCCAGGATCTCGCCGACCGGCTCCTCGGGGAGCGGGACGGCGGGCGGGGACTGTCGCTGCTCTGCGGACTCGTCGGACACCACCCGACGACCCTAACCAGCGGGACTGACACCTGACCACGGGACGACCGGACACGGTCCGCCCGCCGACCGGACACGGCCCCGCCCCGAGGCCCGCCACCGCCCGGCCCAGAGACCCGCCACGGCCCGGCCCCGAGGCCCGATACCGCCCGGCTCGGCGCCCCGGTCCGCCCGGCCCGGAGGGGGCGGGCGGCACCCGGCCACGGGGGTGTCAGACGCGGGCGAACAGCAGGTCGTGCACCACGTGGCCCTTGTCGAGGCCCTGCCCCTCGAACCGGGTCAACGGCCGGAACGCGGGCCGGGGGGCGTATCCGCCGTCCGCCGCCGTGTTCTCGAAACGGGGGTGCGCGGTCAGCACCTCCAGCATCTGCTCGGCGTACGGCTCCCAGTCGGTCGCGCAGTGGAGCACCGCGCCCGGCTTCAGCCGCCCGGCCACCAGGTCGAGGAATTCCGGCTGGATCAGCCGCCGCTTGTGGTGCCGCTTCTTGGGCCACGGGTCGGGGAAGTACACCCGGAGGCCGTCCAGCGAGTCCGGCGCGAGCATCTCGCGGAGCAGGATGATCGCGTCACCGTTGGCCACCCGGATGTTGGACAGGCCGTTCCGGTCGGCGAGGCCGAGGAGGTTGCCCTGGCCGGGGGTGTGCACGTCCACGGCGAGGATGCCGGTGCCCGGGTCGTCGGCGGCCATCTGCGCGGTGGCCTCGCCCATGCCGAAGCCGATCTCCAGCACGACCGGGAGCCCGTCGAACATCCCGGGCAGGTCGAGGACGCGCTGCCCGTCGATGTCCAGGCCCCACTGGGGCCAGAGCCGCAGCAGGGCGTCCTGCTGGCCGGGCGTGACCCGACTGCGGCGCGGCTGGAAACTGCGGATGCGGCGCTCGTGGTGCGAACCGGCCGGGTCGATGGCGGGCCCGCCCGGGAAGCGCGACTCCTGGCGCAGCCTGCGCTGCCGCTCGAAGGCGGCCTCCCGCAGGTCGTCCGGGATCCCGGCGGTGGACCGGCCGTCCGCCGACGACGGCGCGCTGTCCGACGCGGGTGCGCCGTCCGCTGCCGGTGCGCCGTCGGCCGCCGGTGCGTTGTCCGTCGCCGGGGCGGGGGAGTTCTCGGTGAGGCCCTCGGAGCGGTTCTCGGCGAGATGCGCGGAGGGGCTCGCGGCGTGGCTCTCGGAGGGGTTCATGGGCTCAGACACAATGCCCCGATTCTACGGTGGGCGGCCTCCACCCCGTCTCCCGCGCCCGGAGCAGCGCCCTGCGTGCCACCTCCCGTCCGATGGGCAGCGAGGCCGTCGCGGCGGGCGACGGCGCGTTCAGCACATGGACGGTGTGCGGGGCCTCGCGGATCAGGAAGTCGTCGACCAGCGTGCCGTCGCGGAGCACGGCCTGGGCCCTGACCCCGGCCGGGGCAGGCCGCAGATCGGCCTCGGTCACCTCGGGCAGCAGCCGCCGCACGGCGTCGGTGAACGCGCGCTTCGACAGCGAGCGGTGCACCTCGCCCGCCCCGTACCGCCAGTGTCTGCGGGCGATCCGCCAGCTGCCGGGCCAGGTCAGGGTGTCCGCCAGCTCGCGCGGGCGCACGACCGGCCAGCCGTACCCCTCGCGGGCCAGCGCGGGCACCGCGTTCGGGCCGACGTGGACGCTGCCGTCGTGGCCCCGGGTCAGGTGGACGCCGAGGAACGGGAAGGCCGGATCGGGCACCGGGTAGACCAGGCCGCGCACCAGCTCCGGCCGCGTCAGCTCGTAGTACTCGCCCCGGAAGGGCACGATCCGCACCTCCGGGTCGTCGCCCGCCAGCCGCGCCACCCGGTCGCAGTGCAGCCCCGCGCAGTTGACCAGCACCCGGGCCCGCACCACCGCGCCGTCCGCCGTGCGCACCGCCACGCCCCAGGGACGCCGGTCTATCGCGACGGCCTCCGCCCCGTAACGGATCTCGCCGCCCCTGTCGCGCACCTCGGTGGCGAACCGGGCCGCGACCGCCCCGAAGTCGCAGACCCCCGTCGAACCGACCCGGATGGCGGCGAGCCCGCTCACCCCCGGCTCGTACTCCGCGATCTGCGCGGGGCCCAGCTCGCGCACCGGCAGCCCGTGGAGACGGCCGCGCTGGACCAGGGCGTGCAGCCGCGGCAGCTCGGACCGCTCGGTCGCGACGATGAGCTTGCCGGTCACCGCGTGCGCGATGCCGTGCTCGGCGCAGAAGTCGACCATCTCGGCGGCGCCGCGTACCGCGTAACGGGCCTTGAGCGAGCCCGGCGGGTAGTAGATGCCGCTGTGGATCACCCCGCTGTTGCGCCCCGTCTGGTGCCGGGCCGGGCCGCTCTCCTTCTCCAGGACCGTCACGCGGGTGCCCGGAGCGGTGCGCGTGAGCGCGTAGGCCGTCGACAGGCCGACGATCCCGCCGCCGATCACCAGCACGTCGCAGTCGTACGCCGCGTGCGTCATCACCGCACCACCTCCCACCCCGATAGTGCACTGACCCACTGACAACGCACTCAAACCGATGGGACCCCGTAAGGTGCCGGATCTTTACGCACGGGCGGTGCCGACCCCCGCGCGGCCGGTGGCTACGCGGGCGCCACCAGGAGCGGCCTGGCCCGTTCGCGGAGCTCGGCGACGCGCGGCTCGTGCCCGTACGGTTCGAGCCGGTGGAGCAGGTCGCGCACGTACTCCGTGGTCCGGGCCGAGGAGATGCGGCCCGCCACCTCCACCGCCCGGGTGCCCGCGGCGCAGGCCGCGTCCAGGTTGCCGGACTCCAGCTCGGCCACCGCCGACACCACGAGCCGCAGCCCGTGCGAGCGGACGAACTCCTCGGTGGGCCGGGAGAGCGCCTGCTCGGTGAAGCGCTTCACCTGCCGGGGCGCCTTCAGGTCGAGATGGCACTCCGCCGCGTCGGCGGCGAACCGGTCGTACGAGTAGAAGCCCAGCCAGGACGGGTCGCCGTCGCCCTCCCGGGAGCGCTCCAGCCAGCTCTCGGCGGCGGTCAGCGCGGAGCCCGCGGCGGCGGCGTCGTTCGCCTTGGCGTGGGCGCGGGCCTCCACCAGGCGGAAGAAGCTCATGGTGCGGGCCGTCGCGAGACCCCGGTTGCGCTCGACGGCGGCCTGGGCGAGGTCGACACCCTCGTCGGCGAAGCCGCGGTAGGTCGCCTGCAGGGACATCGACGCCAGGACATAGCCGCCCAGGGGCACGTCGGCGGCGGCGCGCGCCAGCCTGAGGGCCTGGATGTAGTAGCGCTGCGCGGCCTCCTGCTGGCCGGTGTCGAAGGCCATCCACCCGGCGAGCCGGGTCAGCTCGGCGGCCGCTCCGAAGAGGGCCCGCCCCACCTCGTCGCTGTAGGAGCCGAGCAGCAGGGGAGCGGCGTCGACTCTTAAGCACTCGGGGACCATCGAGGAGCGCCAGTCCCCGCCGCCGTACTTGGAGTCCCAGCGGCGGGCGTCCTGGGCGGCCTCGCGGAGCTTGGAGACATCGCTGTGGCCGACCCGCAGCGGGGAGACGTCACCGGCGGGCGCGGTGCCGACGGTACGGGGAGTGTCGGGGGTGTTCTCGGCGGGCGCCGGGGACGCGCTGTCCGGGCGGGGCTGGGCGGGGATCGACGCGGTCTTCCGGCCGGCCAGCGCACCGAGCGCGCCGAGCGCCGCCCGGTCCGCCTGGGCGGTCAGCGCGGCCGGGGTGCCCGGACGCGGGCGCGCCCCGGACGGCGGCGCCGGGTCGGTGCCCCGGGCCGTCCGGCCCGTGGGGGCCTGGGGCCCGGTGGTGCCGCGTGCGCCCTGCGCGCCCTGTGTGCCCTGGTTGCCGGGGGTCGCGGCCTCGCCCGCGTCCCGCTCCACCGTCGCGTCGGCGGGGCATATCAGCCAGCGGGACGCGGGCGTCGCGTACGCACTCACCGAGAAGGAGCCCGCGAGGGACTGCCAGATGCCGCCGCCGCCCGCCCGGCGCCCGGCCAGATCCAGCCGGTACAGCTCGGTCGCCGAACGGACCGCCTCGGCGACACCGCGCGGGAAGGCCAGCCCTACCTCCGGCGCCGGATCGGCGTCCGCGAGCCCGATCTCGTGCAGCGGCACCGGCCGGCCCAGCTTGGCGCCGATCGCCGCGGCGATGAGATGGGGCGCGGCGCCCTGCGGCACCATGCCCTTGGCGACCCACCGGGCCACCGAGGTCTTGTCGTAACGGAGTGTCAGTCCGCGCTGCGCCCCGAGGTCGTTGACCCGCCGGGCCAGCCCGGCGTTGCTGATTCCCGCGAGGGCGAGAACGGTTCCGAGCTTCTCGTTCGGTCCGCGTTGCTCCCTGGACATGCGCCACCCCTCGACACACAGACGGCCGCCGCGTCGCCGTCGCGGCGCGCGGCATTCGCACCGGGTCCTCCCCCGGAGACCGGTTCCGGCGCCCCGGCCGCACACGCATGTGGCCGAGCCCCGGGGAATATGCCTCCTGCAGAGCACCTCAGTGCACCCAGCGTAGTTCGCCGCATCCCTACCGTTAAGGGGCAGACGTCCGTATGGCGGGATTGTTGCCAGGCGTCGCGGAGGGGGCGCCGGGGGCGCGGATCGGGCTTCGTGCAGGGGGAGTTCGGGCGGGACGCGGGGGCCGGCCGGAGCGCGGTCCGCACCCCGGCCGACGGCGCACGGCGACACCGTCCGGCGAGGTCGCGGGGGTGCGGCGGCGGTGCCGTGCGAGGCGTCCGGCACGTGCTCCTGGTGTGTGGCCGTGCGCCCGGCCGTGCGCTCTCGTCCGGCGGTTTCGGAGGAGTTTCCATGAGTGCTGCGTGGGTCGGCCCACTGCACCTGACTCAGTGGGCTGGGGGACACCGCCGCCTCATTCCCCGCAGGCGGCGGACCGGTCCGGGAGGCGGACGACGCCTCCCGGACCGAGCGCGGGCGGCTCCGGCGGAGATCGTCGACGGCCGCCGCAGGGCCCCGGCGAACCCGCGGGAGCCTTCGGGACGTCCTGCGGAACGAAGCGGTAGGAAAGGTGACTTCCCGTGCGGCGGGTCCGCCCTCGCGACGTTCCTGCGCACGCTGAAAATGGCTGAATGTCGTCGGTTGTTCGAGGTTGGGTCGCCGGGGGTGCGGACATCTCGACGGCCTTCCGCCAGTCGCCTTCCGGGCATGCGCGGACGGTTACCGGGTGACCGGATCCCGTCCGGCGCCTCCGGTCCGCGAGGGGTGCACAGGGGGGCGCGTACGGTCCGCGGTCGCTCGCTGAGCGTACGCGCCGCGGCGGCCGCCCGGAGTACGGGGTGCCGCTCGCCGTCGACGGCCGCGGCGCCCGGCCTTTGCCAGGGGCGCATGCCCGTCCGACGTGCGCCCCACGCGGCCCCTCCCGCGCGCCGTTGTCGTGGCAGCATGTTCGCAACGGCGTCACGCGTTACCGGAGTTCGCCCGATAGTGCCCCGCTGCGCCGTTTTGTCCACAGCCTGTGGAGGCGGCGTTGCGTTGGTTGGTGGGGTGGAGCAGTATCGCCGCGAGCTTCGGCACGGCCGGCGCGGTCGGACCCCTCGACGAGGGGCGTGCGATGCACCCCGTGGGCTCCCAGCTCCTGTGGGGCGACCCGGACCCGCTCTGGGCGGTGGGCGACTGGCGGCCCGACGAGATCCGCCTGGTCTCGGTGGAGACCGCACCGGGCGAGCCCCCCGCCCGGATCGCCGTCCTCGGCTGCTGCGGAGCCACCGACGAACAGCTGCGCTCCGGACTGATCGCCGCCCGGGGCGGGGCGCTGCGCCACCTCACCTCCTGGTCCGGCAGCTACACGGCCGTCGTCCGGATAGGCCGCCGGATCACCGTCATCGGCGACCTCGCCGGTGCCCGCCCGGTCTTCTACACCCCCTGGGCGGGCGGCACCGCGTACGCCACCGCCGCGCTCCCGCTCGCCGACCTCATAGAGGCCCAGCTCGACATCGGCCATCTGGCCGCCCTCCTCGCCTGCCCCGAGACCCCGCAGGCGCTGCGCGACGGCACCCCGTACGCCGGGGTGAAGCGCATCCCGCCGGGCCACGCGCTCATCCTCCGCGAGGGCTCGCGCGAGATCACCGGCTACGAGGCGGTGGCCTCGCTCGCCGTGGCCGCGCCCGAGACGGACCCAGTGAGCGCCGTCGACGGGGTGCGCGACGCACTGGTCGAAGCCGTGCGCGCCCGGCTGCTGGCCCCGCGCCACGCCCCCGAGACCGCGCCGCCCGACCCCGGCCCGGTCCCCGGCATGGGCCCCGCCGACCGGCGGGCCGCCCGCGGCGCACCGGTCCCCGGCATCGGCGCCGACCTGTCCGGAGGCAGTGCCTCCGCCACCCTCGCCCTGCTCGCCGCCGGTCTCCCCGGACTCCCCGGCACCCTCCTCGGCCACGGCACCGGGGCGGGGACGCGGCTGCTCGCCGTCACCCTCAACGACCTCACCGCCCACGGCCACGAGGAGGAGCTGGAACGGGCCCGCGTCATCGCCGCCGACCCGCGCCTGCACCACGTGGTCGTCCCGGCCGGCGAGGAGGCCCTGCCCTACGCCGGTCTCGGCGGCGGCCCGCTCACCGACGAACCCGCCCCCGCCCTCGTCGTCGCCGAGCGCCACCGCCGACGCCTCGCCTCCGGCAGCGCGGACCACTTCGTCGGCGGCGGCGCCCGCCAGGTCCTCGACGCCCACCCGGCCCGCCTCGCCGACCTGCTGATGGACCGCCGCCGACGCCATCTGCTGCGCCCGGTCGCCGCACTCGCCCGGGCGGAAGGGCCGAGCGCGCACTCCCTGGTCGTCCCGCTGACCGTCTACCGGGCGGCCCGCCGCCTGTCCCGCACGTCGTACCGCGCCGGCCTGGAGCTGGCCGCCGACCGGCTGCCGGACGCCAACCGGAACGCCCCCGCCCTCGACACCCCCGCCGAGGCATCGCTCGACGCCCTCGCCTGGTCGCGTCCCGGGCCCGCCGCGCGCTGGCTGACCGGGGAGGCGCTCGCCGAGGTGGCGGCCCGGCTCCAGGACGCGGCCGTCCGGCCCGTCTCCGTACAGCGCCCCGGCGACGCCCGCGCCCGGGCGGTCCTGGCCCGGTACGCCGCCGACCACCGCATCCTGGAGCAGGCCGCCGAGAACCGCAGCCAGCGGCTGCACGCACCGTTCCTCGACAACCAGGTCGTCCGCGCCGCCCGCGCGCTCCCCGAATCGCTCCGGGTCCAGCCGGGCGCCCGCGCCACGGTCCTGCGCCGGGTGCTGGCCGGGGCCGGCGTCCACGACCTCCCGTCCGGCTGGGGCGCGCCCTCGCACGCCACGGCGGACGCGACCGCCCGCACCGGACTGCGCGCCGCGCTGCCGGAGCTGATCGCGCTCTTCGAGGCCCCACTGCTCGCCGATGCCGGGCTGGTCGAGGCCCGCGTCGTACGGAAGGCGCTGCGCGCGGCCGCCGACGGCGCACCGCTCCCGCTGGACGGCCTCGCCCACCTCGCCTCCACGGAGCTGTGGCTGCGCCGTCTGGTGGCGCGCCGCGGCACCTGCTGGACGGGCACGGCGGCCCCCCGTCAGCGCGCGGTCGCCGGCGGCGTCGTACCGGGCAGGCGGACGCTCCAGGCGTAGAGCGTCCTCTTTCCGTCGCCCTTCCGCTCTCTTCCGGACCACGCCGGACGGCGGCCCCACCGCCCCGCGCTCAGCGGCAACTGATCCTGGAAACCGCCCAGTCGGCGAGCGCCACGGGCCTCCCGTGCCGGGCGGGTTCGACGACGAGCCGGATCCGCTCGCGACCCGTGATGTCTACGCTCACGGGGACGGCCGGTTCGTCCCCGTTCACCACCGGGGACTGCCACAGCAGCGCCCCGTCCCCGTCGAGGACGGAGAAGCGTACGGAGCCGAGCCCCCGCGTCAGATCGTCGAGCCCGGCCATCGCCTCGTACCGCGTGCACTGCCGGTTGAGCTGGATGGTGACGGAGGAACGGGCGCCGACGGTCACCCCGGGCGCGTACGACGTGCCGCCGATCGACACCTGGGAGCGCTGCCAGAGCCAGCTGCTCTCGCCCATCACCACCTCGGGCTCGGTGTGGTCGCCCATGAGTGAGTAGCTCAACTCGCTGACCTGGTAGACGGTCGGCTCGGGCGGGGCCGGGGTGGGGGTCGGCGTCGGCGTCGGCTCCGGCGCGGGGGGTGTCGGCGTCGGCGTGGGTGTGGGCGTCGGGGTCGGGGTCGGGGTGGGTTCCGGCTTCGGCGCGGGGGGCGGTGCGGGCGCCGGGGGCGTGGGCGTCGCGGGCGCCGGGGCGGGCGGTTCGGGGCTGGGCGGCGGCGGTGCGGGCGTCGGGGGCGCCACCGCGGCGGGCTTCACCGGGCGCTCGGCCTCGGGCTTGGGCGCGTCGCTCCCGGTCATCGCCCAGACCAGCCCGGCCGCGGCGGCCACCGCGACCGCCGCCGCGACACCGGCCTTCACCGGGGCACCGAGCCCCTCCGAGGCGGCGGCGCCACCGGCCGCGCTTCCGCCGGAACCGCTCCCGGTGGCGGCCGCGGCGGCACCCGCTCCCGCGGCGGCCACCGCACCACCGGCCGCGACCCCGGCGGCCTTGAGCGCGTACCCCGCGGCGAACCAGCCGATGACGGCGACCGGCAGCAGCGCGGGGATCCCGGCGTTGACCTGGGCCAACTCACCGGCGGCGATACGGCACTTCGCGCACTCCTCCAGGTGGCCCCGCAGCCCGCGCTCGGCCCGCATGCGGAGCCCGCCCCGGGCGTACGCGCCGAGCCGGTCCGCGTACCGCGCGCAGTCGCCGCCCGAGGTGAGCGACCGGCTCACATGGGCCTGGAGGTACGCCTGCTTGAGGCCTTCGCGGGCCCGACTGGCCAGCACCGCCGTGGCGTTGGCGGTCAGCCCGAAGAGCGGGGCGATCGCGCTGGGCGACTCCTCCTCGACGGTGGTGTGCCACAGCACGGCCTGCCAGCGCTCCGGCAGACTGCGGAACGCCTGCATCGCCATCGACCGCTCGGCCTCGTGCATCGCCAGCACATCGGCCCCGAGGTCGAGCGTGTCCGCGTCCGACACGCGGGCGGGCCGGGCCGCCTGGGCGGCGAACACCGCGAAGTCGTCGACCAGTTGCTCACGCCTGGCGGTCTTGGTCCAGGCGGCGCCGACATGGCGGACGGCGGTCATGAGGTAGGCCCGTACGGCCTCCTCGGGGCCCTTGCCCCGGCGCACCGCCTGCAGGGTGCGGGCGAAGACCTCGGCCGTCAGGTCGTCGGCGGTGTGGGCGTCCCGGCAGCAGCTGCGCGCGTAGCGCCGTACCGCGTCGGAGTGGCGCCGGAACAGTTCCTCGTACGCGTGGTCGTCGCCGTCGCGCATCCGCCGGATCAGCTCGGCGTCGGAGGGAGCGGTGGTGGTGTCGGGGCTGCCGCCCTCCCGCTGCATCGGCACCGCGGCCCCGACCTCGGCACCGGCGTCCGGACCGGCCGGGGCCGACCACGGGCCGGGCAGCACCGTGCCGCCCCCGGTGTCACCGCCGGACCGGGCGGACCCGCCCTGACTCGGCACCTGGCGGGCGGGGGCCGACCCGCCGGCTCCTGCGGCACCGCCCAGGGCGGAGACGTCGTCGAACGACTCTTCCTGCTGCCCGTCACCGCTCATCGCGGTAGCCCCCGTATGCGCTCTCGGACCCGAACTTCGGGCAAGAGTGCCACATGGCGTAATCACGACGGACTCTCAGCCCTGGCAACCACTCATCCGGGGCGTTTTTCCGAATGTGAGTACTAAAGGCCATTCATTCGGGGAAAGCTTGGTGATCTCCACTTCCCGTCGGACGCGCGAGGACGAGCACCGGACCTCTTCGGAAGAGCCCCGTACGGCGGCCGGACGACACGGAGACCGGCCGGGCCGGACGGATGGCCGGGGCGACGACGGACACCCGGCGGAGCTTTGAACGAGACCCCGCCACATCGGGCCACCCGCGCCGCCGCACCGCACCCGCCGCGCCCCACCGCCGTACAAGGCGCGGCGCCCGCCGCACGGGCACCGCCCCCCCCGGGTCGCTCAGGCGGCCGGACGGGACCGCAGCCCCTCCAGCAGGATGTCCAGCAACCGGCTCGAAGCGGCGGCCTGCTGGGCCGCGTCGGGCAGCGAGGGCGCCGCCGTCGCTATCACCAGCAGCACGTCCGCGACCGTCACGTCCCCGCGCAGCTCACCGGCGGCACGTGCCCGGTCGACCAGGCGGCCGACCACCTCCAGCAGCTCACCGGCGCCCGTGTCGTCGTCCTCGACACCGCTCTCCCCGTCCGACGCCGACTCGACCGTCTGCCGCTGCTGCGGCACCCGGGCCTCGTCGCGGCCGTCGACCGGTGCGCCCACCGGCTCCCCGGCCACCACGGCCTCGCCGTCCTCGGCACCGACCCGCAGGACCTGCGGCGGCAGCAGCCGCCCCGCGCCCGAGGCCACCGACGTACGCAGGAAGCGCGACAGCGCCGACCAGGGCTCGTCCTCCTGGCCGAGCGCGGTGCGGGCCTGGTCGGTGAGGCGCGAGGTCTCCTCCTCGGCTATCCGCCGGACCAGCACGTCCTTGCTCGGGAACCGCCGGTACACCGTGCCGACGCCGACTCTCGCGCGCCGTGCCACGTCCTCCATCGGGGCCCCGTAGCCCAGCTCGCCGAAGACCTCACGGGCGGCGCGCAGGACATGCTCCAGATTGCGCTGCGCGTCCACCCGGAGCGGAGCCGTACGGCTGTTGGCCCCGGCCGGCGCACCGTTGGCCCCGGCCGTGACGCCCGGGGCCGGCTGCGCCGCCGCCCCGACCGTCGCCACCGATCCGTTACGCCCCGGGGCATCGGACGAATGGGGTGTAACGGCAGCAGTGGTCGGCCAATGAGATTCCTGAATATGCATGACTTTCCCCCGGTTATGACGTCTCCCCCCGGAGACTTCCCGCCGTCTGAGCCAGGGAGCGGATCAACGTCCCGACCGACACCCCGGCGACCTACGAACATAGTTGAGCCCGGCTCAATTCAGAAGGGGGTAGTTCCGCACGGAGCGCCCCCCGATCGGAGCAAGGACCGGTTGGCCACCTATTGGTCTCCCGCACGGATACCCCGCCCCGACCCCTGACCTGCGCGGCTCCGCCCATTCCGCCGTACCGCGCCGCAACCGCCCGTCCAGAACCTCCGGTCACACAATTTGCCCAGGCTGTGGACAAACTCCTGAGCACGTTGCGTCATGGGGTGGTGATGGCTTCAGATTCCGGGGTGACCCCCCTCGGCCCCCCGCCGGGTACGCGCATTCTCGTCGTCGGCGGCGGCTACGTCGGGATGTACACGGCGCTGCGCCTCCAGCGGAAGCTGAAGCAGAAGCTCAGAAGGGGGGAGGCCGAGATCGTCGTCGTCACCCCCGAGCCCTATATGACGTACCAGCCGTTCCTGCCCGAGGCCGCCGCGGGATCGATCTCGCCGCGCCACGTCGTGGTGCCGCTCCGCCGGGTCCTCGCGCACTGCACCATCGTGATCGGCGAGGTGCGCACCCTCGACCACACCCGGCGCACCGCGACCGTCACCACCCTCGCCACCGGCGAGGACGGCACCGGCGCCCTCGAGATCCCGTACGACGAGATCGTCCTCGCCCCCGGCTCCGTCTCGCGCACCCTCCCGGTCCCCGGCCTCGCCGACCACGGCATCGGCTTCAAGACCGTCGAGGAGGCCATCTCCCTGCGCAACCACGTCATCGAGCAGATGGACATCGCCTCCGCCACCCGCGACCCCGCCATCCGCGACGCCGCGCTCACCTTCGTCTTCGTGGGCGGCGGGTACGCGGGCGTCGAGGCACTCGCCGAGCTGGAGGACATGGCCCGCTACACCGCGCGGTACTACCACAACATCACGGCGGACGACCTGAAGTGGATCCTCGTCGAGGCGTCCGGCCGCATCCTCCCCGAGGTCGGCGACGAACTGGGCGTCTACGCGATCCGCGAGCTGCGCGGCCGCAACATCGACGTACGCCTCGACACCCGGCTGGAGTCCTGCGAGGACCGGATCGCCGTCCTCAGCGACGGCTCCCGCTTCCCGACCCGCACCCTGGTGTGGACCGCGGGCGTCAAGCCCGCACCCCTGCTCGCGGCCACCGGCCTCCCGCTCGACGAACGCGGCAGGCTCCGCTGCACGGCCCAGCTCGCCGTCGAGGGCACCGCCCACGCCTGGTCCGCCGGCGACGCCGCCGCCGTGCCGGACCTGACCGCCACGGAGCCGGACGCCCGGACCGCCCCCAACGCCCAGCACGCGGTGCGCCAGGCCAGGGTCCTCGCCGGGAACGTCCTCGCCTCGCTCGCCGGTGAGCCCCTCCAGGAGTACCGTCACCGCAACGCGGGCTCCGTCGCCTCGCTCGGCCTCCACAAGGGCGTCGCCCATGTGTACGGCCGCAAGCTGAAGGGCTTCCCGGCCTGGTGGATGCACCGCACGTACCACCTCAGCCGCGTACCGACGTTCAACCGGAAGGCCCGCGTCCTTGCCGAATGGACCCTCGCCGCGCTCTTCAAGCGCGAGATCGTCTCCCTCGGCTCGCTGGAACACCCGCGGGCCGAGTTCGAGATCGCCGCGGGCGGCGGACACCCCCGCCCGGACGGCCCACCGGGCCCCCGCTCCCCCTCCGGACCGGACGGCCCACCGCGCGAAGGCCCCTGACGTGCCGTCGGCCCGCCCGTCCGCGCGCCGGACGGCGGACCGTGCCGACAACTGTCCGTACGGTCCGTCACACTGGACGTGTGACCATAGGTGGGCCCACATCTGCACAGAGTGACCCGGCCGGCAGTGACCGACAGTGAGCATCCCGCGAGAGCGGACCCAGACCGACACACGAGGCCAGAGATTCCGTGAACTTCACGCGCTGGAGCGCCCGCCTACCCGGAACGCAGCGCCGCGCCGCCGCACGGGACGACCGCAGTTCCGTGCCCCCGGCCCGCGCCGAGTACGCACGGCCCGAGGCCGGCCCCCACCCGCCGGACGACGGCCCGGGCACGGATCCCCGGCCCGGCGGCTCCGCGGTGGAGGACCTCTCCGCCGGGGAGATCCTCGGCCAGCTGCCCGCCCTGGTGGCCCTGGTGTACGGCCCCGACCACCGGATCGCGTACGTCAACGACGCCTACACCGCCGCCTTCGGCCCCCGCCCGACCGGCGCCCCCGCCGCCGAGGCCATGCCGGAGCTCGACGAACTCAGCCTGCTCCCCCTCATGGACCAGGTCCTGCGCAGCGGCACGCCCCGCACGGTCAAGTCCCGCAAGGTCCGCAACGGCAGCTCGTACACCGTGACCTGCACCCCCGTGCACCGCGGCGACACGGACGACACCACGCCCCGCGACGGCACCCCCGGCAGCCGGCGCCGCACCGGCCGCGGCAAGGGCGGAGCCGGTACCGGCGAGCGCGGCGTCCTGGTCTACGCCGCCGACGTCACCGACCACGCCGAGGCGGCCGAGCGGCTGCGCACCAGCGAGCGCCGCCACCGGGAAACGGCCGTCACCCTCCAGCGTTCCCTGCTCCCCCAGGAGCTGGAGCAGCCCGACGACCTCCGGATCGCCGCCACCTACCAGCCCGGCGGCACGGACGCCGCGGTCGGCGGCGACTGGTACGACGTCATCACCCTCGGCGCCGGGCGCACCGCCCTGGTGATCGGGGACGTGATGGGACGCGGGGTGCGGGCCGCCGCCGTCATGGGCCAGCTCCGCACGGCCGTACGCGCCTACGCCCGCCTCGACCTCCCGCCGCACGAGGTGCTCCAGCTGCTGGACGGCCTCGCCGCCGAGATCGACGCCAGCCAGATCGCCACCTGCGCGTACGCGGTCCACGACCCCAACGAGGGGCAGCTCGTCTACTCCTCGGCGGGCCATCTGCCGATCCTGGTGTGCGCCGAGGACGGCACGGTCCACCGGGCTGAGGATCCGACCGGCCCGCCGCTCGGCACGGGCGGCTGGATCCACACCTCGGGCACGATCCCGCTGCCGCCCGGTTCCACGGCCGTGCTCTACACGGACGGCCTGGTGGAGCGGCGCAGCGAGGACATCGACGAGGGCGTCGCCGCCCTGGAGCGCGCCCTGTCCGGCGCGAAGGGCTCGCCCCAGGTGGTCTGCGACCGGCTGATCCGCTCCCTCGGGGTCACCGCGGAGCACGACGACGACGTGGCGGTCCTGGTGGTCCAGCACCCCGCCCGCACCGGGGCGAACGCGGAGCTGTTCCACAACGCCTCGCTCGATCTGCTCGGCGGCATCGAGGCGGCCCCGCGCGCCCGCGCCTTCGCGAGCGGGGTGCTGACGTCCTGGCGCTTCCCGGTCGAGCTGTGCGACCTGGGCGTGCTGGCCGCCGGCGAGCTCGTCGCGAACTCCCTCAAGCACGGCACCCCGCCGATGCGGCTGGGCCTGCGGCGCACCGACCGCCGCCTGATCATCGAGGTGACCGACGGCGACGACCACCTGCCGCGCCGCCGCCGGGCCGAACCGGCGGACGAATCGGGGCGCGGCATCTCCATCGTCGCGACGATCGCCACGTCCTGGGGCAGCCGCCGCACCCCGGGCGGTGGCAAGGCCGTCTGGTGCGAGTTCGCCCTGCCGCACTGAGGCCCCGTCCGATCGGACGGGGCCCCGGTGGGTCAGTGCGCGGCGACGGCCGCCGGAACCTCGGTCCCGGCCCCGGCGTCCGGCCGTGACGTGGCGACCACCTTGGACGGCACCACGGCCAGCGAGGGCTGGTCCTGCACGGGAGTGAGCCTGCGGCCGAGCCGCAGCGCCAGCACCGTGATCCCCAGCGAGAACAGCACGAACGTCACGATGTACGGCCCGTGCAGCGTGGCGCCCATCGGGCCGCCCACGGCCGGCCCGACCGCCAGCGCGAGCTGCTTGCACAGCGCGAACGCGGAGTTGTACTGCCCGACCATCGACTCCGGCGCCAGATCGGCCACCAGCGGCGCCACGGTCGGCGACAGCATCGACTCACCGAGCCCGAACAGCGCGTACGTGGAGATCATCGCGGCCGTCGCCATGGTCTGGCTGCCGTGCCCGAGCCCCGCGTACCCCGCCACGATCCAGGCGAACGCCCAGATCAGACCGACCGACGCGATCACCCGGCTGCGCTTGCGGCGCTCCACGAGCCGCAGCACGACGAACTGCGCCACGACGATGACGGCGGTGTTGGCGGCCAGCGCGATCCCGAGCGTCGACGGCTGGATCCCGGCGGCCTCGGTCCCGTACGCCGCGAGCCCGGACTCGAACTGCCCGTAGCAGGCGAAGAACAGCACGAAGCCCAGCACGCACAGCTGCACCATGGCCCGGTGCGAGAGCAGTGCCCGCAGCCCGCCCTGCGCCTTGGCCCCGTCGGAGGGCCTGACACCGGGGACGGACGCGGTACGGGGCAGCCGCACCGTGACGGCGATGACCCCGAGCACCACGAACATCGCGGCCTCGATGAGGAACAGCAGGGTGAAGGAGGCGGGCCGGGCGGTGTCGACGATCTGCCCGCCGACCAGCCCGCCGATGCCGAGCCCGAGGTTCTGCAGGAAGAACTGCATGGCGAAGGCGCGTGTGCGGGTCGCGGTGCTGGAACACCACACCAGCATCGTCGCGAGCGCCGGCTGCATGACCGCCGTCCCCGCGCCGAGCACCGCGGCCGACAGCACGGCGGCGGTCACGCCCGACGACAGCCCGAGCGCCACGGCGCCCACGGCGGCGACCGCCGAGGCCACGACGAGCACGGGCAGCGGCCCGCGCCGGTCGATGGTCCGCCCGGTGAAGGGCAGCACGGCCAGCGCCGCCATGGCGAAGACCGCCAGCACGACTCCCGCGGTGCCAGCACCCAGATCACGTACCTGCGCCACATAGACGTACAGATACGGAACGGTGAACCCCAGCCCGAACGCGCTCAGCGCGCTCCCCAGCTGGATCCGCCGCAGTGCTGCACCCATCTCCCTGGTCACACTCACCTTCCTCAAGGTCTCGGAACGACATGGCGAGCCAACGAACGACTCGAACCCGAAGACTTTAGCACTAAAGTTAGAACGTCAACAATATAGGTCGAAGGACTTCGATGGCTTTGGAGGGCGTGCCATACTGCCCGCCATGTCTGACACCACCGAGGAGCCCGGACCGCAGGAGCCGGGCCTCGACGAACAGATCGCCGCCTACCAGCGCGAGTTCCGCGACCTGGACCCCCAGGTCGAGCAGGTCGTATCGGCGCTGGGCCGACTGAACCGCCGGATGAACGTGGCGTACGGACGCCAGCTCGCCGCCCTCGGCATCAGCAACGCCGAGTGGGAGGTCCTGAAGACGCTGGTGCTCTCCGGTTCCCCGTACCGCCTGGGCCCGGGCGAGCTGGCCAAGCGCCTCGGCCTCACCCCGGCGGCGATGACCCACCGCATCGACCGCATGGCGGGCGAGGGCCTCGTCACCCGGGACCGGGACGAGAACAACCGGGTCCGCGTGATCGTGGAGGTGACCGACGAGGGCCGCACGAAGTGGCTGGAGGCGATGCGCATGGCCACCGACTTCGAGGAGGACCTGCTCCAGGACCTCAGCGGCGAGGAGCGCGGAGTCCTCGGCGACATGCTGATCCGCCTGCTGCGCCGGGTGGAGCACGCCCAGCCGGACGCCGGCGGCCGCCTCACCGACCTGGACTGACCGGGCCTGGCGGGGCCTGACCGGGGCCTGGCCGGGGCCGGGAAAAGGGCTTGACCTGCGGGCTTGACACCCCTCTGGCTGGTCCGTAAGGTTCTTCGAGTTGTCGCGGAGCCGGAACGGTTCTGTGACAGCCGATCCCGCCGCCGAGCGCGGCAACCAAAACTCAGCACGATCTCCCATCGGGAGCAATTTCGGCATGCCGAAATTGATTTCGAAGACTCGATTATGAGTCGCCGGGAAAATCCGCTAGAGTTTGAGCGTCGGAACGGCCCAAGGGTCGGGAAGACAAACCCCGCTGACTGGGAATCAGGCCCGAAAGGATCTGATAGAGTCGGAACCGCCGGAAAGGGAATCGCGGAAGCGAGGAACTGGAAAGCGAAACCCGCTTCGACCGGGAATCGGGACTCGAAAGAGTCTGATAGAGTCGG
>NZ_JBSFKL010000018.1:0-125124 GCF_053598535.1 Streptomyces sp. NPDC001108
GCAACCGAAGAGAACAGAACAAAAGCCACCAACCCGAGATCCCGCGTCAACTCATGCAGATACCACGCCCCATCCACCTTCGGACGCAACACACCATCCACACGACCAGAAGACAGACCCCCGAACACACCATCGTCCAACACACCCGCCGCATGCACCACCGCCGACAACCGGTACCCAGCCAACAACCGCACCACCTCCTCCCGCACCCCCACATCACACGCCTCGAAAGCCACCTCGGCCCCCAACCCCACCAACTCGTCACGCAACCCCACAGCACCCTCAGCACCCACACCACGACGACTCACCAACAACACCCGACGCACACCACACCCAACCACCAAGTGCCGCGCCACCAACCCACCCAACGTCCCCGTCGCCCCAGTCACCAACGTCCAGCCATCACCACCACCGTCGAGGAGTTCCGGTGTCCCCGTGGGAGCGGGGACGCGCTGGAGTCGCGGCACCCTCAACTCGTCTTCATAGAAGGACATCTGGCTTTCACCGCAGCCAAGGGCACGGTTCAGCGCCTCGTCCAGGGCGGTCTCGGGCGACAGGTCCAGCAGGACGATGCGCCCGGGGTGTTCGGACTGCGCCGAGCGCAGCAGGCCCCACACCGATGCGGCAGCCAGGTCCGTGTCAGCGGCGTCGCCCACACTGCCCGTCGCACCCCGTGTCACCACGACGAGCCGGGACTCGTCGAAGCGCGGGTCGTCCAGCCATGCCTGAACCGGCTCCAGTACGGCGGTCAGCGCCTGGCGAACTCCCGAGGGCACGTGCTCCGCGTCCGTCGCGGCGACCGGCAGCACCACGACCCCCGGGACCACTTCGCCGTCCGGAACGTCGGACAGCAGCTGCCACGGCGTCTCAGCGGCGGCGCCCTGCGTCACAGTGGTCCATTCCTCGGCGAAGAGCGAGTCCCGGCGCACGCGGGAGGCCCCGACGAGGGCGTCGGCCGAAACCGGCCGCAGCGCGAGGGACTCGACCACCGCGACGGTCGCGCCCTCGGTGTCGGCGACGACCAGGGAGAGCGAGGTGCCGCCCTTCTTGACCAGTCGGACCCGGACGGACCGTGCTCCGGTCCGGTGAAGCTCCGTTCCCGTCCAGGAGAACGGCAGCCTCAGGGGCTCCTCGGCCTCATCGGAGGAACCGAGCAGCAGCGCGTGCAGCGACGCGTCCAGCAGCGCCGGGTGGATCCCGAACCCGTCCGCGTCCTGCACGGCCTCCTCCGACAGCACCACCTCCGCGAAGGTCTCCTCACCCCGCCGCCACACCGCCCGCAACCCCTGGAACACCGGCCCGTACCCGTAACCATCGGCAGCCAGCCGCTCGTACAACCCCTCAATCGGGATCCGCTCGGCGTCCTCGGGGGGCCACGCAGCAGGCTCGGAGGCCATGGCGCCGACCGAGGAGACACGGCTCAACAGTCCGGTGGCATGGCGCGTCCACTGCTCCTCGGGCGCCGGCCGGGAGTAGATGTCGACGGACCGGCGCCCCTCCTCGTCCGGGGCGCCCAGCAGCAACTGAAGGCCGGTGTCGCCCTCCTCGGTCAACGCCAGGGGCGCTTCGAGGGTGAGTTCTTCGACCCGGCCGCAGCCGACATCGTCACCGGCACGGATCGCCAGCTCGACGAGGGCGGTGCCCGGCACCAGGACAGTGCCGTGAATGCTGTGATCACGGATCCATGGCTGGCTCCGAAGGGAGACCCGGCCGGTGAACAGCGCGCCCGCACCGTCGGCGTGCCACACTGCCGCGCTCAGCAGCGGGTGTCCGACGGGCTGCAGGCCGAGCCCGGCGGCGTCCGATCGGGCGGCGGGAGCGTCGAGCCAGAGTCGCTGCCGCTGGAAGGCATACGTGGGCAGCGGGACCGGCCGCGCACCGCTCTCTCCGAGCAGCGCCTCCCACCGCACGGGAAGCCCCCGCGCGAAGGCCGAGGCCAGTGCGGCGGTGACGTTCCGGGGTTCCGGACCGTCCTTGCGCAGGGACGGGATGAAGACCGCGTCCTCGCCTTCGGTTCCCTCCTGGGCGAGGGCGGTGAGCGTGGCGTCCGGACCCAGCTCGACGAACGTCCCCACCCCCTCACCCTCAAGGGTGCGTACCGCGTGATGGAAGAGGACCGCGTTACGGGCATGGGCCGCCCAGTAGTCCACCGACGACAGCTCCTCGAACGAAGCCACCCCACCCGTCAACGTCGACACCACAGGAATACGGGGCGGCGAGAACTCCAACCCACCCGCGACCGCACGGAAATCGTCCAGCATCCCGTCCATCAACGGCGAATGGAACGCATGACTCACCGTAAGGCGACGCGTCCGGTACCCCGCCTCCTCCAACAGGCCCGCGACCTCCAGGACCGCGGCCTCGTCACCCGACACGACCGTGGACGACGGGCCGTTCACCGCGGCCAGCGCAACCCCCGCACGCCCCTCCAACAACGGCGCCACCACCGACTCACCCGCCCGGACCGCGACCATCGCACCACCCGCCGGCAACGCCTGCATCAACCGCCCCCGCGCCGCCACCAACCGCGCCGCATCCCCCAACGACAACACACCCGCCACATGCGCCGCCGCAAGCTCACCCACCGAATGCCCCGCCACAAAATCGGGCACCACACCCCACGACTCCCACAACCGGAACAACGCCACCTCCAACGCGAACAACCCCGGCTGCGTGAACGCCGTCTCGTCCACCACCCCCTCACCCACCGCATCGGCCAACGGAAGCCCCAGCAGACCCTCGAACGCCTCACCCACCGCGTCGAACGCCTCCGCGAACACCGGGAACGACGCATACAACCCACGCCCCATCCCCACCCGCTGACTCCCCTGACCAGCGAACAAGAACGCCGTACCACCCGATCCGATGGCTCCCCGTACCACCGAGCGGCTCCGGCTCCGCTCGCCGGCGGCGACCTCGGCCAGTCCGTCGAGCAACTCGCTCGGGGTGGTGCCGAGGACCACGGCGCGTTCGGCGAAGAGTGTGCGGGTGGCAAGCAGCGAGTGCGCGACGTCGATCGGCCGGGCCGTGGAACCGGTCAGGTGCCGGTGGAGCCGCTGGGCCTGGCCGGCCAGGGCGGCGCCGTTCCTGGCCGACAGGACCCACGGCACCACGCCTCCGACAGGCAGCGCTGCGGAGCTGTCACCGACGGCAGGCGCCTCTTCGGCCGGCGCCTCCTCGTCCGGTGCTTCCTCGGTCGGCGCCTGTTCGAGGATGACGTGGGCGTTGGTCCCGCTGATGCCGAAGGACGAGACGGCAGCCCGGCGCGGACGGTCCTCCGCCTCGGGCCACTCCCGCGCCTCCGTCAGCAGCTCGACGGCCCCCGCCGACCAGTCCACGTGCGGCGACGGCTCATCCACATGCAGCGTCTCCGGCAGCACCCCGTGCCGCATCGCCTGCACCATCTTGATCACGCCGGCCACACCCGCCGCGGCCTGGGTGTGCCCGATGTTCGACTTCACCGACCCCAGCCACAGCGGCCTCTCCGGCGCACGGCCCTGCCCGTACGTCGCCAGCAACGCCTGCGCCTCGATCGGATCACCCAACCGCGTACCCGTCCCATGCGCCTCCACCACATCCACATCGGCGGCCGTCAGCCGGGCACTCGCCAGGGCCTGCCGGATCACCCGCTGCTGCGACGGACCGTTGGGGGCTGTGAGCTGGCTGCTGGTGCCGTCCTGGTTGGTGGCCGAGCCGCGGACGACGGCGAGGATCTCGTGGCCGTGGCGACGGGCGTCCGAGAGCCGCTCGACCAGCAGCAGGCCGACGCCCTCGCCCCAGCCCGTGCCGTCGGCGCCCGCCGCGAACGGCTTGCAGCGTCCGTCGGGGGCCAGGCCGCGCTGGCGGCTGAACTCGATGAAGGTCGAGGGGGTGGACATGACGGTGACGCCGCCCGCCAGCGCGAGGTCGCACTCCCCGTTGCGCAGGGCCTGGCCGGCCAGGTGCAGGGAGACCAGGGAGGAAGAGCAGGCCGTGTCGACGGACACGGCCGGCCCCTCGAAGCCCAGGACGTAGGCCACCCGGCCCGAGGCAATGCTGCCGGCGCTGCCGTTGCCGAGGTAGCCCTCCAGGCCTGGCGGCATCTCCTGGATCCGCGAGGCGTAGTCGTTGTACATGACACCGGCGAACACACCGGTCCGGCTGCCGCGCAGGGTGGCCGGGTCGATACCGGCCCGCTCCACGGCCTCCCAGGAGGCTTCCAGGAGCAGTCGCTGCTGCGGGTCGGTGGCCAGCGCCTCGCGGGGGCTGAGGCCGAAGAACTCGGGGTCGAAGTCGGCGGCGTCGTAGAGGAAGCCGCCTTCCCGGGCGTACGAGGTGCCGGTGTGGGCCGGGTCCGGGTCGTAGAGCCGGTCCAGGTCCCAGCCTCGGTCCTCCGGGAAGTCGCCGATCGCGTCGCCCCCGGATGCCACCAGGTGCCAGAGGTCCTCCGGCGAGGCGATTCCGCCGGGGTAGCGGCAGGCCATGCCGATGATGGCAAGGGGTTCCGCTCGTTCCGACTCGACCTCGCGCAGGCGCTTGCGGGTCTGCGCGAGGTCGGCTGTGACGCGCTTCAGGTAGTCGCGAAGCTTGTCCTCGTTCGCCATGGGGCATCCATCCGCTTCAAGTTCACGTGGTACGGGGGACGTGATTCGGGCGTGGGGCCGGAAGGTGTTACCGGCCGCGGGCGGCGGTGGCCGACCCGAACCAGGCGCCCAGCGCCAGGTGCAGGCCCTCGGTGTCGGATCCTGTGCGGTCGGCCCAGGCGACATGGCCATCGGGGCGGATCACCAGGACCGCCGCCTCGATCGCGGGTGCGGGGGCGGCGGTCACCACCTCGACGCGGTCGGCCCAGGCGCTGAGATCGCCGAGCTCCGCCGTGCCGCCGCTGAGGTCGAGCACCACGGGACGGCCGGCGTGCTGTGTCTGCGACACGGTGGCCGGGCCGTCGCCCGCGGTCTCCAGCGGGGCGTCGGGGACGCGGCGACCGAGCAGCGGATGGGCCTCGGGTCCGTCGCCCGGCCGGTCGGTGTAGTCCATGGCGTAGCGGCTGCTGAGGCCGGTGACCATGTTGACGAGGTGGCGCTTGACCTCGTCGAACTGCACCAGCTCGCCGAAGAGTTCACGCAGCGGGCCGATGCGGTCGAGCGGGTGCATCAGGGCCATCTGGGCCTGGGTGTTCATACAGACCTCGCGGCCGACGGGGTGCCGTTCGCTGTGATAGGTGTCGAGCAGGCCGTCGGGGGCCCAGCCGTTGATCTCGGCGGCGAGTTTCCAGCCGAGGTTCATGGCGTCCTGCATGCCCACGTTGAGGCCCTGGCCGGTCGCGGGGAAGTGCACATGGGCGGAGTCGCCGGCGAGGAAGACCCGGCCGGCGCGGTACTGCGCGGCGAGGCGGGTGGTGTTGACGAAGCGGGAGAGCCAGTGCACCTTGTCGATCTTCGGTTCGTCGTCGATGACCCGCCGGATGGCGCCCCGCAGTTCGTCGAGGGTGACCGGTGTTCCCCTGGGCGGCGGGTTTCCGTCGAACTCGATCGCGGTCAGGCGGTGTTGGCCGGGCGAGGTGACGGTGATGCCGAAGGTTCCGGCCGGGTAGAGGCCGGGGGCGACGTGGTCGCCGCCGCCATCGGGGATCTCGACATCGCCGACGACGCCGTAGTAGGTGTGTCCGCTGGCCGGGAAGTCGATGCCGGCCAGTTTGCGTACGGTGCTGCCGCCGCCGTCGCAGCCCACGAGGTAGCTGCCGCGCAGTTCCTCTTCGCCGGAGGCGGTGGCCACGCGTACGGTGACGCCGTCCGCGTCCTGCTCGAAGCCGAGCACCTCGTGGCCGCGGCGGATGTCGACGCCCAGTTCGAGGGCGCGCTGTTCCAGGAAGCGTTCGGTGCGCCACTGCGGCAGCAGCAGGGTGTACTCGTGCTCCCCGAGGTCGTCCAGGTCGAGCCAGAAGAGGGAGAAGTGGACGCGGTGCCATTCGGGGATGTCTTCCTTGGGGAAGCGGTCCCACAGGCCGCGCTGCTGGAGCGTCTCGATGGCGCGCGCGTGCAGGGTCATGCCGCGCGACTCCTGCGGGGGTGTGGCCAGCTTCTCCAGGACCACGCTCCGCACGCCGGCCAGCGCCAGCTCACCGGCGAGCATCAGGCCGGTGGGACCGCCGCCGGCGATCAGGACAGGGCTGCTCATTGATTACTCCTCGGTGGTTCGCATCAGGTCCGGCCCTGGGCGGCGCGGCGGGGTTGTCGGGGCCCGGTCGGGGCCGTCAGCCGAAGCTGATGTCAAGGCTGCCGAGGCGGCGCAGCCCGCTGTAGAAGTGGGTGGGCGAGGTGCCTTCGGTGACGTGGTACTCGGGGATCCTGGCGTGCCATTCGCGCAGTGCGACGGCGAAGATCCGCCGGGCCAGGTTCTCACCCAGGCACCGGTGGGCGCCGATGCCGAAGGAGGGAACGCGCTCCTGGGGGCGGTCGAAGTCGATCTCGTCGGGGTTCTCGAAGACCTCGGGGTCCAGGCCGGCCATGCCCCAGGAGAGGAAGACCCGCTCGCCCTTGTGGAGGGTGATGCCGTGCCGCTCGATGTCCTGGGTCAGGACACGGGCGGTGGACATGACGGGTTCGTGGCGGGCCAGTTCTCCGACGATGGCGGGGAGCTTGTCGGGGGTGGCGCCCGCGACGCGCGCCTGGAGCTCGGGGCGTTCGGCGAGCTGGAGGAAGGCGAGACCCAGCATGGCGTTGGTGATGTCGAGGCTGGCCATCATGGAGTCGACGAGTGCGTTGACGAGTTCGTCGTCGGTGGGGGTGCGGCCGTCGTAGGTGGACGCCAGCAGCCGGCTGATGACGTCATGGCGGCCGGCGGTGCCCTCGGCGCGGCGGCGCTCGACGGAGGCGCGGATGAAGTCGTGCAGCGGGGCGGCGGCGTCGAACAGTTCTTCGTCCGATGTGGCGTTGAGCCAGTTGCGCTGCACCCAGTCGCGGCGCTCCAGCAGTTCGGGCAGCTTCTCGCGGCCCACGCCGAAGGTGATCAGGAAGGATTCGGCGGGGAGCTTGAACGCGTACTCGTCGATCAGTTCGGTGCGGCCCCGGGCCACGATCGCGTCGACCAGTCCGGCGGCAGCCTCGGCGATCTGCGGGGTGAAGTGGTCGACGAAGGAGGTACTGAAGACGGCGTCGAGGGTGCGGCGCCATTCGGTGTGTTCGACCCCGTCGAGCTCGATGGGGATGCGCTTGTGCCGGAACATCGTGCGGTAGGGGATGGTCGGCTCGTTGCTGGAGAAGATGTCGGGGTGGTGGGCGGCCCACTCGATGTCTTCCAGGCGAGTGAAGATCCAGAAGCCGCCGAACTCCTCGGACCGTACGATCGGCCCGTGCTCGCGCAGCTCCTTCCAGAAGGGGATGGGATCCTCCTGGAGCCACGGCTGGAAGACGCTCCAACGACGGATCCGCTCTTCCAGCTCCTTCGGCGCCTGGGCCGCCGCCTCGTCCTTCTGCACCGCTTCCGGCATATCAACTCCCTGTGTTCTACGTGCCGTTCATCCGCGTGGTTCCACCCTGTGCGGTGCGGCTAAGCACCGTCTTCACGGGCGCTAAGGGACTTCTTGGCGCGCCCTAAAGCCTGGCTCGGTGGGCTCGACGGGCTCGGTGGGCTCCGGTGCGGGGGCGCGGCGCGGGGAGCTGAAGCGCCGCATCATGGGACGCTCGACGAACGCGTGCAGGGCCGCTGCGGCCAGCACGGTCACTACGAGGGCGAGCAGCAGCAGTCCGATGCCGGCGGGCAGACCGTAGACGTTCCCGGTGCCCAACCGCTGTCGCCCCCAGATCAGCAGCATGCCGTGCAGCAGGTAGAAGGCGTAGGAGATCTCGCCGAGCCAGACGGCCGGGCGGCTGCCCAGCAGACCGGTGCGGCCTTCCCGGTCGGCGGTGGCCGCCGCGGCGACCAGGAACGCCAGTGGGACGATGGTCAGCGCGTTGAGGCCGTAGATGTACGGCAGTCGCATGCCGGCCAGGTAGGCGACGAGTACCAGCAAGGTGGCGGGGGCCGTTCCGAGCCGGATCCACCGGCCGGTCAGCACGATCCGGGCGAGCAGCATGCCCAGCAGGAAGTCCAGGGCGCGCACCGGCGGGAAGGTGTAGATCAGCCAGAACTGGACCAGTCCCACGGGCTGGCCGTCGGGCATGGCGGGCGTGGCGGGTACCGCGAGGGAAACGATCAGGGTGACGCCGACGATGGCCGCCATCGTGCCGATGGCCCACCACCACAGCCGTTCGGGACGGATCCGCCGGATTGCGCGCAGCAGCAGCGGGAAGGCGAGGTAGAAGAAGACCTCGCACGCGAGCGACCAGCTGAGCGGGTTGCCGCTGAAGAGGTTCTCGTACCGCGGCCACCAGGTCTGCACGAGCAGCAGGTTGGGAACCGCTTCGGTCCAGTGCAGCGCCGGGATGATGAGGACGGCGGCGAGCAGGAACGTCACGACGTGGTTGGGGTAGATCTTCACCAGGCGGCGGCGCAGGAAGCGGCGCGTGGTGTCGCCGGGCCGCACGGCGAAGGTCAGGACGAATCCGCTGAGGACGAAGAAGAAGGCCACGCCCATCTGTCCGGTGTTGATGAACAGATCGTGGAACACGCGCACCACGTCGGGGTCGGCGAAGACGTTGGTGTAGATGGCGTGGTGGAGGAAGACCAGGGCCGCGGCGACGAAGCGGAGTCCGGTCAGGGAGGGAAGCCGGCTGCCGGGGGCCGGTCCGGCCGGCCTCTCGACGTCCCGTTCGGTGGATTGCTGCACAGACATGCTGCTCCGCCCCTCCCTGTCGCTGCCGGTCTGCTGTCGGCACCCACAGTGGAGGGGCGGGCTAAGTCCGGCCTTCGCTCACGCCAAAGCCGGTCTTGCGTACGGGGAAGCGGGTGGATCAGGCGGGGGCGCCCGCCGCCTCCTCGTGAGCGGCCTGCTGGTTCTTGTTGCTGATGGCGAACAGGGCCACGAGGAGGACGGCGGCGCTGAAGATGACGCCGGCGGTGAAGGCCGTGGAGATGGCGTCGGAGAGCACGAACTTCTTCGCCTCCTCCGGGGTGGAGCCCGCCGGGACGTGTTCGGCGGAGTTGCGGGTGGCGGTACCGAAGACGGTGACGAGGATCGCCAGGCCCAGCGAGCCGCCGATCTGCTGCATGACGTTGACCAGGCCGGAGGCCGCGCCGTTGTCCTCGGGGGCGACGGCGGACATGGCCGTGGCGGTCGCGGGGACGAAGAGCAGACCGAGTCCGATGCCGAGGAGCAGCATCGGGCCGAGTACGCCGGAGAGGTAGGTGCTGTCGTCGGAGATCCGGGTGAACCAGCCCATGCCGACGAGCATGATGGCCGCGCCGGTGGCGATCAGCGCCTTGGGGGTGTAGCGGGCGATCAGCTTGGTGGAGGCCTGGGTGAAGCCCAGGATCGCGGCGGTCAGCGGGAGGAAGGCGAAGCCGGCCTTGATCGGGCTGAAGCCGAGGACCTCCTGGAGGAACTGGGTCAGGAAGAACCACATGCCGAGCATGCTGGCCACCAGCAGCAGCATGATCAGGTACGAGCTGGCGCGGTTGCGGTTGGCGAACAGCCGCAGCGGTGTGATCGGCTGGCGGGCCTTCTGCTCGATGGCGACGAAGACCGCGAGGAGCACGACACCCAGCGCGATGGCGCCGAGTCCCATTCCGTCGCCCCAGCCCTCCTCGGAGATGCGGATGAACCCGTAGACCAGAGCGGTGACACCAGCGGTGGAGGCGAGTGCTCCACCCAGGTCGAAGCGGCCGGCGATTCGCTCGGAGTTGCGGATGGACACGGCGCCGAGCAGCACCAGCACGCCGATGGGGACGTTGATGAACAACACCCACCGCCAGGAGACGAGTTCGGTGAGCACACCGCCCAGGATCAGGCCGATGGCCGTGCCGGCGCCGGAGACCGCGGCGTAGAGGCCGAAGGCGCGGTTGCGCGGCGTGCCTTCCTCGAAGTTGGTGGCGATCAGCGCGAGCGCGGTGGGCGATGCCAGGGCCGAGCCGAGGCCCTGCAGTGCGCGGCAGGCCAGCAGCCAGCCCGCGTTCTGGGCGAAGCCGCCGAGTAGTGAGGCGGCGGTGAAGATGGCGATGCCCGCGATGAAGACCTGCCTTCTGCCCAAGATGTCGCCGGCCCGGCCGCCGAGGAGCAGGAGTCCGCCGAATGCGAGGGTGTAGGCGTTGATGAGCCAGGAGCCGCTGGTGGCGGAGAGGTGCAGGCTCTCCGTGATATCCGGCAGCGCGATGGTCACCACGGTGGTGTCGAGGATGATCATCAGCTGCGAGATGACGATGACAGCGAGCACGAGGCCGGTGCGCTGCTTGACTTGTGGTGAGCCACCGGCGGCCGGGGACACCTTGGATGTCGGGCTGGTCGACATCGAATTACCTCCAACGAACAACACGTAACGGGGAAGCGGGAAGTGCGGCGCGGGGGGTGCGCCCGGCACTGACGTCATCGGCAGCTCCGCGACGCCGCGCCGCGGAGCAGACCTGTAAGAACGCGATGCGGATGGAGGGCCTGGACACTGCGCAGTAATCTGAGGAACCCTCCGGTTAGGTAGCATACGGAGGCAGCCTCCGATTCGCAACAGGCTCAGGAGAGTTCCGATGACCCCTTCCCCCGCACCGGACACCCCGCCCCGCCCCCAGCGGGCCGACGCCCGCCGGAACGGCGAACGACTGCTGGCCACGGCCAGGGACGCCTTCGCCGAATACGGCACCGACGCCCCGCTGGAAGAGATCGCCCGCCGGGCCGGTGTCGGCATCGGCACCCTCTACCGCCACTTCCCCACCCGGCAGGCGCTGCTCCAGGCCGTCCTGCACGATCGCCTCGAAGCGCTGCACAGCGAGGCGGTCGTACTGCTGGACCACCCCGCCCCCGCCGACGCACTGCTGGACTGGCTCCGGTCGGTGGCCCTGCACGCGACGCGATACCGGGGACTGGCGGCGGCGCTGCTCCTCGGTGTACGCGACGAGGAATCACCGCTCTCCCCGTCCTGCGGCGCGGTACTCACCGCGGGGGCCGAACTCCTCCAGCGCGCACAGCGGGCGGGCCGGATCCGGCCGGACGTCTCGGCGGCCGACCTCTACACACTGGCCAACTCCGTTGCCTGGGCGGCGGAGGAGACCAGCACGTCCAGGAGCGAGAGCGGGCCGCTGGCCACACGGCTGCTCACCCTGACCATGGAGGGGCTGCGCACGCCCTGAACACCGGAGGGTCCGGGCCCGCACACAGCACAGGGCCCCTGCCCGACGGGGGAGACGGGCAGGGGCCCTGGCGTTCAGGGACGGCACACGACCTGTTCGCCGATGCCATGGACGAGCGGATCCGAAGTCCCGTCCGCCCGGGGCGGACGACTCTGCTTCCGGAGCACGCCCTAGATGTCGGTCCGCAGACCGCCGCCGATGCCCTCCGGGGCCAGCGCCTCGGCGAGCAGCTCGTAGGAGCGCACCCGCGCGGTGTGGTCGTGGACCGAGGTCGCGATCATCAACTCGTCGGCACCGGTGCGGGCCAGCAGTTCGACGGCCTGTTTGCGCACGGTCTCCGGCGAGCCGATCAGCTGCGGGCCGAACAACTCCCGGATCAGCGCGCGCTCCTCACTGGAGTAGGTGTACGCGGCCGCCTCCTCCGGGCGCGGAAAGAGTCCGCGGGGGTTCAGCCGGCCGCGCGCCGTGAACAGCTTCACCGGCCCGGACAGCCACTCGGCCTCCTCGTCGCTCTCCGCCACGATCCCGAATCCCGCGAGGATCGCGTGCGGACGGTCGACATGCACCGAGGGACGGAAGGCGTCGCGGTAGGCGGCGAGCGCGGCCTCGGCCGCATGCGGGCTGAAGTGGAAGGCGAAAGCGAACGGGAGTCCCAGCACGCCGGCGAATCGCGCGCTGTTGGGACTGGAGCCGAGCATCCAGAGGGGCGGCTGGTTCTCCTGGGCGGGGATCGCCGCGATGCCGGAGGCGGGACGGCCGGAGCCGGAGTTGGTGAAGTACTCGACCAGCTCGGCTATCTGCTGGGGGAAGTCGAAGGCCGCGTCCCTGCGCAGCGCCCTGGCGGTGACCGGGTCGGTACCCGGCGCCCGCCCGATGCCGAGATCGATCCGCCCCGGATGCATGGCCTCCAGGGTGCCGAACTGTTCGGCCACCACCAGCGGCGGGTGGTTGGGAAGCATGACACCGCCGGAGCCGACGCGCATCGTGCTGGTCAGGCTCGCGACGCGGCCTATGAGAACGGCCGGCGAAGAGGTGGCCAGGCTGGGAGTGTTGTGATGCTCGGCGAACCAGTACCGCGTGTAGCCCAGACGTTCCACCTCCGGGGCGAGGGCGAGGGAGCCGCGCAGGGCCTGCGTAGGAGTGGCCCCTTCGAACACCGGGGCGGTGTCGAGCACGGACAGCGGTATTCGCCGCGATTCGCTCATATCAGTGTCTCCGTCGGTACGGCATACGGTCAGGGTGCTCGGCAAGGCGCGCGTCCGCCCGGGTGATGGCATGCAACGGGCAACCGGAGAAACTCGTCCCAACAACCGGGGAACGCGACTTCGAGCCTTCGCGAAGGACTATACGGAGGCATCCTCCGCTTGACAATGGTGGCGACGCCACGCCATCACGAAAGCGTGGGGACGTTCCCGCCGTGCGCCCCCCAGGCGCCGCTGGGGAGCCCCGCCGACGGGGCGATGACCAGCGGCTTTCGGTGGAAGGCCCGGCGGTAGCTGATCCGCCAGCCCTCAGGGGTGCGGCGCAGCACATCGCGGTACTCGCCGCTGCTCACCGAGCCGTCGGGCCCCACCGCCAGGAAGCGACTGCGCGCCCGTACCGTGCCGTCGTCGTCGACCAGCACGACCGGATCGAGCGTGTGGTGGTCGGCGGCCGCTCCGGTCCGCAGTGCCACCAGACCACGGAAGGTCTCCCGGCCGTGGATGGGCTCGGGGTCGGACTCGCCCTCCCCCACGGGGTCGATGACCACGTCCTCGGTGACCACCAGATGCAACGCGTCCAGCTCCATGTTGTCCATCACATGGGTGAACAGGCCCAGCACCTGATGGATCTCGACGACATCGGCCGCGGATATCTTCGACAAGGGGATCCTCCTGGAGAAGTCATGAACTGACGGGCTGACGGCGTGGCAGTGGGCCGCCGTGCGTCATTTCTTTCGCATCTGCGGCCGCCGCGTGGCCAAAGGGCAGAAATGATCGGTCATTTGCCCAGAATCCCTTTCCACAACACCAGCTCGTCCGCCGTCAGCGGCTGGTCGGCGCAGAGGCGCTCGGGGTGCCCGTCCGGCGGCCGCTCCAGCCGCGGCGCCGGTTCGCGCCCGGCATCGCCGGGGCAGTCGGGGGCCCCGCACCCCGGTACGGGGCACGTACCCGGACAGCCTTCCAGCGGAGGCAGGCCGAGACCCGTCCACCAGTAGCCGCCGAGGCCGATCAGCCCGCGGCCCGTCGCCGCCGTGAAGGAGTCCCACCAGGCGCGCAGACGGCCGGAGTTGCTCATCGGTTCCCCCTACGCCCGGGCCCGGCCCGTGTCGAACGGGGTACTGGGCCGGGGCAGGGCCGACAGCAGCTCCTTGGTGTACGGATCCTGGGGCGCGCGGAACACCGCCTCGACGTCCCCGTGCTCCACCACCCGGCCCGCCCGGGTGACGATCACCCGGTCGCTGGTGTGGTAGATCACCCCGAGGTCATGGGAGATGAACACCAGCGAGACACCGAGATCTGCTCGCAGACCGTTGAAGAGATCGAGGATCTGCGCCTGTACCGACACGTCGAGGGCCGAGACCGGCTCGTCGCAGACGATGACTTCGGGCTTCGGTGCCAGCGCGCGGGCTATCGCGACCCGCTGGCGCTGGCCGCCGGACAACTGCCGGGGGCGCCGGCCGAGCAGCCCCGTGTCCAGGCCGACCCGGTCGAGCAGTTCGGCGGCACGGTTCCGGCTCGCCCGCGCCGACCTGCGCCCCGGGGCGCCCAGGGCCTCTCCGAGGATCCGCTCGACGGTGTGGCGGGGGTCGAACGAACTCAGCGGATCCTGCTGGACGAGCTGGATGCGGTGGCGCAGCGCCCGGCGCTCGGACTCGGGCCGCCCCGACCACGGGCGCCCCAGCAGCCGTACGGTTCCGGCGTCCGGCTCCAACAGCCCCATGGCCAGCTGCGCGAGCGTCGACTTGCCCGACCCCGACTCTCCCAGGACGCCCAGGGACTCGCCCTCGTGCAGGACGAACGAGACGTCCCGCACCGCGGTCCGCACCGTCCGGCCAGGTCCGCGGTACCGCTTGGTGACTCCGTCGATCTCCAGGACCGGCTTCCGCTCCGTGGCCGGGGCGACGGCCTGGAGGGGCGGCACCTGGGCGTCCTCCGGCACCGGCTGCACACGGCCGAGGTGCAGACACCGTGCGAGCCGTCCGGTTCCGGCCGGGCGCAGGGACGGCTCGGCCTTACGGCACTCGTCGGTGACCAGCGGGCACCCCGCGGCGTAGCGGCAGCCGTCGGCCCGTACCGACCCGTCGGCCGACGTGTTGGTACGGAGCGCCGACAGCCGTGCGCCCTTGGGGCGCCGGGCGGGCACCGAGGCCAGCAGCTGCCTGGTGTACGGATGGGCCGGCGCCCCGAGCACATCCTCGACCGGGCCCTCCTCGACGAAGACCCCCCGGTACATGACGGCGATCCGGTCGGCCAGTTTCGCCACCACCGCGAGGTCGTGGCTGATCAGCAGCACGCCCGTACCCGCCGCCTTCTGCTCGGCGAGCAGCTCCAGGATCCTGGCCTGCACCGTCACGTCCAGTGCCGTGGTCGGCTCATCGGCCACCAGCACGGCCGGCGCGGCGGCCATCGCGGAGGCGATCAGGGCGCGCTGCCGCAGACCGCCCGAGAGTTCGTGCGGATACTGCCGGGCGCGCAGCTCGGGCTCGGGCACACCGGCCCGTGTGAGCAGCCGGGCCACCTCCCGGCTACGGGCGGCGCCCCGCAGGGCGGTGTGGTTCTCCAGCGCCTCGCCGACCTCCGCGCCGACCCGCCGCAGCGGGTCGAGCGAGACCAGGGCGTCCTGGAGCACCAGCCCGATCGCGCGACCGCGCACCGCGCGCCAGTCACGCGCGGACAGGGCGGTGATGTCCCACGGCGCGGCGCCCGCCTCGGGTCGGGCCAGCTCCAGGCGGTCCGCCCGTACGTGGGAACCGGGTCCGGTCAGTCCGACCAGGGTGCGGGCCGTGACGCTCTTGCCGGATCCCGATTCGCCGACGATCGCCAGGCACTGCCCGGCGTGCAGGGTGAAGTCGATGCCGCGCACCGCGTCCGTGCGGCCGCCCCGGGCCGCGAACGACACCCGCAGCCCCTCGACGGTGAGCAGCGCGCCGGAATCCCGGCCCGTCGTCGGCCGGTCGCTCTGGCTAGACATCGGTGATTCTCCCCTCGAAGCGGTGTTGCAGTCGGCGGCCGACGACGTTGAGGGCCATCACCGAGACGGCCAGCGCCGCTCCGGGGAAGAACGCCGCGAACCAGGCGCTGTCCACGAAGTCCCGGCCCTCCGAGAGCATCACGCCCCATTCCGGCGCCGGCGGTTTGGGCCCCATGCCCAGGAAGCTGAGCGAGGAGCCGGCGACGATGGCGGTGCCGACGTTGACCAGGGACAGCACCATCAGCGGTGGCAGTGCGTTGGGCAGCAGGTGCCGCAGTCCGATGTCCCAGCCGGGGCGGCCCAGCGTCACGGCGGCGCGCACGAAGTCGGAGCGGCGCACCACCAGCGCCTGGCCGCGGGCGAGCCGGACGTAGCCCGGCAGCACCGAACAGCCGATCGCCAGCGTGGCGTTGAAGGAGCTGGGGCCCAGCACCGCCACCATCAGCAGCGCGAGCAGCAGTCCGGGGAAGGCGATGAGGACGTCGGTCACCCGCATGACGCACTCGTCGACGACCCGGCCGCCGATCGCGGCGAGGACCCCGAGCAGTGCTCCGGCCACCACCGCGAACACCGTGGCGCCGATCCCGATGGAGAGCGAGGGGCCCGCTCCGTACACCACCCGGCTGAAGACGTCACGGCCGAGCTGGTCGGTGCCGAAGAGGTGGTCACCGCTGATCGGCGCGAGGGCGTTCGCCGGGTCGACCGCCTCGGGGTCGTAGCCCGTGAGCAGGCCGGGTACGAACACGGCGACGACCAGGAGGACGAGAACGGCCGAGGCGAGGACGGTGCCCGGACGGATCCGGCGGATTCGCGGCCGGGGCAGTGCGGCTGCCCGCTGTACGGCGGTCATGCCGTCACCTCCCTCACGCGCGGGTCGAGGACGCGGTAGAGGGCGTCGACGGCCAGGTTGATCAGTGCGAAGACCAGTGCGGAGACCACCACGGCTCCGGTCACCACGGGCAGGTCCCGGTTCTCGATGGCGGTGGCCAGGATCCGGCCGACTCCCTGGCGGCTGAAGACGGTCTCGATGATCACCGCGCCCGTGAGCAAGGACCCCACGGACCAGCCCGCGAGGGTGACCATCTGCACCATCGTGTGCCGAAGGGCGTGCCGGACGCGGATGCGGGTCTCACCGGTGCCGCGGGCACGTGCGCTGAGCACGAAGGGTTCCTCCAGGGCTCGTTCCATGCCGTCGCGCATGACCTGGGCGAAGACGCCCACCATGCCGAGGGCCAGCGTGACCGCGGGCAGCACCAGCGCTCCCGGTCCTCCCTCGCCGGCGATCGGGAAGATCCGCAGCCGGAAGGAGAACAGGCTCAGCAGCAGGACGCCGACCCAGAAGCTCGGGCTGGAGGTGGCGGCCAGTTCCAGCAGCGAGGACAGCCGGCGTACGGCGGGGCGGCGGCCCGCCGTGGCAACGGCCAGCACCAGCGCCGCGACGAACGCGATGCCGAATCCCGCCAGCGCGAGTTCGACGGTGGGGCCGAGCTGGCTCGTCAGCAACTCCCATACCGAGCTCTGGTGTTGGTAGGAGGTGCCGAGGTCGCCCTGGAGCAGCCGGCCCAGGAACATCCCGTACTGGACCGCCAGGGGCTGGTCGAAGCCGAGCTCGTGGCGGACCTGGGAGACCAGTTCCGGGCTGGACATCGTCGGTCCCAGCATGGTGCGGACCGGATCGCCGGGCACGAGGTGCAGTGCGAAGAAGGCGAGCGTGGAGGCGCCGAACACGACCAGCACGGACAGTGCCAGCCGCCGCACGAGCCAGCGTGCGGGTCCGCTCATCCGCGCCGTCCCCCCTTCTTCGTTCCCGCCTTTCATCGCTCCTCCAAGGTGACGTCGTAGAACCGCGGGTATGCCTGGCCGTCGGCGGTGATGCCGCGTACCCGGGCGGAGCTGCCGACGAGGTGGGCGGGCACGTACATCGGGATGACGAAGGCCCGGTCGACGAGGTAGCGCTGTGCCGCCCGGTACTCGGCGGCCCGGGACCGCTTGTCGAGGGCGGTGATCCCGCCGTTCAGCCAGTGGTCCAGCTGCCGGTCGGCGGCGTGGAAGATGTTGCCGCCGCCCTGCATCGGCTTCTGGTCCGAGGCGAAGTTGGTGCGCAGGATGTCGGCGTCGGCACGGATGTTGCTGCTGGCGAAGATGTCCAGCCGGCGTTCGAGGACCTCGCTCGTGTACGTGCCGACGTCCTTCGTCGCGTAGTCGATCTTGATGCCGACCTCCTTGGCCTGTGCCTGGATGCCCTGGGCCAGGCTGTTGCGCTGGGCGGCCTGGAGCGAGGCGGTGGCGGGCCAGCGCAGGGTGAGCGTGCGGCCGTCCTTGGTGCGGTAGCCGTCGTCGTCCCGCCCCGTCCAGCCGGCCTCGTCCAGCAGCCGGTCCGCCCGCCCGGGGTCGTAGTCCCAGGAGTCGCGGGTCTTCGGTTCGTAACCCGGTGTCGACGGACTCAGCGGACTCCAGGCCCGCCGGTACTGGTCGAAGTAGACGGCCCGTACCAGGGCGCCGACGTCCACGGAGCTGCGCAGCGCCTGCCGCACCCGTTCGTCGGCGAGCGGCCCGCCCTCGGTGTTGAGGAAGAGCGTGTAGACCCCGCCGGGTGCTTCGAAGCGCTGGTAGCGCAGGTCCTCGTCGGTCCTGAGGGACTTGACCCGCTCCGGTGGCACCGCGTCGATCACATCGGTCTGCCCGCTGGCCAGCGCGCCGTAGCGCACGCTGTTCTCGGCGATGAAGGCGATGGTGAGGCCGTCGATCCGGGCCGGACCGGTGTGGCTGGACGAGGCCGGGCCCCACTGGTACCGCGGGAAGTTCCGAAGCGTGATCTCACGCCCCTTGGTCCAGCCCGTGAACCGGAACGGTCCTGACCCGACCGGGTTGGTGCAGAGCCGGCCCTTGTTCTCCCGGATCGAGCGCGGCGACTGGATGCCGAGGTAGGCGGTGCTCAGTGCCTGCAGGAACGCGGCGTTGGGCCGGCTGAGTGTGATCCGTACGGTGTGCTCGTCGACCGCTTCCGCACCGGCGTAGCCCTTGATCAGCCCCGCCGCGTAGTTGGACTTGGTCTCCGGGTCGACCGCGTGGTCGAGGGTGGCCTTGACCGCCGCCGCGTTCACCGGTGTGCCGTCGTGAAAGGTCACACCGGCCCGGAGGTGGAAGGTGTAGATCAGGCCGTCCCCGGAGACGGTCCACCGTTCGGCCAGCCATGGGTGGACCGTCCCGTCGGGCGTGATGTCCACCAGCGAGTCGAAGATGTTCCGGTCGACCAGCGCGGTGACGTCCATGGGGCTCACCTGTGGGTCGAGACACTCCGGTTCGGCCTCCACCGCGACCATCAGTCCCGTTCCCGCCGCCCGTCCACTGTCCGTTCCGCATCCGGTCCCCGCCGCCCCGGCGAGCAGGGCGAGCACGAGCAGGGTGCCGACCCGTCTGCCGCCGGCGGACGAGCGCCCCAAGGTCCATTTCCTCATCTGCCCGATGGTGGGCAGCGTGTCTAAAGCCGATCTAAGACGGTGTGCCGCACGGCCGGTCGGCGGTCACGCCGCCACGGGAGCGGGCGGTGGGGACGGGCCACCGGACGCGCCATGTCCGGGCCGACCGGCCGGGGGCGGCTATTCGGCCACGAAGGTGCGGTGGCTCCAGAGGAAGACCGGTACCTCCTGGCCGCTCACCACACGGGACTCCGACGACGGCAGGAAGTGCTCGTAGCGGTTTCCCTTGAAGAGCTTGAAGGTCTGCTGCGGGTCGCTGACGCGGACCAGTCGCTCGGACTCCGGGGCACCTTCCAGAGGGCCTCCGCACAGCAGGACACTGACCTCTTTCACGGACATCCGAATGCTCCTTCCCGCGCGGCCTCACCGCGGCGGCTGGACCTGTGAGGACGAGCACCAGCATGCCCAGGAGACCTAAAGCGGTTCTTACCTCCACAATGTGTCTCAAAGTACTCGCACAGGAGCAGTCGACCGGAACGGCCGTGCGCCAGGGAACCGCGGGCGCCACGCGCCCGGCACCGCACGCCGTCAGCCGCGGAATCCTCCGTAGCCACCGCGGTAGAAGAGCAGCGGTCCGTCGCCGCCGACCGGTCCGGCCTCCATCGCGTGGACCTGGGCCACGACGATGACGTGATCACCGGCGGGATGTTCGGCCGTCACCGAGCATTCGAGGCGGGCCAGCGCGCCGGGGAGCACGGGCAGACCGCCGGGCGCGACCGACCAGTCCAGATCACGGAACTTGTCGCCCCCGCTGCGCGCGAGCTGGGCACAGGCCGCCTGCTGACGCTCCCCCAGTATGTTGACGCAGAAGCGGCCGCCGCGACGTATGCGCGGCCAGGTCGTGCTGGTGTGGGCCACGCACAGGGAGACCAGGGCCGGGGAGAGCGAGACCGAGGTGAAGGAGTTGGCCGCCAGGCCCACCGGCTCGCCGTCGAGCGGATCGTGCGCGGTCACCGCGACGATGCCGGTCGCGAAGTGCCCCATCACCCGCCGGAATTCGGCCGGGTCCACGGAGGCGTCCGCCTCGGGTACGCGCAGCGCTGAGGATTGCTGGTTCGGCATGCGGGTCCGCCCTTCGTCATCGCCGGACGCATGGCGCGCCCATCCTTGACATCGCATGCCCCCACAATACGGAGGGTGCCTCCGTTTTTCAATGGGCCGGTGCCCGCCCGGCGGCACCGGCCCCGTGCGGACCGCTCAGCGCGGCGCCGTGGCCATCCGGGCCACCGCGCCGCGCAGGGCGTGGAAGAACTCGCCGGGCGACTCGCGGAAGAAGAAGTGCCCACCGGGGATCCTGTGCAGCCGGTAACCGGCCGGGGCGTGCGACTCCCATGCCTCGGCGTCCCCGGCGGGCAGCAGCGGATCGTCCACCCCGGAGAAGACCTCGACCGGGCAGGCGAGCAGCGGCAGCTCCGTTCGAGCGTAGCTGGTGCAGACCCGCAGGTCGTCACGGACCTGATCGGTGGCCGCCGTCAGCCAGTCCGGGTATCGCAGCATCATCTCGGACATCCCGCCGATGCCGACGAGTACCCGCGCCATCTCCTCGTCCGACATCTCCTCCGTGGAAGCGAGTACCGCGGGCAGATGCGGCGCCGGAAAGGCCCCCACCAGCAGCCGTTCGGGAAGGCTCGCGCCGCGCCGCTGACGCGCCAGCGTCAGGTTGTAGGCGACCGCACCCCCCATGCTGTGGCCGTAGAACGCGAACGGTGCGCGCAGTGCCGGGCCGAGCACCCGGTCCAGCACACCGGTCAGCTCGGCCATGTCCGTGATCCGAGGTTCCCTGGCCCTGGTCTCGCGGCCCGGGAGCTGAACCGGTAGCACCACCACGTCGGGGCCCAGTTCCTGCTGCCAGGAGGAGTAGGCCGTGGCGCCGCCGCCCGCGTGGTGGAAACAGAACAGCCGGAGCCTGCCGTCGTCCGGCGGCGGTGCGGCGAGATAGTTCTCGAAGCCGAGGCCGACCGGGGCGGTCCCCCCGCGGCCCGCCCCGGTCATGCGCCCGCTCCGGCCGTCCGGCGCCGGGCGCCGCGCAGCCTCAGCCGCAGCAGGGCGGAGAGAGCCGCCCGCTGGAGGTTGTGCACCCTGCGCATGCGCAGTACCGACAGAACCGTCCACAGCCGCGCCTCGACCGCGTAGTTGGGTGATCCGTGCACGTCGTCGTTCTCCAGGATGTCGAGGTGGCGCAGCCGGCGGCGCAGCCGTGCGGTCTCCCCCGGCGGGATGATCTCGTCCCGCCGGCTGGCCAGATAGGCCACCGGGATGTCCAGCGAGGCCAGTTCGGAGTCCGTGAGGGCCCAGTCGGTCATCCGGGCCAGGGCCTCTTCGCCCTTGGTCCCGGCGAGATGGCCGAGGGTGTCGACGGTGACCCGGGGCAGCGTCGAGTGCCACTGCGTGTCGGTGAAGAAGTCGCTGACCGGAGCGCCCGAGGTGACGATGCCGCGGATCCGGCGGTCGTCCAGGGCATGGCGCAGCGCGAGATGGCCGCTGAAGCTGAGCGCGACGGCGTAGGTGTGTCCGACGTCCGCCCGGTCGGCCAGGGCGTCCAGGACGGCGCCGAGCATCCGCGGGCCGTCCTCGTCGTAGCGCAGGGTGTTCTCCCCGACGCCGGGCATCTCGGTGACGACCATGGCCATGCCGAGCCGCCGGGCCTGCACCAGGACCGGTGCCCACTGCTCCTTGATGGTGACAATGCCGCCCATGAACAGCAGCAGCGGCCGGGGGGTGGTCCGGGACAGGCCCGAGGTCCAGCAGCGCACCCGCCCGCCGCCCAGTTCCACGTCCAGCCGCTGGATGTCGGGGTGGTCCTGCCGCCACTGGTCGAAGACCCGTACGCAGTTGTCGAGCGCCGCGCCACGAGCGGCGCCGTCCACGTAGGGGAAGCGGGCCATGTTGTAGTAGCGGCAGGCTTCCAGGAGATCGCCGTCCCGCTCCAGTTCGGCGGCGTCCCGGCTCCACTCCGCTGCCCATGAACCGGCCGCGCCGTCATGGTCGTTGTCGATCCGGCCGAGCAGCGCCCGGCAGCGTTCCGGGTCCAGGTTCTGGGCCCGGGTGTGCACGATCACGAACTCCTTGAGTTCGTCGACGTCGTTCACCGTCCGCCTCCCTTCCCGGCCACCACGGCCGACGCCGCCGGACCGGGCGGCGCGTCCTCCTGGAAGTCCTCCAGCGCCGCCTTGATCTCGCCGAGGATGTCGGCCGCCTCCGCGCCGTCGATCACCCGGTGGTCGAAGGCGAGGTTGAGCCGCATGACCGGGGCGATCGTCACGGCGTCGCGGCACACGACGGGCCGGTCGGTGACCCGGCCGAGGCCGAGTGTGAGGGTGGTGCCGCCGACCGAGTGGAACCCGTCCACCGGCCGGTGACCGAGCGAGCTGACGGCGAGCGTCCCGAATTTCCCCGCGCGCCGGGACAGGGGGCGCACGGTGCGGGTGTAGGCCAGCCGCGCCACCGGCCAGGGCAGCCGGTGCAGGGTGTGCACCCCGGCGAACTCGGGCAGCGTGGCGGGGTCGCCGTCCCGGTAGTACTCCACCTGTCGTTGGATCTCGCTCAGGGCGGTCTCCTCCAGGCGCGGCAGTACGGCGGCCAGCACCACCCGTCGGCCGCCGACGCGCTTGTCCAGCGCGATCTTTCCGCTGACCGAGGAGTAGCGGGCGATCCTCGGCAGCAGTCGGCCGTGGATGGCCGCGTTGGCCTCGGGATGCGAGGCGAGCACCCGGGACGCCGCGTACAGCACATAGCTGAGGACGGAGGTCCGGCGGCCGGCGGTGCGGTGCTCCTCGATCCTGGTCATGTCGACCTCGGTGTCCAGGAACACCGGTTTGTGGCCGCGTATCTCGTCCAGGAAGTACAGGGTGTGGCGGCGCTGCCGGGCGACGGGTGCGGCGCTCATGCGTCCACCGCCAGCCGGTACACGGCCGAGACGCTCTCGGCCTCCAGCACGTCGGGAATGGACAGGGCGCGACCGGTCCGCTTCTCCAGGGAAGTGATCAGCCACAGCAGGTGGAGCGAGTCCCAGCCCGGCAGCTCGTCCAGGCTCCGCGTGGCGTCCTCGGGGCCGATCGGCAGCCCCAGCTCGTCGCGCAGTAGCGCGATGAGCTCATCGATACTGTTCACCAGGCGTCCCCTTCGAAGCTCTCGGTCAAGCTGATGTGGTCCGGCACGGCCGGCGGGTCGACGAGGCGGTGCACGAAGTACTCCGTCGTGTCGTCGCCGTCCGCCTCCGCGGCGGCCCCGCCCGGCTCCGCGAGCGCGGTGCGGTCGACGGGAGTGAACCCGTGACGCGGATAGAAGTCCTTGACCACGCCGTTCTTCGCCGACTTGCGGTACGCACCGACGACGGCTCGGGCCCCGGAGCCGGCGGCCTGCCGGATCACGGCCGCCAGGCACGCCTGCTCGATGCCGCGGGAGAAGACCCGGCAGCTGAGCAGGAAGTTGTCGATGTACAGCCGCTCGCCGACGGTGCGGGTGAAGACCGCGCCGACCAGCCCGTTGTCGCCGAACCGGTCGGCTGAGTGGATGGCCAGCACCCGGGTGTCCGGGCCCTGGGCCAGCTGCCGTACCTGCGCCTGCTGCAGGCGGCGGGTGGTCAGGTTGAACTGGTTGGTGCGCAGGGTGATCTGGGAGACGCGGGGCAGCTCCCGTTCGGCCACGGCCGCGAGCCGTACCGTCACCCCCAGTTCGCGCAGGTAGTCGTCGAGGGAGGAGAAGGTGTGGAGGAAGTCCGTGCGCACCAGCTCTTCGCGGTACTTCTCGGTGCGGCCGCGGTCCGCGTCGGTGACGTCCCGGGTGTCGAACCAGCCGTCGCTCAGCAGCCGCGCCGGGTGCAGCGCCGGTTCCCCGTCCACCGCGATGACCGCGACCTCCGGCAACTCCCGTGTCACCAGGCCGCGTTCGTAGGGGCTGTCGTCGATGAAAACGAAGCTGTCGACGCTCAGGTTGAGCGCCTGGGCCAGCTCCCTGATGTTCTCCGACTTGGGCCGCCAGTTGGCGACGACGCGGACGAAGTCGTCCTCGCGGAGAACCATGTCCGGATGGTCGCGCAGCACGTGGCGCACCGGCTCGGCGTCGTTCTTGCTCACCGCGGCCAGCAGTACGCCCTGGGAGGCGAGCTGCTTCAGGACGCGCTGGAAGGAGTGGAAGGCCTCGCCGCGGTAGCTGCCGGCCACCTCGATGCCGTCCGGCCCCTCCTCACCGAGGATCCCGCCCCACAGCGTCTCGTCCAGGTCGACGACCAGGACCTTCTTCGTACGGCCCAGCAGCCCGCGCGCCAGGTGGGCGGCCTCGCGGGCGTAGCGGGCCAGCAGCTCCGTGGACAGGTGGGCCTTGGCGTAGACGCTCATCCGGGGGTCGCTGACCGGCACGCCTTCGGCGATCAGCGGATCGAGGTCGAGCACCACGACGGCCTGGTTGCGCTCGGCCAGCCTCAGCAGCCGGGCGTTGGCCTCGCGCCAGACGGCACCGAGGACCGCACGCGAGCGGTGGTCGACGAGCTGGGCGGCGAAGGAGTGCGGCAGCGGCAGGGTGTTGAGCAGCAGCGTGCCGCTGCCGTCCGCCTCGAAGCGGGCGGCCAGCTGCTCGACGAGGCTCAGCTTGTCCTCGAGGGCCTTGGCCACGTCCCCCGGCGTCCAGGGCAGTGGCACCTCGTCGAAGACGGCCTTCGCGTCCAGTACACAGGCGACCAGGGCGGGCGCGGCCGCGTACAGCGCGCTGCCGGGGTCCGCGAGTTCGAAGACGTACGAGTCGAATTCACCGACGAAGGGCCTCAACAGCACCCCGTGCCGGGCGAGTTCCACGGTCAGCGCCGGGACGAGGGCGGAGAGGGTGCCATGGCCGGTGACCGCGATCGTGATCGTCGGCTGGCCGGGGTGCGCCCGCAGTACCTCGTCGGCCCCGATCCGGCTCAGAAGCTGCCCGGCGGGCAGCAGCTGGTCCTCGGGCAGTTCCTTCAGCAGCCGGGGCAGGTCGGGGTAGGCGGCGGCGAGACGGCCCGCGCGGAACAGGGACCGCAGCTCCTCGGCCGCCTCGGTGGGCCCGGTGGTCGTGGTGGACACGCTCAGACCCCTTCCAGGGCGAAGCCGGACTTGATCCACTTGCTGGACTCGACAGCGATGCCGATGGCACGCTCGCCCGGCTCCAGCACACCGACGAGGCGTTCGAGCTGGAGGAACGGCAGCGCGTTGCCCGTGTTGGCGGTGTCCGCGACGCAGGTGATCTCCCGGGCCCCCGGCAGGTTCAGCTGTTTGACGATCTTCCCGGTCATCCGGCCGGAGAGCTGCGGCGGCAGCAGATAACCGACGTCGTCCGGCTTCCAGTCCAGCGCATCCAGCAGCTCCGCCATGATCTCCGCGGCCATCACGGGAACCCGCTCCTCGATCGCCTTGTAGTCCTCGGCGACCCCGGCCCCCTCGGGGGGCTTGCCCTGGGCAGGTCCGTACCACCGCAGGACCTGTCCCGGCTCCTGCCCGAGCCCGGTGAGCCTGTTGAGCACGCCGCGGATGGCGGGGCGCCCGGGGGCGGACTCGGTGGTGAGCACGGCCGCCCCGGCCCCGTCCCCGAAGAGCACCGCGTTGACGAGCTCCTCCGGCCGCAGGCTCATCAGGTCGGCGTCGAGGTCGAAGAACTGGGCACACACGTCACCGCCGAGCACCAGCGCGTTGGTGTGCCCGGCCGACTGCAGCATCCGACGGCCGACGTCCAGTGCCTGCACGGCGCCACAACAGCCGGACTGCAGCTGATAGGTCGGTACGTCGTTGATGCCGAGGCGGTCGGCGACGAGATTGACGGTGGCCGGCATCAGCTGGTCGGGGGTGGCGGTACCCATGACCAGCACATCGATCTCACCGGGCTCCAGCCCGGCCGCGACCAGCGCGCGGCTGCCCGCCTCCGCCGCCAGCTCCGTGAGGGAGAAAGCGAGGTCACCGGAGTCCAGGTCGATCGCCAGATGCCGGGAGCGGGTGCCGATGAACGCGTCCACCCACTGCTCCCACAGCGCGTCCATGCCGAAGCGGCGGGCGAGGGCGGAGTTGTCGATGGGCGGGCCGGGAAGAGCGCTTCCGACCGAGCGTATATGGATGTCCGGGATGTCCATCGCGGTCCTTCCTCAGGTGTTCATGGGCTCCCGGCGTCATCGTGCGGAGCGTTCCTAAAGGCCGACTTACGGTGGCCTTAAAGAGCGTTTTGTCCTGGCGGAGATGTGGGGGGACGCGGGTGCGGCCACCCGGAAGGCCGCTCCCGCCGGTGTGCGCCGGGCTACGGCGCCTCCATGAGAATCTCCGTCGCGGTGCCCATGTGCAGCCGACGGGTGTGGTCGACCGTCCGCACCGGCCCGGTCAGCGTGACCCGGGCCGTGAGGCGCGGGTCGGTGCTCGACGCGCTCAGCCGCAGTTCGAGATCGCCCGGCTCGACGATCCGGTGGCCGTCGCGGCCCGTGAAGGACGCGAGGTCCGCCGGGACCGTCAAGCGCACCCTGGCCGCCCGTCCCGGCCCCAGGTCGAGGCGTGCGTACCCGATGAGGCGCTGAACGGGCTGGACCACGGAGGCGACGGGGTCGTGCAGATACACCTGGATCACTTCGGTCCCCTCCCGGGCACCGGAGTTGCGGACGGTGCAGGAGAGCGTGAACTCCCCTTCCGTCGAAGCCTCTCCGTGCTCCACGACGAGGTCGCCCCACTCGAACGCGGTGTACGTCAGTCCGTGGCCGAATCCGAAGGCCGGGGTCGGGTCGACACTGGACACGTCGCTGGAGTGGCCCAGCCGCGCCGCCAGGTACGTGCAGGGCTGGGAGCCCGGGTGGCGCGGCACGCTGACGGGCAGCCGGCCGGAGGGTTCGGCGCGGCCGCTGAGCACCGAGGCGATGGCCCTCGTTCCTTCCTCGCCGGGGAAGAACGACTGCACGATCGCGGCTGCCTCGTCCGCCGCCCGCCCGAGGGCGTAGGGACGTCCGGCGAGCAGGGTGACGACGACGGGGGTGCCCGTGTCGAGGAGCGTGTCGAGCAGCTGCTGCTGGACGCCGGGGAGCGCCAGGTTCTCCGCGTCGCAGCCCTCCCCGCTCGTGCCGCGCCCGAAGAGACCGGCCCGGTCGCCGAGTGCGACGATCACGAGGTCGGCGCTCCTGGCCAGTTCGGCGGCCTCGCCGAACCCGTCGGTGTCCGGGCCGTCGATGTCCGCGCCCCGCGTGGTGACGATCTCGCTGTGGGGGAACTCGGCCGCGCACGCCTCGCGCAGGGTGGGCAGTTCGATGCCGAACGGGGTCTCGGGGTGTTGGCCCCCGACGTGGACGGGAAAGGCGTAGCAGCCGAGGACGGCCGTCGGGGTGTCGGTGTTGGGCCCGATGAGTGCGATACGGGCGGGGGCGCCGGCGGCCGCGTCCGCCGCCAGCGGCAGGGTGCCGTCGTTGCGCAGGAGCACGACGGCCTGTTCGGCGACGCGGCGGGCGAGCGCGCGGTTCTCGTCGGTGTCGAGCCGGACGGTCCCGCGCAGCGCCTCCGGGTCTCCGTCCGCCGAGCCGTCCGCGCCTGAGGCGAGCACCGGCGGCACCGGCCTCCATTCCGCGTCGAGTAGCCCCAACTGGGCCTTCTGGACGAGGACTCGGCGTACCGCACGATCCACCAGCGCCTCCGGTACGACGCCCTGGGCGATCGCGTCGGTCAGCGGGCCGCCGAATGTCTTGACGGTCGGCAGCTCCACGTCCACACCCGCGCCGAGCGCGGCGCCGGCCGCTTCTCCGAAGGTCCCCGCCACACCGTGCAGCGTCTTCAGGAACGCGATGCCGAAGTAGTCCGCGACGACGGTCCCGCCGAAGCCCCAGGTGTCGCGGAGGAGACCGGTGAGCAGCGGTCCGTCGACCGCGGAGGGGATTCCGTCCGTGTCGGTGTAGGCGTGCATGACGGACCGTACGCCGCTTTCGCGTACGGCCATCTCGAACGGGGGCAGGATGATGTCGGCCCGCTCCCGCGCGCCCATGCCGACGGGGGCGAGGTTGCGGCCGGCCCGTGAGGCGGAGTACCCGGCGAAGTGCTTGAGCGTGGCGACGACCCCGGCCGACTCCAGTCCCCGCACGTAGGCGGTGGCGACCGTCCCCACCAGGTACGGATCCTCGCCGATCGTCTCCTCGACGCGGCCCCAGCGTGCGTCGCGTACGACGTCGAGGACGGGGGCGAGCCCCTGGTGCACGCCGACGGAGCGCATGTCACGGCCGATCGCGGCGGCCATCTCGCGAATGAGCTCGGGGTGGAAGGTGGCTCCCCAGGACAGCGGGACCGGGTAGGCGGTCGCGCCCCAGGTGGCGAAGCCGGCAAGGCATTCCTCGTGGGCGATCGCCGGTATACCGAATCGGTTCGCCCCAGCGATGCGCTCCTGGGTGCGCGCCAACGAGAGGGCGCCCACGGCCGGGTCGACCGGGGCCGTTCCGAACGGGCGGGTCAGCTGGCCGAGGCCGTCCGGAAGAAGGTCGTCGAGGGCGACGGGCTCCTCCATGTCGTGCTGGAACGGAGCGACTTCGCCGCCCTCGTCGGAGGCGCCCACCCAGACGCCGAAGAGCTGGGCGACCTTCTCCCGGAGGGTCATGGCGGCGATCAGGGCGTCGGCCCTGGCCCCGGGAGTGAGAGCGGCATCGTGCCAGGGCCCGGTGAGGCGGTCCGCCGGGGCGCCGGACACCGGCGCCCCGGTTCCGGTGTTCCCGGCGGGTGTCCGCGCGCCGGCTTTGTCGATGTTGGCGGTCACTTTCCTCCCACTCCCATCAGCCCTTGTACCAGGGCACGGCGTGCGAACAGATAGACGATCAGGATGGGGAGCATGGACAGGACGACGGCGGCGAGCAGGCCCGGGGTGTCGACTCCGTGTTCCGTCTGGAAGTCGTAGAGCCCCAAAGTGATCACCTTGGTCTCCGCCGACTGTGTCAGGACGAGGGGGAAGAGGAAGCCGTTCCATGCCTGGAGCGCGGAGAAGACGACGATCGTCGAGATCCCGCTCCTGGACAGCGGCAGCACCAGCTGGAAGAAGACCCGCCGGGACGAGGCGCCGTCCATCGTCATCGCCTCGTACAGATCGGGGGTGATGTCCCGCATCACGCCTGTGAGGATCAAGGCGCACACCGGCATGGCGAAGGCCGCCGTCGGCAGGATGACGCCGATCAGGTGGTCGTAGAGGCCGGCCTCGCTGATGACGAAGAACATCGGGACGATGACCGCCTGCGAAGGGATCGCCAGACCCAGGAGGAACAGCCGGAAGACCGTGGTGGTGGCGCGGCCCCGGCTCCTGACGATGGTGTACGCCAGCGGCGGGACGAGGAGGACGACGATGCCCACCACGCACACGGTGACGATGACGGTGTTGAGGAAGTACTGCGCGAAGCCGCCGTTGAGGTCGTTGGCGTAGTTGTCGAGCGTGAAGTGCTCGGGGAAGGACAGCGGGCCGTTCGCCGCGTAGTCGGGGCGCGTCTGGAACGTGGCGACGAGCATCACGTACAGCGGCAGCCCCACCACGAGGAGCCAGACCAGCGAGCCGAAGCCGGCGAAGTAGTTGGGACGGCTCTTCCTCACAGTCCCTCCATGGTGCTGCGCATCCTGTCGTACCCCGAGAGCCGCACCATGATCAGCGAGATGACCGTGGAGACGAGGACCAGCAGAAGGGCCATGGTGGACGCCGCCCCGTAGTCGAAGCTCTTGAACGCCTTCTGGTACATGTAGTACGCGGTGATGGTGGTGTCGCTCCCCGGTCCGCCCTGGGTCAGGATGAGCACGGTGTCGAAGGTCGTGAGCCCGCCGACCACCATGAGGATCATCGAGGTGATGATCGAATTGCGCAGCTGCGGCAGCGTGACGTGGAAGAACTGCCGTACCGTGCCCGCGCCGTCGATCTGCGCCGCCTGGTAGAGGACCCGCGGCACCGCACGTGCCGCGCCCTGGTAGATCAGCGTGTGCAGTGGGGTGAACTGCCAGGTGCTGACGAAGACCAGAACGCCGATCGCGGTGGCCTGCTTCCCGAACAGGTTGCCGTCGCCGAACAGCCAGGTGGCCTGCGCGGGGACACCGAGGTTGGGGTCGAGGACGGCGCGCCACAGCACGGACACGGCCGCGACGGAGAGCAGCATCGGGACGAAGTAGATGGCGGACAGGACGGCACGGTTGCGCTGGTGCCCCGCCGCCCAGACCCCGAGCAGGATGCTCAGTGGGGTCTGGACGGCGACCCCGGCCACGGTGAGCAGGACGCTCAGCCAGAGGCTCTTGATCACGACGGGATCGTCGAGAAGCGTCCTCCAGTTGTCGAGGCCGACGAATTCCGGGTCGCTCAGACCGTCCCAGCCGGCGAAGGAGAGTACGGCGACCATGATGAGCGGGACGATGGCGAAGAAGCCGAAGAAGACGGCGGCGGGGACTGCCCAGAGGATTCCCGGGCGGCCCGCTCCACTGCCGGACGAGCGGGCCCTCCTGGTCGTGTCACCGTCTGTGGAGGAAGGTGCGGTTCGGGTCATGTCACGTGTTCCGGGTCCGGATCTCAGTGGGCTCACGAGGTCGGCAGCGCCTGCATGGCCTTGATGAAGGCGTCCTCGTCCATCGAGCCGTTGAAGAACTGCTGGAGGGACTGGTACATCGCGGTGGCCGCCGACTGGGGATACGCCTGGTCCCAGGAGAGCTGGAACGCCGGGGCCGCCTTGACCATGCCGTACTGGAACTTCGCGAACTCGGGGCTGGCGGCGGCGTCCAGGAAGTCTTCGGTGTTCGTCGTGGTCGGCAGGTTGCCGATGGCGAGCTGCGCCTTGACGAACTGTTCCGAGTACATGAGCTTCAGGAACTCGGCGACGGCCTGTGGGTGCTTCGTCTTCTTCAGCACGGAGTAGAAGTTGTTGGTGTTGCCGACGAGGTTCGCCTGATCGCCCTTGCCGCCTCCGACCGAGGGGAAGGCACTGTATCCGAGGTCGCTCTTCGCGAACTCGGGGTACGCGTCCTGCTGCGTCGCATACTCCCACGAGCCCATCAGCTCGAAGCCGGCCCTGCCGGTCGCCAGGAGCGTGGGGGAACCCTGGTCGGTGAACTTCACCGAATCGAAGTTGGTGCCGAAGGCTCCGGCGTCCACCAGTTCCTTGATCCTGCTCAGAGCCTTTCGGCTGTCCGGGCTCGCCCAGGCGTCGTGGTCGCCGTCCAGGGCCTTCCGGAAGAGCTCGGGGCCGGCGATGCGGTCGTACAGGTACTCGAACCACATCAGCGTCGGCCACCGGTCGCCGCCGCCCAGGGCGATCGGGGTGACGCCTTCGGCCTTCAGCGCCTTGACCGCCGCCAGCAGGTCGTCCCAGGTCTTCGGAGGTTGGACACCCGCCTTCTTGAGGACCTTGCCGTTGTTGAAGAGCAGCACGGGCTGTGTGCCGCGCATGGGTATCCCGTAGGACGTGCCGTCGACCACCGCGCTGTCGAACACGGACGGCAGGAACTTCGCCTTGAGGTCGGGATCCTTGGCGATGAAGGGGTCCAGCGGGAGCAGCAGACCGGCCCGGACGAACGGCCTGATGCTGCCGCCGCCCCAGTTGAAGAAGACGTCCGGCGCCTGCTTGCTGTTGATGATCGTCTGCAGCTTGGCCTGGTAGTCGGCGCCCGGGACCGTGTCCAGGACCGCCTTCACCTTCGACGTCTTGTTGAAGGTGGCGACGATCTCCTTCTCCACCTTGTTCCCCGCGTCCCCGTAGACCAGGACGTGGATGGTGTCGTCGCCGGCCGCACCGGAGTCTCCTCCGCACCCGGACAGGGACAGCACCAGGGACAGCACGGCACCACCGACGGCAACGGTCCGCGAGAACCGTGCGTGTTGTTTCATCGGCACACCTTTCGAAACTATTTCGGAACAGCTCTCGAAACTTCCTGGACCGGGACGCTAGGACTCCCCGTCTCAGGGGGTCAACCCTCGGTCACCGCGTTATCAAAGCGTTACGCCTGGGCGGCAGTTGTCCTGTGCCTTATGCTCCTCGCCATGCGCGATGACGAGAAAATGGGCCGCATCACCCTGGCTCAAGTGGCCGAGCGGGCCGGCGTCTCCATTTCGACAGTTTCGAAGGTCCTCAACGGACGTCAGGACGTGGCGCCCCCCACGCGGGTCAAGGTGGAGCGCCTGCTGGAGGCCCACGCCTACCGGCGCACCACCCGGTCGGCCAGCGAGGCGCCCCTCATCGAGATCGTTTTCCACGAGCTGGAGAGCATCTGGGCGATGGAGCTGATCCGGGGGGTGGAGAACGTCGCCAAGGACCACGGCGCCGGCGTCGTCCTCACCGAAAGCGGAACCCGTCACTCGCCCAGCCCCGACTGGATGGAGGCGATGCTCCAGCGGCGGCCGCTCGGTGTCGTCCTCGTCTTCTCCGCCCTGCCCAGCGAGGTCAAACAGAAGCTCAGGGCTCGTTCGATCCCGTTCGTCATCATCGACCCGGCAGGCGACCCCGACCCCGACGTACCCTCGGTCGGCTCTGCCAACTGGAATGGCGGGCTGGCCGCCACCCGGCACCTCATCGAGTGCGGGCACCAGCGCATCGGGGTCATCACCGGACCCGAGGACATGCTCTGCTCCCGCGCCCGGCTCGACGGCTACCGGTCGGCGATGACCATGGCCGGGCTGGAGGTGGACCCCGGACTCATCCTGTTCGGCGACTTCCACGTGGAGGGTGGATACGACCGCGCCACCGAGATGCTGTCCCGCCCCCGGCCACCCACCGCGATCTTCGCGGGCAGCGACCTCCAGGCACTCGGCGTACTGGAAGCCGCCCGGGTGCACGGCCTGCGCGTTCCCCACGATCTGTCGGTGGTCGGCTACGACGATGTGTCCATCGCCCGCTGGGCCAGCCCGGCCCTGACCACGGTCCACCAGCCGCTGCGCCAGATGGCGGAGGAGGCCGCGCAGATGCTGATGCGGCTACGGGCCCAGGAACCGGTGTCCACGCGGCTGGAGCTGGCCACGAGCCTGGTCGTACGCAAGAGCACGGCGCCACCGCCCGGGAACTGAGCACGGCACGGGACCACGGCCCGTGCGAGGCGAAGGGCCACGACCCCCGGGCGGGTGGGGGACAGCGTTCCACGGGCCTTGCCGTCCGGAGCGACGGGCAGCCCTTCGGCCGCCCGTCCTCACGTGGATGATCGAGGCCCTTGGATCCGTCCCGCCCTGGCCGGCCGGTCAGCCGGTGGGGAACGAGTCGGGGGTGCTGATGCGGTTCTTGATCAACGCCCCCGACTCGGTCAGCACCCCGCTGCCGCTGTAGTCGCCCCCGTCGCAGGTGCCCGGCCTGAAGGCCGCGCTGCTCTCGTCCGCGTCGGAGTAGGTCCAGTTCGCGTAGCCGATCCTCAGCTGATCCAGCAGGTCCAGCCAGGCCGTCGTGCTCGCCCGGTCCATCGCTCCCCCACCGGTGGCACTCACCGTGCCGAACTCGGTGACGAACAGGGGAAGTTGTGAGGCCGCTCGGCTCAGCGTGGCGCGGTAGGGGTCCTTGTGACTGGCGGCGTAGAAGTGGAAGGCATACATGATGTTGTCCGCTCGGACGGGGTTGTTGACGACCTCGTTCTCGTTGGACCCGTCCGAGGTGCCCAGTGAGGACCAGCCGCGGGTGCCGACGACGATGACGGCATCCGGGTCAGCGGCCCGGATCACCGGAATGACCTGTTCGGCGTAGTCCTTGATGGCCGTCCAGCCCACTCCGTTGGGTTCGTTGGCGATCTCGTAGATCACGTTCTTCTTGTCGGCGTTGCGGGCCGCGACGGACGCGAAGAACGTCTTGGCCCGGTCGAGGTTGTTGTTCGGATCGCCGGGCGTCAGGATGTGGAAATCGACCATGGCGTACATGCCGCGCGCCTCGGCCATGTCGACGAGGCCGTTCACCCGGCCTGTGAAGCCCGCCGGGTCGGTCTCGTAGCCGCCTTCCTGGACGTACATGGCCACGCGCAGCAGGTCCGCGTTCCACTCCTCCGCCAGCGCGTCCAGGGATGCGGCGTTGTAGCACTTGCCGAACCACTGGATGCCGTGGGTGCTCATGCCCCGGAGCTGGACGGGGCGGTCGTACTGGTTGCACAGGTGCACGCCGCAGACGTGGAGTTTCCCGTTGATGTCCACGGGGGTGCCGGTGCGCTTCGCGGGCGGGTCGGCGTGCGGAGGGTCCGCCACGGAGCTGGTACAGGCGACACCGTTGGCCAGGTGGCCGCCCCCGCATCCGGCGGCGGTCACCGCCTGGGGGCCGAGCAGGGCCGTCAGGCCCAGGACCATCGCGCAGGTGGTCAGTAGCGTCAGCAATCGGTTCACAGCGATTCTCCTCGTGCGCGGTGGGACGGGTCGGCCGCTCATCGTCGTGATGCCGTCCCGCAGGCCCTGCCGTTCAGCCTGAAGACCTGGGGGTCGTGCACGAGACCGGTGGGCCGGCCGTTGAAGCCGAACCGCACCGTGTCGCCGGGCGCGAGGGCGGCGTTCCAGTTCAGGGCTTCGGCGGTGACCCGCGGGCCGGTCCGTCCGATGTCGGCGCCCCAGGCGTCGGTCACCTGCTGCTGGTCGGCGAAGGTCCAGTCGAGCCGCCAGGGCCGGACCGTGTGGTCGCCGGTGTTCTTCAGCGCGACGTGGGTGGTGAAGCCGTTGCTCCAGCGTTGCGAGGTGTAGGTCACCTCGCACTGACTCTTCGCGGGCTCACCGTCGCCCAGATCATCCGCGAAGGACGCGACCCAGGCGAGCGGAGCGTTCCAGTTGATGGTGATCTCGTTCGTGGCCCAGGACTCGATGTCGTCGATGTAACACATCGCCGGTGCGCAGCCCTTCAGCTTGGCCTGCGCGACCGGGTCCTCGATGGAGGCGTTCGGACCGCCGGCCAGGGATCCCGGTGCGGGATGCGGCAGGGCGGGGTCGAGCTGGTTGGCCCAGAACCGGTGGTGCTGATTGCGCGAGTCCCGCTCGCCGTACCCGGTGACATAGGACTGGTTCAGCGCGTTGCGGCCCAGAAGGTAGTCGAGTCCGCGCAGTACAGCGTCACGGTAGGCGGTCCTGCCGGTCAGGTCGTACGCCGAGCCCAGGACGACCATGTTGTTGGCGACCTGGCTGTTCGATCCCCATACGTAGCGCCCGTCGTCGGGGGCGTACGGAAGACCGTACGCGGCCCCGTCCGAGTCGGCCGCGTATCCGTCGGCGGCTTCGGTCACCGTGCGGCGTACCGTGGCGAGTTCCTCGGCGGACAGCCCGCCCGGGACGCTCGCGAGGTCCAAGGCGCCGAGCCCGGCGACCGAACCCCAGGACATGCCGCCGCGCGGGAAGACCGCTTCGGTGTCACCGTGCAACGGGGAACGGAGGAGTTCCTGGCGGTATCCGTCCTCGCCGGTGGTGAGGAAGAGTTCCGCCGCCGCCCAGTAGAACTCGTCCCGTACGTCGTCGTCGTTGTAGGCGCCGCCGCCCGTGGCGTCCTGCGGATCGGCGAGGACGTCCGGATGGGCCTTGGCCGCTGTCCACGCGGAGCGCGCGGCCGCCCGGCACCGCGCGGCGAAGTCCGCGTCGTAGACCTGGAAGAGGCGGGCGCACTGGGCCGCGGTCGCCGCCAGGTTGAGGGTGGCCGCCGTGGTCGGCGGATGCAGTTCCCGGGGCTGGGGGTCACGGTCCGGCCTGAGCGGCAGTCCGGTCCACGCCCTGTCGTGCAGCTTGTGGTGGGCCATGCCCGCCAGCGGCTCTTCTGCGGGCACCTGCATCCGCATGAGGAAATCCAGCTCCCAGCGCGCCTCGTCGAGGATGTCGGGGATGGCGTTCCCGTGCTCGGGCAGCCGGAGTCCGCCGTCGCCGAGCGGTTCGGCGTCGGCGTTCTCCTCGTACAGGGTCCGCTCGAAGACGGACATCAACTGGGCCACCGCTATACCGCCGTTGACCACGTACTTGCCGTGGTCACCGGCGTCGTACCAGCCCCCGGCGGCGTCAAGGCGGTAGTCGCACTCGCCCGGCCTGCACGGTACGTCGTTGTCGCCCTGGTTGGGGCTCACACCGAGATGACCGGCGGGCCGCGCGTACCGTTCGCCCACGATGTCCGCGTCGATCTCGATGCCGCTGCGGTTGTGGTAGAAGTACGCGAGCGCGTCGGTGCGCAGCGACGCGTAGAGGTCGTCGCCGATAGCGAACGGCTCGCTCTTCTTCCCGGCGACCGTGACGGTGTATCCGTCCCCCGGGGTCGTCACCGCACTGAAGTCGAAGGTGTGGACGTTCTGCCGCGAGGAGGCGTCCACGCCCGCCGGAGTGGTGGTGCCCTCGGCCACGCGTGTTCCGGCGGCCGAGTCGAGTGTCCAGGGCAGCGGGTCGGTTTCGTCGGTGACGACGGTGCCGGACTTGGGGCCGTGCGTGAGGTATCCGACCTGGTTGATCCGGACCGGGGATCCGGTGTCCGGTTCGTACGGTGGCGGCGCGGTTCCGCCGCGCAGCGACACGTCGTCGACGCAGAAGGTGAATGCCTCGGCACTGCCCCCGATCTGGAAGACGAGTTGCGCCGCGTCGTGGTCGGTTCCGGCCGTGAAGGTCTCGGTGACGCGTTCGGCGGTCGCCCCGACCGGTTGCGTGGTGGCGAGTTCCGTGGTCCACGGTTCGGTCTCCATCTGCACGTTGGCGCGGATGGTGACCGGCACGGTGGATGTCGCCGTGTAGCTCAGGGTGTATTCCTCGTCGGCGGCGAGGGCGAGCCGGTTCTGCCCGACGATGGCGTCCCAGGCGTTGGCCGTGCCCCCGGGTACGTCGGCACAGAGGCGTCCGTCCGAGACGGTGACGGGGCTGTTGGCCGTCGACCACCAGGGGGCGGTACCGGCGGAGAAGTCCCCGTTGACGATGAGCTCGGGGGCCTCGTCGGGGGGCTGGGCCGCGCCGACGGGTGCCGCGAGGGCGCCGGCCAGCAGCCCTGCGGTGGCTACGGCACCTACCCACACGCTGACGCGTCTGGAGCGGTCCGATCGGCGGAACGAACGGGACGGGCGGGGAGCGAGCGACTGGTGTCTCGGCACGCCGAAGTCCTTACGGGAGGGGCCGGAGCACGCGGCGGCTGGGGCACCGGCTTGCGTCCGGCGGGGTACGGACAGGAGTGGGAGCGCTCCCACCAAGTTCGAGGCCGCAGGACGCTCCGTCAAGCGATTGGACAGAATTCGCCGCCCCGCCGGAGTCGTGATGGGCGAACCCCCGGACCCGCCACGGCCGCCCGTTCCCCGAGCGGGCGAGGCCCGGCACCGTCGCACCGGCGGGGACGAAAGCGGACTGGCGACCGACGGGTTGTCAGGAGCACGGCAGTCCTCCTACAGTCCTGTGGTGTCAACGGGTGGGAGCGCTCCCATAGTTGGCCGGCAGCCGACGCTGCGGAATCCGTATTCGTCCCATCCGGTCGCCCCTCCCAGGGAGGCCCCGCATGCGAGCGTCACCACACTCCCCCACTCCCACGCGCAGCCCGTTCATGGCTCCTGTCGGCGTCGGCCCCTCGACTCCGCCCCCATCACCCGCCTCTGTACAAGGCGCGGACCACGGTGATGCTCGCCGCACCGCACGTCCCGATCCGGGCGTCGCCCACTCCTGCGGTGCGGCAGCCGGTCCCCCTCTGCGACCGCGGCCCGGCTCCGGCAGCTTTGCCTCCGGCAGGACCGACGGCCCTGGCCCCCACCGGCCACGACGATCCCGACCACCGCACTCGCCGGGGCCGGCGCCCTCCTGACCCAAGTACCCCGAGACGCCTCGACCGACGGCGACCGCAAGAGAGAAGCACAACCGGAAATCCATCTTACACAGGCACAGGAGACCTCATGGCCCGACGCAAAAAACTGTTCGCCTCCCTGGCGACGGTGTTCGCGACCCTGCTCGGCGGAATCGGCCTGACATTAATGGGCCAGGGCAACGCGCAGGCACACGGCGTCACGATGACACCGGGATCGCGTACCTACCTCTGCATGCTCGACGCCAGGACCGACACCGGAGCTCTGGACCCGACGAACCCGGCATGCAGGGCCGCGCTCGACGAGAGCGGCGCGACGGCGCTGTACAACTGGTTCGCCGTGCTCGACTCCAACGCGGTCGGACGAGGGGCGGGTTACGTCCCGGACGGAAAGCTGTGCAGTGCCGGTGACCGGTCACCGTACAACTTCACCGCCTACAACGCCCCACGCTCCGACTGGCCCCGGACGCACCTGACGTCCGGGAAGACGATTCAGGTCAAGCACAGCAACTGGGCAGCGCACCCGGGCTCCTTCCGGGTGTACCTGTCCAAGCCCGGCTACTCGCCCAGCACCGAGTTGGGCTGGGACGACCTGGAACTGATCCAGACCGTCACCGACCCGCCGCAGGCAGGTGGGCCCGGGACGGAGGGCGGCCACTACTACTGGGACCTGAACCTGCCCTCGGGCCGCTCGGGCGACGCGGTCATGTTCATCCAGTGGGTGCGCTCGGACAGCCAGGAGAACTTCTTCTCCTGCTCGGACATCGTCTTCGACGGCGGCAACGGCGAGGTGACCGGCATCCGCGGCTCGGGCGGCACCCCGAATCCGACGCCCACTCCGACCCCTACGGCCCCGCACACCGGGTGCATGGCCTCCTACAGCGTGACCAACTCCTGGAACGGCGGCTTCCAGGGCTCCGTCGAGGTCATGAACCATGGGACGACGGCGCGTGAGGGCTGGGCCGTGCAGTGGAAACCCGGCCTGGACACCAAGGTCGGCAGTGTGTGGAACGGTGCGCTGACCACAGCACCCGATGGGACGGTCACGGTCAGGAACCTCGACCACAACCGCACCATCGAACCGGAAGGCAGTGTCACCTTCGGGTTCACGGCGACATCGACCGGCAACAACTTCCCGGTCGGCTCGATCGGCTGCGTAGCCCCGTAGCCGCTGATGCGCGCAGTGCCGGTTCCCGCAGTGCGCGGGAACCGGCCTCTGCCGTGCGTGACACTCGATCGCCGAGCCGATGAACAGCGTGAACGCCCCTCGCGCATACCTCTACAGGTCCGAAACTTTTTCGGCAGCCGCGCACGACTACGCCACGCACCCCAGCATGCGGTGACCGATCCGCATCGCGCTCGACGCCGGGTGGGTAGCCTGCACAGCCGCCGAGAGCTCAGCAGTCCGCGCCGGTGCCGACGTGCCGGACCGGAGAGAACAGACCTCCGGCACCCGCACCGCCGCACCACTTCCTTGCTGCGGCCACAGGCCCCTCCGGTCGGCGTGACCTCGTGGATCCGCTGCTCGAAGGCCGACGCATGGCCGGCCGACCCACTGGTCGCGCAGCGCAGCCCCGGCCGAATCCACCGCTCGGCGGTCATCCGCTCCCCCCCGCTCCGGCCCCGACTGCATGGCATCCGCCGACGGCCGTGCCAGGGTGAACCGTTCATCTCAGTCGGGTTCGAAACTTTCGGAACGAATGAGGAAATGTTTTCTGTCGATGGTATTGACGATGCATGCCATCCCCTCAATCATTCCTGTCTGGGCAGCCGACCGTACGAACACTCCGGTCCCCCGGTCTCGGGGAGCCCATGAACCGTCCCCGCCCATGCCGTGACCGGGGTGTGCGGTGATGCGGTACTGCCCGGGCTCCGGGCCGTCCCGTCCGCCGACCGGGCGCGAATGGGGCTCTCCTTACCCGCCGTTCAGTGATTTCTAGCTTGGAGGCACAGTCATGGGCTCCTATCCCCTTCCCAGACCTCCTGTCCGCCTGAAGATCCGCAGCCTGCTGCTGACACTGGTCGTCGGTGTCCTCGGTGTGGTCACCACCCTGGTGTCCCCGCCGGTCTCGCACGCCGCCGAGAGCACGCTGGGCGGCGCGGCGGCACAGAGCGGCCGGTACTTCGGCGCTGCCATCGCCTCGGGCAAGCTGGGTGACTCGGCGTACACGACGATCGCCGGCCGCGAGTTCAACTCGGTGACGGCCGAGAACGAGATGAAGATCGACGCCACCGAACCGCAGCAGGGCCGGTTCGACTTCACCTCCGCCGACCGCGTCTACAACTGGGCGGTGCAGAACGGCAAGCAGGTACGCGGTCACACCCTGGCCTGGCATTCCCAGCAGCCCGCCTGGATGCAGAACCTCAGTGGCAGCGCACTGCGCCAGGCGATGAATGACCACATCAACGGCGTGATGGCCCACTACAAGGGCAAGATAACCCAGTGGGACGTCGTGAACGAGGCATTCGCCGACGGCAGCTCGGGGGCCCGGCGGGACTCCAACCTCCAGCGCTCCGGAAACGACTGGATCGAGGTCGCCTTCCGCACCGCGCGCGCCGCCGACCCGGCGGCCAAGCTCTGCTACAACGACTACAACGTCGAGGACTGGACCTGGGCCAAGACCCAGGCCGTGTACGCCATGGTCCGGGACTTCAAGCAGCGCGGCGTGCCGATCGACTGCGTCGGCTTCCAGTCGCACTTCAACAGCGGCAGTCCCTACAACAGCAACTTCCGCACCACTCTCCAGAACTTCGCCGCCCTCGGCGTCGATGTGGCCATCACCGAACTCGACATCCAGGGCGCCCCCGCCTCGACGTTCGCCGCCGTGACCAACGACTGCCTGGCCGTCCCACGCTGCCTCGGCATCACCGTCTGGGGCGTGCGCGACAGCGACTCCTGGCGATCGGAGCAAACACCGCTGCTGTTCAACAACGACGGCAGCAAGAAGTCCGCCTACACCTCCGTCCTCAACGCGCTCAACGGCGGCTCGTCCACACCGCCGTCCGGTTCCGGAGAGATCAGGGGTGTCGGTTCGGGCCGGTGCCTGGACGTGCCGAACTCCGGCACCGCCGATGGCACGCGGTTGCAGCTGTGGAGCTGCAACGGCAACTCCAATCAACAGTGGGTTTCCACCGCCGCAGGGGAGCTCCAGGTCTACGGCAACAAGTGCCTGGATGCCGCCGGTACCGGCAACGGAGCCAAAGTCCAGATCTACAGCTGTTGGGGCGGCGACAACCAGAAATGGCGCCTCGACTCCAACGGCTCCATCGTCGGCGTCCAGTCCGGCCTCTGCCTCGACGCCGTCGGCAACGGCACCGCCGATGGAACCCTGATCCAGCTCTACTCCTGCTCGAACAGCAGCAACCAACGCTGGACCCGCACCTGACGGGACCTGCCACCGACGAAAGGGCGAAACCGTGAGAGCCGGCAGTGCGGCTTCTCCCGACCCTCCAGGAAGACACCGTTGATGGCCCCGGGCCGCCGCCGAGGTAGCGGCGGCGGCCCGGGCGATCGGCTGCCCTGCCCGCTCCGGATCCGGTGCCCGCCGGGGCCACGACGGGTGGACTCCGTACGACGCCCGTCATAGGTGCCGGTTCCCTCCCGCCGGGGCAGTGGACGGAGAGCTCTTCCGGCTCGAACGAATCCAGTGCTCGGACCTCTCATCACCGCGAAGGACATAACAAGGCGGGGACGGCTGCCGAGACCGCATCGCTGCTCCTGGACGGTCCAGCCTGCCGGAGGATTTCGGCGTGCTGTCAACCCTGACGATCGTCAGGGGCCCGCTTGACTTTCGGGTCGGGTGGAAACAACGCTTCGGCTTCTACCGTCCGGACCATGACATACACGCACAGGAATTCAAGGAGGACCGGCGCGACAGGCGGCGCTGCCGGGTCCAGGCCCGTCCTTGCCGCGGCCGTCCTCTGCGCGGGGGCCGGGGCGGTGGCGTGGCTGGCGCCGGAGCGGGGTGGTGGGGCGGGGCCGACGCAGGTATCGGCCGGGTGGTCGGCCGACGGCTACCAGCGGGTGGCGGAGGCCGTCGGCGATGCCCCGCAGTCGGTGGCCGCGCTGCTGAAGCCGGCCACCGAGGCCGGGTTGCTGGTGCTCGGGCTGCTGCTGGCGTTGTGCTGGTGGACGGCTCGGGTCCGACGGGCCGCCGGGGAAGTCGCGGGGGTGGCGCTGGTCGGGCTCGGCACAGTGCTGGCCTACGGGGCGAGCGAGGTGCTGAAGGTACTCCTCGACGAGGAGCGGCCATGCCGGGCACTGGTCGAGTTGCCGAGCACGGCGATCGCCGGGTGCCCGCCGTCGGGTGACTGGTCGTTCCCCAGCAACCACGCCACTCTGGCGGTCGCGCTGGCGACCGGGCTGGTGCTGCTGCGCCCGCGCTGGGCCCTGTTGGTCGTACCCGTCGGCGGGGCCACAGCCGTGCTGCGGGTGGCGGCCGGGGTGCACTACCCCCACGACGTCCTCGCCGGCGCCGCGCTCGGCGCCACGGTCACGGCGGCTGCGGTCCTCGCTCTGCGGCCGGCGGCCACCACCGCCGTGTCGGCCCTGACCGGTGTACCGGGCCTCGGACGGCTGCTGTCGGCGCCACCGGCCCCGGGCGCGGAGGCTTCAGTCCCGCAGGCCGCCCACGCAGGTCTCGCCGAGGGCCAGCCCGGCCTCGTGGGCGAGGACGGCCGCGGCCGCCCGGTTGGCCACGCCCAGTCGCGCCAGGATGGAGCTCACATGGGCCTTCACCGTACCTTCCACCACTCCCAGTCGACGGGCGATCTGACCGTTGGACAGCCCGGCGGCGACCAGCGTCAGCACGTCCCGTTCGCGGGTGGTCAGGGCGGCCACCCGGCCCCGGGCGCCGGCACGCCGGTCGGCGGGGCCTCCGGCCCCGGTCGCGGCCAGGTGGGCGACCACCCGGGCGGCCACCTTGGGTGAGAGGTAGGCCGCCCCTCCGGCCACCGCGTGCACTCCGGCGAGCAGCTCCTCGGGCTCGCCGGACTTGATCAGGAATCCGTTCGCGCCACCGCTGAGCGCGCGCAGGATGTAGTCGTCCTCACCGAAGGTGGTCAGCATGAGTACTCCGCCGGCCAGCCCGCTGCGGCGGATCTCGGCGGCGGCCGTGATGCCGTCCGTCCCGGGCATCCGGATGTCCAGGACGGCGACGTCCGGCCGGTGGCGCCGGACCAGTTCGACGGCCTCCCGGCCGTCCCCGGTCTCGGCGACGATCTCGATGCCCGGGTCGGTGGTGAGGACGGCGCGCAGTCCCGCTCGGATCATGGGTTCGTCGTCGGCGAGCAGCACCCGGATCGGTGCGGTGGTCATCGGCGGCTCCTGTCGGTCGCTCGGTGTGGAGGTGGTGAGGGGAAGGAGGGGCGGCGGGCGTCAGGAGCGGAGCACCTCCCGTGAGACCAGCCGGGAGTCCTGGAAGCAGAGCCGGTAGGCATCGCCCGCCCGGTCCACGAACAGTTCGGCGGTGATGGCGTAGTACGTGCAGTAGACCCCTTCCCCGGACGGCGGCGCGGGCGTCGAGGCCCCGCTCGGCGGGTGGTACGGCAGCCGGTGGCCCGGCAGCAGCCGCTCGACCGAAGCCTGCTCCTGCCCCACCTGGAGGGTGGCGTAGACCTCCGGGTCCAGCACCGACAGGCTGACCACATAGACCGTCCACACGCGCAGCGCCACGGTCAGCAGTGCGGCCGTCACCATCGGGACGAGCACCACGCCGGCCAGCGTCCGGCCGACCCTGCGCCGGGCCCGTCGCAGTTCGCGCACCGGCGACGGCGGGGCGGCGGGCGGGACGGGCCCGGTGGCCCGGCACGGCAGCGCGGCCACGACCTCGAACCCGCCGTCCGGGCGGACCCCGTGGGCGAAGGCGCCGCCCGCGAGCCGGACGCGCTCGGTCAGCCCGACAAGACCGCGCCCACCACCGGCGCGAACTGGGGAGGGCGGGGCGGAGGCAGTGGTGGGAGTTGCGCCACGCGGGGTTGGCGCGGGCGCCGCCGACGCCGCTGCGGGGGCGGCGGGCGTGGGCGCGGGGCCGTTGGCCACCCGGATGCGGGCGCCGTCGGCCGAGTACGCCACCTCCACGACGACGGCCGATCGCGGCGCGTGCTTGGCCGCGTTGGTCAGCGCCTCCTGCACCACCCGGTACGCGGCGTGCTCCGTGGCGCGCGAGAACCCGTCCGGGGCCCCGGTGATCTCCGAGCGGACGTCAAGACCGGCGGCGGCCGCGTCCGCCACCAGATGCGGGATGTCCGAGTCGGCCGGTCCCCGGACCGCGGGCGCGCCGACGTCGCTCTCGTCCCCGTCGCGCAGGATGCCGATCACCTCGCCGAGCCGCTCCACGGCGGCGGCCGCACCCGCCCGGATCTCCTGGACGGCGTCCCGATGGGGCGGGGCGAGACCGGGGGCAAGCTTGAGCGCCCCGGCGCGCAGGGCGATCAGACTGAGGTCGTGCCCGAGAGCGTCGTGCATGTCCTGGGCGATCCTGGCCCGTTCCCGCAGCCGGGCCTGTTCGGCGACCAACTGCTGCTCGCGTTCCAGTCGCTCGGCGCGCTCCCACCCGGCGCGCACCAGCTCCTGCGACTGCCGCCAGAACCGGCCCAGCAGCCACGGCCCCATCCCGGTGCTCACGGCAAGCACGACGAACCGCAGGCCCAGCACGAGCCAGGAGGGCACCAAGCCGACCACCAGCACCCCGGCCGCCACCAGGACGGCGAAGACCACCGCCGCCGGCCGCACCCGCTCCGTCCGCAGCCCGGCCAGAAAGGAGAAACCGATCGCCGGCAGCGCCCACCAGAGGCTCGTGACACCGAGCCCCACACACACCGACGCCACCACGGGCAGCGCCGCCCCACTCATCCTCATGCCCACGACCCTACGAGGACCGCCGCCTCAGCGGATCTGTCGAAAGTCATGTCCGAAACCGCCCGGGGCCCGGAAACGTATTCCGGGTGGCCGTCGTCCGGCTGATACGGAGCTTCCGTAGCCATCGTCCCAAGTCATTGACCATGGCCGACGCTATGCAGGACAGCAGTGACACCCGGGACAGGGCCGAACCCGACACCGTCGGGCAGCGGCGGGGGCAGCCTCTCCTTCACCGGTCCTGGGGAGATCGGGGGCTGGGCCGGACCATGGGTTGCCTGGCCCGTGGGGAAGCCGTCCACCTCCAGTCCGGCTCCCGGACGCCTCTGAGGACCTCCAGCAGCAGGCCGAGGGAGCAGGGCCCTGCACCGCCCGGGCACGGCTTCCTCCTCTTCCGGGCTCGCGACGCTTTCACGGAGCCCGTATGCCCGGCGTGCCCCGACGGACGGTGGAGGGCGGCCGACCGACAGCACGTCGCTCGTTGGAACGGGCCGCCGGGGCGGATGGCTCAACCGTTGTGTCCTGTCACGGGCCAAGGGGTACGCGTCGGGCGATGCCGTCCCCAGCGCGTGCCGACCACTCCGCGCACGGCACTATCCGTCCCCAGGATTGGAATACCAGTGAGCGAGAAGAAGAACCCGGTGTCGGCGGCCGCGGGGAAGATCGCCGATAAGGTCCGGGACACCGTCGGCCCGCACAACGAAATCCCCGGCGCCTCTCCTCATCCGGGGCCAGGCGCTCGTTACCCATGCGATGGAGAAGGAAGCGGACCCGCCGATGGGGTTCCCGTCGACCCTTGTGCCCGGCCGACGTCACGTTCACGAGATCACCCTGGAGCCGGGAGACCGTGTGCTGATGTACACGGACGGCGCGACGGAGTCCCGTATGCGCAACGGCACGGAGTTCGGACTCCAACGTTTCGTCGACTACGTCGTACGCGCCGCCGCAAGCGGAGAACTGGCTCCGGAAACGCTGCGCCGGCTCACCCATTCCCTCCTGGAATCGGAGAGCACCGGCCTGCGGGACGACGCAACCATCCTGATGTTCGAGTGGAAGCCTCCGCAGCCTTGAGCTCGCCCTCCCCCGCCGCGTGATTGCGGAGCGGGGACTCCTCCCCCTGCGCCGGGGTGGCGGCGGACCGCCGGTTCGGGGAACTTCCGGCGTCGCACTCCACGTCCCATCATGGTCGCATCAACTGGTACCTTGTTATGCATGGAACCTGGCTCCGCAAGTAACAAGGCACTGGAGAAGGTCGAGGTCCAGCTCCGCAAAGGGGTTCTGGAGTACTGCGTCCTGGCCCTTCTGTGGAACGGCCCCAAGTACGGGGTCGAGTTGCTCAACGAGTTGCAGGACACCGGCAGCCTGGCCACCGGCCAGGGCACGGTCTACCCGCTGCTGTCACGGCTGCGACGCGACGAACTCGTCGCCACGACCTGGCAGGAGTCCGCGTCCGGCCCTCCGCGGCGGTACTACCAACTGACCGAGACCGGACGCGCGGCACTCACCGCGTTCGCCGGGATCTGGCCAGGATTCCGCGACACCGTCGACCATCTCCTCACGCCGGCCACCACGCATCGGCGCACCCCCGGAAAGGCGCAGCCTTGAAGACCAACGACACTCTGGTCCAGGAGTACCTCGCGGCCGTCGAGCGAGAGAGCACGGCGCTGCCCCAGGCGGCCCGCCAGGAGCTCATCGCCGACCTCAGCGAGCACATAGAGGTCGCACGCGCGGAACGGCCCGGCGAGGTCCGGACGATCCTCCGCGAGGTGGGCGACCCTCGCGTGATCGCGAGCACCGCCCTCCACGAGTTCGGCCACCCCGGCGAGCCGCAGCCCCCGACCTCCCGCCGTCGCCGCTCCCCGGCCTGGCTGCCTCTCGTGCTGCTGACGATCAGCGCTGTGCTGCCCTACGTGGGTGACCTCGTCCTGCTGAACTGGATCGGCCTCGTCATGAAGGTCACCGCCGTGGTGATGGTGTGCCGCTCCCGCCACTGGACGGCGGCCCGGAAGTGGATCGGGCTCACCCTGACCACACTCCTTCCCGCGATCATCAGCACCACCTGGTACCTGGCCTTCGTCGCTCCCGGGAACACCTCGGTGATCGACACCTGGCGCTGGCCACTGGTCGCGGTCAGCCTCGTCCTCACTCTGGGCGGCGCGGGATGGCTGTGGCGCACCAGGCGCCCGTGATCACGCAGGTTCCGGGTTCTGGTCCCGGCGCCACGAGTGCAGAACACCGCCCTCTCCGCCACGAGCCCGGCCCACGGGGCTCCGCACCCGGCGCGGGGCCGGGTGCGGAGCCGCGGAGCGGGTTGTCAGCTGATGCGGTTGTAGATCGCCGTGCCGGGGCAGGCGGTGACGCCGGAACGGGTGGCGCAGCCGTTGTACTGGCTCGCGCCGCTCCACCAGGTCCAGCCGCCGATGGTGCGGCCGTTCAGCCAGGTGTACTGGCCGACGTAGTTCGCGTCGTACGTCCGCAGACTCCAGTGCACGTGGGCTCCGGTCGCGGAACCGCCTGCGCAGGTGTCGGTGCCGATGTTGCCGAGCAGGGCGCTGCGGGCGATCGACGTCCCGTTGTAGTAGGTGGCGTTCCACATGTGGTAGTAGTCCGTCGAGAAGCCGCCCGGGTGGATCACCCTGGTCCAGCCGCCGCCGGCACCGCACATCGAGGTCGCCGTGCCCTCGCGGGAGGAGCGGACCCGGCCACTGGCGTTGCCGCCGGAGAAGTCGAGGCTGCTCCAGTAGCCGGTCGAGCCGTCGCTGGAGTGCGGGCCGCCGGTCAGGGTCATGTAGTAGTCGGGCATCCAGGGCAGCAGCAGCCCGTTGGTGTTGGCCATGGCCCCCACCGACGACGTCTGCGGCTGCGGCGCCGCCTTGCGCTGCGCGTATGCCGTCATGGTCTGCCGCTCCGCCGTGCCGACCAGCGGGGACTTCGCCACGTGGTCGGCGAATTCGCGGTCCCCTTCGAGGCCCGCGACCCAGCGCCCGCCCGTGCGGTGGGCGATGTAGAGCCAGCCCTCCGGCTCGCCGTGTCGTGTGCGCGGCGCTTCGACGTAGGCGACGCCTCGTGCCCAGTCGCGCGAGGCGGTCCGGACGTCGACGACCACCTTGCGGTCCTCGGCGGCGAGTTCAGCGACGGCGGCCTTGGGGGTGAGGCCCTTGGCGTCGTGGGACCGGGAGAGGACATCGGCGGAGACGGCGTCTATCAGTGCTTCGCGGTCGGCGCCGAGGCGGTCGGCGATCGTGGCCGGCATCTTCACGGTGACACCGGGGGGTGACGACGGGGCGGCGGCCACCGAGGCCGCCGTCGCGGCCGAGTGGCGGTTGCCCGCCACCGCCGAGGGCGCGGCGGCAAGCAGCCCGGTGGCGGCGAAGACGGCGAGGACGGTTCTCACCAACGGTTTGGAAAGCATGGGAGGTATCCCTTCTGCATAAGAGGACTTGCCGGGCCGACCGGTAGCGGGAGTGTGGAGGAACGCGCGGCACGCCGGACGAGTTGGTGACGCCGAAGGGCCGACGGGCACTTCCCGAAGGGGACCGGCCGGCTCTGGGGGCCTGGTGGGTCAGAGGCCGCAGGTGGGGGCCGACCAGTACCGGCCGGTGCCGCCCGCGACGTGGACGTGGTCGTCGTGGCCCGGGTAGCCCGGTCCCAGGATCTGGGTGAAGCCGTGCTCGCGGGCCTCGAAGGCCAGGGCGCAGAAGCCCTGGGACCCGGCGCTCATGTCGGCTGCGAGGCCGTACATGTGGAGGCTGTCGGGGTCTCCGCCGACGGCGTCGTTGCAGGCGTGGTCGCGGAAGCCGTCGTTGATGCCGATGGGCCGGTCGCCCATCGCGTGCCGCAGGGCCTGCAGTTTCCACATGGTGACCAGGACGTTGGTCCGGACCGTGGCGGCGTCGACCTGGCCGCCGGACCAGTCGGTGCCGCACTGGTTGAGTTCCGACCAGTCGAAGTTGGCCGGGGAGCAGTCGCCCTTCTGGAGGTCGTAGATCGTGCCGAAGGTGATCGGACCGGCGATGCCGTCGGCCTCCAGCCCGTACGCCGCTTGGAAGCGCTGCACCGCGACCCTGGTGGCGGGGCCGAACTCGCCGTCGATGGCGAGTTCGCCGCCGTACCCGGGGTATCCGGCAACCCTGATCTGGAGCTGCCGTACGTCCTCGCCGGATGTTCCCTCGCTCAGGGACCGGCCCCAGGTGAAGCAGCCGGCGGCGGATCCGAGGCCGGTGGCTGCCGAGGCGGGCGCGGGGGACGGTGCGGTGGCCGCGGACGCGGGTGCGGCGAAGAGCAGGCTGACGCCGGTCAGGGCGGACGCGAGCAACAGGGAGGGACGCGATGTCATGTGGGGGCCTCTGTTCGGAGGAAGACATGGACGGATGGGACGGTCAGGGGGGCGGCCTCGCGAATCGGACCATCCGCTATCAAGGTCCGGTCGGGAAGGGACATGGCGGGAGGTCGGCTGCACCGGGTGTGACGGAGGGGTCGCCGGGACTTCAGAGGTGCGATGCGCGCTCGATCAACTCGCGGGCGGTGCCTTCCACCGCGTCGTACCGGTCCGGGTAGGCCGAGACCTGCACGGCCTGCGCCACCTGCCCCGCGGACAGGTCCGGGTTGTCCGCCGCCACCCGGATGGCGCGGGTGAAGAACGAGTTCGACGCGTACGACACGTCCATGATCTGGTCCGGCGTGCCCCAGCCCTGCGACGGACGCTGCTGGAACACTCCGAGCGAGTCCCGGTCACCGCAGTCCAGGTTGTTCATGTGGGACTCGACCACGCCCGCCTCGAACCCGGCGAGCATCACCCGGTCGCTGACGCCGAGTCCGACGCCGGTGCGGTGGACGACCCTGAGCACCTCGGGATCGGGGTCGTCGGGAACCGTGCAGCCCCCGCCGCCACCGCCGCCGCCCTGGCCGACGAGGTTCTGCCAGGTCTCGGGGCCGATGACACCGTCCACGGACAGGCCCTTGTCTCTCTGGAACGAGGTGACCGCGGAGGCGGTGGCCGGACCGAACTGACCGTCCACGGCCAGTCCGTAGCCGTACTTGTTCAAAGCGGTCTGCGCCGCCGCGACCGCCTCGCTCCTGCTGCCCTCCCGGACCGTGACGATCAGCCCCGGCCAGGTCTCGGCCCCGATGACACCGTCCGCGGCGTATCCCTTGGACTCCTGGAAGGCGACCACCGTGTTCTCGGTCGCCGGGCCGAAATCACCGTCGGCCGCGAGGCCGTAACCGTGACCACGCAACAGGTACTGGGCGGTGGCGACGTTCGCACCGGTCGTGCCCTTGCCGAGGGCGGGCCAGGCTGGAGCGGCGGTGGCCGAGGGCACGACTCCGAGTGAGACCACCAGAGCCGCGCACACCGCGGTGATCGCGACCCACGCGCGTCCGATTCTTGTTTCCGATATCAACCCGACTCCTACGCCGAGGAATAGTGCGGGCCGAAAAGTAGCAACGGCCGGGCCCGGTCGGCATCGGGTGTTCGACCGACGTACGGAACACGACATGTCCGCCGTGTCGCTCCTTCCCGGCGGCGGTCGGGTTTCACCCGGCGCCTACACTTCCGCCCCCGCCCCTGAGCGGTCGGCGGGCACGCACGCCCGACCCCGGGGAGCGGTCGTGCGGCTTCGGTATAGTCCCGCGTCGTCGGGGCTCCTCCTCGACGGACGAGGTGGCCGGACCAAGAGGAGGACGGTGAACCGATGTCCGTCTTGTCACCCCTCGATGTCGCACCGGCTGTTCGAGGGCTCTGTCCACTCGCCCGCGCGGACGGCGGCACGAACGCCCCCGCCCCCGGACCGGCCCGGTGAGCGGCATGCCGCCGCTCCCGCCGCACGGCAGCGTCGAGGCTCGATTCCTGGCGTCCGCCCGGCGGCTGGTCCCTCCCGTGCGCGGGATCGCCTTGGTCGTCATCAGCGTCTTCGGCCTGCTCGCCGTACCCGACGAGTCCCTGCCGCTGGGGTTCGCCCTGTTCGGGTTGGTACTCATGGGGGCGGGGGTGGACTGCTGGGCGGGGTTCACGGGGCGCGGCGCGATGCTGTCCCTGGGGTTCGCGGTGCTGAGGGTGGCGGCGGTCTGCGGCACCCAGGAGTGGACCGGGGGGCCGCTGAACCTGTGGGCGCTGAACATGCTGACCACAACGGCGATCACGCTCCAGTTGGAGTGGTCCCCGGCGGTCGCCGTACCCGTCACCTCCGGGCTGCTCGCGGTTGACCTGGTCACGGTCGACCTGGCCTCGGCGGGAACCGGTGCCCTGGGCACGCTGCTGCCGCGCCTGGTGTTCGAGTGCCTGCTGGCGCGGCTGGGATTCGTGCTGCTCCGCCGATCGGCCGGGCGAGTCGACGCTCTGCGGGAACGCCGATCGGCGCTGGCACGTGCCGAGGCGGCCTCGCTGGCCCGGCACCGGGAGGAACGCGAGTACCTCGCGCTGCTGCACGACACGGCGGCGTCGACCTTCCTCATGGTGACGGTGCAGGCGAAGGAGATGGACCCGGCGCAGGTCGCCGAGTACGCCCGGCACGACCTCGCGGTGCTCACCGGTACCGCGGGAGGGGCGACCGCACAGGACAGCACCGTGGACCTGACGGCCGCGTTGCACACCGTCGTCGACCGCGGCCGACTGGCCGTCGACGTCCGCGCGGAGGGGACCCCGCTGGTTCCGGCCTCGGTGGCGCTCGCCTTCGTGCGTGCGGTGCGCGAGGCACTGGTGAACGTCGAGCGGCATGCCGAGGTCGGCACCGCCGTGCTGAGCGTGCGCGAGGAAGGCGGCCGGGTCGTCGTCGCGGTGGCCGACCACGGGGTTGGGTTCGACCCGGACGGGGTGCCACGCTCCCGGCGCGGTATCCGGAGCTCGGTGGTCGAGCGCATGGTCGCCGTCGGCGGCAACGCCACGATCACCTCGCGTCCCGGTGCGGGGACCACCGTGGGATTGGCATGGTCCGGTGAGTGAGCGACGCGCGGCGGGTGACCACGTCTACGCGACGACGCGGATCATCCTGGTCTGTGCCACCGGCATTCTCCAGTTCGGCCTGTCCCTGCACCCCCTGCTCACAGAGGAGTACCGGCACCGGTGGCTCGCCATGGCCGCTTTCATCGCCCTGGCCTGCGTCACCGCCGTCTGCTGCGGGTGGGTGCTGCGGCGGAAGCCGTTGCCCGTCGCCCTCGTCGCCGCCGGCACGGCGGTGGTACTCGCGGCGTCGTTCGGGGCCTTTTCCGCGCTCGCTCCGGACCAGCGGTTCCAGGCGTCCGACTGGTCGTTCGGCCTGGTGGGTTGGCATCTGCTGTTGCTGTTGCTGGACCGGGTCCGGGTGCTGATCACGGTTCTGGCCGCGCATCTGGTGACCAGCATGGGACTGTTCCTCTCGGCAGGCGTTCCGGACCGCGCCACGCTGGGCGCGGCCGGTGCCGCCGCGTTCGGCGCGGTCAACGTCCAGCTGGCGGTCGTCGTGATCACGCAGGTGCTGCGCCGGCAGACCCACGAGGCGATGGCGGTGGCCGAGCAGAAGGACCGGCTGGAGATCCGGGTACTGACGGCGCAGCGGTGGGAGCAGGGCCAACGGATCGCATTCGCCGACCAGTTGGGGTCGACCCTGTCGCTTCTCGCGGGCCTGGCCGACGGCGAACTGGACCCGCGCGACAGTGACACCCAACGGCGTTGCGCGCTTGCCGCGACGCAGTTGCGGAGGCTGTTCGCCGAGAACGACGACGTTCCCGACCCGTTGGTGCACGAGGTCGGCGCGTGCGTCGACGCGGCGGAGCGACGGGGTGTGGACGTGTCGTTCGCGATCAGCGGCGCCGCTGTTCCGGTGCCCTCGCAGGTGCGTCACGAGCTGACCGGGCCGGTGGTCACGGCATTGTCGGCGGCACGGATTCGTGCCAGGGTGAGCATGCTGCGTACCGATGACGAGGTACGCATCGCGGTGGTGGCCGACGCCGGCGCCGAGCTGGTCGTCGAATCCACCGGCCGGGTCGGGGTCGAGTGCGATGTCTACGGTGAGTACGTGCGGCTGGAGGCAAGATGGCGCAAGCAACGGAGCTGAGCGCCGTCATCGTCGACGACCACCCCGCAGTGCGTGCCGGGGTCGCCCAATGGCTGGTCACCGGCACCCCACCGATCCAGGTCGCGGCGTCGGGTGACGATGTCCGGGTCGCGTGGACCGGTGAGGGCGCCGCCGCCGACGTGGTGATCCTGGACCTGCACCTGGGCGGGCCGACACCGGCCATGAGCGAGCTGCGCAGGCTGGCCGAGGCGGGGCGAAGGGTCGTCGTCTACTCGATGCGCGCGGACGACGAGATCGCCCTGCAGTGCCTGGAGTTGGGGGCCTTGAGCTACCTGACGAAGGCCGAGGGTGCCGAACATCTCCTCGAAGCCTCCGTCGCCGCGGCATCGGGCCGCGCGTACACCCCGCCGTCGCTGGCGGGAGCGCTGGCGGGTGACCGCTCCGCCAACCGGCCGACGCTCTCGGCGCGCGAGACCGAGGTGCTGGTCGAGTGGTTCCAGTCCGAGTCCAAGGACTTCGTGGGCCAACGCCTCGGTATCTCGCCGCGCACGGTCAACACCCACCTCGAACACATCCGGGTCAAGTACGCGATGATCGGCAGGGAGGCGCCCACCAAGGCCGCACTCCTCGCGCGGGCGATCCAGGACGGACTGGTCCAGGTCGACGACCTGTGACCCGCGCCCTCCCCTCCCCTCGCTCCGAAGCGACCGGGCCGTAGCCCGGGCCCCGGCCGCAGCTCAGGCCCCCGGCCACCGCCTCAGATCAGCCCGGCCCGCATGGCGCGTGCGCCGGCCTGGAATCTGCTGCGGGCGTCCAGTGCGGCCATCGCCGCCGCCACGTCGTTGCGCACGGTACGGACGCTGCAGCCCAGCCGACGGGCGATGGCGTCGTCGGTCAGGCCGTCGGCCAGGAGACGGAGCACCATTTGCATACGGGGCTGCGCGGCGCCCGTACCGGGCGTCCGTCTGAGTCGTCTCACCTCCGCGCCGCGCCCCCAGAGCCGCTCCGCGAGGGAGCACAGGGACTCCAGCTCCGCACCGGAGCGCACCATACGGGGTGTCCGGGAATCGTCGATCACCACGGCGGCCGCGCCGTCCATGATCATGGCGCAAACCGGCACCACGTCGGCCATGCGGGGCGGGACGTCCTGCTGGGCCAGCCACAGCGCGTGATCCATGGCGCCGTCGACGTCGAAGACCGAGGATGCCCAGACGGCCCGCAGGCGTATGCCTCGCCGCAGCCCCAGGTCCACGCTGGGGCGGGAGAAGGCGAATCCGCCGTCGACGTAGCCGGGGACCAGGAAGGTCACGTCCTCCTCGGCCTTGGCGACCATCCGTTCGACCACGCTGGAAGCATCCGTCCGATGGCCGCCGCGGCCGCGGGCAACGCCTTCGTCCCGCTCGGCCGCCAGTTCGTGGAGGGCGATGAACCGGTCGACCTCCACCGGGTTGAGCCCCAGATTCCGCCCCTCGCACATCGCTCGTGCCAGCAGGGCCGGCAAGGCGACGCACGGCTCGACCGCGCGGAAGGAGGTGGGGTCGTCCGCCGAGACGCCGACGAGGCCGTCGCCGCTCAGTGCCTGCAGCGCCTGTGCGACCTCGCCCACCGGACACTTCACGGCCCGGGCCAGTTCCTGCGTCCGCCAATGGGTCCGCTGGAGCAGCTTCCGGTAGAGAAGCTCCGCACGTGCTTCGAGACCGGTTACGGAAAGCGCCACTTCAACCTCTCGAAAAATGTCTTCGCAAGGGCTCGTCATGCCGCTCACGGATGGGGGGCAGAAAGGGCCCGGACGGTTTGGAGTACTCGGACCGCCGTCCGACGAATCGATGCCGCGGGACGGGCGGGCCCGGCCGCCCCGCTCGCGCGGTGGCCGAGAGGAGGGCGCCTACCGGTCCCGGGGAATGCCGAACTCAGTGCGCGGCTGGAACCGCGGGGCGATGCCTCAGTAGCGTCCCGGCCAGCACACACGCCCGTCGGTACGACACGTCACTTCGTCCCATGATGTACCTCTATATCGCGCAATAGCTGAATTCCGAGACATCACACACGGTCACGGAGTCGGATTAGATTAACCAGCCAAATCCAGCCGGGCGCGCCGCCAGGACACGGCCATGTCAACCTTGTGACCCTCTCGTCACAACGGCGACCGACTCATCACAACGACGTGGAAAAGCCTCGCCGACCGGAGCATGCGGAACTCCGTCGGCGAGGCATCCGAACTGCGGTGAACGCTTCTTGGCGAGGTGTCAGGCGCGCCCGCCCCGGCGTCCGAGCCGCTGAGCACGGGCCGCCGTGTGGTCACGGCGGCGTGCGCGGGGCGGTGCGGTCCCCGCGGGGGCGGGTGCCGACGCCTGTCGCAGATGGCGGGCGAGCGCCCCCGTGCTGGCGTGCTTGAACAGCGACACGAGTGTGATGTCCCGTCCCAGCCGTTCGCGCAGTGCCACCTGCACCTGCACCATCAGGCGTGATGTACCGCCGAGGTCGAAGAAGTTGTCGTCCGGCGCGATGTCGTCCACGTCCAGCACGGTCCGCCAGATGCCCCGGACGATCTCCTCCACTTCCCCTCCCGACGCCTGCTGTCCGGGCTCCACGTCCGGTGCCGGCTCCGGGAGTGCCCGCGTGTCGATCTTGCCGTTGGGTGTCAGGGGCATGCTGCTGATCTCCATCACCTCGGAGGGGGTCATGTACTCGGGCAGGCGGGCCGCGAGATCCGCGCGCAGTCGACCCGGCTCGGACGCCCGGCCGCCGGCCGTCACCACGTACGTGGTCAGCCGGATGTCACCCTCCGCGTGCTGCCTCGCGACCGTCACCGCGTCGTTCACGCCGGGAAGCCGTCGGCAGACGGCGTCGATCTCGGCCGGGTCCACCCGGAATCCCCGGATCTTCACCTGGGCGTCGGTACGGCCGAGGATCTCGACGGTGCCGTCGGGCAGGTAGCGGCCCCGGTCGCCGGTGGCGTATCTGCGTACCCCCGGCGTGCGGTCGTGGTGGAATCCCCCACTGCCGGAGGAGTACGCGCCCGAGGAGTCCAGATAGCCCTCGGCGAGGTACGCCGTGCGGATCACGATCTCTCCGACCTCACCGACCCCGGCCAACTGCCCGGAGCCGTTGAGGACGAGGATCTGTACGTCCGCGATGCCCCTGCCCACGGGCACCGGGCGGGCCGCGTCCGCGCCGTGGTCCGCGGCCCCCGGATCGACGACGTGGAACGCCATCGCCTGCGGGGTCTCGGTCGCCCCGTAGAAGTTGACGTGCCGGGCCGACGGCGCGACCGCCGCGAGCGCGGCCACATCGCCCTGCCGCAGGACGTCACCGCCGTAGCAGATCAGGCGTACGTCCGGCAGCCGCGTCCCGGTCTCCCCCGCGGCGATCGCCAGCAGACGGGCGAGAGGCGGGGTGAGGTGGAGGACCGTGATCCGGCGCTCCGCCAGCCAGTGCAGGAGCGACAGCGGGTTCCCGATCAGCTCGGTGCCGGGTACGTGGAGTTCGCCTCCCGCCCACAGCGGGGCGAAGACGTCACGCAGCAGCGGGTCGTGGCCGAGTCCGGCCAGCAGCGCGAAGCGGCTGTCCGGGCCGAGGCCGAAGGCCGGGACGTACCAGTCGAGGAAGTGGGCCAGGGGGGCCGGTCCGCCGAGGACCCCGCGCGGCAACGGCCCGGTCGATCCCGAGGTGAACATGATGTAGGCCGGGCGCTCCGGGCCGGGGGCCGACGGCGCGGGTGTCCGCGACGGCTCGGGCGTCGCCGCGTCGGGGGCGCCGAGCAGCCGCCCGGCATCGGCCACCCGCACCCCGGAACCCGTGATCGCCTCCGGCGGCGCACCGGCTTCCTCGAAGCGGATCAGCAGGGCCGGCGCCGCGGCCGCCAACTGGGCCCGCAGCCGGGCGGGCGGGTGGGCCGGGTCGAGCAGGACGAATGCCGCGCCGCGTTCCAGGATGCCGACCAGCAGCGGCACCAGAGCCGCCGTCCGGGCCGCGTGGAGCGCGACGACGTCCCCGGCGCGCACCCCGAGTGCGGCCAGTTCGCGGGTGGCCCGGGAGGCGAGCGCGGCCAGGTGCCCGCCCGCGAGTCCCGGCCCGGTCCCGGACGCGTCGTACACGGCCGCCGTCGCCATCCCCCTGCGCACCCCGGCGGTGAGCGCGGGCGGCGAAGCACCCTCCAGCGCCGCCCCGGTGTCCGGCAGGATCGCGCGATGCGCGTCGGTCACCAGGGAGATCCCGCCGATCCGCACCCCGGGATCGGCGGTCACGGCCGCGATGACATGGGCGAGCTGGTCCAGGATCACCCGGGCCCGGGCGTCACCGAACAGCCCCCGGTCGTAGGAGAGGTCCAGCCGGATCCGGTCCTCGTGGTCGGTCACGTACAGGCCGAGGTCGAAGAGTGCCGCGTGCGCGGGCAGTTCGATCATCCCGGTGTCCAGGCCCGGCATGCGCGGGGGCCGGTCCGGGCCGCCCAGCAGGTTGAACCAGGTCTGGAAGAGCGGGTTGCGGCCCACGGATCCGGCGGCCGACACACCCGCGACCACGTCCTCGAAGGGAATGTCCTGGTGGGTGTGGGCCGCGAGCACCTCGTCGCGCACCCGGCCGAGCACCTCGGTGAACGTCGGTGTGCCGGTGAGGTCCGTGCGCAGGGCGACCGTGTTGACGAAGAAGCCGATGAGGTCCTGCACCTCTTCGCGGTCGCGTCCCGCCATCGGGGTGCCGACCGTGATGTCGTGTTCGCCGGTCAGCCGCGACAGAAGGACGGTGAAGCAGCCGAGCAGGGTGACGAAGAGGGTCACCGCGTGCTGCTGCCCGCAGGACCGTACGGCACCGGTGAGCGCCGCATCGAGCCACCGTGTGACCCGCCCGGCCACGCCGCGTCCGCCCGCGTCCCGCCCCGGCCGGTCCGCGAGGCCGTCCAGCGCGGGCGGCAGCGTACCGAAGCGGCGCTTCCAGTGGTCCAGTTGGGGAGTGAGCCCGCCGGAACGGTGCCGATGGTCCTGCCAGGCCGCGATGTCTCCGTACGACAGCTCGAAGGCGGGCGGACCGGCTGTCGCGCCGCGCAGCGCCGCCGCGTACTCCTGGCCCAGGCCGGTCAGGAACAGCTCGGCCGACCAGCCGTCGAACACGATGTGGTGGACCGTCACCAGCACCTGATACCGCTGCCGGCCGAGTCGCAGCAGGTGCGCCCGGACGAGTGGTCCGGCCGTCAGGTCGAACGGTTCGCGTACGCGGTCCGCCAGCACGTCGAGTGCCCGGTGCTCGGCATCACGGTCGCCGCGCAGGTCGGTGACGGTGATGCCGAGCTCGAAGCCGGGCAGGACCTCCTGCATCGCCTCGCCGTCGACCACGACCAGTCGGGTCCGCAGGGGTGCGTGCCGGGCCACGATCCGGTTGAGCGCCGTGGTGAGCGCCGACCGGTCGAGCGGTCCCTCGACACGGAAGGCGATGGGGATGTTGTACGTGGCGTCGGGGCCGGTGATCAGGTTCAGCAGCCAGAGCCGGCGCTGGGCCGGGGACAGCGGGTACCGCCCGTCGGGGGCGGAGTGCCGCGTGGGCGGTTGGCGCTCGGGCAGCAACCGGCTGGTGTGCGCGGCGAGTTCGCGCACGGTGGGGTGGGTCAGTACGGCGCTGGGCCGGATGTCGACGTGGAACTCCGCGCGGATCCGTGCGCAGACGCGTGCCGACTGGAGGGAGTCGCCGCCGAACATGAAGAAATCGTCCAGGGCGCCCACGCGGGGAAGCCGCAGCGTCTCCTGCCAGATCCCGGCGATCCGGATCTCTGTGCTCCCCTTGGGTTCCTCGTAGGTCTCCTCGTCGCCCCGCGCGGGGGCGGGCAGGCGGTGCCGGTCGACCTTGCCGTTGGTGTTGAGGGGCAGCGATTCCAGGACCGTGACGGTGGCGGGCACCATGGTCGCGGGCAGGGCGCGCGTCGCGTGCTCGTGCACCTGGGCGGGGGTCACCGGCGCGGGGCCTGCCGGGGTGACGTAGGCGTGGAGGCGTACGCGTCCGGCCTCGTGGGCGGTCACCGCGACGGCCTGGCCGACACCGGGGTGTGCGCGCAGGACGGTCTCGACCTCGGCCGGCTGGACGCGCACACCGTTGATCTTGACCTCGTCGTCGATGCGGCCCAGGTGCTGGACGGCCCGGTCGGGCAGCAGACGGGCCCTGTCCCCCGTGCGGTAGACGCGTCGGCCGCCGGGAGCAGGCAGGAAGCGCAGGGCGGTCAGGGCGGGCTTGCCCCGGTAGCCACGGGCGAGTCCGGCGCCGGTGACGTACAGCTCGCCCTCCGCCCCGTCCTCGATCTCGCGGAGCTCACGGTCGCGGACCGCGACCCGGGTGCCGGGGAAGGCGTGTCCGATGGGCAGCGTTGCCGTCTCAGGCGGTGGACCGGGGAAGGTTTCGTAACAGGTGCTGTCCACGCTCGACTCGGTGACGCCGTAGGAGCAGAAGACCCGCGTCCCCGGCCCGACGAGGGCACGCAGCCGCCGGTAGTCGCGGGGCGGCCAGCCCTCCCCGCCCACCGTGATCAGCCGCATGCCGGCCAGCCGTCCGCCGGTGGCCTCCAGATGGTCCATCAGCAGCCGCAGGAGCGCGGGGGTGATGTCCATCATGTGCACGTCGTGCCGGGTGATGAGCCGGTGCAGGTTCTCCGGCCGCAGCAGGTCCTCCTTGCCGCACAGGACCAGCGTGCCGCCGGAGAGCAGCGCCCGGGCGAAGTCACCGGTCGACACGTCGAACGAGAAGCCCGCTACCTGGAGGTGGCTGCGGACGCCGTCCCGGAGCCCGTAGACCTCCTCCCAGCCCAGGTAGGAGGTGACGAGCCCGCGGTGGGCGACCTCGACGCCCTTGGGCCGTCCGGTCGATCCCGAGGTGTAGATGGTGTAGGCGAGGTTGTCGGGCCGTACGGCCGCCACCGGGACCGGACCGGCCGCGGCCTCGGCGGGGCCGTCGACCAGGACCACCCGGGCTCGGTGCTCCGGAAGCCCGGCCGACAGCCGTGCCGAGGTCACGATCACCGCCGGATCGCAGTCCTCGATGATGTGCGCGAGGCGTTGCCGGGGCTGCGCGGGATCGAGGGGTACGTACGCCCCGCCGGTCTTCCACGCGGCCAGGACCGCCGTCACCGCCTCCGGCGTCCGCTCCAGATGGACGCCGACGACGGCCTCGGGGCCGGCACCGGTCGCGCGCAGCACGGCCGCGAGGCGGTTCGCGGCCGTGTCCAGCTCGCCGTAACCGATGGTCCGGTCCTGATGGATGAGAGCGGGCGCCCCGGGGTTCTCCCGGACCCGTGCCTCGAATCGGCGGTGGATCAGGAAGCTGGCGGAATCCTCGTCTGACGTAAACATGCCGGCCTTCGCGCTCGCGGAGTGGTTCAGAGGGGGGACGACGAGGCGGGTGTCAGTTCCCCGTCGTGTCGAGGACGACCTTGCCCGTGGTGGAGCGGTCGGCCAGCAGACCGAACGCCCGTGCCGCGTCCTCCAGGGCGTACGTCCCCCCGACGACGGGCTTCAGCTGACCGTTCTTGACCATGCCGAACAGCCCGTTGAGGGTGTCGGCCAGGGAGCGGCGGTTGGTGCGCATCAGGTCACCGGCCCAGAAGCCGACCACCGAGCGGGACGCGCCGATCAGCGACTCCAGCCGTACGGGGGTCGACGGCCGGTCCGAGGCCGATCCGAACACCACCATCCGGCCGTGGGTGCCCAGGGCGGCGAGTCCCTGGTCCAGGGTGTGGCCGCCCGCCATCTCCAGGACGACGTCCAGCGGACGACCGCGGTTGGCCTCCAGAAGGGCCGCGGTCATGTCGTCCGAGTTCGAGTCGACGACGGCGTCGGCACCGATGGACAGGGCGAGTTCACGCTTGTCGGGGGTCGACGCCGTTCCGATCACCCGGGAGGCGCCCCATGCCTTGGCCAGCTGCACCGCGAGCGAGCCGACCCCGCCGGCCGCGGCGTGGACAACGATCGACTGGCCGCGGACGGCGCGGGCGCAGGTGCGCAGCAGGTGCCAGGCGGTGAAGCCCTGGAGGCCGAGGGCGAGTGCCTCCTCGCCGGTGACGAAGTCCGGTACGGGGATGAGGGATTCGGCCGGCACGACGGCGCGCTGGGCGTGTCCGCCGGAGGCGATGATGCCGAGCACCCGACGGCCCGCGGGGTCCTTGCCGAAGACCTCGGTGCCCGGAGTGAACGGCAGCTCGTTCGTCTTGAGGTACGTCCCCGCGATCTGGTGCAGTTCGGCGAAGTTGAGTCCGGAGCGCTCCACGTCGACGAGCACCAGGCCCTCAACGGCCTGCGGTTCGGGAACGTCCGTGACGTCGATGGTCTCTGGACCGCCGAACTCCTTGATGACGATGGCCCGCATCGCTGCTCCTTGCTCGAAAGTGTCTGTGCTTGAAGGGGGTGTGTGCCGGGACGTGGTACGGCGCGGCGGTCAGGCGTCCGGCCCGGTGGCCAGTGCGCGGATGATTCCGGCGACCTCCGCGGCATGCTCGCGGATGAAGAAGTGCCCGCCGTCGAAGGGCTTCGGGTCGACCGGCCGGTCGCTGTACGAGGGCCAGCCGGCGACCCGGTACGCGCTGACGGACTGGTCGTCCTTGCCGTACAGCACGGTGAGGGGGGCGGGCAGCGGGGCCGGGCGGGGCCGGACCCACGTCTCGATGATCTCGAAGTCCGCCCGGATCACCGGCAGGACGAGGGCGAGCAGATCCGGGTTGTCCAGGACCTCGCGGGGTGTTCCGTCGTACCGGTGGAGCCGGGCCGTGAGCCGTTCGTCGTCGAGTACGTGGATCAGGTCCTTCAGGTCCCTGCGGTCGGGTGAGCCCGCGCCCGAGACGAGGATGTGGGCGGGGGGCGCGAAGCCCTGGCGGGCCAGTTCGAGGCTGAGGGCCACCGCGACCGAGGCTCCCATGCTGTGGCCCCAGAAGACGACGCGCCGGTCCATGTGCGGGCCGACTTCCGCGACGAGGTCGCGGACCAGATGGGTCATCCGGCGGTAGGGGCGTTCCTGGAAGCGGCGTTCCCGGCCCGGCAGGTGGACGGGGAGTACGGCGCAGTCGGCGTCCAGCAGGTCGCGCCACTCGGCGTAGGCCGCGGCGCCGCCGCCCGCGTACGGGAAGGCGATGACCAGCGGGCGCCGGTCGGACGGGTCCGGTATCCGGCGCAGGAGCGTCCCCTGCCGGGCGGGCGGCGCCGCGGGTTCAGAGGAAGCGGGTCTTGAGTTCACGGCGGTATCCCATGACGGCCAGGGTGGCGAAGGCCGCGGTGTAGGCGACCAGGATCAGGAGCGAGGAGAGTCCGAAGCCGGGCTCGATGCCGACGATGCCCCAGCCGATGCGGGCGAAGTGCCAGGTCGGCAGGGCCGGCGCGAGGTTCTCGGCCAGGGTCGGCAGCTGGTTGATCGGGACGAACATCCCGCTGGCGAAGGAGAGCAGCAGATAGATGATGGTGGACACGGGGCCGGCGGCCTTGGGCGACAGGTTGTAGCCGATGGCCAGCCCCATGGCGACGAAGACGATGTTGCCGAGGGTCAGTCCGCCCATCAGTTCCAGCCACTGGAGGGCACTGAGCCGGACGCCCGCCACGAGCGTGGAGAAGATGCCGAGGACAGCGAGTGTGAACAGGGTGAAGACGGCGGCCGGGATGATCCGCGAGCACAGGTAGGCGCTCGGTGACATGGGGGTGGCCCGGATGAGCAGGTCCCATTTGAAGCCGCGTTCGGCCGCGATGCCCACGCCGAAGCCGAACAGGCCGACGCCGATGGCGCCGTAGGCGCTGAAGCCCGCGACGGTGTACGCCATCGCCTCCTGGTCGCCGTGCCTGGCCTGGGAGAGACCGAAGAACGCGAAGAAGAGCGTGGGCAGCAGGCAGGTGGTCAGGATGAACGCCACGTCCCGCTTGAGTTTGAGGAACTCGGCCTTCGTCTGGGCGCGTACGATCCGCGTCCAGGAGGCGGCGTCCAGCCGCTCGGCGCCCCTGTCCCGCTGCGCGGCGGGCCGGCGGTGGGGAGCGGCCGCCGGAGCGGGGGCGGGCAGGCCGGCGGTAGAGGTGCTCAGGACCTCTTCGACGGCCTCTTCCAGGCTGACGCCGCGTACCTCGATGTCGTCCAGGTCCCGTTCGGTGTCGAGCAGGACCCGCAGGACGTCCGCGGTGCGGGCCGTGGTGAGCGTCAGCAGGCCGTCGACGTACTCGATGTCCTCGCCACCGCTGTTCCGTACGGCCTCCACATCAGGGTGGCCGGAGGGGCGCAGCGAGAGGCGGCGGCGGTTGAAGTGGGACTTCATCTCCGCGGACGAGCCCTCGAAGACCGTGCGGCCGGAGGCGAACAGGACGATGCGGTCCGCGAGGGCATCGGCCTCTTCGAGGTAGTGCGTCGTGAGGAGGACGGCGGTGCCCTCGGACGCGACGCGCTGCACGGTGGACCACAGCTGGCGGCGCGAGACGCTGTCGAGCCCCACACTGGGCTCGTCGAGGAAGAGGACGCGGGGCCTTCCGCACAGCGCGAGCCCGAGGTAGACGCGTTGCTGCTGGCCGCCGGAGAGCTCGCCGAAGAAGCGCTCGGCCAGGTCCGTGAGCCCGGCGAGGTCCAGGACTTCCCGGGTCTCCATGGGGGCGGGGTAGTAGGCGCGGAACAGGTCGACCAGTTCGCGTACTTTGAGGCTGCCCGGCAGGCCGGAGTTCTGGAGGACGACGCCGCACTGGGCCCGTACCCGTGAGGAGGTCGGCGAGCCGCCCATCAGTTCCACGACACCGGAGTCGGGCTGCCGCAGACCGAGCAGGCAGTGCAGGCTGGTCGTCTTGCCCGCGCCGTTCGGCCCGAGTACGGCCACGACCTCGCCCGGGAACACCTCCATGCGGCCTTCGACGACGGCCTGGACGTCACCGAACGACTTCGTCAGTCCGGCCATGCGGACGGCGGCCTCGCGGGGGGCGTGGGCTGTCGAGCCGCCCGCTGTCTCAAGGGTCTCAGTCATGGTTCTTCCTGTCTGTGCACACGATCCTGAATTCGACGGGATACCGCTGTCCGTCGTCGTCCCTGAGCCACATTCCGTCCGGGCCCGGGAGCATCTCGGAGAAGGCCAGGCCGCCGTCGGGCACCCGCTCCCGTCCACGACGGATCTTCGACCAGAGCATGTCGGCCATCAAGGGGTTGGCCAGGTCGACGTAGACCGGTTTCACCTCGCCGGCGACCCGGACGAAGACGTTCTGCGGGAGTCCGAGCCGTTCGCGCAGCGTCTGGAAGAAGGTGTGTACGGGCTCCTCCTTCGTGTCCGGGCCGGGCAGGTCCGTGAAAGGGACGCGCCAGGTCTCCCGGCACACCACGACGTCGTCGACGGTGATCCTCGGCTGGTGGTCCCGCGGTTCCAGGAAGCCGAACGACTGCACCGCGGCGCTGCTGAGGTAGTCCCCCAGGACCTGGACGAGATCCTCCTGGAAGGTCCCGTCCGTGGACACCACCCGGAAGCCCTCGCCCGCCGGGACGACCCGCAGCGAGGTGATGGGGATCAGCTCGGCGGAACGGGGGTGGTACGACGGTTCGCCGCCGATGCCGATGTACCGGCACATCGGTGAGAGGTGGGCGCCCGGCGGGGCGGTGCGGGAATTCACGTGCCCGGTGGAGAAGGGGTAGAGCGGGGAGATGGCCCCGGCGATCTCACGGTCGATCCAGCGGCGAATTTCCGGGGCGTTGGGCGCGGTGTCCAGGAAGAGCAGGGCGTTGACGGTGTTGACGCACGAGTGCAGTTCGCCGAGGACCACCCGGAAGCGCCCGGCCCGGATGTCCTCGACGCTGGCCGCGTCGATCATCAGGTCGGGGCTGTGCCAGCCGGCCTCGGTCCAGGCGGGTCCGTCGGCGGGGAACATCTCGTGCACCGCGTCCCGGATCCCGGCGACGGTACGGGTCGTGGGCGAGCCGTCCGCATGCGGTCCGAGGATCTTCGTCCAGCGGGCCCGGAGTTCGGCGCGGGCCGCGTCGACGGGGCGTACGGCGTCGTCCCAGAAGGTGGTGGCCATGGCCGCGAGGAGGCGGGCGAGGGGGTAGCCGTCGTCGGCCGGCCGTCCCTCGTCGTCGGCCATGATCCGCCGGGCCGAGCGGACGTACTCCTCGGCGACCACGTGGGAGAACCATCGGGAGCTGGTCAGTACCAGGTCGAGGACGGGCCCCGCCCTGTCGAGGATCTCGGGCCCCAGCTCCACGTCGAGGTCGGCGACGCAGTCCTCGTAGGCGATGCGCTTGCCGGCGTAGAACTGCCCGGCGCCGTGCTCGGCCCGTTCGCCGGTGACGCGTACGAAGACCTCCTCGGCGGTGGTCAGGGCCTGGGCCAGCTGCGCGGGCTGCCCGGTGTGGTTCTTCAGGGCGGCCACGGCCCGTACGACCTCGTCGAGGTCGCGGAGCGCGGCCGTTCGGCGTGCGACGTCGCTCACCCGCATGAGCTGGCCGCGCAGTTGGCGTTCCGGGCGGCGTGCCTGGTGGATGGCGAAGTCGGTGCTGAGCACGCCCATGGCCCGCAGCCGCCGCACTTCGTCGCGTACCTCGTCGGCGTCCAGGTCCGGGCAGCCGAGCGGGATCTCGTAGGCGGCGCGGGTGCCGTCGCAGGCTTCCAGGACGGTGCGGCGCAGCGGTGTCACGGAGAGCCGGGAGCCGTCCTGGAGGGGGAACACGTCGCTCGCGAGGTCCAGGCTCGGGGCGAGGTGCGGCACCACCCAGGGGTCCAGGCCGTGCCGCAGGCGCAGCGCGCGGGCCAGGGCGCGGACCGCCCACAGCTCCAGGTACACGTCGCGGGACCGGGGGGCCCGGCCCGCGGGTGTGACCCGGGTCGGTCCCGTGCCCCACGTGCCCCACACCGACGGCCCGAAGAAGCCGATGGTGTCGTTCTTGGCGCAGTAGCGGGACACGTAGGCGGCCAGCGAACGGCGCAGGTAGCGCCGTCGCCGCCCGGACAGGTGCGCGCCCTTGCGGACCTGCTCGCCGAGCAGGGGGTTCTGCCAGGCGAGCGCGGACTGGAAGCGGTCGTCTTCGGCCGCCGTGGCCAACTGCCCCAGCGCGGCCTCCTTGGCCGCCTCGAAGGAGTGCGTGCCGGACACGCCTGAGGTGTCGAGCCAGTCGAAGGGCATGCCGGTGGTGCGGACGACGAGGGAGGGCCATACACCCCAGTCGCCGCTGCCGCCCAGCGGGAGGAGATGGGTCTCGTTTCTTGGACCGTTCACCGGACGGCTGCCGTGTCCGTGTCGTCCATGGCCCTGCGCAGGCTGAGCGGGCGCATGTCCGTCCAGACGCGTTCGATCTCGGCGAGGCAGGCGTCGATCTTCCCGGTGAATCCGGTCGGGTGCCATCCGTCGGGTATCTCCCGGCCCGCGGGCCAGATCGAGTGCTGTTCCTCGTGGTTCGCGACCACGTGGTAGGTGATGGTCAGGTCGTCTTCGTCGAAGAGGGGCATGGCACCTTCTCAGAGTTGTGCGAGCGCGGTGAGCTCTTGCTGGATGCAGGTGGAGAACCGGGCGATCCGGTGGCGGGTGAAGTGCCGGTGGCTGTAGCAGACGGAGCCTTCGAGGACGCCGTCGACGATCTCCAGGACGACCTCGATGAGTGCCTCCGGCTGTGCCTCGGCGTCCTGCATGGGTGCGGGCGGCGGGTCCAGGAGGCGTACGGACGGCTGCTGGGTCAGCAGGTGGTGCGGCGAGCGCTCTCCGTAGTAGTTCAGGTGGATCTGGGGTTGGCTCAGGTGCCGCAGCGCCTGCGCGCCGGGGGTCCCGTCGGCGAGGTAGCGCAGCAGGCCGAAGGAGTTGCGCAGCAGCGGGCGGCCGGGCAGCAGTCCGCCGACCCGCCGCAGGGCCTCGTGCGGTGTCTCCTCCGGTACGGCGTCGACGCGGACCGGGAACATCCCGGTGTACCAGCCGACGGCACCGCTGGGGTCGGGTTCTGGGCCCGCCACCGCGCCGTACCCGTCCCGGCCCTGGGTGAGGATGCCGAGCAGCAGGGGCCGGCCGTCGGCCCAGCGGTGGTAGGCCCGTGCCAGCGCGGTGGACAGCACGGCCTCCATCAGGGGGCGGCCCTCGTCGTCGCGCAGTTCCCGCAGCCGGGCGGTGGCGGCCGGGGCCAGGGAGAGCGGCAGCTTCCACTGGTCACCGCGGGTCGGGGGGCCCGGGTCGCGGTCCACGGGAACGGGCCGGAACCCGTCCAGCACCCGCGCCCAGTGCCCGGCCAGCTCCTGCACCTCGGGGCGGTGTGCGGCGGCGACCGAGGCGCGCGCCCAGGCGGCGAAGCCCGTCACCGGGGCGTCGTCCGGCTCCTCGCCCAGCACGGCGTTTCCGTACGCGTGGTGGAAGTCCTCCATCAGCTGCTGCCACGAGTAGCCGTCTATGACGAGGTGGTGGACGGCGAACAGCAGCCTGCTGCGGCCGGGGCGCAGCCGGACCAGCGTCACCGACCACGGCGGTTCGTGTTCCAGTGCGGTCACCGCCCGGACGGTGCGTTCCAACTCCGCCAGTCGTTCGTCGCGTTCGGCCGCGGACCGCTCCCGCAGATCGAGGACCTGGAAGGTGACGAGATCGGGCCGTTCGGCGAGGTACTGCCGCCAGCCCTCCGCCGTGTGCTGCCAGCGCATGCGGAGCGCGCTGTGGCGCCGCGCGACCCGCTCCAGGGCGGTGCGGACCGCCTCCGGGGCCAGATCCGTGTCCAGCTCCAGGTACTGGCACATCTGCTCCAGCGCCGGATCGTCGCCGGTCCGCTCGAGGAACACCCGTGCCCTCGGCAGGATCGGCACCGGCCCCGGCCCGTCGTCGAACGCGGTCGCGGGGGCAGGCCCCGCCGTGGCGGCCACGGCGGCGAGGTCGGCGAGCACGGGGTGGCGGAACAGGTCGGCCGGGCTGAGCGTGATGCCCTGGCCGGCCGCCTTGGCGACCAGCCGGAGGGCCCGCAGCGAGTCACCGCCCAGATCGAAGAAGTCGGCGGTCCGGCCCACCGTTTCGACGCCGAGCACGTCCTGCCAGACGCGTGCGAGCCGGGTCTCCATCGGTGTCCGCGGCGCGACGTGCCCGGCGCGGTCGGTGCCCCGGCCCGGGTCGTCGGCGACCTCCACTGTACGCAGCGCCTTGCGGTCCACCTTTCCGTTGGCGTTGAACGGCAGTCGGGCGACGCGGAGGACCGCGGGGACCACCGGGGCGGGAAGGGTCCGGGCCGCGTGGCGGCGTACCTCCGCCGCGTCGAAGGTGTCCTCGGCGCCGGGCCGGGCGGTGGTGTAGGCGATGAGCCGCTTGTCGCGCAGGACGACGCCGACCTGCTGGACGGCCGGATGGGAGCGTACGACGGACTCGACGTCCGCGACCTCGACGCGTACGCCGCGCACCTTGACCTGGTCGTCGTCACGGCCCCGGAATTCCAGCACGCCGTCGGTGCGCCACCGGGCCCGGTCGCCGGTGCGGTACATGCGGGTGCCGTCGCCCGCGAACGGGTCGGGGACGAAGCGCGCCGCGGTCGCGCCCGGCTGGTCCACGTATCCCTGGGCCAGGCCGCCGCCACCGATGTGGAGGTCGCCCACGACGCCCGCCGGCACCGGGGACAGCGCCTCGTCGAGCACGTACATCCGCTCCCCCGGCAGGGGGCGGCCGATCGGCACCACGCCCCGGTCCAGGTGGGCGTCCGTCACCTCCAGCGCCGAGGACCAGATGGTGGTCTCGGTGGGGCCGTACCAGTTCTCCAGGCGCACCCCGCGTTGGAGCAGGGTTTCGGCGACGGGTGCGGGCAGCGCCTCGCCGCCGCACCAGCCGCGCAGCCCCGCCAGGTCGCCCGGGGTGTCGGCGAGCGCGCCCCAGACGGTCGGGGTGGCCTGCAACAGGCCGGTACCGGCGGTGCGCAGGGCCGTCATCAGGGCGTCCGGGTCGAGCACGCCACCGGTGTCGTGCAGTACGAGGCGGGCCCCTACCGTCAGCGGGAGCAGCAGCTCCACGATCGAGATGTCGAATCCGGCGGTGGTGACGGCCAGCACGCTGTCCGCGCTGCTCCACTCCCCGGTCACGGCGTCGGCGAACACCGCCAGCGCCCGATGGGAGACGGCCACCCCCTTGGGGCGTCCGGTGGAGCCGGAGGTGAACATCTCGTACGCGACGGCCTCGGGAAGCACGGCCGCGTCGGCCGCGCCCGGCCGCGCCCCGGACGGTGCGTCCGCCCGGACCACGGCGGCACCGTGCGGTGCCCGGTCCCGGGTCCGCGCGTCCACCACGACGGCGCGCGGCCGGGCCGCTTCACCGATGAGTCCGGTGCGGGCGGCGGGCTGCGCGGGGTCCAGCGGCACGTACACACCGCCGCACCGCCATACGGCGACGACCGCGGCGACCAGTTCCATGCACCGGGGCAGGCAGACGGCGACCGGGTCGCCCGGCTCGACTCCCGCGGCGCGCAGGCCGTCCGCCATCCGGGCCGCGGCCGCGGCGAGTCCGGCGTACGTGTGGGTGCCCCGGGCGTCCGTGACGGCGGGAGCCGTGGGCCGCTCCACCGCTCTGGCCCGGATACGGTCCGGAACGGGGAGCGGGGAGGGGGTGCCGGGCCGGCCCCGGCCCCACTCGTTCAGGACCGTGCGCCGCGCGTCCGGTCCGAGGACGTGGCGGGAGGACAGCGGCTCCTCGGGCTCGGTGGCCAGCCATTTCAGCGCCGACCGGTACAGCTCCACCAGCTGGTCCGTCTCCCACGGTGCGAAGTGGCGCGGGGAGGCGGCCATGAGGAGCGCCAGGTGGCCGTGTGCCTCGTCGGTCCCGTGGTCGAAGGAGACGTACAGCGGATAGTTGGTCGGGGCGATCTCCTGGAACTCCCCGGAGAGCCGGACCGCCGACGAGCCCGGTGCGTCCTTGTGGAGTTCCCCGAGGGCGTGGAAACGGGTGTAGTTGAAGACCGCGTTGATCAGCGGGCCGTGTGCGCTGCGGCGCTCCAGTGCCGCCCCGGGGTAGGTGCGGTGGCGCAGCAGCGCGGTCTCGGCGCGGAAGCAGTCCTTGGCCAGGGTGGTGCCGGTGAGGCCCGCCGTCCGCAGCCGCACGGGAAGGGTGTTGAGGTACATGCCCCGGGTGTCCTCGGCCCCGGCCGTTTCCGGGCGGCCGTTGACGACCAGGCCGGTGAGCACGTCGTCCCGGCCGGTCCACAGGGCGAGTACGGCGACGTGCGCGGCGAGCAGGACGTCCTTGACGGGGGCACCCAGCCGTCCGGCGAGCCGTTCGAGGCCGCGCTGGACGTCGAGCGGCAACGGGACGACGCGCCGTTCGGCGGCGGCGGACCGCTCGCCGCGCCGGACGGGCAGCTCCAGCGGCTCGGCCCCGGCCAGGGCCTCCTGCCAGAACGCATGTGCCGCCGGGTCGTCGAGGGCCTTGCGTTCGTCGGCCACGAAGTCGCGGAACAGCGTCGCGGGGGCCTCGGCGGCGGGCGGCTCGCCGCCGGCGAGCAGGGTTCCGTACGTACCGAGGATCTCGGAGACCGTCGAGGTGAAGCTCCAGCCGTCGAGGATGGCGTGGCATTCGGTGACGCAGAACCAGAACAGGTCCGTGTCGGCCCGGTGCACGGTGATGCGGAAGAGCGGAGCGTTCCCGAGGTCCAGGGTCCGCCCCCGCTCCTCGCGCATCCACGCGTCCACGCGGGCGGCGGCGTCGTCGGGGGCCGGTGGCGCCCCGTTCCGGTCCCGCAGGTCGACCACGGTCACCGGTGGTTCGACCGAGCGGTGGACGAGTTGGAGGGGCTCGCTGTAGGAGGACAGGTCGAAGGACGTACGCAGGACGGCGTGGCGCGCCATCACCCGACGCACGGCGGAACGGAGCAGGCCCTCGTCCAGTGCGGCGCGCACCGCCACTCCGGTCACGTTCAGATAGGCGGCGTCGTCGAGCTGGTGGAAGACCATGCCCTGCTGGAGCAGGGTCAGCGGGTAGGCGTCCTCGCAGCTCTCGGGGAGCAGCGGCCGGTCGGCGGGGTCGGTCAGCTCGAAGGGGCGGGTGCCGGTGTGTTTCCGGGCGGCCGGCTCCGCTGCGAGGACGGCGAGTTCGGCCACGGTCTGGGCGGCGAAGACATCCGCGACGGAGATCCCCAGCCCCTTCTCCTGGGCGAGTGCGGCGACCTGTACGGCGCGGATCGAGTCGCCGCCGAGCTCGAAGAAGTTGTCGTCCGCCCCTACCCGCTCGCTGTGGAGCACCTCGGCCCAGATCGCGGCGACGGTCTCCTCGGACGCTCCGCGGGGGGCCCGGTACGCGGACCGGACGGCTTCGGCCAGTTGTACCTTCCGGGCCTTCTCCCGCAGCGCGCGGCGGTCCAGCTTGCCGTTGACCGTGCGGGGCAGGTCCGTGGCCAGAGTGAGGACGGGAACCATGTGCGCGGGAAGCCGGGCCGCCAGATGGGCCCGCAGTTCCGCGGCGTCCAGGCCGTCGTGCGCGGGGACGACGAAGGCGATCAGCCGGCCCTCGTCCGCGACCACACCGGTCGCGGCGACGGCGGGGTGGGCGGTCACGGCCGCTTCGACCTCGCCGGGCTCGACGCGGAAGCCGCGCACCTTCACCTGGGCGTCCGCGCGGCCCAGGTACTCCAGTTCGCCGTCGGCGAGCAGCCGGACGCGGTCGCCCGTGCGGTACATCGGGGTGCCGTCGGCCGCGAAGGGGTCCGGTACGAACCGGGTGCCGGTCAGCGCCTCCCGTCCCGCGTAGCCCTGGGCGACGCCGGCGCCGCCGACGTACAGCTCACCGGGGATTCCGGGCGGCAGCGGGCGTCCCCAGGGGTCGAGCACGTAGGCGGCCAGGTGCGGCAGCGGGACGCCGATCGGGCTGCCGGTCGTGGGCCGGTCCGCGTCCGCCCGGGTGATCTCCCGCAGGGTCACATGGACGGTCGTCTCGGTGATCCCGTACATGTTGACCAGCCGTGGCAGGTCGGCGACCGGCAGCCGGAACCACGGCCGCAGCGCGGTCGGCCTGAGCGCCTCGCCGCCGAAGACGACGGTGCGCAGCGCGGCGGGGAAGGGGGCGTGCGTGCCCGCCCAGAGGTGGACCAGCGAGTCGAAGGCGGTCGGGGTCTGGTTGAGCACGCTCACGCGCTCGTCGATGAGCAGCTTCAGGAACCGGTCGGGGGCGCGGGCGGTGTCCCGGTCGACGACCACGACGGTGCCGCCGGAGGTCAGCGGGCCCCATATCTCCCAGATCGAGAAGTCGAAGGCGATCGAGTGGAACAGCGTCCACCGGTCGGCCTCCCCGTACCCCAGTGCCGTGCGGCCCTCGGTCAGCAGGGAGGCAAGGTTCCCGTAGGTCACGGTGACGCCCTTCGGGGCACCGGTGGAGCCGGAGGTGTAGATGCGGTAGAGGGGGGTGCCCGGGGTCACGGGGTGGGGTGCGAAGCCCCGGGCGGTCGAGTCGTCCTCCGTCCCGTCCGGCGGGATGACGTCGAGGTGGCCCGCTCCGGCCCACTCCGCGAGGGAGGGATCGCCCACGAGGACGGTGCAGCCCGCGTCCTGGAGCAGCGAGCGGAGCCGCAGCCTCGGGTGCTCCTCGTCCAGCGGCAGCGCGGTGAGCCCGGCCTTGGCCACGGCCAGCATCGCCACGACGAGGTCGGTGCCGCGCCGGGTCAGGACCGCGACCGGGACGCGCGGGTCGGGCGCCCGGCGGCCGATGCGCTGGGCCAGTGCCTCGGCCCGCCGGTTCAGGTCGCCGTAGTCGGTGCGGGCGGAGCCGTGCACGACGGCCTCGCGCTCCGGGTGGGCGGCGGCCTGCTCCTCGAACCAGCCGACGACGCCGCGCGGGCCGGGACGCGGCGGCGTGCGGCGGGTACCGACGGGCAGCGGCGCCGGGGCGCCGAATCCGAGCGTGGACAGGGCGGCGTCGGGGGCCGCGACGGCTCCGCTGAGCAGTGCCTCGTAGCAGGCCAGCCAGGAACGGGCCGTGGTGGCCCGGACGAGGTCGCTGTCGTACTCCAGGTACAGGCGCGTGCCGTCGACGGCGTCCTCGACGGTGAGTGTGAGGTCGAACTTCGAGATGCCCAGGTCGACTTCGAGGCGCTCGGCGAAGAGCCCACCGGGCAGTTCCCCGGCGCCGGTCTCCGTACGACGGTGGTTGAACACGGCCTGTACGAGCGGCGGCCGGCTGCGCTCCCGTTCGATGTCCAACGCCTCCACCAGCCGCTCGAAGGGCAGGTCGCGGTGGGACACCGCTTCACTCGTCGAGCGGTGTTCGCGGGCGACGAGCTCGCGGACGCGCGGGTCGTCCGCGAGCGGTGTGCGCAGGCACACCATGTTCACGAAGTTCCCGACGTGGGGCGCGTCCTCGGCCCGCCGGGTGGTGACGGGGCAGCCGATCAGCAGGTCCCGCTCACCGGTGAGGACCTGGAGCAGGTAGCGGTAGAGCGCCAGATGCACGGACGAGGAGGTGACGCGCAGTTCGCGGGCGAACCCGGCGATGCCCGAGGTCAGCTCCGCGTCGAGCAGGCGCTCGATACGGCGTCCGTTGTTGCCCCGTACCGCGGGGCGCGGGTGGTCCGAGGGCAGCTCGACGACGGTGGGGGCGTCCGCCACCCGCGCGCGCCACCAGTCCAGTTCCCGCTGCCCGGTCTCCGGTGCCGGCCCGGTCACCCGGCGCGGGACCACGGGCCCCGCCGGGGCGCCCATGTACTGCCCGAACATCTGCGCGATGATCAGGTCGAGGCTGTCGCCGTCACCCACGATGTGGTGGACGCAGAGACCGACCAGATGCTCGTTCTCCCCGGCGCGGGCCACGACCAGCCGTGCGAGCGGGCCGCCCGCGAGGTCGAACGGGCGGCGGGCCTGTCCGGCCAGCCACTGATGAGCCTCCCCGGAGGAGGCGAAGTCCTCACCGAGGACCGTCTCCGGGGGCAGGTCGAGCGGGCTCAGCACCCGGGCCCGGGGATGGCCGCGCTCGTCCTCGAAGACCGTGCGCAGGGCCTCGTACCGGGAGACCACCGCGGTGAAGGCGTCGCACAGCCGCCGGACGTCCAGCGGTCCGGAGAGGCGCACACCGGCCGCGATGTTGTACGCCGCGCTGTCCGGGTCCAGACGGTGCAGGAACCACAACCGGGTCTCGGCCGGGGTCAGCCGGGAGGCGATCGCGGCGCCGCCGTCCGGAGCTTCGCCGGAACCCGGGACGGACGCACCGGCACGCGTGGCGGATGCCTGGTCGAGTCCATGAGCCTGCATCTCGGCGTCGAGCAGGCGCAGGAACTCGGGATCGTCGAAGACGTCGGTCATGGGTTCGCCTTTGCGGACAGGAGCAGTTGTTCGGCCACCTTCGCCACGCGCTCGGCGTTCGGGTTGGCCGCGCGGATCTTCGCGGACTGCTGTGCGATGGTCTGGGCGTCGAAGACGTCCGTCACGGACAGTTCGGTGCGCAGCACACGACGGATGCGGTCGACGATGCGCAGGGCGCTGATGGAGTCCCCGCCCAGGTCGAAGAAGTTGCTCTCGCGTCCCGGGGCGGCGACGGAGAGCGTCCCGGACCAGATCTCCGCGAGAACCCGCTCGACCGCGCCGACGGGCGGTGCGTCCGCCTCGGGTTCGGCCGACCGGGGGTCTGGCAGCGCCTTGCGGTCGGTCTTCCCGCTGGGGGTGAGCGGCAGGGCGCCGATGAATCCGACCGCGGGAACCATGTGGGCGGGCAGCCGTTCGGCGACGTATCCGCGCACCTCCTCCCGCGTGGGTTTCCCCTCGCCCGGGACCACGTGGGCGATCAGCCGCCCGTCGCGGACGGCCACGGCGGCTTCCCGTACCTGCGGATGGCCGGTGAGCACGGCCTCGATCTCGCCGGGCTCGACACGGAAGCCCCGCACCTTGACCTGGTCGTCGACGCGGCCGAGGAATTCCAGGGCCCCGTCCGGGAGTCCGCGCATCCGGTCGCCGGTGCGGTACATCCGCGCACCGGCCGGACCGAAGGGGTCGGGCACGAAACGCAGGGCGGTGGCCGCGGGGTCCTGGTCGTACCCCTGCGCGACGGTCCGGCCGGCGAGGTACAGCTCCCCCTCGGCGCCCGTCCGCGCGGGCCGCAGCCACTGGTCGAGCACGTGGGGGACGACTCCGGGCACGGCGCGTCCGACCGGGACGCGCCGGCGCGCGGTCTCCTGCCCCGACGTCCGCACGGGCCGGAGGTCGTCGACGGGCTGGTCCGTTGCCCAGATCACCGTCTCCGTCGGCCCGTAGAGATTGTGCAGCCGCACTCCCCGGCGGTGGGCGCGCTCGGCGAGGGCGGGGCTGAGCGGTTCGCCACCGCAGCCGCCGGTCATTCCGGCCAGGTCCGCGTCGGTGGCGAGCAACTGCTCCCAGAGGCTGGGCACCGAGTACATGCGGGTGGCCCCCACCCGGTCGATGTGCGCGGCGAGTCCGGCGGGGTCGAAGACCGGGCCGCTGTCGTGGAGCACCACGCGGGCACCCAGCGACAGGGCGACCAGGAGCTCCAGTACGGACACGTCGAACCCGACGGTGGTCACCGCGATCAGCGTCTCGTCCGGCCCCCACGTGGGAGCGATGGCCTCGCGGAACGCCGCGAGCTCCCCGTGTCCCACCACCACGGCCTTGGGGACACCGGTCGATCCCGAGGTGAAGACGAGGTACGCGGCGTCGCCCGGTACCGCCCGGAAGTCCGGGACGGACACCGGCGGCACCCCGGTGGCATCCCGCGCGTCCCGGGCTTCCAGGGGCAGCACACGGACGTACGGGGGGAGTTCTCCGGCCGCCGACGCGTCGTCGGCGTGCACGACGACGACCGGTGCGCCGGACCGCTCGACGATGTGGCGGACGCGCCCGCGGGGGGTCCGCCGGTCGACGGGGACGTACACGGCGCCGCAGCGCATGATCGCCAGCAGGGCGACGACCGTCTCCGCGGTCCTGGGCAGGAAGGTGCACACCCGGTCACCACGCCCGACCCCCATGGCCGTCAACTCGGCCGCTGCTTCGGCGACTTCGCGTTCGAGCTGGGCGTGGGTCAGCTCCCGGCGGCCGTCCGCCACCGCGGGCCGGTCGCCGGGCAGGTCCGCGATCAGCCCCGGCAGGGAACGGAAGTCCCCGGCCGGGGGGTTGTCCGTGAACGCGGCTGGCTCGACGTCCCCGGTGCCGAGGTCGTGCAGGGGGCGCCACGGGTCCTCGTCGAGCACGCGCAGCAGGGCGCCGACCGACCGGGCGAGGAAGCGGGCGTCGCCGTCCCCGACCAGGGTGGTGCTGTAGCGCACCTGGGCCCTGATCCGCTCCCCCTCCTCGTACACCTCCAGCGCGAGCGGGAACTGGGTGGTCCGGGAGTCCGGCTCCTCGGCGCGGAACACGGTGTCGCCGACGCTCACCTCGCCCCGGCTGCCCTCCCAGGCGACCAGGGTCTGGAACAGCGGCATGGCGGCGGTGTCCCGCTCCGGCGCGACCTCCCGGGCCAGTTGCTCGAACGGCAGGGAGCTGTCCTCGTACGCCTCGGCCAGCAGCCGCTGGGTGTGCCCGACATGGTCGGCGAGGGAACCCGTGGCCGGGAAGTAGGCCTTCACCGCGACGGTGTTGAGCAGCGGGCCCACCACCTCGTGCTGGTCCTCGCGGGTGCGCAGGGAGACCGGCAGCCCCACCGCGAAGCCGTCCTGCCCCGTCCACCGGTACACCGCGAGCTGCCACAGCGCGACCATGACGGCGTTCGGGGTGGCAGCGGTCCGGGCGGCGGCGCGGGTGAGCGCGTCGCTCTCGAAGGCCACCTCGGTGACCGCGCCCCTGTGGTCGAAGCCGTCCCTCGGGCTCAGCGCCTCCAGCGGGCGCACGCCCTCCAGCGCTGCCGCCCTGCGCCGCAGCATGCCGGCCGCCGACGCGGCGAGTCCGGCCTCCTGCCGTCCGGCCACATCGCTGTACTGCACGGCCATGGGCATCGGCTCCGTGCCGTGCGAGGCGTCCCGCGCGGTGTGTGCCGCGCAGCGGCGTACGAGCCGGCGCACGATCGTCCCGACGGACTCGCCGTCGCACGCGATGTGGTGCACGCACAGCAGCAACAGGTGGCGGGCGCCGTCGGACAGCAGCGCCGTACGCACCGGTCCTTCGGCCAGGTCGATCGGGACCGCCGCCAGTTCGGCCGCCTGCTCACGGCACTGTGCCCAGGAGTCGCACCCGCGCGGCTCCAGGTCCGCCCGTATCCGGTCCCCGCTCACCGGCAGGACACGGCCCTGAGGCCCCTGCGCCGTCATACGGACGGACAGCCGCAGCGACTCGTGCGCGCCCAGGACGTCCTGGACCGCACCGGCCAGGGCGTCGACATCCAGCGGCCCGTCGATCCGCAGGCCGATGGGGATGGTGTACGCCTGTGGCTCGGCGGAGTAGCGGGACAGGAAGAGGAACCGCCGCTGGGCGGCGGAGAGCGCGACGAGGGCGTCCGCCTCGGGGCGCCTCGGTTCCGGGAGCGCGTCCGCGGCGGTGTTCCCGGTCCCGGGGTCGCTCGCCGGGATCCGGCGGATACGGGCGGCGAGTTCGCGCAGTACGGGGTGGTGGAAGACGGTCGCCAGGGACACCCGGCGGCCGAACCGTTCGGTGCAGACCGCGGCGACCCGCGTGGCCAGCAGGGAGCTGCCGCCGAGCGCGAAGAAGTCGTCCTCCGCCCGGATGTCCGCCCTGCCGAGCAGTTCGCCCCAGATCCGGAGCAGCTCACCGGTGATCCCGTCGGCCGGGTCCGCGGGCAGCGCGGTCCCGGACGGAGACTCCTGGTCCGCGGTGGCCCTCAGCGCCGCCCGGTCGACCTTGCCGCCCGAGGTGAGCGGGAGGGCGGAGGTGATCCTGATCCATCGCGGGACGGCGGCGGACGGCAGGTGGGCGGCGGCGAGGGTGCGCAGTTCGGCCTCGTCCACGGCGGTCCCGGCCTCGCACCGGGCCCAGGCGACCAGATGGGGCTGCGGCCGCGTGCGCAGCAGCACCACCGCCTCGTTGACCCGCGGGTGCCCGCGCAGTACGGATTCGACCTCGCCGAGCTCCGTACGGATGCCGGACAGCTTCACCTGGCCGTCCCGGCGGCCCCGGAACTCCAGGCGGCCGTCGTGCCGCAGGCGCACGACGTCGCCGGTGCGGTACATCCGCCGCCCGCCCCCCGCCCGGGGGTCGGGCAGAAAGCGCAGGGCCGTGGTTCGGGGGTCGTCCGGATAGCCCTCGGCGACGAGTCCGCCGAGGAAGAGTTCGCCGACGGCGCCCTCCTCCGCCGGACGGCCCTCCCGGTCCAGCACCTGGGCGTGGCGCCCCGGCATCGCCGTGCCCAGCGGCACGCACGCCCAGCGCGCGTCCTGCGGACCCAGCCCGCCGTGCACGGCGGTGATGACGGTCTCCGTCGGGCCGTAGACGTTGTTGAGCCGTGGGGTCGCGGAGACATGGCCGAACCAGGTGTCCAACGCCCCCTGGTCCAGTGCCTCTCCCCCGACGAGCAGTTCGCGCAGCGGCCCCTCGGCCAACGGCTCCAGGACCGCGCTCCCCCGGGCGCACAGCTCGTGCCAGTACGGGGTGGGGAGGTTGGCCACGGTGATCCGGCGGGCGGCCACCGCGGCCGCGAAGTCCGCCGGGTCCCACAGGTCGTCGCCCCGCAGCACCATGGTCGCCCCCGTGGTCAGGGCCACCACGGCCTGCTCGATCCATACGTCGAAGCCGTGTCCCGAGAACTGGAGGTACCGGTCGTCCTCGGTGATGCCGTACGCGACGGCCGCCGACGCGGCGTGCGCCAGCAGCGCGGCGCGCCGGACGAGCACGCCCCTGGGGCGCCCGGTGGACCCGGAGGTGTACAGGCAGTACCCGCCCGCCCGGTCGCACGACTCGGCCGTGGGAACGGGCCGTCGGGGCCGCCCGCCGACGCTCTCCCCCGTGATCACCAGCTCCGCCGGGGCACCGTGGTGTTCCGCTTCCGTGATCTGGACGCCCGGGCGGGCGGCGGCGAGGATCTGCTCGCTCCTGCCCCGCGGGGTGTCCGGGGGAACGGGTACGTAGACGGCCGCGGCGTCCAGCACGGCCAGCAGCGCCACCACGGAGTTCACCGAGCGCGCGGTGCGCACCGCGACCGGCTGTCCGGGCCGGACCCCGGCCGCGAGCAGGCGGTCGCGCAACGAGGCGACGCGGTCGCGCAGTTCGCCGTACGAGAGCGTCCCGCCGTCCGTCTCGACGGCGGTCCGTCCGGGGGTGCGGCCCAGCAGCTCCACCATCGTGGCCCGCTCCCGCGCGACCGTCGGAGCCCCGGCCGACGGCCGGGCCGCCGCCGCCCGTGAGCCGAGCGCGCCCACCGTCCGCTGCGGTCGCGCGCAGGCGGCGCGCAGCAGTTCGGTGTAGCGCCGGCCCAGGGCGGCCATGCTCTCCTCGCTGTAGCACTCCTTCTGGAAGATCAGCCGCGGGCGCATGACGCGCCCGTCGTCGGAGATCTCCAGGGCCACACCGTTCTCCGCCGCCGTCCGGGGCAGACCCGCCTCCAGCGTGGAGAACGCCGGGTCGACGGCGTACTTGTTGAAGATCACGCCGATCCGGGCGCCCCGCCCGTAGACCTCGGCCATCACCTCGTTGAAGGGAGCGTCCTGGTGTCGCAGCGCCTCGGTGATCCGCGAGCGGACCTGCTCGAACAGGGCCGACACCGGCTCCTCGGGGGACACGGTGACACGGAGCACCATGGTGTTGATGAACAGGCCCACCACCCCGAGCGAACCCTCGGAGTCGCGCCCGGAGACGGGCATGCCGAGCACCAGATCGGACCGGCCGCTCCAGCGGGCGACGAGCACCGCCCACACGGCGAGCATCACCATCTGGTCCATCAGCCCGGACCGGCGGGCGGTCTCCCGTACCTGGTCGGACAGTTCGACGGGGAGCACGATGGCGTGGATACCGGCCACGAAGTCCGGCTCGGCGGGGGGGACCAGGTCGGGCGGCAGCGCCACCGGATCCGGCGCGCCGGACAGGGCGGCGACGGCTTCCTCGACCTGATGCCGGCGGTGTGCCTTGCGCGCCGCGCTTGCCTCCCACACCGCGAGGTCGGGATAGTCGAGCCCCGAGCCGGAGCCGGCCCCGCGCGTCAGCGCGAACATCAGGATGACCTGGAGGGACACCGCGTCCACCGTCAGGTGGTGGACGGCGACCAGCACGCGGGGCATGGCGTCGGGGAAGGTCACGAGACCCAGCCGGAAGAGGGGTTCCCCGGTCAGGTCGAACCGGTGCCCCAGCCATTCCCGCTCCAGCTCGGCCAGGCGCCGCGCGGTCGCGGGGTCGGCCTCGGGGCCCAGCTCGACGTGCTCGACGCGGAAGTCGCTCGCCGGGCGGAACCGGATGACGGGTCCGTCGTCGGTGACGACCACACGTGACCGCAGCGCCGCATGCCGGGAGACCAGGCTCTCCAGCAGCAGCCGGGCCTCGGAGACCGTGATGCGGCGTTCCGGTCGGGCGGTGAATCCCAGCGTGAACAGCGGTGCTTCACCGGCCAGTTGGTCCGCCAGCCAGATGCGCTCCTGGGCCGGGGTCAGTGGCACCTCCTCGGGGAGGCCGCCCGAGGCGACCGGCCCCTGCGGGCGGGCGAGAGCGGTGTTCCCGCCCGCCAGCAGTTGGGCGAGCAGCGCCTGCTTCGCCGGGGAGAGGGAGCCGGGCCCCGTGGTCATGCCTTCTCCCCGCGCTCCAGCATGGCCCGGGCCTCCTCGTCGCTCATCTTCCCCAGGGCCTCGACCAGCCGGGACTCGACGAAGCCCGCCAGGGCCCGCACGGTCACGTACTCGAAGAGGTCGGCGACGGACAGCCGGACCGTCAGCCTGTCGGCGATGCGCGCGATGAGCTGCACCGCGACGAGCGAGGAGCCGCCAATGGCGAAGAACTCGTCGTCGATGCCGACCTCCGCCACGCCCAGGGCCTCGCCCCACAGCCGGCTGAGAACCTGCTCGACCTCGGTCTCCGGTGCGATGTACGGGGTGTCGAGGGTGCGGGCGGCCTGGCCGTCGGCGAAGGAGGTCCCGGCCTTGCTCAGCTCGGCCGTGCCGAAGGAGCGGGACCGGGCCAGGCGGCTGAACAGCCCCTCGGGGCAGACGACGACCTGTGCGCCGGGACGCTGGGCCAGGATGCGGCGGAAGATCTCCTGGCCCTCGACGGTGCGCAGCCGGTCGCTGGGCCGCTGCGAGGGCTCCGACCGGTCCGGTGCCTGGGCGCCTCCGGTGGGCTGCGTGGAGTCGAGGCGTACGGAACGCATCGTGTAGCCCTCGATGACCACGCAGGGCCGACCCGTCTCGTCGGTGACGGTGACGTCGACGTCCAGGAAGTCGGAGCGCTGCGGGTCGCTGTTGATCCGCTGGACGGCCCAGCAGTGCGTCGGCATGGGACGCAGGACGGTGACGGAACGGTAGGTGAACGGAAGGTAGTTGTGGTCGTCGAGACCGCCCGTGCCGAAGGAGGTGGCCCGGTCCAGCAGGGACGGATTGATGACGAGTCCCTCGGTGTCGGCGTGCAGCTCCTGCGGCAGCGTCAGTTCCGCCAGCCCCTGGCCGCCCGCGCCGTGGTGGTAGGAGGTGACGACGTCCCAGCGGGGCCCGTACGTCATGACACCCACCTCCGACTCGTCGAGACCGGTGAGGTCCACCTCCCGCAGCGAGGCGCGCAGTGCGTCGAGGTCGACCGCGGCGGGTGCGGCGCCGGTGTGGACGCCCGCCCTGCCCCGGCAGTGCACACGGCGGCCACCGCCGCCGTCGACGCTGTGGGCCGTCACCTCGAAGCCCCAGCCGTCGTCCCCGTCGGGGGTGAGCTGGATCCGGATGGTGGTGGCTTCGGGGACCGCGAGCGGGTCGATGAAGATGACCTCGGACAGGGTGATGTTCTCGGCGTCCGTGGTGTCCCGCACCGCCTCGCGGACCATCTCCAGCAGGCTGGTGCCGGGCATGACCCCGACGCCGTCGAGCTGGTGGTCGGTCAGCACCCAGTGGGAGCCGGGCCGGAATTCGCTCTCGTACTCGCGCAGGGTCACGTCGTCGTCGTACCGGCGGTGCGTGAGCGGGTGGCCGAGCGGGATGCTGCGGGCGCGCACCAGCTCCTTGATCCCCTGGGACAGGTTGCCGTCGGCCACCATGCCGACCTCGCTCCAGCCGGCCCAGTTGATGGACACGACATACGGGCCGGAGCCGTCGCGGTACGCGGCGAAGGCGTCCATGAAGGCGTTGGCCGCGGTGTAGTCGGAGTGGCCGTAGTCGCCGCAGATGGAGATGACCGAGGAGAACAGCGCGATGAAGTCGGGCTCGTCGCCGAGCAGACGGTCGAGCAGGACCGTGCCGGCCGTCTTGGGGCTGAGCACCGGCTCGGCGGCCTCCGGAGAGTGGATCTCCATCAGCGCGCCGCCGGCCAGGCCGGCGGCGTGGATCACCCCGTTGACGGGGCCGAAGCGCTCCCGTGCGGCGCGCACGACCGCGGCCATCGCGGCCTCGTCCGCCGCGTCGGCCGTCCCCACCAGCACCTGGGCGCCGAGGGACTCCAGGTCCCGTACGCCGAGGATGCGCCGCCGGGTCTCCGCACCGGTCTCCGGGTCGGCCAGGACCGCGTCCCACTCCTCGGGCGCGGGCAGGGCGCTGCGTCCGACGAGGACGAGGCGGGCCCGGTGCCGGGCCGCGAGGTCCCGGGCGATCTCGAGGCCGAGGCCGCCCAGGCCACCGGTGACGAGGTAGACGCCCTCGTCACGCAGCAGGGTGGTCTCGGCCGGCTCGTTGTCGATCGGGCGGTGGTCCCGGACCCAGCGGCGCGCGCCGCGTGCCACCACGTGCTCGTCGGTGGACTGCCCGAGTTCACGCACGATGTTCCGGATCAGCCGGACGGGCTCGTCGGTGGACTGCACATCGAGGTGCCGGGCGTGCACCCCGGTCACCTCGGTCGAGATCGCCATGACCGGACCGCGTGCGGTGGCCGCGTAGGGCACGGTGTTCTCGGATCCGGTGACGGCGTGGGCCCGGTCGGTCACCACCAGCAGGTCGAGCTTCTCGGGGGCGACGCGGATCAGGCCCTGGGCGAGGTGAAGCAGCCGGTCGTAGGTCCGCTGGGCGAGCGCGGGCGTCGCCTCTTCTGCGCCCGTGAACGCGCCTGCCGCGTACAGCACCCGGTCCGGCGCCTGCCCCGTGCTCCAGGCGGCTTCCAGCAGCTCGCGCACGCTCATCACGTCGTCGGGGTCGACGACGTAGCCGTCGCCGTCGTCGGAGAAGCCGAAGCCGCTGACGGCGGGGGTGACGAACGCACCGGTCGCCCGGCAGGCGTCGATCAGCTCATGGCCGCGCGTGTCGTCGTCGGTGATGACCAGCCAGGTCTCACCGAGGGCGCTGCCCGCCCGGTGCCGCTGGTGCGGCGACTCGATCCACACCGGCACGTACAGCGGGGCCTGGAGCGGCGGCTTCAGACCTTCCTGCCGTGCCAGGACGCTCTGGGGCGACTCGGTGCCGGGGTCGGGGTCGACCCAGCAGCGGCGACGCTCGTACGGGTAGGTGGGCAGCGGCACCTTGCGGTACGGGCGGCCGGTGACGCGGTCCCAGTCGAGGGGCACCCCGCAGGCCCACAGCCGGGCGGCGGCGGCCAGGACGAAGGCGCCGTCGTCGATCTTTTTGCTGGGGGAACGCAGCGTCTGGGCGGCGGTGACCTGGCCGCCGTCGACCATGGCGTGCTGACGGGCGAAGGACGACAGGGCCTGCCCCGCCCCCACTTCGAGCAGCGCGAGCCCGCCCCGCTCGGCCAGCGTGTCCAGCCCGGCGGCGAACCGGACCTCGCCGCGCAGGTGCCGGACCCAGTAGTCGGGGTCGGTGGCCTCCTGCTCGGTGATCCAGTCACCGGTGACGTTCGAGATGTACGGGAGGGCGGGCGCCGACAGCGGGACCGAGGCGACGAGCTCCCGGAACTGCTCCAGGACCGGGTCCATCATCCGGCTGTGGAACGCGTGCGACGTGCGCAGCACGGTCGCCTGGAGCCCCATCTCCGCCAGGATCTCGCGCAGTCGGTCCACGCCCTCCCGGGTGCCCGAGACCACGCTGGCCGACGGCGAGTTCGACGCGGCGAGCTGGACCTCGCCGGCCAGCTCCGGGTCGTCGAGCAGCGGGCGTACCGCCTCCGCGTCGAGCGGCAGGGCGAGCATCGCGCCCCGCGGCAGCTCCTGCATCAGCGCACCGCGACCGGCCACGAGCCGCAGGGCGTCCTCCAGTTCGAGGACACCGGCGAGGGTGGCGGCCACGTACTCGCCGACGCTGTGGCCGATCATGGCCGCCGGGCTGATCCCCCAGGACTGCCACAGCTGGGCCAGGGCCCAGTCGACGGCGAAGGTCACGGGCTGGGTGATCCGGGTCTCGGCGAGCTGCGCCGCGGCGTCGCCTTCACCGGCACCGTCGGCTTCGGCGTGCAGCAGCCCGCGCACATCGACGTCCAGCACCTTGTCGAGCACATCGGCGCAACGGTCCAGCGCTTCGCGGTAGACGGGCTGGGTGCGGTACAGCCCCAGGGCCATGCCCGGGTACTGGGCTCCCTGGCCCGGGAAGAGGAAGGCGACCTCCTGCGGCTTGCCGCCCCGGCCGTCGACGGTGAGAGCGGGGTTCCCCTGACGGCGCAGGGCCGCGACGGCTTCTTCGGGGGTGGCCGCGACGACGGCGCGCCGGTGGTCGTGCCGGCCGCGCCCGTTCTGCAGCGTGCCCGCGATGTCCGCCAGGTTGCCGCCCTCGGTCTCCAGATGTGCGGCCAGGTCCGCGACGACCTGCTCCAGCGCGTCCGCGCTGCGCGCCGACAACGGAAGTACGTGGTGGGCCCGGTCGTCCTCGGGCTCCACCAGGGGCTCCGGCTCCGGGGCGCGCTCCAGGATGGCATGGGCGTTGGTGCCGCCGATACCGAAGGAGCTGATCGCGGCACGCAGCGGGGTGCCGTCCTGCTCCCAGCGCGTGGTCTCGCGCTGGAGACGGAAGGGGGTCTTGTCGAGTTCGAGGGCCGGGTTGATCTCGGTGCAGTTGATGCTGGCCGGGAGGATCCCCTCGCGCAGGGCGTAGGCCGCCTTGATCAGGCTGGCGACGCCGGCCGCCGGACCGAGGTGTCCGACGTTGCCCTTCAGCGAGGCGAGGGCGCAGAAGCCGCGCTCGGAGGTGTGCTGGGCGTACGCGTCGGTGATCGCGCTGAGCTCGATGGGGTCCCCGACGACGGTGCCGGTGCCATGGGCCTCCAGGTATCCGATCGTCCGCGGGTCGACCTCGGCGTCGCTGAGTGCGTCGAGAATGAGTTCGGTCTGGCCGTGGACACCGGGGGCGGTGAAACCGGCCCGGTCGTCGCCGTCGTTGTTCACGGCGGAGCCGCGGATGACGGCGTGGATGGTGTCTCCGTCCTTGAGTGCGTCCTCCAGGAGCTTGAGCACCACGACGCCGCCGCCGTTGGAGAAGATCGTGCCGCTGGCGTTCGCGTCGAACGGCCGCACGTGCCCGTCGGCGGAGTAGATGCTGCCTTCGGCGTGCGTGTAACCGGAGCCGAGCGGAAGGTCGATCTGCGCGCCCCCGGCCAGAGCCACCTCGCACTCGCCGCTGCGCAGGCTCTGCGCGGCCAGGTGAACGGCGGCGAGCGAGGTGGAGCACGCCGTGTAAATGGAGATGCTCGGCCCCAGGAACCCGAACTTGTACGAGACGAGCGGGGCGACGTAGTCCGGGTAGTTGCCGACGGTGACGCTCATGGCGCCGGTGGCCCGCATGACCGCCGCGTTCTCGTACACGTAGTCCTCGCGGTACGGACTGTTCGCGGTGCCGCCGAAGACCCCGACCCGCCGCGTCATGCGGCGGTGGTCGTAACCGGCGTGTTCGAGCGCGGTGTTGGCGAGTTCCAGGAACAGGCGGTGCTGCGGGTCCTTGATCTCGGCCTCGCGCTGGGTGAGGCCGAAGAACCCCGGGTCGAAGCCGTCGAGTTCCGACGCCGAGTACGAGGCCGACACGTACGTGTCCGAGGTGTACTCGGCCTCGGACACCCCCGCCTCGCGCAGCTCCTCGGGAGTACGCCACTCGACGGACTCCACACCGTCGCAGAGGTTCCGCCAGAACTCGTCCGCGGTATCGGCGCCCGGGAATCGTGCGGCCATTCCGACAACAGCTATGTGATCGCTGCGCAGCGACATACCCCACCCAGTCTCGAAACGTGGCAGGTGCCTGGCACCCCGCCCTCGGTACGTCCAGTCCGGCGCTCCGGACGACGGGCATCAGTGAATACCAGCCAACCGGTGAAGATCTTCCCTCGTGCCGGAACCTGCATCGTCACGCGTGTTTGCAACCGCATCGCGTGGTCCGACCCGCAACAACTCCGTGCGATGGTGCGGGACATGGGGCCGACCGGAAGCAAGGCCGTACCGCGACCCGTGTCAAACGACGAGGACGAGATCCTCGGCAGGATCGCGCGGGGCCCGGGGGCACCGTGGGGATCGCTCCGGGACGGCTGGGAGCACATGCCCGCCGCTGTCGTCGAGGGAGTGGCCGTCGAACCGATCCGGTTCGAGCAGAGGCCCAGCCGGGTGTCCACCATGCGCGCGCCGGCACGGTTCTGATGGTACGTCATCCCAGGAAACGGCTGTGCTCCGACGCGGTGGGCACGCCGACCACGTGCCGATGCGGGAACGCGGTCGTCACCGGCCGACCACCGTCCCGCCGCCAACGCCGTGGCGCTCCGCGACTACCGCCGGGCCGGGTTCCAGTCGGTGGGCATCAAGCGAGGGACTGGCGCCCTCACCGGACAGGCGTCGGGCAGGACGGCCCGCCCCTGGACCCGCTCGCCGAGGAGCCGACTGATCGGGAGCACCGCCGTCGGACCCGGGAACGGGGCTTCTCGCGGTTTCGCACCCGAAACGGCCAGGCGGGCCCGGAGGCCCCAGGAGCAGCGGATCGGGCGGGAAGATTTGGCCAATGTTTCGGCGGGAGGTGTCACGGCGGGCAACCACTCGAAGCCCTGGGCGCTCCGGCTGGGAGGAAGCATGCCCAAGTGGTCGAGCTCCTGTGCCCGGTGGTGGCGTGGCACCCGGCCGAAGGGCGAGTTGACCTTCAAGTGGGATGAACGTCGACAATCGGGGCCATGGACGGCACCACGGAACTACTGAGCATCAGCGCCTTCGCGCGGCGGGTCGGTCTCGCTCCGAGCGCCCTGCGTTTCTACGACGACTGCCGCGTTCTGCGGCCGGCGTGGGTCGACGGGGCGACGGGATACCGCTTCTACAGCCCTGCGCAGGAGGCCCGGGCCGTCCTCCTGCGCGGTCTGCGAGAAGCGGGACTGCCGCTGGCTGAGGTCACCGTGGTGCTCGACGGGCCCGAACACGAGGGCAGAGAGGTGCTGGAGCGGCACTTGGAGAGGATGCGGGAGCGGACACGGACGGCCGAGGACGCCATCGCCGTGGTCCTGCGTTCCCTCTCGACCGCGGACAGCATGACGGAAGCGCGAATCGGTGGTGCGGAGCTGGCCAGTGCGGTACGCCAGGTGGTACCGGCTGCGGCTTCCGACGTGGAACTGCCCGCGCTGGGCCGCGTCCTCATCGAGATCGGTGACGGCGAGGTCCGTCTGGTGGCCACCGATCGCTATCGCCTGTCGATGCGCGTCCTGAGGCCGACCGCACTCGACGGAGGTCCCTGCCGCCTTCTGGTGCACGCGGCCGACCTGATCGAGTTCGGGCAATGGGCGGCGCGAGTCCACGAGGTCACCATCCAGGTCGGACCGGACGGCGCCCGCGCACGCGGTACGGCAGAGTCCCGTGTCCTGGTGACGACCGATGACCTGTTCCCCGCCTACCGCGGGATGCTCTCGGCCCTGGCCCCGACCGAATACCGCGTGATCGTGGATCGCCCGACCCTCCGTGACGCGGTCAACAGCTACGGAGAGGCTGCACGCATCGCTCTGAGCTTCGCCGACGATGAGCTGGTCGTCTCCCTTGCCGATCACTCCGACGCCGTCACCCTGCCCGCGGTCTGCCACGAGCACCTGCCCCGGCGGATCGGGTTCGATCCCGCCGTCCTGGCTCCCGCTCTGGAGGCCAGTGTCGGTCCCGACGTGCTGCTGGAGATCTCCGCCGTGGACCAGCCTGTCGTGCTGCGTTCCGCAGACCAGGGCAGCTTCACCACGCTGGTCATGCCCGTCGCTCTCGACGCCCCCATCTGATCCTTTCCCACCATCACCCCCCATCACCTCAGGAGAACCGTGACCGCCCCGGAGAACACCGTCATCCAGCTGTGCGCGCAGGGGATGCAGGCCGAGACCGAAGGACGAGACGTCCGAGCACGGGTGCTGTTCCTACAAGCGTGGGAAGCGGCCGAGGACGACTACGACGCCTGCATCGCCGCGCACTACCTCGCCCGGCACCAGCCGACCCCGCAGGAGACCCTGCGCTGGAACCAGGAGTGCCTGACCCGGGCCGACCGGGTCGGCGACGCGCGTGTCCGCGGCTTCTACGCCTCGCTTCACGCCAACATGGCCCGAGCCCACCGGGACCTGGGCCAGATCGAGCGGGCCCGCGAACACTTCGAGGCCGCCGCCGAACACATCGAGGACGTCCCGGCCGGCCCCCACAACCAATGGCTGCGCTACCGCATCGCCGCAGGACTGCGCGCCACTGCCCGGCCCGCGCCACAGCGGCACGACGACCCGGTCGGCCCGCTCCTCACCACGCTCTGCGCCCGCACCGACCTCGAAGCCCTCAGCCTGCTGCTGCCCCCGTACATGGGCAGCCTCGGAACACCCGAGGATGAGGAACGCATCACCACCGCCCTCCGCATGCTCCACGCCGAGCGCCGCCTTCCCGACGAGGAGCAGACCGCCCTCGGCCACGCCATCGAAGTCCGGTCCGCCGCGTGAAGCGCCCCGCCCCTCGGTGACCCGCGAGAAGCGAACGTCGACCGACGGGCTTTCAGCGGCCTTGACGGCCCGCCGACCTGACGGTCGGCCCGGGAAGGGGCGCCTGACCCGGGCTTCTGGTCCGTCAGGCGCCCTCCTCCTCCCGTGGCGGGTCGCTACGGCAGGACTTCCTCCGTCACCTCGATGTGGCCCTGGTCCGGGTCGATGACGCCGCCGAGGCGCTGGAAGGCGCCGTCGGTGAGGTCGAGGCACTTGGGTTCCTGCGGGGTCTGGGCGAAGGTGCCCCGGTCGTTGACGCGGACGACGAGGGAGGCTCCGTTCGCGGTGTTGGTGACCTTCACCAGTGTGTTGAAGGGGAGTTGCGGATCGCGGGTGAGCGAGGTCGCCGTGGTGTCGGCGTTGTTGTCGAAGATTTCGCCGCTGGCGGTGTAGGAGCCGGGCGGGATGGGGCCGTAGTGCGTCGCCCAGCAGGTGCCTGCGAGCGGGACGGCGGGCGCGGCGGAGCCGCCCGGTGCGGCGGCGACCACCCCGGCGAGGACCGTGGCGCCGACGGCCAGACGGGCGAGAGGGAGAGAACGGAGCATGGCTGCTGCCTTTCCGTTGCGGGGATGCGGGGCGGGGATACGGCTCACCCTGCCGCGCGGTAGGCGGCGCCCACCTGGGTGGCGGTCGTGCCGTCGTACAGTCCGGTGCCGTCGCCGCGGCCGGTGGAGAGCGTGAACCAGGCGTACCGCTCGACGAACGGCAGGCTCTGGAGCATGGCCGTCGACTGCTGCACGAAGGCCGCCTGCTGATCCCGCGACGGGTACCTCGGTGTGCCGGACGAGAAGTCGATGAGAGCGTACTCGGTCAGCCAGAGCGGCTTGTGGTGGCGGTCGTAGGTGGCCTGGAGGTAGCCGCGCAGCTGGTCGGTGGCGTTGGTGGCGTCGAAGTCGGCGCCGTACCAGTGGACGGGCAGGAAGTCGACCTTGAGGTTTCGGTCGGCGGCGCCCCGGAGGAACTGGCCGAGCCAGCCGTCCGCGCTGTCCGCGCCGGTGGCCACGGCGGGCGCGCCGAGCCGCAGGCCCGTCGACTGCAGCCGGGGCCACAGGTCGAGCGCCTGCTGCACGCTCATGACCGCCTGCCCCGGATGGTCGGGCTCGTTGAAGCCGAGGAGGGTCGTGCCCTGCTGCCTGGCCTGGTCCAGCTCGGCGTCGGTCGCCGAATCCGGGCCCCAGATCATCGGGACGAACTCGACGCCGTCGGGAGCGGCGATCCCGGATCTGCCCGAGGACCAGGTGTAGAACCAGCCGGCCCCGGAGTCGGCGAGGTCCTGGGCGACGCCGTCGAAGTTCCAGGCGCTCACGCCCTTCTTCCTCGCGTCGGAGGTGGCCGGGGCCGCGATCCGGTCCGTGGCCGTCCCCGGGGTGCCGGACCGGGCCGCGACCGCCGTGGCGCGGCCGGCGGCCGAGAGGGCGAGCGGGGCCGTCAGCGCGGCGGTGAGGATGCTTCTTCTGCGCATGGTGCGCTCCCGTCCGTTCAGGCGCCGCGGTGGAATTCGACGGTGAAGCCGCCGCATCGGCTGCACTGCTGCATGACCTGGTTGCCCGGCTCCTGGTCCTGCTTCGACCAGCCGTACGCCTTGGGGCAGTTGGTGGCGATCATGTCGCTGTAGGGGGTCTTGGCATCGCGGTTCGGGTTGGTGCACAGCTTCGGTGTGCCGTCGCTCCACCGTGTCAGGTCGTCGGCGGGGCACTTCGGCAGCAGGCCTTCGGCGCAGCCCACCTCGCCGCAGCCGCCACCGGAGCCGGAGACCTCGGTGGGGGTGATCGTGACCGGTACGGAGAAGGCGTTGACATAGCTCACGTCGTACCAGGGCGCCATGTCGTCGCCGGGGTCGAAGTTGAACTCGGCGAGGCTCACCGGCTGCTCACCGGTGTCCGGCGCGCAGTGGTCGGCGAAGGCGCCGCAGTCGCCCAGCTCGCAGTGGAAGGTGCTGCCGGACTCGCCGCCGCACCCCATGCGGGCGAAGAACGTGCCGCGCCAGTGGCCGGGGGCCTCGTCCTCCGAGACGGTCACCGTCGCCGACTGTCCGGGCTCCAGGACCGGCAACGATCCGAAGTTCCTGGATCCGTCGGCGTTGACGGTGGAGCCGACCCAGATCTTCTTGCCGGTGCTGTTGACGAACGTCACCGTGTGGGCGCCCGCGGTGGCCCCGGCCGGTTCGGCGCCGTCGAGCGCGGTGGCCGTGGCCGTTCTCGCCTCGGGCCGGGCGCCCGGGTGCGGGGGGACCAGCACCAGGAGAGCGGCGACCACGGCGATCGTGGCCGCCAGGGTACTCAGAACCTTGCGCAATGCTCCTCCGTCGAATGTGCGGTGGGGGGGTGAAGAGTCGAGGCGGGCCGGACGGGCGGGGGTCTGCCGCGCCGCCCCGGGAGCGCGTCGGGCACAGGTCTCCTCGCGTCCACGGGCCCATGGCCAAGCCGGTGCGGTCACGGGGCCGGCACTCGGTCACGCCCTGGCACAGCTCGCCCGGAACAGATCCTGCGCACTCGTCGTCCCTCGGAAACGACCGCACCGGGGGCGGACATGAGTTCGATCACTCGGGGCGTCTCCGGGTGGGGGAAGTCCGGGCACGGATCGGCCGCCGAGCCGTGCGGGATGCCGCACAGTCCGGTGCGCCCCGGCCCGACCTGCGGGAACAGCGACCGGGCCGGCCGGGAAAGGTGACGAAAAGTTCATGTCCGAAGCCTTGTTACGCCATGTTCTACGCGCGTATCTTCAGCTTCTGGATCCGCGCGAGACGCCGTCCGGCGTCCCCCCGTCACCACCTTGACGATCCCTCACCGATCCCGGCGCCCGCCGCGGCGACCGGGCTGTGTCCTGCCATGAAGGAGTGCCGCAACGGTGCCCAGTCCCCTCCCCAACCGCCGCTCCCGCCGCAGACTGCTGCGCGCCGCCCTGCCCGCCGCGGTCACCGCGTCGCTGGTGCTCGTCCCGCTGCCCGGCGCGGTCGCCGCCCCGTCCACGGGCGTGGTCATCGCCGAGGTGTACGGCGGTGGCGGCAACTCGGGCGCGACGCTGAAGAACGACTTCATCGAACTCGCCAACCCGTCCGGGGCCGCCTTCGGCCTGGTCGGCTACAGCGTGCAGTACCTGCCGGGCACGCCCAGCGCCGGCAGCAAGTGGGGGGTCACCCCGCTGAGCGGCTCGGTCGCCCCGGGCGCCCGCTACCTGGTCGCCGAGGCGGCGGGCACGGGCGGCACCGTGAACCTGCCGACCGCCGACGCCTCGGGCAGCCTGGCGCTGTCCGGCACCGCGGGGACCGTCGCGCTCGTCAGCGGCACCGACGCGCTGGCCTGCAAGACCGCCGCGGACTGCGCCGCCGATCCGCGCATCGTCGACCTGGTGGGCTTCGGCAACGCCGTGGTCCACGAGGGCTCCGGCGCCGCCGCGGGCGCCTCCAACAGCGCCTCGGTGGCCCGCGCCGCCTCTCTCGCCGACACCGACGACAACGCCGCCGACTTCCAGGCCGGCGCGCCCACCCCGGTCAACGGCAAGGGCGAGACGACCCCCGGCGGCGACGGCGGCACCGGCCCGACCGAGCCCGGCACCGTGCGCATCCATGACATCCAGGGCGCCACCCGCGTCTCGCCGATGGCCGGCCAGACCGTCGTGGGCGTGCCCGGCATCGTCACCGGCGTCCGTACGTACGGCACCAAGGGCTTCTGGTTCCAGGACCCGAACCCGGACGCCGACCCGGCCACCAGCGAGGGCGTCTTCGTCTACACCGGCGGCTCCGGACCGGCCGTCAAGGTCGGCGACTCGGTGCTGGTCACGGCCAAGGTGACCGAGTACTACCCGAACAGCTCGGGCGGCTCGCAGTCCCTCACCGAGCTCTCCGGCCCCAAGACCACCGTGGTCTCCTCGGGCAACGCGGTACCCGCCCCGGTCGTCCTGGACGGCTCGGTCATCCCGGCGGTGTACGCCCCGGACATGGCGGGCGGCTCGATCGAGTCCCTGCCGCTGCGGCCCGACGCCCACGCGCTCGACCTGTACGAGTCGCTGGAGGGCATGAACGTCGAGGTCCGCGACGTGCCGGTGACGCAGGCCAGCAACGCGTACCAGGAGCTGTGGGTGAACGCCCGCGAGCAGGACCCCCGGTCGGCGCGCGGCGGTTCCGTGTATCTCGGCTACGACCGGCAGAACTCCGGCCGGCTGCTGGTCCAGTCGCTCGGCGCCGCCGCCGACTTCCCGGTCGCCGATGTCGGCGACCGGCTCACCGGGGCCACCGGGGGCCCGCTGGACTACACCAAGTTCGGCGGATACGCGGTGCAGGCGGACCGGCTCGGCGCCGTCGAGTCGGGCGGGCTGCAGCGGGAGGTGACCCAGCGCGCCCTCCCGAGCGAGCTGACCATCGGCACGTACAACGTCGAGAACCTCGACCCGGGCGACCCGGACGAGAAGTTCGCCGAGCTGGCGAAGGGCGTCGTCACCAACCTGCGCTCGCCCGACATCCTGGCCCTGGAAGAGGTCCAGGACGACAACGGTCCGGTCAACGACGGCACGGTCGCGGCCGGTGCCACCGTCGCCAAGTTCATCGAGGCGATCAAGGCGGCCGGCGGCCCCGCGTACGACTGGCGCTCCGTCGACCCGGTGGACGGCAAGGACGGCGGCGAGCCCGGCGGCAACATCCGCCAGGTCTTCCTGTTCAACCCGCACCGCGTCTCCTTCACCGACATCCCCGGCGGCGACGCCACCACCGCCGTGGGCGTGACCGGCACCGGCAAGCGCGCCTCGCTGACCGCCTCCCCGGGCCGGATCGACCCGGGCAACGAGGCGTGGAACAGCAGCCGCAAGCCGCTGGTCGGCCAGTTCATGTTCCACAACAAGCCGGTCTTCGTGATCGCCAACCACTTCAACAGCAAGGGCGGCGACCAGGGCTTGGACAGCCGGTTCCAGGCCCCGGCCCGCAGCTCCGAGGTGCAGCGCGCCCAGCAGGCCGAGGTCGAGCACGCCTTCGTCGCCAAGCTCTTGGCCGCCGACCCGGGCGCCCGGGTGGTCTCCCTCGGCGACTTCAACGACTACCAGTTCTCTCCGGCCCTCCAGACCCTCACCAAGGACGGCGTCCTGCGCGACCTGGTGAACGAGCTGCCCGCCTCCGAGCGCTACTCGTACGTCTACCAGGGCAACTCGCAGGTGCTCGACCACATCCTGGTCAGCCCCGCGTTCAAGAAGCAGCAGACCCGCTACGACGTCGTCCACATCAACAGCGAGTTCGCCGTCCAGGCCTCCGACCACGACCCGCAGGTGGTCCGCGTCAAGCCCTGACCCGGTCCGTCCGCCTCACCGAGCCCCCGTCCGGTCGCCCGACCGGACGGGGATTCCCTTCTCTCATCCCCTCGCGACCAGGCGCCGGAGCAGGGCGAGGTCCACGTCCAGCAGGCTGTGGACCACCGTGCGGTGCGGGGCCGGTCGGACGGCGGTGACGGAGGGAACCGCAAGGACCGTGCATCGGGCGGCCTCCGCCGAAGCGATGCCCGTCGGGCTGTCCTCGACGGCCACGCAGCCGGCCGGTGGGGCGCCCAGGGCGGTCAGGGCCGCCTGGTAGGGGTCGGGGAACGGCTTGGTGCGGACGGTTTCACCCGCGGCGACGGTGGTGGTGAAGCGGTGGCGCCCCAGGGCGGTGAGGACGGTGTCCACAACGGGGCGGGGCGAGGCCGAGACCAGGGCCGTGGGCACGCCTGCAGCTTCGAGCGCCGCGAGGAGGGCCTCGGCTCCCGGAAGCGGGACCACGTCGCCTCGCACGAGGTGCGTGAAGCGGCGTTCCAAAGAAGCGGCCAGCCGGGCCGGGCGGGTCCGGCCGGCCGTGCGGGCGGCGAGGTGGGCGGCGGTGTCCTCAATGGCGCGGCCGGTCACGTGTGGGAGGTCCGCCTCCGTGAGGGTGAGACCGAGGCTCAGGGACTCCTCCTCGACCGCCTGCCTCCAGAGGCGCTCGGTGTCGACGAGTGTGCCGTCCATGTCGAAGAGGACGGCCCGCAGTACGGTGTGCACGAGGTCTCCTGGATCGTGTGCTCGGTTGGATCGGGCCGAGGTGGCCGGCCGGGGTCATGGACGGGGCCGGAGCCCGAACCGGAGGGTACGGACTTCGAACGGGCGCAGCGTCGGCTGGAGCGATGTGGGCTGCGACGGCTCCGGCCGGTTGGATTCCGCGTCTACCGACGGGCGTTCCAGATCTCCACCGGGAGCGGTCTGGCGCGGGCGTGGACGGCCGGACGGATGCACTGGTTCAGGACGCGGTCGAGCCGCTGCTCGGTCAAACGTCGGTCGCTGTGCATGGTGTGCTCCGTGGGACGACGGTCACTCCTCGGTGGGCCCGAGGTCGGGTGTGTCACGCAGGTGGACGCGGAGGGTGGCGGTGGCGTGGAGTTCGAGGACGATGATCTCGTTGGGGCCGGGTCTGAGCGCGGGCCCGGGAACGTACAGGCTGCGCTGGGGCCCCCGGGACCAGTAGCGGCCCAGGGGGAAGCCGTTGATCCAGGCGACGCCCTTGGTCCAGCCGTCGAGGTGGAGGAAGGTGTCGGCGGGCTCGTCCACGGTGAGGACGCCATGGTGGAACGCCGGGCCCACCGGGTGACGGCCCGGGTCCGCGGACCCGTGGGGGAAGGCGTCGGGCCGGTCGAGGGGCAGGGCGCGGCTGCGCCAGGCGGGGGGCGGAGTGCCGTTGACCGTCGTGCGGCCGAGAAGGCCCTTGCGGTCATGGAGCCCGGAACCGTAGTTGACGCGTCCCTGGTTCTCCACGAGCACGGCGAGGCGGGCTCCGGGGCGGGGAACGGTGAAGACGAGGGTGTGCTCGTGGTTCTCCCGTTCCAGGACGCCGACCGGCTGGCCGTCGACGAAGACCTGGGCGCGGTCGCGGACCCGCTCGACGTGCAGGACGGCCGGCCCGGGTGTGGGCAGTTCGGTCTCGTGGAGGACGAATCCGAAGGGGTGGCCGAGTTCCTCCATGGTCAGGGGCCGGTCGGCGGTCACCGGGGTGCCGAGGGCGTCCGCCTGTTCCAGCAGCCCGGCGGTGGGGGTGAGCTCCACCGGGCCGAAGGCGGCCTTGGGGGACGCGGGAGGCAGTGGCTCGGCGGGGGCAGAGGTGTGGCGGGCGATGACCTCTTGGAAGGCCACGTACTTGGGGGTGGGGTCACCGGCCTCGTCCAGGAGGGCGTCGTAGTCGTAGGAGGTGACGGTGGGCCGGTAGGTGCCCTTGTCGTTGGCTCCGTTGGTGAAGCCGAAGTTGGTGCCGCCGTGGAGCATGTAGATGTTGACGGAGGCACCCGCGGCGAGCAGCCGGTCGAGGTCGGCGGCGGCGTCGGCCGGGTCGCGGCGGGTGTGTACGCCGCCCCAGCGGTCGAACCAGCCGATCCAGAACTCCGTGCACATCAGCGGTCCGTGCGGCCGGAGCTCGCGCAGTGCCGCGAGTCCGGCGGCGACCCGGCTGCCGAAGCTGGCGGTGGGCAGGACCCCGTCCAGGCTGCCCCGCACCAGGTCGGCGGGCTGGTCGCAGGTGAACAGGGGGACGTCCACGCCGTGGCGGCGCAGCATGGCGGCGAGTTCGGCGAGGTAGGCGGTGTCGTCGCCGTGGGCTCCGTACTCGTTCTCGACCTGGAGGGCGAGGATCGGCCCGCCGTTGCTTCCCAGGTAGGGCCGGAGCGGGGACAGCAGCGATCCGAAGTAGGCGTCGGCCTCCCGTAGGAAGCGGGGGTCGCTGCTGCGCAGGACGGTCCCCTCCTCGGCGAGCAGCCAGGAGGGCAGTCCTCCGCCCTCCCACTCCGCGCAGATGTACGGGCCGGGCCGGAGCAGGACGTGGAGTCCCTCGGCGGCCGCGGTGTCGAGGAACCGGGGCAGGTCGAGACCTCCGTCGAGGCGGAACTCCCCTCGGTACGGGGCGTGCAGGTTCCACGGGACGTAGGTCTCGACCGTGTTGAGACCCAGCAGCCGGGCCTTGTGGAGTCGGTCGGCCCACTGCTCCGGATGGACGCGGAAGTAGTGCAGTGCTCCGGAGAGGATGCGGAACGGTCGGGCGTCGAGACGGAAGCCGTCGTCGGCGATCTCCAGCAGGGGCATGGCTGTGGTGCTCCTCAGGGGGTACGAATCCGGTTGGTTCAGCCGAGCGGGCGGCACAGGAGGGCGTCGGGGACTCCTCCGTGGTTCCACTTCCAGGTGTAGGCGACGCCCGCGAGGTACTCGGTGTCGGCGCACTGGCCCTTGTAGTGGCCCGGGGCCCAGTCGCTGCCGGTCGATCCGCCGGTTGCGGGCCGGTTGTCGCCGTTGTCGAACCAGACCGCGCGGCCGTTGACGGGCAGGGATGCCACGGCCGGGGCGCACAGGAGGGCCGCCATGGCGCTCTTGTTGACGCTGTAGCCGACCGCGAAGGCGTTGGCGGGGCACTGGAGCTTGCTGTAGCCGCTCGCCCAGTCGCCGCCGGTGACGTACCGTTCGTCGGTGACGACGGTCCAGGAACCGGCGCCCTTCACCGGCTGGCCGGCGTCGGTGCACAGTCCCCTGCTGTCGCTGCGGCCGAGGCCGACGAGGCGCTGGGTGTCGGGGCAGTTGCCCTTGCGGTTGCCGACGGACCAGTCGGGTCCGGCGAGCTTGGTGGCGGAGACGTTGTAGTCGGCGTAGTCCAGGTTCAGCATGTTCCAGCGGGGTGCGGAGGCGATCGGACCGGTCCGGCCGGGGGCGTTGACCAGCTTGTCCCAGGCGGTTGCGCGCCAGTCGCCGGTGTCCATGACACCGAGCCGGGTTCCGTCCGCGCTGTAGTTGACCATGGCCCAGTTGTCCTGGGGGGTGCCGTTCGCGTCGGTCCAGCCGACCAGGGGCCAGATGGCGAAGTCGGTGTCGTTCTTCACCAGGATGTCGGTGAAATTGGCGAACCAGGCGCGTTCCCTGGCATCGAGGTCGCCCCGGCCGGCGGCACCGAACTCGCTGATCCACACGGGAGCGGTGAAGTGCTGGCCGGACCGGGTGACGAACAGGGCCTGGTCGTCGACGACCTGGGCGAGCTGTGCGGGGGTGAGTTCCTCGTAACGCGGGTCGTGGGTCTCGCCCGTTCCGGTGGCGCCGGTGTGGTTCGGGCCGGTGTAGCCGTAGAAGTGGGCCGCGTAGACGAGCTTGTCGGAGCGGATCAGGGTGTTGGACAGGGTGGCGACCGGGGTGAGGGTGGGGCGGCCGTGCGGGGTGATGTCGGTCGGGATGCCCTGCCAGTTGATGCCCTCCATCACGATGAGCAGGTCCGGATCGGCCTGGAGGATCTTGTTGCCCGCTTCCTCCAGGGCCTTGTTGAGGTCGTGGTCGTCGCCCCAGCCCCAGTTCGCGTCGTTCCAGGTGTCGCGGCGGACCTCGTTGCGCAGATCGGCTCCGACGACCCGCTTGTCGTCGCGGTAGCGCTTGGCGAGGAACACCCAGTCGTCGATCCACTGCTGGGTGGTCTGACCGCTGTTCCAGCGCTCGTTGCCGTCAAGCCCGCAGCAGAAGCGGTAGCTGGTGGTGTGGTTGTTGAGGATGACGGCGAAGCCGTCCGCGGTCAGGGACGCGACGACGGCGTCGAGGACCTGCAGCGGGGTCTTCCCCTTGAGTTGTGGGTTGGCAGTGACGGCCGAGTCCGGGACGGTGCTCGTGTCGTGGATGAGCGCGTTGGCGAACGGGAGCCGGATGCTGTTCAGGCCCAGGGCGTGGAAATCGGCCAGGATCCGGGAGATCGGCTTCCGGTCGAGGCCGAGCGGGATGTTGTGCGACATCTGCCGCGCCTGGTGGTTCGCCGGGTCGTTGACGTCGCCGCTGCCCTGCCAGGTGCCCTGGGCGCCGGCCCAGTTGCCGGACTTGAGTTTGAAGCGGTCCCCGTCGGCGTCGACGACGTACCGGTCCCGGGTGGAGAGCGGGCCGGTCCACGAGGCGGCGAGCTGGGCACCGGTGAGGACCGAGGGCGCCGACGCCGAAGCCGTCGCCGGATCGGCCGCGGCGGCCGTGGGGGCGAGGGAGCAGAGGAGGAGCGCGGACGACGTGGCGAGAGCCGCGGTCACGCGTCGGAGCGGTGTGATGCGAGGTGTCACGGAGAGGCTCCTTGTACGGGTGGGGGAATGGTGCCTGTCTGGTGCGGAACGCTGCGGTGGTTCAGCCCTTGAGGCCGCTGGTCGCGATGCCTTCGACGATGTGGCGCTGGGCGACGAGGAACATGACGACCAGGGGGGTGATGGTGACGACGGCGCCGGCGAAGAGTCCGGGCAGGTTGATGGTCTGCGAGGTGAGGAAGGTGGACAGGGCGATCTGCGCGGTCCAGGCGGAGGGGTCCTGGCCGATGACCAGCGGCCACAGGAAGGCGTTCCAGCTCTCGATGAAGGACAGTGCCCCCAGGGAGGCGAGCATCGCCCCGGAGCTCGGCAACGCGATCCTGCGGTAGATGCCGAGCCAGCCCAGGCCGTCGATGCGTCCGGCGTCCTCGATCTCGCTCGGGAACTGGAGGTAGAAGTTGCGGAACAGCAGCACCGCGAACGGATTGAACAGGCCGGGCACGATGATGCCCCAGAGAGTGTTCACACCGCCCATGGAGCCGACGACGACGAAGGTCGGCACGAAGGTGACCGAGCCGGGAATCATCAGGGTGGCGACCACCAGGCCGAGCATCACCCCCCGTCCCGGAACGGGGATCCGGGCGAGGGCGTAGCCGGCGGCGGAGGCTAGGAGGGTGGAGACCGGCGCGGTGACACCGGCGATGAGCAGCGAGTTGCCGAGGGCCGGGCCCATGGAGACGGCGGGGTCGCCGAACAGGTCGGTGAAGTTCTCGAAGTGCATCGTCGACGGCCACCATGTCCACCCCGGCGCCGTGAGGCCCTGCGCGTCCATCAGGGAGTTGCGCAGCATCAGGTAGAAGGGCGTCAGGAAGGCGAGGGTGAGGAGGCCGACGAGCAGGCCGCGGGCGAGGGTGCGCGCGGTGTCGAGCACGGGCGAGGTGGTCATGCGTCTCTCACTCCTCGCCCCTGCCGAATCCGGTGACCCGTCCCTGGACCAGGGTCACTCCGACGATGAGGGCGGTCAGTACGAAGGCTCCGGCGGAGCCCAGTCCGTAGTTCTGATTGCCCATGGCGGTGTTGTAGAGGTGGACGAGCGGGGTCTGCACAGGGGCGGCTCCGGTGCCGGAGAGCCCGCTGTTGAACAGGTTGTAGAACTCGTCGAAGGCCTGGAAGGCGGCGATGAACAGCAGCATCAGTACGGCGACGGAGGTGTTGCGCAGCATGGGCAGGGTGATTCCGGTCAGCAGCCGTCGGCCGTTGGCGCCGTCGAGTGCGGCGGCCTCGTAGAGTTCCTTGGGAATGGCCTGGAGTCCGGCCAGGAAGAGCACCATGTAGAAACCGACCTGGAGCCAGAGGCGCAGGGTGACGAGGGCGATCCAGTAGAGCGGTGGTGAGGTGGTCTGCAGCCAGGCCACGGGTTCCGCTCCGAACCAGCCGCCGACCACATTGGCGATTCCGGTCGGCAGGCCGTTGAACAGGCACATCTTCCACAGCAGCGACGCCGCGACGTACGAGACGGCCGCCGGCACGAGGAAGGTGGTGCGCAGCAGGGCCCGGCCGCGCCGGATGCGGTGCACCAGCAGGGCCAGTCCGAAGGACGCGGCGAAGGTGACGGGCACGATGAAGGCGGTGAACAGGAGGATCTGGAGCAGTGAGTCGCGGAATGCCTGGTCCGCCAGGAGGGTGCGGTAGTTGTCGAGTCCGACCCAGTGGCCGAGGCCGATGGTGCCGCGCGCGTCGCTGAAGCTGAGCAGGAAGCTCCAGCCGATCGCGACGTACTTGAAGACGCCGAGCCCGATCAGTGTCGGCGCGGTCAGCAGCACGAACGCGATCCATCCGGACCGGCCCACGCGAGGACGAGCGGCCCGTGTGGTGCGGGCGGTGCCCGGCGGGGTGGCCGCGGAGCGCCGGGCCCGCAAGGATATCGGCGTGTCGTGGGTCGCCGGAGCCATCCGGTTCACCGGCCGAGCTGCTTGTCGATCTCGTGCTGCGCCTTCTCCGCCGCGGCGGCCAGGAGCGCGGCCGGGTCTCCGTGGCCGCCGACGATCTTGGCCGCGGCGCCGTTGAAGACACTGCTGACCGCAGTGTCCCAGGTCCCCGGGTTGTGCTTGCCGTACTTCGAGGCCAGGCCCACGGCCTCCTTGGCGGGGCCGGTGGCCAGCTTCTTCGCGGTCGCCGCGACGGAGGTGCGCGGCGGAACGTGGAGTCCGTAGCTTCCGCCGAAGTCCTGCTGGAGCCCGGACTGCCGGATCCACAGCCACTGGACGAACTCCTTGGCCGCGGCGACCTTGCCGCCCTTGGCGTTGACGCAACTGGACCAGCCGCCGACCCGGACGGCCCGGGTGCCGCCGGCCCCGAACGCGGGCCAGGGCAGCACACCGAAGTCGTCGCCGAGGGCGGACGAGACGGCGGGCATCGCCCACAGGCCGCTCCACTGCATCGGGACAACGCCCTGGGTGAGCGCGGAAGGGTCCCACCAGTCGGTGGTGAAACCGAGCAGCAGTGACTTGTCGTCGTGCAGGCGCTTCAGTCCCTTCAGCGCCTCAAGGGCCCGGTCCGAGCCGAACTCCACCTTGCCGTCGGGGCTGACGAGGTCGCCGCCGTTGGACCAGACGGAGAGGATCGCGGAGTCGCCGACCCCGTCGTTGCCGAGGAACAGGCCCTTGCTCTTCCCCGTGGACAGGGCCTTGGCCGCGGCGGCCAGTTCGTCGAAGGTCGTGGGCGGGTTGATCCCGGCCTTCGCCAGGGCGCTCTTGCGGTAGTAGAGCATCATGACGTCGTCGACCATCTTGACGCCGTAGAGCTTGCCGTCGACGGTGACGGACTCGATGGCGTTGGTGTTGAAGTCGCTCCTGGCGTCTCCGTACAGCTCGTCGAGAGCGGCTATCTGGCCGCGGCGGGCGAGGCTCTCGCTGAAGTCGCCGATCTCGAAGACGTCGGGGGCCGCGTCGGTGAGCAGGGTCGCGTTCAGCTTGCCCGCGTAGTCGCCGGGAACCCAGGTCACCTTGACGGCCACGTCCGGGTTGGCCTTGGTGAACTCCTTGGCGTAGCGGAGTACGGCCTGCTGGGCACCGGCTTCTCCGTAGGCGTGGTACCAGACGTTGAGGGTGGTGCCGGCCGAGGAGGAGCCGTCGGGGTCGGTGCTGCAGGCGGTCGTCAGGACCGTCCCGGCGGTGATGAGCAGTGATCCTGTGAGGAATCCGCGTCGGCTAAGCTCGAATCTGCGTGCGCTCATGTCGCATTTCCTTGTGTGAGGGTGTGTACGGGGCGGATGTGCTCCCTGGCCGACGCCTTCGTCAGTGCTTGCCGGCAGAGGAGTGCGCGGCCAGGGAGTCGTACGCGGCCGCCGTGGGGCGGCCGGTCGTCGCGTCGGTCAGCCGAAGCCGATCGTGGAAGTTGCCGCGCGCTGCGGGAAGAGTGCCTGGACGGCTACGGCCGCTCCGCCGCGAGCCCACTCCTCCCAGGGCAACGGGCGTAGTGACAGTGGGCATTGGGACGCCGCTCCGAAGGCGTGTGCGGCGTACGCGTCCTGGATGTGGCGGCCGAAGAGGTCGTAGGTGTCGGCTCCTTCCCCGCTGACCACCACACGCTCCGGACCGACCAGGTTGACCAGTGCGGCGATGCCGGTCCCGATGGCCCGACCGGCGTGGGCGAAGGCTTCGAGGGCCGCGGGGCTGCCCTCGCGGGCCATGGCCACGACCTCCTCGAAGGTGAGGCGCTGGTTCGCGGCGGACCGGCGGACCGCCTCGAGGATCGCGGCGGTCGAGGCGATCGCTTCGACGCAACCGCGCGCGCCGCAGCGGCAGATCGGCCCCGACGGGTCGACGCAGAGGTGTCCGACCTCGCCCGCGACGCCGTGGGCGCCTCTGAGCAGGTGCCCGTTGACGACGAGCGCGGAGCCGATTCCCGCGCCGATGGTGACCAGGGCGAAGTAGCCGGTGCCGATGCCTTCTCCGAACCAGTGCTCGGCAACGGTCAGCGCCCTGACGTCGTTCTCGACGGTGACCGTCAGTCCGGTGCTGGCGCCGAGCAGTTCGCCGATCGGGACATCCCGCCAGCCGAGGAGTCCGGAATGGCGCAGCCGTCCGCTCTCCCGGTCCACGTCGCCGTTGACGGCGACGCCGAGGTGACGTGTACGTTCCCGGAACGTGGGGTTCTCGTCAAGGAGTTCGTCGACCAGTTCGGCGACGAGAGCGGCGACGGTCTCGGGTGCGAGTTCGGGCGTACGCACCTCGAGGGGCCGGCAGGCGGTGGCCCGTATACCGGCCCGCAGATCGCAGACGGCGCCGAAGAGCTGGTCGGCGCTGATCTTCAGCCCGACGAAGTACTCCCGGTCGGGATCGACCGCGAGCGGGTTGACCGGTCGGCCGGCACCGGGGGCGGTGCGTTCCGGCGGGAGTTCGTACAGGTAACCGTCGTTGATGAGCGGCCGGGCGGCCTTGGTGACGGCCGTCGAGGAGAGTCCCGTCCGTCGTGCCAGTTCCACCCTGCTGAGTGGCCCCTCCGCGAGGAGCAGGGCGAGGACGGCGGTCTCGGCGGGAGCGCTGACCAGAGGCCGGGAGTGTTGTCGAAGCACGGGTGCAACGTAGAGGAAATAAATAACTTCTTCCAGTATTGATTTGGGAGTTGAGGTCGTCCTACGCTCGGGCCGCCCTGTCCTCGGACCCGGGCCGCACACGACCGAGGCCGTACTCGCTCCGTGCCGCCCCGGATCCGCCCCCGTTTCCCTCCGCACGTCAGGGGATGCATCCGTGCCCGCCACGTTCCCGCCCGTCACTTTCGACCCCGATCCGGGCCTCGCGATCCTGCGTACGCCGAACAGCGTGTACGCGCTCCGCGTCGGCGCCGACGGCAGTCCGCGGCACGTCCATTGGGGCGCCCCGCTCGGCGCCGCCGCTCTGGCCGCGGCGCCGGAGCCGGCGTCCCCGGCCGCGAGCAGCTTCGAGGCGGACGCCGCCGATGAGCTCGCGCCGCAGACCGGGGCGCGCTTCGGGCCCGCCGGCCTCCAGGTCCGCTTCGCCGACGGAACCCGGGGGGCGCAGTGGCGGTTCGCGGGTCATCGCATCGACGGCGGTGAGCTGCGACTCCGTCTGGAGGACCGGCACCGTCCCCTGCGGGCGGAGCTGTGCTACCGGGTACGTTCCGACACCGATGTCGTCGAGCGCTGGACGGAGCTGACCCATACCGGTGCGGTCGACGACCCCGCCGGTCCGGTCTCCGTCGGCCGGCTCGACTCGGCCTCCTGGACCGCCCCGGCCCTCTCCGACTACCGGCTCAGCCATCTGGTCGGCGGCTGGAACAGCGAGTTCCAGCTGCGCCGCGACCGGCTTCCCGTCGCCGAGACCGTGCTGACCAGCCGTCGGGGACTGACGAGCCATCACGCGTCCCCGTGGCTGGCCCTCGACGACGGCACCGCGGCCGAGGAGGAGGGCGAGGTATGGAGCACCGCACTCGCCTGGAGCGGGAGCTGGCGCGTCACGCTCCATCGCGACCCGGTCGGCCGCACCGTCTGGACCGGGGGCTTCGGCCACGAGGGGCTGTCCTGGACCCTCCGTCCGGGCGAGAGCCTTCGTACGCCGGTGTACGCCGGCCTGTACACCGGGCACGGCTTCGGCGCGGCGAGCCGTGCCTGGCACCACTACGTGCGCAGGTACGTCCTGCCGGAGCCCGAACGGGACCGGCCGGTGCTCTACAACTCGTGGGAGGCCACCGGCTTCGAGGTGGACGAGGCCGGTCAGCTGAGGCTGGCGAACCTGGCCGCGCGGCTGGGGGCCGAGCTCTTCGTACTGGACGACGGGTGGTTCGGCACGCGTCGCGACGACCGGTCCGGGCTCGGCGACTGGACTCCCCGCCCCGAGGCGTTCCCCCGCGGGCTGCGCCCGCTCGCCGACGAGGTGCACCGCCTCGGCATGGAGTTCGGGCTGTGGGTGGAGCCGGAGATGGTCAACCGGGACAGCGAGTTGTACCGCGCGCACCCGGACTGGGTCATCCACTCCCCCCGGCTCGACGCGACGGAACTCCGCAACCAGCTGGTCCTGAACTTCGCCCGGCCCGAGGTCGAGTCCTGGGCCCGGGAGACCCTCGACCGCCTGGTGCGCGACCACGGTGTCGACTGGCTCAAGTGGGACGCCAACCGGGCCTTCACCGAGGCCGGTTGGGATCATCCCGACCCCGACCGGCTGTGGATCGATCACACCCGGGCCGTCCACCGGATCATGGACCGGTTGCGCGAAGCCCACCCCGGACTGCGTATCGAGGCGTGTGCGGGCGGCGGCGGGCGGGTCGACCTCGGCGTCCTCGCCCGTACCGACCAGGCGTGGACCTCGGACAACACCGATCCGGCCGACCGGATCGGCATCCAGCACGGTTTCGGTCAGCTCTTCCCCGCCCAGGCCATGGCCGCGTGGGTCACCGACAGCCCCAACACCACGACCGGCCGCGGCACGCCACTGCGCTTCCGCTTCCACGTGGCCATGGCGGGCGCGCTGGGGATCGGCGGGGACCTCGCGTCCTGGTCCGACGCGGAGCTGGCGGAGGCCGCCGTGCTCGTCGCCGAATACAAGGAGATCCGTCCACTGGTGCAGCGCGGTCATCAGCACCGCGTCGCCTTCGACGGCCCCGTGTCCGCGGTCCACTACGCGGCGCCGGACGACAGCGAGCACGTGGTCCTCGTCTGGCGTCCCACGGCCCGCTTCGGGCACGGGGCCGCCCCGGTGAAGCTACCCGCCCTCGATCCCGGGGCGCGGTACCTCGACCCGGGCGCGAACCAGGTGTACGACGGCGCCTTCCTGATCCATCGGGGCATCGACCCTCGGCTGCCCGCAGGTGACCACGCCAGCAGCCTGATCCGGCTCAGCCGTGTCGGTCCCTGAACGACACGCCCCCACTCCCGCTTCCCTCTCCCGACACGTCTGGACCGGTCCCATGGAAAACACCCAGAACACCGCTCGCGTACTGGTGGTCGGCATCGACGGCGTACGCCTCGACCTGCTGCCCGAACTCGACACCCCGTACCTCGACGGGATAGCCCGCGCGGGCTTCCTGGCCCCCGTCGAGGTGGACTCCGCGACACCGACGATGTCCGGTCCCTGCTGGACCACCGTCGTCACCGGGGTCGGCGTCGCCAAGCACGGGGTGTGGGCCAACCGTTTCGACGGCAACCGCCTGGACGTCTTTCCCGATTTCACGACCCGCCTCGCCGCCGACTGCGGACTGCGGACCTTCGCCGTCGGCGGCTGGGAGCCGCTCTTCCTCGCACGGCAGGGAGGCCCGCTCTTCGTCTCCCCCACCCGGCTCGGTTATGTCGCCCCCCAGGCCGACACCCCCGAGGCGTGGGAGGAGGTGGACGACCGGGTGACCGCCGAGGCGGAACACCTTCTCGGTCTGGACGAGGAGCTCCACGCCGGCTTCGTCTACCTGGGCGCCGTCGACGAGACGGCCCACTTCCTCGGCTGCGGTCAGGAGTACCGGCGTTCGATCGAGGCCGCCGACCGGCGGCTCGGCCGCGTCCTCGAAGCCGTGCGCCGCCGGCCCGGCAACGCGGCGGAGCGGTGGACGGTCATCGTGGTGACGGACCACGGCCACCGCGACGAAGGAGGACACGGAGGGCGCAGCCCGCAGGAGCGCACGGCTTGGATCGCCGCGTCCGGTCCCGGCCTGCCGGCGGGCGCGACTCCGTCGGGCCTCCGCCACGCCGATGTCGCCGCCCAGGTCTACGCCGCACTCGGGATCGCTCCCGACTCCCACTGGACCCTGGACGGGGTTCCGTTCACGGCCTCGGTCGCCGCCGTCTCGTGACCCGGCCATCCGCCCGGAGGCTGTCGTGAGGCCCACGGAGCACACCATGGCGTCGGCCTTCGACGACGACCGGTGGTGGCGGCGCCCTCCGCCCTCCACGTCGACGGGGCCACGGTCGATGTCCGGTTCCCCCGTCACCGCGTCGAAGCGGAGGTGGAGGCGGCCCCCGGCCCGCCTGCCCGCGTAGACGTCACGGCGGCCGGAGCGGCCGCGGTCACCCTCCACCTCGACGTTCCGCCCGGCGGTGCCGCCGGATTCCGGCGTCCCCACGCGGGTGGGTGCGGCCCCCGCCCGCCGACCGGTCCGACCGGCGCCTCCTGTCACCCGTCCGTTCCGCGCCGGTAGGCCGCCCATACAGCGCGGCGGGCCGTAGCCCCCTCGCTTTCGCCGCCGATCACGGCGGCCGACGGAGCCTGATCCGATCCGGCCTTCGAGGAGAGTCGGCCCTTCCGGGTGGGGCCGCGCTTCACGCCCGGTGCCGAGGGAGCTGTTCCGTACCGCCCGCGGATCTCTGTCCGCCCCACCAGGACGTGCTCGCCTCCCGGCCCGGCACCTGGTGCCTTCCTTGGCCGGAGCCTCCCGCCGCCGAAACACCTGACAGGACGGCCGTACGGCCTGGATCCGATGGGCGGGGCCCCTTATGGGGGACCGTCCCCCACTATCCTCGGCGCCCCGGCCGGTGGGGGCGGAGGGAACCGGCTGCCGCCCGGCCCGGCAGGTATCCCTGGGGCTTGCGCGGCACGCCGTGGGAGGAGAGGGACCACACTCCCCCGGCCGACGCAGCCCGGCCCGTGCGCCGCAACCCCTTCGCCGTACGGCCCCCCGGGCACGGCCGCACGGAGCACACGACGGGCTGACGTGCCGTTCGGCCGGGAGCCGCCATGGCCCACGCGGCTCCGTCCGATGGCGCCCGGCCGCGGGAACCAAGGGCGAAGCGCCGGTTGCCCGTAGTCGGAAAGCAGTGCCCTCCGGTCGCCGGACACCGGTCTTCGTGTCCGGGATCCGTCCGCGGAAGGCCGCTTCGCCCGCCCCGGGGGCCGGTGGCCCGAAGGAACTTGGGGGATCACCCCGCATCCGCCGCCGCCACGGCACCCGTTCTACTGGTGTCCGGCCGGCGGCTCCCCCGGTGTCGCCCCGGGAGAACACCCCGCCGGTACGAACTCGACTCGTGTCCCACAGCCAACAGGTGCCGTACGACAAGACATACAGGAGCGCACGACATGCGGACCTCTCTGGGTATCGACTCCGTCGCACGGAGTGTGTACATCTCGATGGTCGACCGGCCCGGCGCGGAGGTGGCGGAGCTGGCCTCGCGACTGGAGGAGACCGAGGAAACGGTCCGGGGCGGACTGGAGCGGCTGTCCGCGCAGCTGCTCATCGTCCCGGGGGACTCCGCCAGCGGCTGGCGGCCGGTCGATCCGGAGGTCGGGCTGGCGGCGATACTCACCTGGCAGCAGGACGAACTGGCCCGCCACCGGCTTCAGGTGGAGGGCAGCCGGCTGGAGGTGACCCGGCTGCTGTCGGAGCGGGGGCAGGACGGCCGGGAGAGCGTTCCGGACGTGAAGTGGCTGGCCGGGGCGGATGCCGTGTGGCAGCACGTCACCTCGCTCGCCGACGCGTGCGCGCAGGAGTGGCTGACCGTCGGACCGGTCGAGCGGCCGGACGCGGCGGCCTTCGAGGCCGGTCACTCGCTCCACGAGATCCTCCGGCGGCGCGGCACACCCGCCCGCACGATCGTGCTGGAGAGCGTCCGCAACGACCCGGAGGCGACGGAGCGGCTGCGCCGGAGCGAGGAGTGCGGCGGCGCCGTCCGCACCCTGCCGTCGCTGCCCGTGTGGATGATCGTCTCCGACCGCAGGCACGCCGTCGTGCCGGTCACCAGCGGACACGGCGTGGTCGGCGCGATGGCCTGCGGCGTCGAGTCGGTCACGGAGGCCTTCGCGACCCTGTTCGCCCGGCTGTGGAAGGAGGCCCTGCCGCTCGCCGAGGCCCGCCCCCGCACCCGTGGCAATCTCTCCCTCCAGGAGCAGCATGTGCTCCTGCTGTGGGCGCAGGGGCTGACGGACGCGGCAGCGGCGCGGCGGATGGACGTCTCGGTGCGCACGGTGCGCCGCCTCTCGGAGAAGCTGACCGACCGGTTCGGTGCCCGGAGCCGGTTCCAGCTCGGCGCCCTCGCGCTCGCCAGCGGCGGCATCCGCGCCGAGGACATGGCCTGACCGGTCCGGTCCGACGCACCGGGCCGGGAAGGGGCCGGATCCCGTCGCCGGGGTCCGGCCCCTTCCGTCGCGGCGCCGGGCAGGATCACCCGGCGGGTGCGAACTGCGCGGTGATCGCCGCCATCATCAGGTCGGCGATGCCCTGGGCGAGCTGCGCCGGGGTGGGGAGTTCGAACACGGCGCGTACCGGGACGTCCACCCGGAGCGCCTTTCGGAGCCGGGAGGCCACCTGCGTGGCGAGCAGCGAGTGCCCGCCGAGCTGGAAGAAGTTGTCGTGCACGCCGACGCGTTCGATGCCCAGCAGCTCCTGCCAGACGGTGGTGACCGCCCGCTCGACGGCGTTGCGCGGTGCCGTGTACTCCTCTCCCAGGTCCGGCCGTTGGTGGTCGGGGATCGGCAGGGCCTTCCGGTCCACCTTGCCGTTGGGGGTCAGCGGGAGGCGCTCCAGTGTGACGAACGCCGCCGGGATCATGTGGTCGGGCAGGAACCGTCCCAGATGGGCGTGGAGGTCGGCGGTGGTCGGCGTGTCCGTGCCGGTGGGCACGAGGTAGGCGACGAGCCGTTTGTCGTCGGGGGTGTCCTCGCGGACGATCACCGTGACCTCGCCGATGCCGGGGTGGGTCAGCAGGGTGGACTCGATCTCGCCGAGTTCGATGCGGTGGCCGCGGATCTTCACCTGGTTGTCGATCCGCCCGAGGAATTCGAGCTCCCCGTCCGCCCGCCACCGCACCAGGTCGCCGGTGCGGTAGACCCGGGTGCTCACCCCTTCGGCCTCGTACGGGACGAACTTCTCCTCGGTCAGCTCCGGCCTGCCCCGGTAGCCCCGGGCCACCGGGACGCCGCCGATGAGGAGTTCACCGGGGACGCCGACGGGCAGCGGCCGCCCGTGCTGATCCACGACGAACGCCCGGGTGTTGGCGACGGGCCGGCCGATCGGCGGGACCACGTCGCCGGGTTCGACCTCCGTCGAGGTGACGATGACGGTGGTCTCGGTGGGCCCGTAGTTGTTGATCACGCGGAACGGCAGCCGGGCCCGCGGCGGCATCCGCAGCCGGTCGCCGCCGGTCAGCACGTAGTCGAGGGCGCAGTCCGCCTCCCACGGCAGCGCCGCCAGGGCCTCCAGCATCGGTGTGGACAGGAACGTGGTGTGGACGCGATGTTCGCACAGCCAGTCCCGCAGCAGGTGGGGGCTGAGCCGGACGGTCTCGGTGGTGACGCAGCAGGTCGCGCCGCCGATCAGGCCGAGCCACAGTTCCCACGCCGCCGGGTCGAAGCCGATCCCGGCCATGAGCGCGATCCGCTGCCCGGGTTCCAGCCCGTACTCCCCGACCGTCCAGTGCACCAGGTTGATCAGGCTGCGGTGCTCCACCTCGACACCCTTGGGGCGGCCGGTGGAGCCGCTGGTGTAGATCAGGTAGGCGAGGTCGTGCGAGGTGGCGACGGGCCGGGGATCGGTGTCCGGCTCGTCGGGCAAAGTCGTGGTGTCCAGGTCGAGCAGCATCATCGGTACGTCGGCGGGCAGCCGGTCGGTGTGCGCGGAGCCGGTGAGGACGACGGGGGTCGCGGTGTCCCGCACCATGTACGCCAGCCGCTCCGCCGGGTACTCCGGGTCCATCGGGACGTACGGCGCGCCCGCCTTGAGGACGCCCAGCACGGCCGTCACCAGGTCGGGGCCGCGCTCCAGGCACACCGCGACCGGCATGTCCGGCCGCACTCCGTACCGGGTCCGAAGGTGGTGGGCGATCCGGTTGGCGCGCGCGTTGAGCTGTCCGTACGTCAGGGTGCCCTGCGGTCCCTCCACGGCGACCGTGTCCGGCTGCCGCGCCGCGCGCTCCTCGAACAGGCCGTGGAGTGTGGCGGTGTCCGGGAAGGGTGCCTCGGTGCGGTTCCACTCGACCACCGTGCGCCGTCCCTCCTCGGCGGTGAGCAGGGAGAGCCGGGACAGCCGTGCCCCTGGCTCACGGGCCACCGTCTCCAGCAGGGTGCCCAGGTGGCCGGCCATCCGGGCGACCGTGTCCCGTTCGAAGAGATCCGTCCGGTACTCCAGGGTGCCGTGCAGCCCGCCGTCCGCGCTCTCGGAGATCATCAGGGTGAGGTCGAACTTGGCGTCCGGCAGGGTGACCGCGAGCGGCTCGACGTCCAGTCCCGGGAGGCTCCAGCCGTCCTCGTCCGGGGTGTTCTGGAACACGAACATCGTCTGGAAGAGGGGGTTGCGGGACGGGTCGCGGTCGGGGGCGAGTTCCTCGACGAGGCGTTCGAAGGGCAGGTCCTGGTGGTCGTACGCGCCGAGCGCGGTCTCCTTCACCCGGTCCAGCAGCTCCGTGAACGCCGGATCCCCGGAAAGGTCCGTCCGCAGGACGAGCGTGTTGACGAAGAACCCGATCAGCTCCTCCGTCTCCGCCCGGTTCCGACCGGCCACGGGACTGCCCACCGCGATGTCGTCCTGGCGGGCGTACTTGACCAGCAGCACCTGGAAGGCGGCGAGCAGGACCATGTACAGGCTCGCGGTGCCGCTCCTGGCGGCCTCCCGCAGCCCGGCGGCCACGGCCGCGCCCACCTCGAACGTCACGGTGTCGCCGCCTCCGGGGCGCCCCGCCGGACGGCGGTGGTCGGTGGGCAGTTCGAGGGGTTCCACCCCGGCGAGCCGCTCCCGCCAGTACGCCAGTTGTCCCTCCAGCACGTCAGTGGTGTACTTCTGCCGCTGCCAGACGGAGAAGTCGGCGTACTGCACCGGGAGCCGGGTGTCCTCGGGCGCGGTGCCGGCCGTCGCCGCCCGGTAGCCTTCCCGCAGTTCACGCGCCATGACCGACTCCGACCATCCGTCACAGGCGATGTGATGCACCGTCAGCAGCAGGTGTGCCTCCTCGTCGGCCAGCCGTACCAGATGGGCGCGGAGCAGCGGTCCGGCCGCCAGGTCGAACGGTCGGGCGGTCTCCGCGCGGGCGAACTCGTCCGCCTCCTGGTGCCGTTCGCCGGGGTCGGTGACGTGCCGCAGGTCGTGGACGGTCGCGCGCACCGGCGTCGGGGGGTCGACGATCTGCGCCGGTTCGCCGTCGTCGTCGGCGACGTACCTCGTCCGCAGGATCTCGTGGCGTGCCACCAGGCGGGTCAGCGCCGTGTCGAGGGCGCCGGTGTCGAGGGCACCGCTGACGCGCAGCGCGAAGGGCACGGCGTACTCGGCGCGTCCGGGTTCCAGCTGGTCGAGGAACCACAGCCGTCGCTGGGCGAAGCTCAGCGGCAGCGGCCCGCCGGTGCGGTCGGCCGGCCCGATGCGGTCCGTGCCGGCCGCCCCGTCGGCGGCGAGCTCCTCCACGGTGGCGGCGAGCCCGGCGACGGTGGGGGTCGCGAACAGTTCCCGCACCGGCACCTCCACGCCCAGGGCGTCCCGCAGCCGTGACGTGACCTGGGTGGCGAGCAGGGAGTGACCGCCGAGCGCGAAGAAGTCGTCGTCCACCCCGGTGACCTCGGTGTCCAGCACCTGGGACCAAGCGGCGGCGATCGCCCGTTCGACCGGGGTGCGGGGGGCCGGGCCGCGCGCCCCGGACGCGCGGGGCTCGGGCGCGGGCAGCTTCCGCCGGTCCACCTTGCCGTTCGGGGTCAGCGGCAGTCGCTCCAGCGGCACGAAGGCGGACGGCACCATGAAGTCGGGCAGTTCCCTGCGGAGCCGTCCGCGCAGGGTCTCGCCGTGCACCGTGGCGCCCTCCGGCGGGACGACGTACGCGACGAGCCGCCTGTCGCCGGGGGTGTCCTCGCGGACGACGACGGTGGCCGCGGCGACGTCGGGGCCGGTCAGCAGCGCGGCCTCGATCTCGCCGGGCTCGATGCGGTGCCCGCGCAGCTTCACCTGGTCGTCCAGGCGCCCCAGGAATTCGAGCTGCCCGTCGGCCAGCCAGCGCACCCGGTCCCCGGTGCGGTAGACGCGGCGCGGTGTGCCGTCGACGTCGACGGTCACGAACCGCTCCGCCGTCCGGTCCCGCTGCCCCCGGTACCCGCGCGCCAGCCCGCCGCCGCCCACGAGGAGTTCGCCCGGAACCCCGGTCGGCACCGGCCGGCCGTGCCGGTCCACCACGTACACGAAGGTGCCGGGTACCGGGCGGCCGATCGGCGGGACGGCGGTGCCGCTGACGACCTCGGCCGAGGTCGTCACCACCGTCGACTCGGTCGGTCCGTAGTTGTTGACGACGCGGAAGGGCAGACGCAGTCCGGCCGGGAGGCGCAGCGCGTCACCACCGGTCAGCACGTGTTCCAGGGAGGTCGGCTCCGACCAGTCGAGGGAGGCCAGCGCCTCCAGTACCGGTGTGGAGACGAAGGTGCCCGTGATCCGCCGCTCGTTCAGCCAGCGCTGGAGCAGCGCCGGGGTCAGCCGCACCGTCTCGTCGGGTACGCACACGGTGGCGCCGGTCGCCAGGGCGGGCCACAGCTCCCAGGCCGACGCGTCGAACCCGACTCCGGCCAGCAGCGCGACCCGTCGTCCGGGAGCGGCGCCGAAGGTGTCGGCCGTCCAGCGGACCAGGCCGGCCAGGCTGTGGTGCTCGATCTCGACGCCCTTGGGGCGGCCGGTGGAACCGCTGGTGTAGATGACGTACGCCAGGTCGGCGGGGGACGCCGAGGGTTCCGGGTCATGGGCCGGCAGGTCGGCGAGGGAGGGCCAGTCCCGGTCGGTGAGGAACCGGCCGGGGCCGTCGGGCAGCCGGGCGGACCGGGCGCCGTCGGTGACCACGAGCCCGGCCCGCGCGTCCGTGATCATGTGGGCGAGCCGGTCGGCGGGGTGCTCGGGGTCCAGCGGGAGGTAGGCGGCGCCGGACTTGAGCACGGCCAGCAGTGCGGTGATCTGTTCGGGGCCGCGCTCCAGGCACACGGCGACCACGGCACCGGGACCGGCCCCGCGCAGACGCAGGTGGCGGGCGAGCCGGTTGGCCCGGGTGTTCAGCTCCCGGTAGGTCGTTCCTCCGTCGGCCGCGAGCACCGCCGTCGTGTCCGGCCGCACGGCGGCGCACTCCTCGACGAGCCGGTGCACGGTCTCCCCGGCCACGGTCCCGTCCGCCGCCGCGGACGCCGTCCCGCTCCATTCGGTCAGTACCCGGCGCCGCTCGGCCCCGGTCAGCACCTCCAGCTCGGACAGGCGGCGCTCCGGTCCGGCGACCGCCGAACGCAGCAGCGTGGCGAAGTGTCCGGCCAGCCGCTTCGCAGTGTCCGGGGCGAACAGGTCGAGGGCGAAGACCAGGTCTCCGCCGAGCGAGCCGTCGGGCCGCTCGGTGAGGATCAGGGACAGGTCGAACTTGGCCTCCTCCTCGCGGACGGAGAACGGCTCCACCACCGTTCCGGGCAGCCGCCAGGCGTGGCCGTCCGGGGTGTTCTGGAGGGCGAACATCGTCTGGAAGAGGGGGGTGCGGGAGAGGTCGCGGTCGGGGGCGAGTTCTTCCACGAGGCGTTCGAAGGGCAGGTCCTGGTGGTCGTACGCGCCGAGCGCGGTCTCCTTCACCCGGTCCAGCAGCTCCGTGAACGCCGGATCCCCGGAAAGGTCCGTCCGCAGGACGAGCGTGTTGACGAAGAAACCGATCAGCTCCTCCGTCTCCGCCCGGTTCCGACCCGCGACGGGACTGCCCACAGCGATGTCGTCCTGGCCGCTGTACTTGGCCATCAGCAGCTGGAACACCGCCAGCAGCGACATGAACAGGCTCGCTCCCTGCCCGGCCGCCAGCCGCCGGGCCGCTGCGACGACGTCGACGGGGACCGAGAAGGACACCGTGCCGCCCCGGCCCGACCGCCGGGCCGGGCGGCGGTGGTCGGTCGGGAGTTCCAGCGGACGTGCTTCGGCGAGCCGCTCCCGCCAGTACGCCGACTGCCCCGCCAGCGCCGGTCCGTCCAGCACCTCGCGCTGCCAGCTCGCGAAGTCCGCGTACTGGAGGCCGAGGGGGGCCGGGGCACCCGGCCGGCCGGCCACCTCCGCTCCGTACAGTTCGCCCAGCTCGCGGGCGAGGATCCCCTCCGACCAGCCGTCGGAGACGATGTGGTGGACCGTGAGCAGCAGCAGCCACTCCTTGTCGGCCACCTGGACCGCCGTCGCCCGGAGCAGCGGCCCGGCGGCCAGGTCGAACGGCTCTCCGGCCGCCTCGCGCAGCATCTCGCGCGCGGCGTCGGTGCCGAGGTGCCGGGCGTCGTGGACGTCCACCGCCACCTCGCGCACGGCGTCGACGACCTGGAACGGGCGTCCCGTGGCATCCGCGACGAACCGGGTCCGCAGGATCTCGTGCGCGGTGGTCAGGGCCGTCAGTGCGGCGCCGAACGCGTCCGGCGCGAACTCCCCCCGCACCCGCAACCCCACCGGGATCGTGTACTCGGCCCGGCCCGGCGCCAACTGGTCGAGGAACCAGAGGCGTTGCTGGGCGAAGGAGAGCGGCAGGGCACCCGTCCGGTCGGCGCTCGGGATCGCGGCGCGGGTGTCCGGCTCCAGTGCGTCCACGGCCGTCGCCAGCAGCGCCGGGGTCGGCGCGTCGAAGAGCGTCCGGTAGGGGACGTCCACTCCGAGGTCGCGGCGCAGCCGGGAGGCGACCCGGGCGGCCAGCAGGGAGTGGCCGCCCAGCTCGAAGAAGTCGTCGTCCGCGCCGACCTCGTCGATGCCCAGCAGTTCGGCCCAGACGGCGGCGACCGCCCGTTGCGTGGGGGTGCGCGGTGCGGCGAACGCGGCGGAGAGGTCCGGGCGGTGGCTCTCGGGTGCGGGCAGTGCCCGCCGGTCCACCTTGCCGTTCGGGGTGAGCGGCAGCCGCTCCAGCACGACGTACCGGGCGGGCAACATGTGCTCGGGCAGCTCGCGGGCCAGGGCGGCGCGCAGCCCGGCCACGGCCAGGGACGTGCCGCCGGCCGGAACGAGGTAGGCCACCAGCCGTTTGTCGCCCGGGGTGTCCTCGCGGACCACGACCGTGGCCGCCGCGAGGGCCGGTCGGGAGAGCAGGGCGTTCTCGATCTCGCCGAGCTCCACCCGGTGCCCGCGCAGCTTGACCTGGTCGTCCATGCGGCCGAGGTAGACCAGGCGCCCGTCCGGCAGCCACTTCACCAGGTCGCCGGTGCGGTAGAGGCGGGCCCGGGGGTCGTCGGAGAAGGGGTGCGGCACGAAGCGCCGCGCCGTCAGGTCGGGTCGGCCCAGATAGCCGAGGGCCACGTTGACCCCGCCGATCAGCAGTTCGCCGGGGACTCCGACCGGCTGGATCTCGCCGTGCGTCCCGACCACGTACACCTCGGTGTTGTCGATCGCCCGGCCCATCGGCACATGGTCCGCCGCCGGGTCAACCGATGTCGTCCGGGCGACCACGTTGCCGACGGTCGCCTCGGTCGGGCCGTACTCGTTGACGATCGCGGTGTCCCCGGTGCCGAGGGTCAGTACCCGGTGCGCCAGCGCCGGAGTCAGGTCCTCACCGCCCGCGACGACCGTGGCGATGCCGTGCCGGGCGCCGTCCTGCTCCAGACGGGCGGTCAGCAGCTCCAGGTGCGAGGGCGTCGCCTTCAGGAAGCTGACCGGGACACCGCTCGCGACGATGTCCATGGCCGCGTCGAACACACTCTGCCCCGGCCCCGGCTCCGGTACGACCAGGCACAACCCCTGCACCAGCGGCAGGAACAGCGCGGTCACGGTCAGGTCGAAGGCCGCCGACGAGCACAGCAGGGAACCGATGCGGGCACCGGGTGCCGGGGGGTAGTTCCGGTCGCACCAGTGCAGGTAGTTGACGACGCCCCGGTGCGCGACACGCACGCCCTTGGGGCGGCCCGTCGAACCCGAGGTGTAGATGACGTACGCCACGTCGTCCGGGCCCGCGGCGGCGAGCGGGGCGGTGCCGGGGCCGGACGGCCACTCCCGGTCGGCCCGCAGCAGCGCGGTGTCCGGGGTGAAGAGGTCCGCGTGCGCGGAGTCCGTCACCACCACCGGTGCGGCGCTGTCCTCGACCATGTACCGCAGCCGCTCGGCCGGGTAGGCCGGGTCCAGCGGTACGTAGGCGGCGCCGGACTTGAGCACGCCGAGCAGTGCGCACACCAGGTCGGGGCCGTGGTCCAGGCAGACCGCGACCAGTGTGCCGGGGCCGATGCCCCGCTCCGCCAGGTGGTGTGCGAGCCCCTGGGCGCGCTCGTCCAGTTCCCGGTAGGTCAGCCGCTGTCCGCCGTGCTCCAGGGCGACCGCGTCGGGCAGGCGCACGGCCCGGTCCGCCACCAGTTGGTGGACGGTCGCGGTGTCGGGGAACGCGGACCGCTGCCCGTTCCACTCGGTCAGGATGCGATGCCGTTCCGGCTCCGTCAGCATGTCCAGCGCGCTGAGCGGCTTGCCGGGCGCCTCGGCGGCGGAACCCGCGAGCGTCGTGAGGTGGCCCGCCATCCGCTCCGCCGTGGCGCGTGCGAAGAGATCGGTCCGGTAGCCGAGGACGCCTCTTGGTCCCCCCTCGTCCGCGACGAGGTCCAGCGTGATCTGCGCGTGGGGCGGGAACGCGGTGGGCCCCCGGTCGGCGGTGCGCCACGCGAACCACGCCACCGTGGTGCCGGTCGCCCCGGAGGGCACCGGGCCGCGGGCGGCGGCGTCCGCCACGCCTCGCGCGACATGGGTCAGGGCCTCGGTGAACGCCGGGTCGCCGGACGCGCCGCACACCACGGCCGCCACGTCCGCGTCCGTGTCCCGTGTGCCGTCCGCCACCACGGCCACCGGGACGTCGCCCCGGCCCGCGTGCCGCGCCAGCAGGGTGTGGAACACCGTCAGCAGGACCGCGGACAGCTCCACTCCCCGGTCGCGGGCCAGCGCGGCCAGCGCGTCGGCGGTGCGGGCGGGCACGTCGAACGGGACCCGGTCCATGGGACCCGGTCCGTCCTCCGACGGCCTGTGGTCCAGCGGCAGTTCCAGCGGCTCGATGCCCGCCAGTGCGTGCCGCCACTCCCCCAGCTGGTGATCAGCCACCGTTCTCTCCCCATCGTCAGGACGTCGTCAGCGGTACAAGCGGTTCACGGGCGGCACGTCGTACGGCGTGCGTCGAGGGCAGGGGCGGAGTCCTCCCGGCGGTCCGGGGAGCGTGCTGCCGGCGGAACCGCGGCCGCCGGCGCCGAACGTCCGCGACGAGCAGGCTAGGAGGCCCGGACGCGCACCCCCAGTGGACAGAAGTGACGCCTCCGGGGGTGGTCACAACTGCCCAGTGCCGTTCCCGATCACCGCTGGCCACGATGGACGGCGTCGCGTCAGCGCACCGCCCGGACGCCCCAGGAGGGCGATGTCACGGGTGTCCGGCCCGATCTCAGCGGTCGCGGCCCATCACGGTTTCGAGAGGAAGATCCGGTCGTGTACCCGCATCGCCAGCCCCCGGACGGTCCGCGCCACGCGGTCCTGACCACCATCGCCTCGGACTCGCACACCTGGAACCTGCTCTTCCTCCAGCTCCTGCTGGAGGAACAGGGCTGGGAGGTCACCAATCTCGGCGCGTGCGTCCCGGTCGATGTGCTGATCGAGGAGGTATCGGCCCGTACGCCCGGCCTCGTCGTCGTCAGTACGGTCAACGGGCACGGTGCTGAGGAGGCCCCGGGGCTGGCCCGCGCGGTGCGCGCCGTACCGGCACTGGCCGGGGTGCCGCTGGTCGTCGGCGGCAAGCTGGACACCTCGGGCACGCTCGCCCCGGAGGTCCATGCCGCGCTCACCGACGCCGGCTTCGACGCCATCCTGACCGGCCCGAACGCGGTCCCCGGGCTGCTCGCCCTGCTCGACGCCCTGCCCCAGCACCGGCCCGGAAAGCCGCACGCCGATGTCGTCGGCTGAACCCGCCCCCGCCGGTGGCGCATTCCACCGTTTCATGGCCGACCCCGCCCGCACCGGTGGCCTCGTCGTGCAGCCCCGCATGGGCTTCGCCGACCCCGCCAGGATGCGTTCCGGCCTGATCGCCACCCGGGGCGCCGACGCCACCACGGTCGGCACCCTCACCCTGGACAGCTTCACCCGCGTCGGCGACTACGCGGCCGCCGCCCGCGCCGTCGCCCAGGGCCACCACCTCAACGGCTATCCGCTGGTCAGCATGGCCGTCGGGACCACCACCGGTCTTCTCGACGGCGTCCACGGCCCCGGTTTCCCCGTCCAGGTACGGCATGGCTCCGCGCAACCCGGCCGGATCGTCGAATCGCTCGTCGCGGCCGGACTCGACGCCACCGAGGGCGGCCCCGTCTCCTACTGCCTGCCCTACGGCCGCACCCCGCTGGCCACGTCGATCCGGGCCTGGGCCGATGCGTGCCGCAGCCTCGCCGCACTGCGCGAGGCCGGCACCGAACCCCATCTGGAGACCTTCGGCGGCTGCATGCTGGGCCAGCTCTGCCCGCCGTCCCTGCTCGTCGCCCTCTCCGTGCTGGAGGCCGTGTTCTTCCGTCGGCACGGTCTGCGCAGCGTCTCCCTCAGCTACGCCCAGCAGACCGACCGCGAACAGGACGAGGAGGCCCTCCACGCCCTGCGCGCCCTCGCCGCCGACCATCTCCCGGACGTCTCCTGGCACGTGGTCGTCTACACGTACATGGGCGTCTACCCGGAGACCTGGGACGGTGCGCTGCGGCTGGTGGCGGACGCCGCCCGGCTCGCCGTGCGCACCGGCGCGACCCGGCTCATCGTCAAGACACCGGCGGAGTCGGCCCGTATCCCCACCGTCGAGGAGAACGTCGTCGCGCTGGAGACCGCCGCCGCGGCCGCCCGGACCACGCGTCCGGCCGCTCCGCCCCCGTCCACCGGCATCGAGGCGGAGGCCCGCTCCCTCGTCGAGGCCGTCCTGCACCTGCACGACGACATCGGCCAGGCCCTGGTGCGCGCCTTCGCCCACGGCTATCTCGACGTCCCGTTCTGCCTGCACCCCGACAACGCGGGGCGCACCCGCAGCTTCATCTCCGACCGCGGTCGGCTGGAGTGGTCCCGCACCGGGTCGCTCCCGCTCGGCCGCCCCACCTCCGCACGGCCGTCCGGGCGGCTGACCTCGTCCGGACTGCTCCAGGCGCTCAACCATGTCAGGAACCGCTACGACGTCCCCGCCGCCGCCCGCCTCGACAGGGCGAGCTGATCCGAGCGGCCCCCGCCCCGGCGCCCCTCCGCCACCGATGGCGGGTGCCCCGGCCCGGCAACGACAGGAACAGGACACGACAGACATGACACTCCAGATGGATCACACGTCAACCTCCGGGGCCGCGCTGCCCACGCCGTTGGAGCACCTGCGCGACCCGCGCACCCGGGCGGCCCTGCGCGTCCAGCAGGCGCTCGTGGCCGGTGCCCGTTCCTTCCTGCGCTCCGACGGGGCCGTGGAGATGGCCCACCCGGTCATCGGCCCCGTCACCGACCCCGGCTCGCGCGGCGCCAAGCAGGTGGACGTCGACTACTACGGCCACCGCTACAAGCTGATGACCAGCGCCATCCTGTACAAGCAGGCGTCGCTGCTGGCCTTCGACCGCATCTTCCTCGTCGCGCCCAACGTCCGCCTCGAACCCGTCGAGACCAGCGGCACCCACCGCCACCTCACCGAGTTCCGGCAGATCGACGTCGAGTACGCGGGCGCCGGCCGGGACGACGCCATGGGCGTCGCCGAACAGCTGGTGCGCCACGCCGTGACCGCCGTCGTCGACGAGTGCGGCGACGACCTCGCCGTCCTCGGCCGCGACCCGGAGACCCTGCGCCGCCACGTGGCCCGGCCGTTCGCCCGGGTCCCGCACGGTGAGGTCGTCGACGCCCTGCGCCGCGACGGGTACCCGCAGGCCGCGGGTACCGAGATCGAGTGGGAGGCCGAGGAGCGGATCTCCCGCCGGGCCGACGCCCCGTTCTTCGTCGTCGGCTACCCCAAGGGCTCCCGCGGCTTCTACGACAAGGAGAGCCCGGACGAGCCCGGCACCCTGCTCAACTTCGACCTCATCGCCCCCGAGGGCTGCGGCGAACTGTGCAGCGGCAGCGAACGCGAGTACGAGTACGCGGCCCTGGTCACCCGGATGCGTGAAACCGGTGAGAACCCCGCCAAGTACGCCTGGTATCTGGACGTCGCCCGGCACGGCATCCCCAGCAGTGCCGGCTTCGGCATCGGTCTGGAGCGCCTGACCCGCTGGGTCACCGGCCTGGACTCCGTCTGGCGGACCACGGCCTTCCCGAAGATCGCGGGGGTCGTGTCGCCGTGACCCAGCTGGCTGCCCCCGGCCTGCCCGAGGAATCCATCCGGGCCCGGGCCCGTGACGGCGCCGCCGCCGTCTTCCCCCCTGCGGACCGCTACGGCACCGCGGTCTTCGGCGCCGACCCCGAATCCGGCGGCGACGAGATCGACCGGCTGCGCCTGGCCCCGCCCGTCTTCATGCCGGGCCGCCTGGCCAAGCTCATCGATCTCGGCCGCGAACCCCTCTACTCCGACGTCGTCCTCGACACCGCGCTCGGCGGATTCACCGCCCCGCTGCCGGTCTACGTGTCGGCGCTCGGCTCCACCCGCGTCACCGGCACCGGGCTCGCCCTGAGCCGCCAGGCCGGACGACTCGGCATCCCCATGGTCATCGGCGAGAACGTCGCCCCCATGAACGGCTTCCGCTCCAGCGGCGACGACCACCGCAAGGGCCTGCTGGAACGAGTCCAGGCGTACTGCGAGGAACTTCCCGACGGCATGGGCGGCATCTGCGTCCAGCAGAGCACCGAGGACGCCGACTCCGAGGTCTGGAACCAGGTCTACAGCGAACCCGCCGTCACCGGCCTCCTGACCACCGGCCGCCTCGGCTTCGAGCTCAAGACCGGCCAGGGCGCCAAGCCCGGCCTCGGCGGCCTCACCATGATCAGTGAGGCGGTCGCGGCCGACCTCGCCGGACAGTACGCCGTCGAGCGGCTGGGCCCCGGCGCCTCCTCGGTCCTGCGCTGCGCGAGCCCGGGCACCTTCACCGACGAGATCTTCCGCCGGCAGATCCAGCTCATGCGCAACAACTACCCGCGCGCCCGTTGCTGGGTGAAGCTCTTCCCCGGCCGCGACGTCGGCCGGGCCGCCGCCATCGCCTGGGACGCCGGTGCCGACGCCGTCACCGTCGACGGTGCCGAGGGCGGAACCGGCTGGGCCCCGACCGGCTTCCTCGGCCACGTCGGGCTGCCGCTCGCCGAATGCCTGCGCCGCGTCGACCCCGCCGGCCGTACCCTCCTCGCCAGCGGACGGGTCTGGGACGGCCTCCGCGCCGTGAAGCTGCTCGCCCTCGGCGCCCGTGCCGTCGGCCTCGGCCGCGCCGCGCTGATCGCCGCCGACGAGGACCCGGAGCACGGCCTCGAACGCCTGCTGGACGCCATGGCCCTGGAACTGCGGATGGCCGTCAGCGCACTGGGCCGTTACGCGGCGGAGGAGACCGGCCCCGAAGACCTCTGGGAGCCCCGGCCATGATCTACGAGCACACCTACGAGCTGGTCACCGACGACCTCTTCGTCCAACTGCCCCGGATGGTGCCCGGATCGGACCTCTTCCTGAAGATCGAGGGCCTCAACCCGGCCGGCTCGGTCAAGCTGAAGACCGCGCTGAGTCTCGTCGAGGACGCCGAGCACCGCGGCGTCCTCACACCGGGTGCCCGGGTCATCGAGTCCTCGTCCGGAAACCTCGGCATCGCCCTCAGCTCGATCTGCGCCACCAAGGGCTACCACTTCACCTGCGTCGTCGACCCGAACACCAACGCCACGAGCATCGACCACATGCGCGCCCTGGGCGCCGAGGTGGTTGTCGTCGACACCGTCGACGCCAACGGCGGCTTCCTCCAGTCCCGCATCGCCCACATCCGACGCCGCGTCGAGGCGGACCCGGCCGTGGTCTGGCTCAACCAGTACGCCAACCCGGCCAATCCGCGCGCCCATTACGAACAGACCGCGCGCACCCTGCTCAAGACGGTCCAGCATCTCGACTACCTGTTCATCGGGGTCGGATCCACCGGCACGTTCGTCGGCTGCGCGCAATATCTGCGCGAGTTCTCGCCGCACACCCGGATCGTCGCCGTCGACGCCCTCGGCTCCGTCCTCTTCGGCGCCCAGCCCGGCCCCCGGCACATCCCCGGCCTGGGCGCCAGCCGCGTCCCCGAACTCTTCGAACCCGAGCTCGCCGACGACATGGTGCTGATCGCCGAGAAGGACGCCGTACGCGAGTGCCGGCTGCTCGCGCGCACCCACGGCCTGCTCACCGGCGGCTCGACCGGATCGGTCCTCGCCGCCGTACGCCGCCGCGCCGACACCATCCCGGCCGGATCCCGCGTCGCCGCGATCTCCCCGGACCTCGGCGAGCGCTACCTCGGCACGGTCTACAACAACGACTGGGTCGAGCGGAACTTCGGCGCCCTCACCTGAACCCGCACGCACGCACGCACGCACGCGAAAGGCAACCACCGATGTCAGCCTTCCACGTCATCGACGGCTCCGTCGCCCAGGACGTCATCGGCTCCGCGCCGTCGGACATCCTGGACATCGTGCGGGAGACATACCTCCAGCACAGCCACGGGGCCACCGTGAACCCCAACAGCTACTTCCTGCGCTTCCCGCACGATCCCGGCGCCCGGATCATCGCCCTCCCCGCCCACCTCGGCGGCGACGCACCGGTCTCCGGCCTCAAATGGATCGCCAGCTACCCGCAGAACGTGGACCAGAACCTGCCGCGCGCCTCCGCCGTCCTGCTGCTGAACGACGCCGCGACCGGCTACCCGTTCGCCTGCCTGGAGGCGTCCGGCATCAGCGCCGCCCGCACCGCGGCGTCCGCCGCGCTCGCCGTGGAGACCCTCGCCGACGGGGACGGCCCGAAGACTGTTCTCTTCGTCGGCGCCGGCGTCATCGCCCGGACCGTCTCCGACTTCCTCGCGGCGCGCACCACCAAGGTCCGCGAGTGCCTGGTCCACGACCACGTCGACGCGTACGCCGAGACCTTCGCCGCGTACGCCGCCGACACCCACGGCTGGCAGGCCCGCGCCGTGGACCGGATCGACGAGGCCCTGGCCGCCGCCGACCTGATCGTCCTCGCCACCACCGCACCGGAACCCTGGCTGACGGACCGGCATACCCTCCGGCCCGGCCAGCTCGTCCTGAACCTGTCGCTGCGCGACATCCACCCCACCGTCATGATCAAGTGCCACAACGTCCTGGACGACCTGGACCACTGCCTCACCGCGCGGACCTCGCCCCATCTGACTGAGCTGGAGTACGGCACGCGCGACTTCATCGACGGGACCCTGGCCGACGTGCTCCGCGGCGATGTGACCCTGGCCCATGACCGCCCCACCGTCTTCTCCCCGTTCGGCCTCGGCGTCCTCGACCTGGCCGTCGGCCACCACATCTACCGGACCGCCCTGCGCACCGGGCGGGCCACCGAGATACCGGGCTTCTTCCCGGAGCTGAAGCGCTGGTGAACCGGGCGGCCCCGGCCGCGACGCCCGAAGCCCCGGCCCCACGGCCCCGCCACACACGGCGGGACCAGGGGGCCGGGGCTTCGGCGTGTGCGCCGAACGGGTACGGGGCTGCCGGCCGGGCCCGTACCGGGCGATGAGCCGAGCTGGACACCGTCCCCGACGACTTCACCGAGGCCCCCTCCGGCAGGGCGACACCCAGGGGCAGGCTCCTGCCGGGATCCGTTCAAGGTTCGTCCGGGACCCGTTCAAGCTTTGTCCAGGGGCCGGGAGCGAAGCCCTTCGGCCCGGATCGCCGGGGCGTGCAGCGGGGCATGCGTCGAGACAGGGGCGGGACATGCGGCAGGGCCGGCGAGGAAGCCTCGCAGGGCATCCTGCCGTGACTGGCACGACACCCTGTCAGCTCCTCGCCGGCCCCGTACCGCGGCGGCGGTCCGTACTCAGATCCGCTACAGATCCCGCTCCCTGGTAGCGGGCCCGGCCGACACGGCAAGGCCCAACTCGGCTACTACGGCGTTCAGTTGCTCGGCGCCCCTCACCATCTCCATGTGCCGGCCCGGCATCGCCCGCTGGGCCAGTCCTGAGGGGTAGAGCCCGTGCCAGTGGGCGAGGTAGCGGGCCTCCGGCACCTCGTCGCCGCTGCCGTCGCGCACCGTGTCGCTGACGAACAGCGTCGCCCTGGCCGCCGAGCGACCGGGCCGGTAGGCGGCGAGCGAGCGCACCTCGGCCTCCAGCACCGCGTAGGGGAGCCATTCATCGAGCGTGACGAGGTTCTCGTCGAGGTTCATCTCCGGAGCGAGCCTCCGCAACTCCCGCTCCGTCGCGGCACGTTCGGTACCACGCTCGTCCTGGCCGCGCCGCCACAGCTCGTCCACCCGGCGGTACACCTCGGCGTGGCGCTGGAAGCGCGCCCGCTGGTCGTCGCCGGTGACCGCCGGTTCCAGCAGGTAGAGACCGGCCACCTCCTCCGGCGCCTGCTCCCCCATCGCATGGGCGATCACCGCGCCGGTCGACCATCCGAGGAGGGTGCACGGACCCGTGGGCTGCACCCGGCGGATCTCCCGCCAGTACCGCTCCGCGATCGACTCGATGCCGACGAGAGGCGCCTCGCCCGCGTTCAGCCCCGGCGCCTGGACGCCGTACACGGTGAACCGGCCCGTAAGGCATCGCGCGAGGGCCCGGTACGGGTGGGTGCTGCCGCCGCCCGGGTGCACGCAGAAGAGAACGGGCAGCTCCGGGTCCACCACGGACGAAAGGAGCACCACCAGCCCGGCCGACGCCGCCTGCGGGACATCCAGTGCGCCCGCCAGCTGGGCCACCGTCGGGTGCCGCACGAACTGCTGAAGGGCGATGTCGAGACCGGCTTCCCGCAGCCGAGAGACCGCCCGGACAGCGCTGATCGACTGTCCGCCGAGTTCGAAGAAGTTGTCGTGGATGCCGATGGTGTCGATGCCCAGGACGTCGGTCCAGACAGCGGTGATGGTCTCCTCGGTCGAGTTGCGGGGTGCGGTGTAGGTGGTGTCGAGGTCGGGGCGGTGGTGGTCCGGGGCGGGAAGGGCCTTGGTGTCGACCTTCCCGTTGGGCGTCAGAGGCAACTCGTCCAGGAGCACATACGTGCTGGGAACCATGTACT
>NZ_JBSFKL010000019.1:0-110533 GCF_053598535.1 Streptomyces sp. NPDC001108
TTCCGGCGGTTCCAACCTTACCAGACTCTTTTTCGTTCCGTTTCCGGTCCGAATTTGAATTCCGGTGACCTGCTGGAAGGTCTTTGCCTTTCGGCTGATCCGACTTTATCAGAAACATTCGGCCGAAAATTCGGCTTCATGTTGAGACAGGTAAGGATCGATGGCTCCGCGGAAACTTCATTTCCGGCGAGAGCGAAGTAGACGTTAACCGGTGCGATCGGACTTGTCCAGTCCGACGCAACCCGCAAAATCTACCTCCCCGCAGCGGCTGTGTCAACAGCTTTTTTGGGGCAAGGGGAAGACTAGCAGGTCAGCGACAGCGAACGCACATCGGGTGCCGGCTAGCGCGAGGGGGCCGGGGAGGGCGGGGAGTCCAGGTCCTCGAGCTCGATGCCCGGGGCCGCGAGGACCACGTCACCGGCGAGGTGGACGGTGTGCTGTTCGCCGGTGTCCAGGGCGATGACCTGGTACTCGTCCACGGTCAGAAGGCCGTTGTCAGTGGCGTGCGCTTCACTCTTCACCAGGGACCAGGACTGGTCGACGGTGCGGGGTGCGAGGACCGGGTCGGTGAAGGCGACCAGGCGGACGCGCGTCGCGGTGGAATCGGGGGTGAGGCGAAGCAGCCGTGCGGTCGCGACGAGGAACGCGGGCGAGGTACCGGTGAAGGCGTGGGCGCGGACATTGCCCTCGGTGGCACGGATGCCGGCCGGGTCGGTGCGGACCCAGGTGACGCCGTCGAGGGCGGCGCCGCGGACCTGCCAGCTCGCCGCGTGCAGTTCGAGTCGGACGGGACTGCCGAGGTCGTCGACGGTGAGATCGACGGAGCCGGTGTGCTCGCCGGAGGGAGCGGTGGTCCGGGAGAGATAGCGCCAGCCGGAGGGGCCGGGGGCGCAGTGGAAGTGCTCGTCACCGAGGGGGGAGTGATCGTGGAGATCGTGAAGCGAATATCGGCCGCGGGGCATGGGGTCCTTCGAGGTTCCTCGGGCTGAGCGGCGCGGGACGGGAGCAGGCCCCCGGCACGGGGGTGCGGGGGCCTGCTTTCTCGTAGCCGCTGGGGCCGTTCCGTCCGTCGGCGGCCGCTGGAGGCCGTCGGCGGACGGGGCGGGATCAGTAGCGGTAGTGGTCGGGCTTGTACGGGCCCTCGACCTCGACGCCGATGTACGCGGCCTGCTCCGGGCGGAGCGTCGTGAGCTTCACACCGAGGGCGTCCAGGTGGAGACGGGCGACCTTCTCGTCCAGGTGCTTGGGCAGCACGTAGACGTCGGTCGGGTACTCCTCGGGCTTGGTGAACAGCTCGATCTGGGCCAGGGTCTGGTCCGCGAACGAGTTGGACATGACGAACGAGGGGTGGCCGGTGGCGTTGCCCAGGTTCAGCAGGCGGCCCTCGGACAGCACGATCAGGACCTTGCCGTCGGGGAACGTCCAGGTGTGGACCTGGGGCTTCACCTCGTCCTTGACGATGCCCTCGATCTTCGCGAGACCGGCCATGTCGATCTCGTTGTCGAAGTGGCCGATGTTCCCGACGATGGCCTGGTGCTTCATCTTGGCCATGTCGGAGGCCATGATGATGTCCTTGTTGCCCGTGGTGGTGACGAAGATGTCGGCCTGGCCGACGACGTCGTCGAGGGTGGCGACCTGGTAGCCGTCCATCGCCGCCTGGAGGGCGCAGATCGGGTCGATCTCCGTGACGATGACCCGGGCACCCTGGCCGCGCAGGGACTCCGCGCAGCCCTTGCCCACGTCGCCGTAGCCGCAGACGACGGCGGTCTTGCCGCCGATCAGGACGTCCGTGGCGCGGTTGATGCCGTCGATCAGGGAGTGGCGGCAGCCGTACTTGTTGTCGAACTTCGACTTGGTGACGGCGTCGTTGACGTTGATCGCGGGGAAGAGGAGGGTGCCGTCGCGGTGCATCTCGTAGAGACGGTGCACACCGGTCGTGGTCTCCTCGGTGACGCCGCGGATCTCGGACGCGAGCCGCGTCCACTTCTGCGGGGACTCGCCGAGGGTGCGGTTGAGGAGTGTGAGGATCTGGGCGAACTCCTCGCTGTCCGCGGTCGACGGGTCCGGGGCGGCGCCCGCCTTCTCGAACTCGACGCCCTTGTGGACGAGGAGGGTGGCGTCACCACCGTCGTCGAGGATCATGTTCGGACCGCCGGTGGGGCTGTCCGGCCAGGTCAGCGCCTGCTCCGTGCACCACCAGTACTCCTCCAGCGTCTCGCCCTTCCAGGCGAAGACCGGGACGCCCGCCGGGGCGTCCGGGGTGCCGTTCGGGCCGACGGCGATGGCCGCGGCGGCGTGGTCCTGGGTGGAGAAGATGTTGCAGGAGGCCCAGCGGACCTCGGCGCCGAGGGCGACCAGGGTCTCGATCAGCACGGCCGTCTGCACCGTCATGTGCAGCGAGCCGGTGATCCGGGCGCCGGCCAGCGGCTGCGAGGCGGCGTACTCCTTGCGGATCGACATCAGGCCGGGCATCTCGTGCTCGGCGAGGGTGATCTCCTTGCGACCGAAGGCCGCGAGGGAGAGATCGGCGACCTTGAAGTCCTGTCGGTTGGCGACCGTCGTCATAACGGGCTGCTCCTCGTAATGGGGTCGAGGCGGGCACGGATGGCTCTGCGGCGGCGGGCACACGAATGCCCGGGCGCTCGCAGCGCAGTCCGTCGGAGGCCCTCTCTCCCTCGGCCGGTCCGGGTGTTCGGACCGATCGACCGCCATCAGCAGCGACGTCTGACACTGCCGTCGAATCTACACCGGTCGGCCCGGCCGTTCCCAGTCGTCCCGGTTCCGGGGGCCGTGGGACGTGACCGGAAACGACGGGGAGCGGCGGGGTGCGGCCGGGCCGGGGAGTGCGGGGCGTATCAGTGGCCGGGGTCGGCCGGCGGCTTCGGGGTGGCGTCGGGATCTCCGCCCGGGGCCTTGGCGGGGTTGGTGCCGGCCGCGGCGGCGGCCTCGCTGTAGATGTCCGGTTCCAGGTAGATGACCCGGGCGATCGGGACCGCCTCGCGGATGCGGCTCTCGGCGGCGTTGATGGCGTTGGCCACCTCGGTGGCCGTGTCGTCGTGCTGCACCGCGATCTTGGCCGCGACGAGCAGCTCCTCCGGGCCGAGGTGGAGCGTACGCATGTGGATGACGCCGGTCACGGTGTCGCCGTCGACGGCCGCGGCCTTGATCTTCTCGACCTGGTCGGTGCCCGCGGCCTCGCCGAGCAGGAGGGACTTCGTCTCGGCGGCGAGGACGATCGCGATGACGATCAGCAGGACGCCGATGCAGAGGGTGCCGATGCCGTCCCAGACGCCGTCGCCGGTCGCCAGGGAGAGGCCGACGCCGCCGAGGGCGAGCACCAGACCGATCAGCGCGCCGAAGTCCTCCAGGAGCACGACGGGGAGCTCGGGGGCCTTCGCCCGGCGGATGAACTCGCGCCAGGACAGCGAGCCGCGGGTCTCGTTGGACTCCTTGATCGCCGTACGGAAGGAGAAGCCCTCGGCGATGATCGCGAAGACGAGAACGCCGACCGGCCAGTACCAGGACTCCAGCTCGTGCGGGTTCTTGATCTTCTCGTAGCCCTCGTACACCGCGAACATGCCACCGACCGAGAAGAGGACGATGGAGACGAGGAAGGCGTAGATGTAGCGCTCGCGGCCGTAGCCGAAGGGGTGCTGGGGGGTGGCTTCGCGGCGGGCCTTCTTGGCTCCGAGCAGCAGCAGCCCCTGGTTGCCGGAGTCGGCGACCGAGTGGACGCTCTCCGCGAGCATCGACGACGAACCGCTGAACAGGAACGCCACGAATTTGGCCACCGCGATCGCGAGATTGGCGCCGAGCGCCGCCACGATCGCCTTGGTTCCGCCTGACGCACTCATCGGTGCCTGGTGTCCCTTCGTCGGTGCCGCGCCCTCGGCGCCGCGTTACGGCCGGACATTGTTGCAGCCGCCGGGGCGGGTGGTGCGTCAGGCCACCACTGTGGCGCGGAACAGGGTTCCCGTACCGGACACTTCGACCTTTTCGCCCGCTGGTACGAAGACGGAGGTGCCCGGGGTGAGGTCCAGGGCGCCCGCCTTCGGGGTGCCCTCGGCGCAGAGCAGGATCTGCGGGGCCGCGCGGGTCAGGTCGACGGGGGCGGCGCCGGGGGCGAGGACGAAGCGGGAGAGCCGGAACTCGTCCACGGGCGTCTCGTACAGCTCCTCGCCGCGGGGGTCGGCCCCGGGACGCAGGATGCCGGGGTCAGCGGCCTCGAAGCGGACGACGCGCAGCAGTTCGGGCACGTCGATGTGTTTGGGCGTGAGTCCGCAGCGCAGCACGTTGTCCGAGTTGGCCATGATCTCGACGCCGAGGCCGAAGAGGTAGGCGTGCGGAACGCCCGCGCCGAGGAACAGGGCCTCACCGGGCCGGAGTTCCACGTGGTTCAGCAGCATCGCGGCGAGGACGCCGGCGTCGCCGGGGAAGTGGCGGGCGATCCGGGCGTACACGGCGTACGGGCCGCCGAGGGCCTCGGCGGCGGCCGCGGCGCGGTGCACCGTGTCGGCGGTCTCCGCGGGGTCGGCGCCGAGGATCGCGGTGAGGGCCTCGCGCAGGGCGGCCTCCTCGGGATGGGCGCCGAGGAGGTCGACGTACGGCTTCAGGGTGTCGACGCCGAGGGCCGCCATCGTGCGGGCCGCCTCGGCGGGGTGGCGGAAGCCGCACAGGCCGGTGAACGGGGTGAGCGCGCAGATCAGTTCGGGCTTGTGGTTGGCGTCCTTGTACGTGCGGTCCGGGGCGTCGATCGGGACGGACCGGCGTTCCTCGTCCGCGTAGCCCCGCCGGGCCTGGTCGAGGTCGGGGTGGACCTGGAGGGAGAGCGGGGCGCCGGCCGCGAGGAGTTTGAGGAGGAAGGGGAGGCGGGGGCCGAACTTCCGGACGGTGGCCGCGCCCAGTTCGCGCTCGGGGTCGGCGGCGATGACGTCGGTGAGGGACTGCGGGGTGCCGGTCCCGGGGCGGGCCAGGAGCGAGGGGGCGCCGGGGTGGGCGCCCATCCACAGCTCGGCCTGGGGTTCACCGGTGGGGGCGGTGCCGAGCAGCTCGGGGATGGCCGTGGTGGAGCCCCAGGCGTACGGGCGCACCGTGTTGAGGAGCCGGTCCATGGTGTTCGTCCTTGTGGGGATGCGCGGGTCGGGAGCATCGGAAGCCGTGGCACCGGCGGGTGCGCGGGAGTGGTCCGCGGTGCTGGTGTGGACACTGCGGGAACGAGACGTCCACGGGGAGGACCGCAGGTGTCAGGCTTCGGGCGCGGAGGCGAGTGCGAGGTAGACGGCGGCGAAATCGGTGACGGCCAGCAGCTCGGCGAGGGCTTCGAGCCCGGTGCCCTCCTCGGGTTCGAGTTCGCTGATCGCGGTGGTGTGGCCGAGGGCGAGCTCGCGCGCGGCGGGGGCCGCGCTCAGCCCGCCGGTGGGGCGGTCACGGAGCAGGACGACGCGGGCGTGCAGCGGGTCCGGCTCGTCGACCCGGTCGCGGAAGAAGTCGTCGGGGTCGGCGGCCGCGGCGAGGCGTCCGGCCAGCAGGGTGCCGTGGGCGGGCAGCGCCTCGGGCAGTTCGGCGGCGAGCGCCGGGCGGCCGGCCAGCTCGGCCAGGACGGCGGCGAACCTGCGGCCGACCGGGCCGGCGGCGTCGCCCTCCGTCCAGATGAGGGGCAGGCTGTCGGCGAGCTCGGCCGCGAGGGTCTTGGCCGGGTTGCTGTAGGTGGCAACGGCCGGACCGCACCGTTCTGCCGTGCGGTCCAGGCGGTCGGCGACGCTCTGCAGCGCCTCGGCGGGGGCGGTGAGCAGGCCGACCCGGTCCAGCAGGGCGAGGAGCGGGGTGAACAGCGCCCAGAGCGTGCCCGGACCGGCGGCCGAGGTCTCGGCGTCGTACTCGCCGTGCGGCGCGGTCGCCAGCGGGACGAGGAGGCCGCGCGCCCCGTCGACCGTCTCGCGCAGCGGCGACCGGCTCGGGGCCACGGCGACGACGCTGCTGCCCCGGCGGTACGCCTGCTCGGCGAGGAGGGAGAGGCCGGGCTCGGAGCCGTCCGCGGTGACGATCAGCAGCAGGTCCATGGGGCCGGCCCAGCCGGGCAGGGCCCAGCGCATCGCGCCCGCCGCGGGGGCGACCCCGGTGGGGTGGATGCGGGTGACGGGGGCGGAGGCCCCCGCCAGGGCGGTGATCAGGTCGGCGACGCCGGAGGCGGCGGTTCCGGAGCCCGCGACGAGGACGGCGCGGGGCCGCCCCTCCGGGTTCAGCGCGGAGATCCCGGCCTCGGCGGCGTTCCGGGCGGCGGTGCGGACCCGGGCCCCGGCCTCGGCGGCGCCGCGCAGCAGGCCGCGGCGGTCGGCGCGGGCCAGGGCCTGCGGGGTGTCGAGCAGCGACTCGTCGAGCATGGGGGGCGGTCCTCCGATCACCTGCTGACACCGTGCGGGGTGCGGGCTCCGTTACGCGGGGCGGCGGGCCTCGTCGACGAGGAGGACGGGGATGCCGTCCCGGACCGGGTAGGCCAGGCCGCAGTCGGCGCCGGTGCAGACCAGCTCGGGGGTGTCGTCGGCCGTCCGGTCGTCGAGCGGGGAGTGACAGGCCGGGCAGGCGAGGATCTCCAGGAGGCCGGCTTCGAGCGGCATGGTCGGTTCCCTTCGGGCAACGGATCGGGCGACGTCAGCCTACCGCCGTGGGACGGGGGCCGCGGGGCGGGGCGAACGGGTGCGCGGGCGGTGCGGCCGGGCCTCAGGAACCGGCGCGGACCAGGGCCAGCACGTCGTCCCGTACCGCCGTCATCGTGCGCTCGTCGCGGGCCTCGACGTTCAGTCGGAGCAGGGGCTCGGTGTTGGAGGGGCGGAGGTTGAACCACCAGTCGGGGCCGGTGACGGTGAGGCCGTCCAGCTCGTCGGTGGTGACGCCGTCGCGGGGCGCGTAGGCGGCGCGTACGGCGTCGGTGCTGGCCTCCTGGTCGGCGACGGTGGAGTTGATCTCGCCGGAGCCGCTGTAGCGGTCGTACCGGGCGACCAGTTCGGAGAGCGGGCCGGGCTGTCCGCCGAGCGCGACCAGTACGTGGAGGGCGGCCAGCATGCCCGTGTCGGCGTTCCAGAAGTCGCGGAAGTAGTAGTGCGCGGAGTGCTCGCCGCCGAAGATCGCGCCGTGCTCGGCCATCTCCGCCTTGATGAAGGAGTGGCCGACGCGGGTGCGGACCGGGGTGCCGCCGTGTTCGCGGACGACCTCGGGGACGGTGCGGGAGGTGATCAGGTTGTGGATGACGGTGCCCGTGCCGCCGTTGCGGGCCAGCTCGCGGGCGGCGACCAGGGCGGTGACCGCGGACGGGGAGACGCCCTCGCCCCGCTCGTCGACGACGAAGCAGCGGTCCGCGTCCCCGTCGAAGGCGAGACCGAGGTCGGCGCCCTCGGCGACGACGCGGGCCTGGAGGTCGAGGAGGTTCTTCGGGTCGAGGGGGTTGGCCTCGTGGTTCGGGAACGTGCCGTCGAGCTCGAAGTACATCGGCACGAGCTCGACGGGCAGACCGGCGAAGACGGTGGGGACGGTGTGGCCGCCCATGCCGTTGCCCGCGTCGACGACGACCTTCAGCGGGCGTACGGAGTCCAGGTCGACCAGGGAGAGCAGATGGGCCGCGTAGTCGGCGAGCGTCTCGCGCGCGGTGACGGTGCCCGGGACGGCGACCGGCAGCGGGGCGCCCGTGGCGGACCACTTCTCGACGAGGGTGCGGATCTCCAGCAGCCCGGTGTCCTGGCCGACGGGGGCGGCGCCCGCCCGGCAGAGCTTGATGCCGTTGTACCGGGCCGGGTTGTGCGAGGCGGTGAACATGGCGCCGGGGAGGCCCAGGCTGCCGGAGGCGAAGTACAGCTGGTCGGTCGAGCAGAGGCCGATGAGCGTGACGTCCGCGCCGCGGCCGGCCGCCCCGCGGGCGAAGGCGTCCGACAGGCCGGGCGAGGAGGGGCGCATGTCGTGGCCGATCACGATCGCGTCCGCGCCGAGCACCTCGACGAACGCCGCCCCGAACTGCTCGGCCAGCGTCTCGTCCCATTGGTCGGGCACCACTCCGCGCACGTCGTACGCCTTCACGATCTGCGCCAGATCAGCAGCCACGGCCGGTCCTCCTGAGATTTCTGCGGACCGCCCAACCTACCCGGGCGCTCGTTCCCGCCCTGCTCAGGGAGGTGTCCGGAGGTATCCGGAGCCATCCGGCCGGGGTGGGGGAACCGCGGATTCCGGTCAGGAGTCGGGGGAACGCAGCACCCGCAGATGGCCGCGGCGCGCGACCTCCATCGGATCGGCGGTGTGCGGACCGACGCCGCGGGCCTCGGCCGGGCGCTCCTGCGGACGCGCCGCCTCGCGCACGGCGTTGGCGAGCGCTTCGAGATCGTCACCGCTGGGGCGGGTGGGCACGGAGGGGTCGGTGAGCCGGACGACCTCCCAGCCACGAGGGGCCGTCAGCCGCTCACTGTGCTCGGCGCAGAGGTCGTAGCAGTGGGGCTCGGCGTAGGTGGCGAGCGGGCCGAGGACCGCAGTCGAGTCGGCATAGACGTACGTCAGTGTCGCGACGGCAGGGCGGCCGCACGCGGTGCGCGAACAGCGACGTACAGGGCTCACGGTATTGGACGTTACCGCACTCTTGAACGGGCTGCGACGACTCTCCCCCAGCTCACCCCACCGTGTCGCCCCGTCAGGCACCGTCCCGACGCCTTCCGGACAACTCTTCTGACCTGCGGAGGTACAGGGAATCGCAGGTCCGGCCGACCGCACCGCCCGCCTTCATTCCCTACAAAAGGCGCCATACAGCATGAGATCAACGGTCAGGAGCAGGGCCGGAAACGAGCCCTTGGTTGGCCGGATTGTTCAGGATTGGACATGTCATTGCCCTGCGCCCGTCCCGTCCCACCGGCGCGTGCGGAGGGTTACCCTGCGTCAGTGATGGACAGCCCCGTACCTCCCCGCCCGTCCGAGCCGCGCCCGCGCCACCGCGACCGCCACGGCCGCGGCATGCGGGGTCCCGTCGCCCCGCCCCAGGTGCCGCTCTCGGTCAGCAGGGCGGAGAGCTTCCGCGATCTGGTGCAGGACTCGGTGGAACGGCTGGAGCGGCTCTGGCCGCAGCTCGCCGATGTCGACTTCATGGTGCTCGACGTGCCGGGCCCCGGGGAGGAGACCGTGCCGCTGGGGCGGTCGCTCTCCGCGGAGAAGGGCCGGCCCGCGCAGATCGTCGTCTACCGGCGGCCGGTCGAGATCCGGGCCAAGAACCGCGACGAACGGGCGCTGCTGGTGCACGAGGTCGTGGTGGAGCAGGTCGCCGAACTGCTGGGGCTCGCACCGGAGTCGGTCGATCCGCGGTACGGGCAGGAGTAGCCGGGAACGCGGAGGGGGCGGGCCGGTCGTGCCGGTCCCGCGCCCTTTCGGTGGCTCCGCTGTTCGCCTGCTCGCCGGTTCGTCCGGCGATCCGTTCGTTTCGTCTCTTGGTTCGTCCGGCTATTCGTCGAGGACCGAGAGGTCCTGTCGGGCGGCCGGTACCTCGACCGTGCTGCGGTCGTCGGGGAGGGTCTGCACGGTGAACATCGGGATGCCGCCCTTCGGCAGGGTCAGCGTGCGGGCGGCGTGCACCGGGCCGCCGGACTCCGTCTCGACCGTCAGCGCGTAGCCGCCCTTGAGGCCGGACGGTACGGGCGGGGTGACCGCCAGCGTCGTACCGGCCTTGACCGTGTACTTCTTGACGGTCTGTTCGCCGCCCTTGCTGCCCGCCGAGGCCGTGACCTTGACGGTGGCGTCGGCGGTCGGGGCGGTGAGCGAGAGGGTTGAGCCCTTGTCGCGGTTGTCGGCCACGGTCGCCCGCTCGCCCACCGGGCCGGTGGCCGGGATGTAGGCGATCTCCTGCTTGTCGCCGGAGCCGCGGACCACCCGCAGGGCGGCGACCACCGGGGTGCGCTTCCCGCTACGGACGGGGGTGAGCAGCAGGGAGCCGGCCTCGCCCTTGGTGAGGTCCTTCAGGTCGACGCTGGCGGTCATTCGCGACTTGACGTGCAGGGAATCGTGGCCGACCGGGGAGATGGCGCCGGTCTTGCCGAGCAGCCGCACCTTCAGATCGGCGTCGTCGTCGCCGGGCGCGAAGGCCACCAGTCGGACCGAGGTGGCGTCCGAGGGGATGCCGGGGAGGACCAGGGTGTCCGTCGGGCCGGTGGAGGCGGACAGCCAGTCGCTCCCGGACGTCTCGTCCGAGGCCCGTACGACCGCCGCGACCCGCCCCGTGCGGGTGGTGACGTGCACGGTGACGTCGTCGGCGGCCTGGCTGGTCAGCGTGGAGATCAGGACCGGGACGCTGGAGCGGGCGGGCACCGTGATGCCCTCGCCGACGTCGGACTTGAGGGAGCCCTCCGGTCCGTACAGCTCGATGTCGGCGACGGCCGCGGTGTCGTCCGGGTTGGTCAGGTGGACGTAGTCCTCGCGGGACTTCGCGGTGCTCGCGGCCGGGATCCAGAAGCCGGTGTCGGGCGCGGTGCAGCTGACGCCGAGCAGGCCCCGGCCGGCGCCCGCCTCGACCACGGTGGTCTCCTGGGCGGCCCAGCCGGGGGCCAGCCGGCCGGTGGCGGTGCCGACCAGGGCGGGGCTGCCCGCGCCGGACGCCTCGGCGGTGACCGGCTTGCCGGGCTCCTCGAGCGCGACGACCGGCTTGCCGGGGGCGTCCTTCTTCTCCTTGTCCTTGCCGTCGTCCTTCTTTCCGTCGTCCTTCTTGCCGTCGTCGAGATCGGCCGAGGCGGACTTGTGGAGGTCGGCCGAGCCGGCCGGGCCGCCGGAGCCGCCCGCCGGGGTGAAGGCGGTGTAGGTCGTCTCGGCGAGCGGCGAGAGGCCGGGGGACGGGCAGAGCAGGCTGGTCCGCTCGACCGGGAGCCGGGCGGCGGCCTTCGCCGGGCCCGCGTCCGCGGTGCCGTCGGGTGCGGTGAGCGCGGCGAAGGCGGTGACGGCCGCGAGGGCGGCGGCACCCGCGATGAGGGACAGGCTGGGGGTCTTCACTCGGACTCGCCTCGCGATGCGTTGCCGGTCGGCCACGGGTTCTGGCCCGGGGTCGGGTTCTCGTCGTGCGGCTGGGGGGCCTGCGGGTCGTACGGGGCCTGCGGGTCGTACGGGGCCTGCGGGTCGTACTGCTGGGGGGCGGCCTGGTAGCCGTACGGGTCGTAGGTCTGGGCGTTCTGCTGCTGGTACGGGTCGGCGGCCAGGTGGTCCTGTCCAGTGCCGTACGCGTACGGCTGCCCGTCCTGCTGGTACGGATCGGCCGGGTACTGATCGCCGCCCTGGTACTGCTGCGGGTAGCCGGTGTCCTGGTACTGCGGGGCGTCCCAGGTGCCGTACTGCTGCTGCGGGACCGCCGCGTAGCCGTCCTGCCCGTCGTCACCGTGACCGGGCGCGGCGGGCTCGGCGGGCTGCGGGTACTCCTGCGACTGCTGGTACTCCTGAGTCTGCGGGAACTCCTGTGCCTGCTGGTGCTCCTGCGCCTGCTGGGCCGGGATGTACGGCTCCGCCGTCTCCCCCGGCTCCTCGGTCCCGCTCTCCGTGCCGTTCTCCGCCTCGGCCTCGGCCTGGGCGGCGGCGCGCAGCCGGCGGGCCCGGCGCCCCTCGCCCGCGACCGGCTCCACGGGGACCGGGGCGGTCTCCTCGGGCAGGTCGTCGTCGATCTCCCGGCGGCGGCCCGGCAGGGCGAGCACCAGCAGGACGACGGCGAGCGCGGCCTGGGTCCAGATCCAGGCGGTGTGGGTGAGCGGGGTGTCGTACGTGAGGTCCAGCGTGCCGCCCTCGGTGGGCAGCTCGAAGCCCTGGGCCCAGCCGTCGACGGTCTTCGGGGTCAGCGCCCGGCCGTTCAGCGTGGCCTTCCAGCCGGGGTCGGCGGCGTCCGCGATCCGCAGCGTCCGGCCGGAGCCGCCCGCGGGGATCTTCGTGTGCGCCTCGACGGGGAGGGAGCCCACGGGCAGCTCCTCGCCGCCGGTGCCGGACGGGACGATCATGACGCGGGCGACCTGGCGCTCCACCCGCCACAGCGCGCTGCCGTCGAGCTGGCTGAGCCGGCTGAGCCCGGGGGTCGCGTCGAGGACCCGGCTCATCCGCTCGGGGGCGCCGTCGCGGACCAGTACGTACCGGATGGCGAAGCCGCTGAGCTGGCTGCCCTGGTCGGCGCCGGAGCCCGCGACCAGGTTGGCGACGACCTTGTCGAGGTGGCTGTTGCTGCCGCCCGCCTCGGTCAGTTCGGCGTCGCCGAGACGGCCGCCGGAGCCCCGGACCAGGGTGTACGAGACGGTGCCGGGGGTTCCGCCGAGGACCAGGGTGCGCGGCTGGTCGCGGGTGGTGCTCTCCTCGGCGACGAACGCGGGCACCTGGACCGCGTCGCGCCGCTCCAGCGGTCCGTCGGCGCCGCCGATCATCCAGCCCGCGGCGGCCACCACCGGGGCGAGCCCGGCGGCCAGGGCGATCAGCGCGGCGACCGGCTGGCGCCAGCCGAAGCTCAGCTCGGCGACGCGGATGCGGGCGCCGTCCGCGCCGACGAGCGCGGCGGCGATGAGCGCGGTGCCGTAGACGAGCGTGGCGGGTCCGGCCCAGTGCGATCCGTTGCTGAGGGCCGCGAAGACCAGGGCCACCAGCGCGACCGCCCAGGCGGTGCGCACGGCGAACTGCCGCTCGCCGCGCAGCAGCGCGGCCAGGGCGGCGAGCACGATGCCGAGCAGCAGGATCCCGCCGGCGGCCTTGGGGCCGCCGGGGCTGAGGGAGAGCAGGTCGAGCGCGGAGGCGGCCCCCGTACCGATGTCCCGGCCCGCCTCCTCGAAGAAGCGGGACGGTTCGGTGAGCAGCGAGAGCGACCAGGGCGCGAGGACGAGCAGCGGGGTGCCGAGCGCGGCGAGGAGGCGGAGCCCGTACGCGACGAGGTCGTCGCGGCGCAGGGCGAGGACGCCGAGGCCGAGGACGGCGGCGAGCGGCCAGACGATCGGCGTGAACGCCATCGTGAAGGTGAGGAGCAGGGTGTACGCCCAGGTGGCGCGCCAGCTGCCGCGGGCGCCGTCGGCGGACCGCAGCCCGTACGCGGCGACGGCGGCGCGGGCGATCAGCGGGAGCAGTACGGCCAGGACGGCGGTGCCGAGCCGCCCGGTCGCCAGGGCGCCGGTCGCGGCGGGCAGGAAGGCGTACGCGACGCTCGCCCAGGCGCGCAGGAGGCGCGAGGGGAGCAGCGGCCGGGAGGCGAAGTAGGCGGTGAGCCCGGCGAGCGGTACGGAGCAGACCAGCAGCAGGGTGAGCGCGAAGCCGGTCGAGCCGAGGAAGAGCGCGGAGAGGGCCGCGAGGACGGCGAGGTAGGGCGGTGCGGTCTGGGTGCCGCCGGTGTTGACGGTGTGCCAGGCGTCCGCGTAGCGGCCCCACAGGTCGGAGACGTCGGCGGGGGCGGGCAGCAGGGCGCCGCCGGTCAGCGATCCGCCGCCGAGGAGGTCGCGGCAGGCGACGAGCGAGACGAGGAGGAGGACGGCGAAGAGCACCGGGCCGGGTTTGCGGCCGATCCGCTTGAGCCGGGCGAACTGCTCGATCTCCAGGAAGTCGGCGTCGTCGCCGCCGGGGCCGGACTCGACGGCGCCGTGCCGGGAGCCGGTGTCGGCGTCGGAGCGGCTGCCGAGGTTCCCGGCCACCTGCTCGACGGTGGCGCGGACGGTGGCGCCGGGCGGCGGGAAGAGGCCGCGCAGCTCGGCCTGGTCGACGGCGCCCCTGCCGCGGGCGCGCCGGGCGGCGAGGATGCGGCCGGGGCGCAGGAGGGTGCCGAGGAGTCCGGTGACCTCGTCGAGCGCCTGGCCGGGGACCTTGCCGACGAGGTAGGCGAGGGTGCGCAGCAGGGTGCCGACGACGATCCTGAGCAGGACCCAGGGCAGCACCTTGGCGCGGGCGTTGACCAGCATCGTGTAGACGGCGCCGGCCTTGTCGACGCGGTGCGGGGAGGCGACGGAGCGTCCGACGCAGTCGATGGGCCGGCGTTCGCGGGCGGCCGCCTCGGCGTGGCGCAGGACGGCGTCGGGGGCGACCAGGACCCGGTGTCCGGCGACGTGGGCGCGCCAGCACAGGTCGACGTCGTCACGCATCAGGGGGAGCCCGCGGTCGAAGCCGCCGAGCTCCTCCCAGACGTCGCGGCGGATCAGCATGCCCGCGGTGGAGACGGAGAGGACGGTGCGGACCTGGTCGTGCTGGCCCTGGTCCTGTTCGCGGCGGTCGAGGCCGGTCCAGCGGCGGCCGCTGTTGGCGATGGAGACGCCGACCTCCAGCAGCTGCTTGCGGTCGTACCAGCCGCGGAGCTTGGGGCCGACGATCGCGGCGTGCGGGTCGTGGTCGGCGACGCGGAGGAGTTCGGCGAGGGCGTCGGGCGCGGGCGCGCAGTCGTCGTGGAGCAGCCAGAGCCACTGCACGGGTTCGCCGTGCGGCAGCTCGGGCATCTCGTACGCCTCGTCGCGCCAGGTCCTGGTGACGGGGTCCCAGCCGCTGGGGCGCTTGAGGTACGGCAGGTCCTCGGGGGTGAGGACGCCGGCCGTGCGGACCGCCTCGTCGACGGCGGTGCCGAAGCTCGTACGGCGCGCGAGGTGCAGGACGCGGTCGGCGCCGAGCGCCTCGGTGACCAGTCGCGCGGAGTCGTCGGCGCTGCCGGTGTCGGCGGCGACGACGTTCTGCGCGGGGCGTTCCTGTCCCAGTAGTCCGGCGAGCGCGTCGGGCAGCCAGCGCGCGCCGTCGTGGGCGACGAGCACGGCGGTGACGACGTGCCGGGGGAACTCTGGGGCGGTGGCGGCCGCGTACGGCGCCGCCGATTGGCTGTGCACGGACATCGAGGTACGGGCCCTCCGGCCGGGTCCGGGGGCGTCTCCCCGGGGGCTGCATCGGTGTACACGCGCGCCCCGGCGGGGCGTTGGCGCGTCTCGGACGGGGCCCCACACTAGCCCGTGCGGATCACCCCGGTGGCGCCGAGCGCGGGAACGCGGTGGTGGCCGGGCGGGGCCGGAGCGGTGCGCGGACACGGCGACGGCCCGTCACCTGCGGGCGGGCGCAGGGGGCGGGCCGTGGTGGCTGCGGGATGCGGACGGCGGCCGGTACGGGCCGGACGGCGGCGGCCGTCGGGGGCTGCTCCCAAGGGTGCCCCGGTTCGTACGGGCGCCTTCTCCGGCGGGCGGGGAAGCGGCCTTCCTCGGGTTCAGGAAGCCCGTGCGGCGGCCCGCACCGCTCCGTTCGTGGGGCGTGTGGAGCCGGTGGGGCCCTCGGGGCGGCTCACACCGCGGCCTTCTTCAGGCGGCGCCGTTCCCGCTCCGAGAGGCCGCCCCAGATGCCGAAGCGCTCGTCGTTGGAGAGGGCGTATTCCAGGCATTCGGACCGGACCTCGCAGGCGAGGCAGACCTTCTTGGCCTCGCGGGTCGATCCGCCCTTCTCGGGGAAGAAGGACTCGGGGTCGGTCTGGGCGCAGAGTGCGCGCTCCTGCCAGCCGAGTTCCTCGTCCGCGTCCTCGACCAGCAGTTGCTGGAACAGCTCGGTCATGTGCGCCCCTCGTCTGTCTCTCTCGTCCCCGTGATGCGGCCGATACTGATCACGGCCGAACGACACGAGTGAAATTACAAGTGTGTAGCTTCAGGCCAGTCAAGCGAGGTTCTGCTATTGGCCCGGGTATTCACCCTGCGGAACCACACCTAGACGGAAAGTGTGCATATAACCAAAAACCTGACATATGCCACCTCACCTGTCACACCTGCCCCTTCTCCCCCTCCCCTTCTCACTCAGTGAGACGACGCGAACGGCCCCGATGTTTCGATTCGATCACCGAAGCGATCAAGATCACATTCGGGTCACGGAGCCTCAGGAAGGTTTCCGGGCACGGCTGATGCGCCACATCTCCGCCGCCCCGACCGGATAAACCTTTCTGCGTTCCGGGCGCCCGGACGGGGTGAACCACCGCGCGGCACACCGGCCACCGAGTTGACATCGGCCGATCCGGCCGGTCACCCTCGACGCATGCCAGCGACCGCCGCGATGTACGCCGCCCACGTCCGTGGGTTCCGCACCGCTGCCCCGACGCGCTGTTGCTGTTCCAGCTGTCACAGCTGTTGATGCCCCCCGGGGCCCCGGCTCTGATCCGGCCCCTCCCGCAGCACCCTCTCCGCACCCCCCGCAGGGCTTAGCCCCTCCGTCCGCGCTCCCCGCACGGTCGGCACCGTGGCCCCGCGCCCCGCACACGCCCCCCATGCCGAGGAATCACCGCATCCATGAACAGCGACAGCGACCTCCAGATCGCCGGCGACATCCTTGAGGTCCAGCACCTTCTCCAGCCCGCCCGGGAGCACCCCGTCACCGTGGCGGAGTTCGCCGGGCTCGCCCGTTCCGTCGCCGCCGACCGGGCCCGCTGGGAACCGCTGGTCCGGTACGACGCCACCACCCGCTGGTACCACCGGCTCGGCACCGGGCCGGGCTACGAGCTCTGGCTGCTCAGCTGGGTGCCCGGTCAGGGCAGCGGGCGCCACGACCACGGCCGGTCCTCCGGCGTGCTGACCGTCCTGGACGGGACGCTGACCGAGCGCACCGGGCGCGCCGCCCGCTCCCTGGCCCCCGGCGCGCAGCGGGTCTTCGCCCCCGGCTATGTGCACGAGGTGGTCAACGACTCGCTCGAACCGGCCGTCAGCCTGCACATCTACTACCCGGGGCTCACCGAGATGCCGATGCACGCCGCGCGGTGCGCCGCCGCGGCCGACGCCGTGACCGCCGTCTGACGCCGTCGCCCCGCCGGTCCCGGGGGCCCGCCGCCGGGCTCCGGCCGCCCGTCCGGTGCCGCGGCGACGACTGTCCGTGGTGCCTGACAGACTGTCCGCATGCGCATTGTGGTTCTGGCCGGCGGTATCGGTGGTGCTCGTTTCCTGCGTGGCCTCAAGCGGGCCGCGCCCGACGCGGACATCACGGTGATCGGCAACACCGGCGACGACATCCATCTGTTCGGGCTGAAGGTCTGCCCCGACCTCGACACCGTGATGTACACCCTCGGCGGCGGCATCGACGAGGAGCAGGGCTGGGGGCGTGCGGACGAGAGTTTCCAGGTCAAGGAGGAGCTCGCGGCGTACGGCGTGGGCCCCGACTGGTTCGGGCTCGGCGACCGCGACTTCGCGACGCACATCGTCCGTACGCAGATGCTGGGCGCGGGCTACCCGCTGAGCGCCGTCACCGAGGCGCTCTGCGCCCGCTGGAAGCCGGGCGTCCGGCTGCTGCCGATGTCCGACGACCGGGTGGAGACCCATGTCGCGGTCGACCTGGACGGCGAGCGGCGGGCGATCCACTTCCAGGAGTACTGGGTGAAGCTGCGCGCCTCGGTCGACGCGCAGGCCGTCGTGCCGGTCGGCGCCGAGCAGGCCAAGCCCGCGCCGGGCGTCCTGGAGGCCGTCGCCGAGGCCGATGTGATCCTCTTCCCGCCGTCCAACCCCGTCGTCTCGGTGGGCACGATCCTCGCCGTGCCCGGGATCCGGGAGGCGATCGCCGAGGCCGGGGTGCCGGTCGTCGGCCTCTCCCCCATCGTCGGGGACGCGCCGGTGCGCGGGATGGCCGACAAGGTGCTCGCCGCGGTGGGCGTCGAGTCGACGGCCTCGGCCGTGGCCGCGCACTACGGCTCCGGGCTGCTGGACGGCTGGCTCGTCGACACGGTGGACGCCGGGGCGGTCGCCGAGGTGGAGGCGGCGGGCATCCGCTGCCGCGCCGTGCCGCTGATGATGACCGACGTCGACGCGACGGCCGAGATGGCCCGGCAGGCGCTGGCCCTGGCCGAGGAGGTCCGGGCGTGACCACCGGGGCGGACGACGGCGGGGTGCCCGCGTACCGGGTCTGGGCACTGCCCGGGATGCCGGAGGTGCGGGCCGGGGACGACCTGGCGAAGCTGATCGCCGTCGCCGAGCCGAACCTGGCCGACGGGGATGTCCTGCTGGTCACGTCGAAGATCGTCTCCAAGGCGGAGGGCCGGATCGTCGAGGCGACCGACCGCGAGGCGGCGATCGACGCGGAGACGGTGCGGGTGGTGGCCCGGCGCGGCACGCTGCGCATCGTGGAGAACCGGCAGGGCCTGGTCATGGCCGCGGCCGGGGTCGACGCGTCGAACACCCCGGCCGGGACGGTGCTGCTGCTCCCCGAGGACCCGGACGCCTCGGCGCGGGCGATCCGCGACGGGCTGCGGGCGGCCCTCGGCGTCGAGGTCGGGATCGTCGTCACGGACACCTTCGGGCGCCCGTGGCGCAGCGGGCTGACCGACGTGGCGATCGGGGCGGCCGGGGTCCGGGTGCTGGACGACCTGCGCGGCGGGACCGACGCGTACGGCAATCCGCTGAGCGCCACCGTGGTCGCCACCGCCGACGAGCTGGCCGCCGCCGGTGACCTGGTCAAGGGCAAGGCGGCGGGGCTGCCGGTCGCGGTGGTGCGCGGGCTCGGGCAGGTGCTGGACCCGGCGGATTCGGCCGGGGCGAGTGCGCTGGTCCGGGGCGCCGAGGGCGACATGTTCCGGCTCGGTACGTCGGAGGCGGTGCGGGAGGCGGTGACGCTGCGGCGCACGGTCCGCGAGTTCGCCGACGATCCGGTGGACCCGGGCGCGGTGCGGCGGGCCGTGGCGGCGGCCGTGACGGCGCCGGCGCCGCATCACACGACGCCGTGGCGGTTCGTCCTGCTGGAGTCCGAGGAGTCGCGGACCCGGCTGCTCGACGCGATGCGGGAGGCGTGGATCGCCGATCTGCGCCGGGACGGCAAGAGCGAGGAGTCGATCGCGAAGCGGGTGCGGCGGGGCGATGTGCTGCGCCGGGCGCCGTACCTGGTGGTCCCGTGTCTGGTGATGGACGGCTCCCACACCTACGGGGACGAGCGGCGGGACACCGCGGAGCGCGAGATGTTCGTGGTCGCGGCGGGGGCCGGGGTGCAGAACTTCCTGGTCGCGCTGGCGGGCGAGCGGCTCGGCTCGGCGTGGGTGTCCTCGACGATGTTCTGCCGTGACGTGGTGCGCGAGGTGCTGGACCTGCCGGGGTCGTGGGATCCGCTCGGCGCGGTGGCGGTGGGGCGCCCGGCGGCCCCGGCCGCGGACCGGCCGGAGCGGGCCGTGGCGGACTTCGTGACGGTGCGCTGAAAGCCCGCCGGGTGCCCGGCGGTTCCGGGACGCGGTGCGCCGCGGCACGCCCTACAGGCGCGCGATGTCGCCCCGGGACATGCGCGGGGCGCGGCGCGGCGGGATGCGGCCGGAGAGCAGGACGAGCCGGGTGGCCCGGTGGCGCTGGCCCTCGTACGGGGCGAGCAGGGCGAGCATCTCCGCGTCGTCGGCGTCCCTGCGGTCGGCGAGGGCGTGGCCGACGATGCCGGGGAGGTGGATGTCCCCGACGGTGACGGCGTCGGGGGCGCCGTTGGAGCGCTGGAGGGTCTCGGCGGAGGTCCAGGGGCCGATGCCCGGGACGAGCTCCAGCCGGGCCGCGGCCGCCGGGAAGTCCATGGCCGCCGCCTCCTCCAGCCGCCGGGCCACCCGTACGGCGCGCAGGATCGTGCCGGAGCGCTTGGCGTCGACGCCCGCCCGGTGCCACTCCCAGGACGGGATCAGGGACCAGGTGCGGGCGTCCGGCATGACGTGCAGGCCCAGCGCGGTGAACGGGGCGTGGCCGGTGGGGCCGGGTGCCGGGGTGCCGTGCGTACGGACCAGGTGGCGCCAGGCGCGGTACGCCTCGTCCGTGGTGACCTTCTGCTCCAGGATCGACGGGATCAGCGACTCCATCACCAGCCCGGTGCGCAGCAGGCGCAGGCCGGGGCGGTGGTGGTGGGTCAGGGCGAGCAGCCGGTGGCGCGGGCGGAAGGCGTCCGGGTCGTCGTCGGCGCCGAGCAGCGTCGGGAGCCGGTCCAGCAGCCAGGGCCCGCCGGGGCCCCAGGCCGCCGCCTCGATCCGGCCGCCCCGGTCGGCGACGCGGAGGGTGCCGGGCCCCTCGGGAGTGCGGCTGGCCCGCCAGAACGTGCCGTCGCCGGTCATCCGGTAGGTGGGGTCGGCGGGGCCCCGGCGCAGCGGGCCGAGGACGAGGCGCAGGTCGAGCGGGCCGGGCGGGGTCCAGTCGCGGGTGAGGGCGTCCGCCACCGGGGCCGCCGCCGTCCCCGTCCGGCGCGGAACGGCGGAGCGCGGCGTGCCGCGGGGGGCGAATCGTCCTGCCACGGGTCGGGGTCCTCAGGGGTCGGTTCTCGGTCGTCGGTTCTCGGTGGCCGGCTCCCGGTCGCCGCGCCCGGCCGCCGGCCACCGGCTCCCGGCGGTCGGCTCCCGGCCGGGTCGTCGGTGACGGGGCCTGCCCGTCGAGGGTAAGCCCGGCGGGCCCCGTTTCCGTTCCTACTGGTCCGAGGAGAAGCGCACCGCCCCGTCCGGGAGGACCGCCCCGCACCAGACGCGGATGCCGTCGCGCAGTTCGTTGTCGGCGCCGATCCGGGCGCCGTCCCCGACGACCGCGCCGCTGAGCACCGTCCGCTCGCCGATCCGGGCACCGGCTCCGACCAGTGAGTCCTCGATCACGGCGCCGGGTCCGACGACCGCTCCGGCCAGGATCGCCGAGCCGTCGATCCGGGCCCCCGCGCCGACCAGTGCGCCCTCCCCGATCACCGAGCCGCCGCCGATCTTGGCGTCGGGGGCGACGGAGGCGTCCGGCAGGACGAGCCGGTCGCCGCACCGGCCCGGGACGGCCGGGGACGGGGCGCGCCCCAGGACCAGGTCGGCGGAGCCGCGGACGAATGCCTGCGGGGTGCCGAGGTCCAGCCAGTACGTGGAGTCGACCATGCCCTGGAGGTGGGCCCCGGCGGTGAGCAGTCCGGGGAAGGTCTCCCGTTCGACGGAGACCGGGCGGCCGGCCGGGACGGTGTCGATGACCGAGCGCCGGAAGACGTACGCCCCGGCGTTGATCTGGTCGGTGACGATCTGTTCGGGGGTCTCCGGCTTCTCCAGGAACGCGGTGACCCGGCCGTCGTCGTCCGTCGGGACGAGGCCGAAGGCGCGCGGGTCCTCGACCCGGGTGAGGTGGAGGGAGACGTCGGCCTTGGAGGCGGTGTGCGTGGCGGCCAGGGCCCGGATGTCCAGGCCGGTGAGGATGTCGCCGTTGAAGACGAGCACCGGTTCGTCCGGGGCGGCGGTCAGCCGGGACGCGGCGTTGCGTATCGCCCCGCCGGTGCCGAGCGGTTCGAGCTCGGTGACGTACTCGATGTGGAGGCCGAGTCCGGAGCCGTCGCCGAAGTACGGCTCGAAGACCTCCGCCAGGTACGACGTCGCGAGCACGATGTGCTCGACCCCGGCGGCGCGGGCGCGCGCCAGCTGGTGCGAGAGGAAGGGCACGCCCGCCGCCGGGACCATGGGTTTGGGCGTGTGCACCGTGAGCGGGCGCAGCCGGGTCCCCTTCCCGCCGACCAGGAGGATCGCTTCTTTTGCCTCTGTCACCGCGCTGACTCTGCTTCCTGCTGGGGTCCCGGCCGGGATTTCGGCTGGCCAGTGTATGCAGCGCGGTCGGTGACGGCCCCGGGCGGTCGCGGTGGCCCCGGGTCAGCGGCCCTGCATCTGGGCCGAACTGCTGCGGGCCGAGCCGAGCTTGTTGTAGAGGCGGGCTCCGGGGCATTCGGTCACATAGCCGTCCCGGTGGCCGGAGATGACGTTGAGGCTGACCTTCGCCCCCTTCTTGTACTTGTTGCTGCCGCCGGAGACGAGGGTGACCTTGCCCTTCGGGTTGACGCCGAACAGGCCGAGCTTCCAGGCGGTGAGCTTCGCGACGGCGTTGACGGCGGCGGACGGCGGGGTGGAGTCGGTGAAGGTGCCGAGCACCGCGATGCCCATGGTGTTGCTGTTGAAGCCGAGGGTGTGTGCTCCGAGCACGGCCTTGGTCACGCCTCCTGCCCGTCCTTCGTAGATGTTTCCGCACTTGTCGACGGCGAAGTTGTAGCCGATGTCGCGCCAGCCGCTGCTCTTGACGTGGTAGCGGTAGATGCCGCGCAGTACGGCGGGGGCCTGGGCGCAGGTGTAGTTGTTGCCGGTGGCGCTGTGGTGGATGAAGGCGGCCTTGACGGTGCTGGTGTAGACGAAGGTCCGTTCCCGGAGCTTCTCGTCGGCGCCCCAGCCCTTGCGGGTGACGATGCCGGGGCGGGGCCCGATGTACGGGCGGGCGCCCCGGGCGAGACCGGCCTCCGCCTCGCCCAGTGCTTCGGAGGCGGACTTGTTCAGGGCGGGGAGCATGCCGCCCGGCACGTTCCGCGCCGCCGGCCCGGACTGTCCGGTGCGCCCGGCCGTCGTCGTACCGCTTCCGGGGGACTTCGGGTCCTTGCCGGGGTCGACGAGTTCGAGGTGCAGCCCGCCGGGCAGCGGTCTGGCGGTGCCGGTCCGGTCCTGCGGGTCCGGGGCCTCGGGGCGTACCCGGACCGACACGGCGTCCGAGTCGCCGACCCAGAGCGGGGCGGTGGAGCCCCGGACGCCGCGGGACCGGCGTTCGGCGGTGTCGGGGTCGGCGGAGTGTTCGGCGTTGTGGGTCTCCAGGTCCTGCCAGCGCGACCAGGTGCCGGTGCCGGTGGCGCGGGTGCGGACCTGGACGGTGCCGTGGAGTTCGGCGTCCGCGTCGTTCCAGACGACGCCGAGCATGGAGAAGGGGTGGACCTCGCGGTCGAGCAGGCCCTGTTCGGGGGTGGTCCGGTGGTCGACCCGGTCGGACGGCAGCGGCAGGGCCCGCAGCGCCAGGGACTGTGTGGAGCCCGGCACATCGACGGATCCGGCCGGCGCCACGGAGGCGGTGCGGTGAGCGGAGGCGGGGGCGGCGCCCGCGGGCACGGCCGACGGAAGGGCGAGAACGGCCGCGCAGGCGACACCGATCGAGGATGCAAGGAAGGCACGCATGCGAACAATCCTGGCCATACTCGGCAAGTCCGGCTACCTGGACCGGGGCCCGGACCTGACGGCCCCTCGGTTCCGACGGCGTCCGGAACGGCCGTTTCCGCCCGTGGGGGCACCCCTCGCCGCGTACGCTTGCGCGGATGAACGCCACCGACCGCACCCCTGCCGACCTGCTGCGTTCCGCGCTCGCCGCGGATCCGGCCCGCCCCCTGGTCACCTTCTACGACGACGCCACCGGGGAACGCGTCGAACTGTCCGTGGCCACCTTCGCCAATTGGGTGGCCAAGACCGCCAATCTCCTCCAGGGCGACCTGGCCGCCGAGCCCGGTGACCGGCTCGCGCTGCTGCTGCCCGCGCACTGGCAGACCGCGGTCTGGCTGCTCGCCTGCTCCTCGGTCGGGGTGGTCGCCGAAGTCGGGGGCGATCCGGCCGGCGCCGATCTCGTCGTCAGCGGGCCGGAGGGGCTGGAGGCGGCGCGCGCCTGCTCCGGCGAGCGGGTCGCCCTGGCGCTCCGTCCGCTGGGCGGCCGGTTCCCGCAGCCGCCCGAGGGGTTCGCGGACTACGCGGTCGAGGTGCCCGGCCAGGGCGACCGCTTCGCCCCGTTCGCCCCGGTGGACCCGAACGCCCCGGCGCTGGTGGTGGACGGCACGGAGCTGACGTCCGTACAGCTGGTGGCGCGGGCCCGCGAGGAGGCGGCGGCGCTGGGCCTGTCCGCCGGATCGCGGCTGCTCACGGGCGGTTCGTACGATTCCTGGGCGGGGCTGGCCGCGGGGCTGTACGCGCCGCTGGCCGCCGGGGGGTCCGTGATCCTCTGCCGCCATCTGGACCGGCTGGACGCGGACGGGCTGGCGAAGCGCGTGGCGAGCGAACGGGCCACCGCCACCGCGGTATGACAAACGCTCCCGGGGGCCACTCGTCCGGCCCACACCGGGTCGAGCCCCGGTGGCTGTGCGTCAACTCCGGTACATGATCGGCGCTACGGGCCATCGGGGGCACAACCAAGCGTGAAGTTCATCCGTCTACTTGTGCGACCGGCGGCCCGAGGTGCCGCCGAACGTGAAGGATGGACGCAACGTGAGCGAAAGCGCCGGGCCGCCGGACGAACCGGCGGCGGGCGGGGGCGGGCCGCACCCCGGGAACGACTCCGCAAGCGGCTCCACGGACACCCCGGGGGCCGACTCCGGGAGCGCCCCCAAGGACAGCTCCGGGAACGGCTCCCCGGACGGCCCCGGGCCCGCCCCGGGGAACGGCTCGCCGGAGAGCGGACCCGATCCCCTCCCCGTCACCGCCGTCGCCGCGCCCCGCCCCCGCCGCCACTGGCTGCGCTGGACCGCGCTGGGCGCCTCGTTCGTCGTCCTGGTCGCGGCGGGCGTCGGCTGCTGGCTGTACCGGAAGCTCGACGGCAACATCCGGACCGACACCTCCGTCGCCGCCGAGCTCAAGGTGTACGAGCGGGAGCGGCCCGTACCGGTGGTGCGGGACGCGGAGAACATCCTGCTCATCGGCTCGGACAGCCGGGCCGGCGAGAACCGCGCGTACGGCCGGGACGACGGTGGCAGCCAGCGCTCGGACACCACGATCCTGCTGCACCTGGCGGCGGACCGGAAGAGTGCCACCGCGATGTCCCTGCCGCGTGACCTGATGGTGGACATCCCGGCCTGCCACCAGGCGGACTCCACCACGACCAGGGCGATGTTCGCCCAGTTCAACTGGGCCTTCGAGCGGGGCGGCGCGGCCTGCACGATCCGTACGGTCGAGAAGCTGACCGGCATCCGGATAGACCACCACATGATCATCGACTTCAACGGCTTCAAGGACATGGTCGACGCGGTCGACGGCGTCCAGGTCTGCCTCAAGAAGCCGGTGGACGACCCCGACGCCCATCTGAAGCTCCCCGCCGGGCGCCAGACGCTCGACGGCGAGGAGGCGCTGGGCTACGTACGGGCCCGCAAGTCGATCGGCAACGGCAGCGACACCGAGCGGATGGACCGCCAGCAGCAGTTCCTGGGTGCGCTGGTGAACAAGGTCCAGAGCGACGGCGTCCTGCTGAACCCGACCCGCCTCTACCCGGTGCTGGACGCCGCCACCAAGGCGCTGACCACCGACCCCGGGCTGGACAACCTCAAGGACCTGTACGACCTGGTGCGCGGCCTGCGCGACGTACCGACCGACAAGGTGCAGTTCCTGACCGTGCCCCGGCAGCCGTACGCCGCCGACCGAAACCGGGACGAACTCGTACAGCCCGCCGCGGAACGGCTCTTCAAGCGGTTGCGCGCGGACAAACCGGTCACTGTCGTCCCGGCGGACCAGCTCGCACATGACAACGGGAAGAACACCGGGAAAAACAATGCCGCGGCCGATACTTCGGATGCTTCCGGCCCCACTCCGACGCCCACGTATTCGGGCAACAACGCGGCGGCGGACCTGTGCGAGCAGTAAAGCAATTCCCAAACGGGAGCCGGTGATCGGCGTGTAATGAGCAGTATGACCAGTTGTAAGGAGCGTGGAATTTGTCACGCGCGTCGCTCGACGTGGAATCGGGCGGATAGTGTGACGCGATCCGGTGCTGCCGGCCGTCTGGCCGCGCACTTCTGGAGCGAAAGATCGAGCGCCTGATCGGGGGAGGCGCCTCGCGTGGCACCGACGGAGGACACAAGCAACCGTGGATGCGCAAAGCCGTGGGCGGGCGGACGGAATCGACCCCGCAGACCAGTGGGTGCTCAACCCGAACACTGGCGATTACGAGCTGCGACTGAATAATTCCGGAGGGGATTCGGGCGACTCCGCCCGGACTTCCGGCCCACGTGTCCCCCACAGCAGAGGCCCGGTCCAGGACAGAGAAGGCGGGCGGCGGGGCGGGGGCGACCGCCGTGCCCCGGCCGGCGACGGCGAGGACGGCTCCCCGGTCCGCGAGGGCCGCCGGGGCGCCCCGGGCCGCGAGGTGCCCGGCCAGCGCCGCCGCTCCGCCAACGGGACGCGGGGCACGGAGGCTTCCGACCCGGAGGCCACGGGGTCCCGGCGTGCCCGCAAGTCCCGCAAGGCGTCCAAGGCGCGGCGCAAGAAGGCGCTGATGTGGACGGGCGGTGTGACGGCCTTCGTGCTCGTCGGGCTGTCGGTGGGCGGCTACGCGCTCTACCAGCACTTCAACAGCAGCCTGAACACGGTCGACGTCGGCGGGTCCGGCAACAAGAACGTCTTCGACAACGACGCCCCGATCAACATACTCGTCATCGGTACCGACAAGCGGACCGGCAAGGGCAACGAGGGCTACGGCGACAAGGGCAGCATCGGCCACGCGGACACCAACATCCTCTTCCACGTCTCCGAGGACCGCACCAACGCGACGGCGCTCAGCATCCCGCGCGACCTGATCACCGACATCCCCGACTGCAAGGTCCCGCAGGAGGACGGCTCGGAGAAGCTGGTCCCCGGCAGCCAGGGCGTCCGCTTCAACGAGAGCCTCGGCCAGGAGGGCCGGGGCCCGGGCTGCACCATGGACACCGTCAAGGCGATAACCGGCCTGAAGGTCGACCACTTCATGATGGTCGACTTCAACGCGGTGAAGGAGCTGTCCACGGCGGTCGGCGGGGTCCAGATCTGCCTGGCGAAGGCGGTCAACGACCCGGACTCCCATCTGAACCTGCCGGCCGGTGAGCACCGCATCCAGGGCGAGGACGCTTTGGCGTTCGTCCGGACCCGGCACAGCTTCGGCAACCGGGGCGACCTGGACCGGATCCAGATCCAGCAGCAGTTCGTCGCGTCGATGATCCGGCAGATGCAGTCGGACGACACCCTGACCAGCCCGACCAAGCTGTACAAGCTGGCGGACGCGGTGGTCAACGCGCTCACCGTGGACTCGGGCATCGGTTCGGTGAAGAAGCTGTCCTCGCTGGCCCAGGAGATCGGCAAGGTCAACACCAAGAACATCACCTTCACCACCGTGCCGGTGCTCGACAACCCGGCGGAGAAGGTCAAGGCGACCGTCGTACTCAACCCGCCCAAGGCGGACGCGCTGTTCGCCATGATGCGCGACGACACCTCGCTCACCGAGGTGAAGTCGAAGAAGAAGGCCGCGAAGAGCAAGCAGGACAAGCTCCTCAAGGGAACCAAGGCGGCCGCGGCCGACGTCCGCGTCGATGTGTACAACGGCGGCGAGGTCCCCGGGGGGGCGCAGGCGACGGTCACCTGGCTCCAGAACGAGCAGGGCGTCCTCAAGTCCACGAACAAGTCCAACGCCCCGTCGAAGATCGACAAGACGACGTTGGAGTACGCCCCCAACCAGGCGGACCAGGCCCGGGCGCTGGCCGCCATGATGGGCCTGCCCGGCTCGGCCATGAAGCCGGGCACCGAGGACGCCGAGGGGCTCCAGGCGATGGTCCTGACCCTCGGGAAGGACTTCAAGGCGGCGGGCACGCCCATCACCGGTCCGACCAAGGCGCCGGAAGACATCCAGCAAGCCAACGCCGACAAGGCAGTGTGCGCCAAGTGACACCGGGTCACCGCGCCGAACCACGAAACTGAGCAGCAGGGGGGTCCCGGTGGGACGGAGCAGCACGCCCGGGGAGGGGACGCGACCACGCGTCCGTCGCGCCGAACAACTCGGCTGGGACGACGGGCTGTACGAGGACGGGCCGGAGCAGGGGGCCGACTCCGGCGACGGGGAGCGGCCGAAGGCCGGGGCGGACGGCGGCCACCGGCGCGGTGGCGGCCGCAAGCGGCGCGGCAGGAGCGGCAAGCGCAAGGTGCTGCGCTGGAGCGCCTCGGTCCTGGCGCTGCTCATACTCGGCGGCGCGGGGGCCGGATACCTCTACTACGAGCACCTCAACAGCAACATCAAGAAGGCCGATCTGACCCTCGGCGACAAGAAGATGGCCGACCACAAGGCCAACTCCGCCGGTCAGACCCCGCTGAACATCCTGCTCCTGGGCTCGGACGCGCGGGACGACAAGGAGAACCAGAAGCTCGGCGGGGCCAAGGACACCTTCGGGGCACCGCCCCTGGCCGATGTGCAGATGCTGCTCCATCTCTCCGCCGACCGCTCCAACATGTCGGTGATCAGCATGCCGCGCGACACCATGCTGAAGATCCCCAAGTGCACCGACCCGGAGACGAAGAAGGTCTACCCCGCGAGCATCGGCCTCAAGATGACCAACGAGACGCTGATGCGCGGGGGGCCGGGCTGCTCGGTCGCCACCTGGTACGAGCTGACCGGCATCACCATCGACCACTTCATGATGATCGACTTCTCCGGGGTGGTCTCGATGGCCGACGCGATCGGCGGCGTCCCGGTCTGCGTCAAGCAGAACGTCTACTCGCACACCAGCGCGGGCAAGGGCTCCGGGCTCAAGCTGCGGAAGGGCACCACGAAGGTCCAGGGCAAGCAGGCCCTGCAGTGGCTGCGCACCCGTTACGGCTTCGAGGACGGCACCGACCTCGGCCGCACCCACGCCCAGCACATGTACATGAACTCGATGGTCCGCGAACTGCGCAAGGGCACCAAGCTCACCGACCCCGGCAAGCTGATGGACCTGGCGGACGCGGCGACCGACGCACTGACCGTCGACAAGGGCCTCGACACGGTCAAGAAGCTGTACGACCTCGCGGAGGAGCTGAAGAAGGCTCCCACCAGCCGCATCACCATGACGACGATGCCGAACGTCTACGGGACGGGGAGCCTGGAGGGCCGGGTCCTGCCCAAGGCTGGTGACGCCGAGCGGCTCTTCCAGATGGTCCGCGACGACATCCCGCTCGACGGCAAGGCGTCCAAGAAGAAAAAGAAGCCCCCGGTCGCCGAGAAGCCCACCTCGACCCCGGCCGAGACGCCGGTGACCATCCGCAACGGCACCCGTACCGAGACCGAGTACCCGGTCAAGGGCCGGGCGACGGCGGTCCAGGGGCTGCTGGCCGGGAAGGGCTTCACCCAGTCCTCGCTCGACACCGCGAACACCGAGGCGTCGGACCGGACCACGGTGGCGTATCCCAGCGTGGACATGAAGGGCAACGCCCAGGCGGTCGCCAAGGCGCTCGGCATCCCGCTGAGCGCGGTGCGGAAGTCGACCGACGTCTCCGGCATCACGCTGACCGTGGGCTCCGACTGGCGGGAGGACGGGGAGTACAAGGCGCCCCCCGCAGAGGAGAAGACCCCGGACACCGCGCGGGCTCTCAACGGCAGTGACGAGTCGGCCTGCATGGACATCCAGCCGGGCTTCACCTGGTAGCCGCCAGGTCACCCGGCAGCCCGGCCACCCGCTCGCGAGGCACCGAAGGGGCCCCCGGAACACCGGAGGGCCCCTTCGGCCGTTCCGGCAACGTTCCCGGGGAGACGCCCGCCCCGCGCCGGGATCCGGCCGCCGCGTTGGCGCGAACGGGGGACACCGGCGCGTCCCGCTGAGCGATATGGCGGATAAAAGATCATATTGGCCTACCGTACGGACGGTCCCTCTCCCTCGCACCCTGGAGGTACCCGTGCCCGTACCGCACCGCTCCCTGGGCCCGTCGAGCTCCCGCGGGGTCCCGCCGCGTCTGCGGTCCAGAAGACAGGACGAGCGGCCGCGCTGGGGCGCGCGGCTGGTGACCGGGCTCTCGGTGCTGGTCCTCGGGGCCGGCGGGGTCGGCCACGCGGTGGTGTCCGGCCTGGACACCGGGATCGACCGGGTCGACCCGTTCAAGGACATGAAGAACCGGCCGAGCGCGGGCGTCGGCACCAATCTGCTGCTCGTCGGCACCGACGGCCGCGACCGGATCACCCCGCAGGAGAAGCGGAGGTACCGGCTGGGCGGCGCGCCCTGCCACTGCACCGACACGGTCATGCTGGTCCATCTGTCGGCCGACAAGAAGCGCGCCAGCGTCGTCTCACTGCCCCGGGACAGCTACGCCGAGGTCCCCGCGCACCGGGCCCCGGACACCGGCGCACCGCACCCCGCCCGCCCGATGAAGCTGAACGCGGCCTACGCCGAGGGCGGCCCGAACCTGACCCTGCGGACCGTCGAGAACATGACGGGCATCAAGATCGACCACTATCTGGAGGTCGACTTCACCAGCTTCATGCGGACGGTCGACACCCTGGGCGGGGTACGGATCTGCACGCCCCGGCCGCTGAAGGACGCGTACACCGGCCTGGACCTGGCCGCGGGCCCGCACGACCTGAACGGCGGGCAGGCCCTCCAGTACGTACGCTCCCGGCACATCGACGGCGCCGCCGACCTGGGCCGGATGCAGCGCCAGCAGAAGTTCCTCGCCGCACTGATCGAGCGGGCGACCGGGAGCGGGGTGCTGCTGAACCCGGTGAGGCTCCGGGACGTCGTCTCCACGGTGCTGGGCTCGGTCCGGGCCGACGAGGGGTTCGGGGCGGAGCAGATGCTGGAGCTGGGCCGGGCGATGCAGGGCTTCTCCCCCTCGTCGTCGGAGTTCACCTCCGTACCGGTGGGGAACCCCTCGCACCCGGTGAAGGGCATCGGCTCGACGGTCACCTGGGACCCGGCGAAGTCCAGGAAGCTCTTCCGGGCGCTGCGCGAGGACGAGCCCCTCGCCCCCGCCCGCCCCGCCGGACCGCGGGCGCTGCCCGTCGACGTGGACCCGAAACTGATCCGGATCCAGGTCTACAACGGGACGCCGAGGGACGGCCTCGGGCAGAAGGCCGACGACGCGCTGCGCGCCACCGGCTTCGACACCACCCGCGCCCCGCTGAACGGGGACGCGCACGACCTGGAACAGACCCTGGTCACGTACGACCCGCGCTGGGACCGGTCCGCGAAGTCGCTGGCGGTGGCGCTGCCGGGGGCGCGGCTGCACCCGGTGAAGGGGCAGGGGCCGACGATCCGGGTGACGGCCGGGAGGGACTTCGGCGAGGTGCGACGGGTGCGGGCCGAGGACCCGGAGAGCGGCCCGTACGGCGCCGTCTCGGGCGACCAGGTGGTCTGCCCGTGACGGAACGGCCGAGGTCTCAGTCCTCGATCCCGTCCGCGGCGCGCTTCTCCCGCAGCTCCTTGATCGCGCGGCGGCGGGCCAGCCGGTGGGTGCGCCGGATCTGCGCCTCCTGGTAGCGCCGCCGGTCGCGCTCCGTCTCGGGGATCACCTGCGGCACGGGGCGCGGCCTGCCGTCCGCGTCGACCGCGGCGAAGACCAGGTAGGCGCTGCCGACCTGCTGGGCCGGGGTGGATTCGTTCCAGCGCTCGGCCATGACCCGGACGCCGACCTCCATCGAGGAGCGGCCCGTCCAGTTCACCTGGGCGCGGACGTGGACCAGGTCGCCGACCCGGACCGGCTCCAGGAAGACCATCTCGTCCATGGAGGCCGTCACGGCGGGGCCGCCGGAGTGCCGTCCGGCCACGGCGCCCGCCGCGTCGTCGACCAGTTTCATGATCACGCCGCCGTGCACCGTGCCCAGCAGGTTGGTGTCGTTGCCGGTCATGATGTGGCTGAGGGTGGTCCGGGAGGCGGCGGTGGGCTTGCCCGGGATGTCGCCCTCCGGGCGCGGGGCCTGATCTGTCATACAGTCCACCTTATGCGGGGTGCTTCGGCCCGGGCGCAATGCATCAGCTTCGCAACAGCCCCGGTCCGATTTCCCGCTCCCCCTGTAAGAGGGACGCCTCGGGCCTGCACACTGTTCCGTATGAACGATTGGCCCGAGGGATGGTCCGACGACAACCGCGGCGGTAACCGCTACGGGCAGGGCAGCGCCGGCGAGCGGCCCGAGGGTGCCCGCGTGATGCGGCACGTTCAGCGCCCCGCCACCCCGCCCCAGCAGCGGCCGGCCCCGCCGCGCCCGGCCGGGCCGCCCCGGCAGCGCCGGGCGGAGCCGTCCCCGTACGGCGGCCCCGACGAGAACACCGGGTACGACAGCGGTTACAACACGGGCCAGGTCTACGGCGGTGGCGGCCGGGGCGGCGGCCACGGCGGCGGACCCGGCGGCGGTCACACCCCGCAGGGCCGTTCGGCGCCGGACTGGCGCCGCCGGATCAAGATAGGCGCGCTCTCCCTGGTGATCGTGGTCCTCGCGGTCTCCATAGGCACCTACTTCTGGGCCGATTCCAAGCTCAGGCGCGAGGTGGACCTCTCCAAGGTCATCGAGCGGCCGGAGAGCGGCAAGGGCACCAACTACCTGATCGTCGGTTCCGACAGCCGCGAGGGCATGACGTCCGACGACAAGAAGCGGCTGCACACCGGCTCCGCGGCGGGCAAGCGGACCGACTCGATGATGATCCTGCACGACGGGGCGAACGGGCCGACGCTCGTCTCGCTGCCGCGCGACTCGAACGTCGAGATCCCCTCGTTCAAGGGTTCCGAGTCCGGCAAGCTCTACCCGGCCCGCGGCCGCTTCACCAAGCTGAACGCCGCGTACGCCATGGACGGCCCCGAACTCCTCGTCCGCACGGTCGAGTTCAACACCGGGCTGCGCATCGACCACTACGTCGAGATCGGCTTCGGCGGCTTCGCCAAGATCGTGGACGCGATCGGCGGGGTGGAGCTGGACATCCCCAAGGCGTTCAAGGACAAGAAGTCCGGCGCCGACTTCCAGGCGGGCAAGCAGACGCTGAACGGCGAGCAGTCGCTGGCCTTCGTCCGCACCCGGTACGCCTTCGCCGAGGCCGACCTGGCCCGTACGAAGAACCAGCAGAAGTTCCTCGCGGCGCTGGCGAGCCAGACGGCGACGCCGTCCACGATCCTCAACCCGTTCAAGCTGTACCCGACGATGGGTGCCGGGCTGGACACCCTGATCGTGGACAAGGACATGTCGCTCTGGTCCCTGGGCCAGATGTTCTTCGCCATGAAGGGCGTCACGGGCGGCGACGGAAAGTCGATGAACATGCCGGTCGCGGGCTTCAGCAACGGGAACGTGGACTGGGACAAGGCCAAGGTCAAGCAGCTGGTGGACCAGCTCAGGAACGACGAGACGGTCACCGTCTCCGGCCGCTGACGACGACCGGGCGAGGGCCTGCCTCCAGAGTGCGGGGCCGAGAGTCCGGGAATGTGCCAAACGCCGTACTGCAGGCAGCAGTTCGAAGGCAGGACGAAGGGCCGGGTGACTCCTGGAAACCCAGGAGCCACCCGGCCCTTGCACGTGCCCACTCCCCTTGGCACATGCCGGACACCCTCTCTGAAACCACCACCTTCCAGCCATCCGGTTTCGGGCCTGGCCGCCCATACAGGCACCGGCATTTGGCTGAAATGCATGCGATTCAAGTCAATGATTCACCAAGCGTTCACCAAGTCGTGCAGCACGCAACCTTGAGCATAGAAAAGTTGTGCGAATTCACGTCGCGTTCGACGCCCGAAAACCAGGTGTCCGATACGCGCCTGCCAAGAGGCTGTGGGTCGCACATAGTTTCTGCCTGTACCTGGAAGCGCACCCCTCCGGCAGGTCGGGTGCACGACGAACAGGAAGAACGTGAAGAGAACGAAGCTCTGGACCTCGCTGGCCCTTCCGTTCCTGGTCGCCTCGGCGGCCATCGTCTCCGCCCCGGCCGCGGGCGCGGCCACCACCGGCGCAAGCGCGTGCACGCACCCGGCGTGGTCCAACAAGGACGCCGGCTACGGATACGTGTCCGGCAGTTCCGCGCCGCTGCGCACCGGCCCGAGCGCCGACTGCCCCACCACCGCCACCGTCTACTCCGCCAAGCTCTACTACCACTGCTACGTGGTGAACTCCGCGGGCAACACCTGGACCCACGCGCGCATCGACGGCACGCAGATCAACGGCTGGATCTACGACGGCAACCTGACCAACTCCGGGGCTCTCAAGGCCTGCTGACCCGGGCCGCCGACCCTGTACCGATCCGAGGCGCCGTTCCCCTTCCTGGGGAGCGGCGCCTCCGCCTTCACGCCGACCCCGGTCCGGACCCGCGTCGCCTACGACTCGGGGGTGATGTTGCCCCACTCATCCATCACGGGGTGCATCCGCATGGGGTCGTGGATCTCGACGTCCGACTTCCGCGGGCCCTCCGGACCGGCGGGGCCGATCCGCATCATCCGTTCGACCCGAATGATCTCGAAGCGCCGCCCGCGCACCTCCAGCTCGTTGGGGCGCCGACGCTTGCTGAACGCCTCGGCGGCCCGGGCGTAGATGGCCGCCTCGTCCTCGTCGATCTGCTTGAACATCGGCAGGAACTTCGTCAGGTGGTAGACCAGCGAGCGCCGCGCGTCCTGCGGGGTGGGGTGCTGGGACGACACCAACGACCAGGCGTGTTCCTTGCGCTCCATCACCCGGAAGGCGACCGGCAGCAGCACCAGCCCGGGGTGGGTCCGCAGCGCACGCCGCGAGTCCGCCAGCACATCGGCCGGGAAGCGCTGGGAGGTGTACGCGAGCGGGACGAGGCCCATCCGGTCGAGCCCCTCGGTCAGCCCCACCGCCGCCGCGTGGTCGATGACGAAGCCCTTGGTGGTCGAGGGTGTATCAAGTTCGAGGTCCCAGCCGTCCGAGTCGACGTCGGTGGCCCGGGGCGGCTCCATGCCGCTCTCACCGATCCGGGCGAACTCGTCGGCGCGCACGATCCGGTAGCGGGTGTCGCCCACGGTCAGGTCGTTGACCCGCTCGGTCTCCAGCCGGCGGACCGCGTCGAGCAGGGCACGCCGCTCACGGGGATCGTCCGTCTCGTCCCTGGCCTTGAACCAGAGGTAGCTGTTCAACTCGTCACGGACGTCCTGCGGATAGCCGGACTCCATGTCGGTGATCAGCCTCCACCGCGGCCGCTCGCCCCGGCGCTGCTCGGCGACGCCGAAGAGCGGGCCCCGGATGACGACGTTCGAGTACGTCCGGGACGAGGCGAACGCGTCCGCCTCGGTGACCATGGACACCGGGTCCTCCCGGCGCTGCACGTTGATGACGAGGTGATCCGACAGTGCCTGATGGTGATTGTTCATGCACCCAGTGTGCCGATCACGTGACCGGGAGGGATGGGGATTCCGCGAAAGTGCCCCGGAGCGCGGGGAGTCGGGGCAGAGTGTGCTGCCGCTGGCGGGCCCTGTCAGTGGCGCTCCCTATAGTCACGCCCATGACGCAGGAACAACCGCCCCCGCTCCCGGGGTCCACCGCGGCCTCGGCACCCGCTCCGGACTCCGGTGCCGATCTCGCCCTGGACCTGGAGGCGTTGACCGCCGCGGTCGGCGTGCGGCCCGACCGGCGGGCGGCGTGGCGCTTCGTCCGCGCCTTCGCCCGCGACTGGAGCCCCCGCCCGCTCACCGCGGCCGACGGCCGCGCCTCCGCCGAGCTCGACGCGGCCGCGGAGCGGCTGGGCCTGCCCCTGCCCGCCGCCCTGCGCGAGGCCCACCACCTCCTGGGCCTGCGCCCCGACCTGACGAGCAATCAGGACACCCTGCTCGCCCCGGAGGACCTCTACCTGGACGAGGACCGGGGCGTGCTGGTCTTCCGCGTCGAGAACCAGTCCTGCGCCTACTGGGGCATACGGGTCACGGACCTCGGTCAGGAGGACCCGCCCGTCGTGTTCCGCCTCGACGTCCCCAGGCCCACCGCCGACGACTGGATCGCCTGGCTGGACCGGCTGAGCGTGGCGCTCGTCGAACTCGTCCTGTCCGAGGCGCTCTGCGCCGACGAGGACCTGATGGGCTGGCTGGACCCCGAGGACATCCCCGCGGCCTTCCGCCGCCTCCCGCTCCCGGAGTACCCGACCGCCCAGCGGCCGGGCTCACGCTGGTACGCGCACGACGGGGTCATCATCCGCGACGACCACGGAACCGCCCTCCTCCGGGCCCGCACCGAGGAGGATCTGGACCGCTTCGACGGGGAGTACGAAGGCATCTGACCGGACGTGGCAAAGGGCGGGGATGTTGTCACGTCCGGGGGGGTGCGGTACGGGCTCAGCGCACGGACACCGGCTCCTCCGGAGGCCGCCAGTCCCGCCGGATCAGCCCGTAGACCCATGAATCGGAGACCTCGCCGTTGACGACGCAGTCCTCCCGCAGCGTCCCTTCGCGGACGAACCCGAGCTTCTCCAGCACCCGTTCGGACGCCGCGTTGCGGGTGTCGGCCTCGGCCTGGACGCGGTTGAGGTCCAGCGTGTCGTACGCCCACCGCAGCAGGGAGCCGGCGGCCTCGGTCGCGTAGCCGTGGCCCCACGCCGCTTCGCCGTAGCAGTAGCCGAGCGACGCGCTGCGGTAGTCCGGATTCCACCCGACCAGGCCGCACCAGCCGAGGAACGCCCCGTCGGAGACACGGTCCACGGCGAGCCGCACCCCGGTGCCCTCCCGCACCATCCGCCGACAGGTCTCGACGAACCTCCCGGCGCGCTCGCGTTCGCTCCACGGCGGCGAGTCCCAGTACCGCAGCACACGGGCGCTGCTGTGCAGTGCGAAGAGCCCGTCCCCGTCCGCGTCCTCGAAGGCGCGCAGCCGAAGGCGGGCGGTGCGCAACGAAGGGGCGGGCAGTGGCGTCGTCATGTTCCCTCCCCGAACGGTGACCGGCCCATCAGCCATCCGGCGCAGACTACCGACGCCCGCCCGCACGTCTCCCCCAATAGGGAGCGCCACCGCCGTTCGGCGGTGGCGTTCCTCGTGCGGTCCGAGTGGTCGGAGCGGCGCTGGACCTGGTTCGCCCCCTTCACGGGGTGCCTTCCCGGCATTTCCCCATGATCAGCCGTACGTGCGGGGCCGCCGTCGCCGGTCAGCTCAGGGATGCCACCGCGTCCGCGATGAGGGAGCGAGCCGCCGCTCCCCGTGCAGCCTGCTGCGAGAGGCGTTCAAAGGCTCGGGCGTACAGCTCAACCTGGCTGGGCTGCGTGAGTGTGGAGGCGGCATCGAGGGTATCGGCGTGAACCCTCTTGTCGTCGAAGATCGTGAAGGTCGGCATGGGCCACACGGCCCGTTGCCCGGAAAGCGGAATGATGCCCACGGCAACGTTCTGAAGCTCCATGACCCCAAGCAGGTGGCCGAGCTGCGCCGCCATGGTTTCAGCGGTGCACAGCCGGTGTCGCAACACCGGCTCCTCCAGCACGAAGGAGAACCGGCGCCCGCCCTCGCTCAGCACCTCGTTTCGCCGTATCCGGGCTGCAACAGCCTCGCTCACGTCGTCCGGTGTCCCTCGGAAATCCGCGATGGAGGACAGCAGCGCGGACGCGTAGCCCGGGGTCTGAAGGAAGCCGGGGATCACGTCGGATACATAGACGCGGAAAGTCTTGGCTTGTCGGTACAGGTCGCCGGTGCTCTCTTGCAAGCGCCGGAGGCCAGTCCGCTGAAGCCGCTTCCACTCCACATATGCTTCAGCGGACTGCCTGTTGGCCGCGATCAGATCAGGGGCCTGGTCCTCAGCGGCGCAGGCCCCGCACCACGCTCGGATATCGGCATCGGAGGGAGGCGTCTTGGAGTTCTCGATCCGGGACGACTTCGACTCGGACCAACCGCACCGGACGGCCAGCTCCCGCCCGCTGATCCCTGCGTCTCTCCGTATCTCGCGCAGACGGCCGGCCAGGACTTCGCGAGCCTTCTGAACGCGTGAAGGGGGGTGCGGAGGCATGGTGCTGGCTTTCTCAGATCTTGTACTGGTGGTGCGGGATCGCTTGCTCCCAGACCGCTTCGAACGCAGCGGAACACAGCTTCACTGCCTCCGGGTCGGCCGTGACCTCGTCTTCCACCACCACGCCTTCACCCGAGAAGTGGTGCACACGGAGGAGAGCGTCATCGAACAACCAGAAGTCGTTCCCCGGCAGAGAAATGGCCGTTGTCCGTCGCCGGGGCAGCCAGCGGACCTGCTCCCCTGCCACGACATTGGCATGTGTGACGTAGTGCTCCCAGCGGATGTACTCCGACACCGGTTCAGACACCACCCGTGCCCTTCGGATCACCACGCCCCTGGCCACGGTGTCCTCGATCAACCGGTCATAGGGATCCCACCAGGACTCGCGGTCCTCCCAGCTGATCCGCTCTCCACGCTTCCACGCCTCGAACCTTTCCGTCGGGGCGTACGAGTCGCGCAACTCCAGGTGCAGGGCGGATCGCTCGCACTGGCCAAGCAGCTCAGCGAAGCTGGGCACGCTCGACGGCATCACACGCCTCCCTGATCATCGGAATCATCCGGGCCGGAATCCTGACGATGGCTTCGCTGTCAGGCACCGAGCCGTTCGCAGGGCTGCTCGCCTCGCACTCCGTCCGAGTCTCGGTGCTCGGCTGCCAAGACCAATTGTGGTGCAAGCCCATGCAAGTTAGTGGAGCCCGACACCCATCACTTCCTACCGTCGACACATCGAATCGGAGTCAATCGGGAGGGTGCGGCGCGATGGGCGAGGCCAAGGCGCAGAACACGGAAGCCACTGCCCATCTGCGCAGCAGCGGGGCTCGACAGTTCCTCTCACCCCCCTCCCCGGCATGCGGTGTCGACAGCGTGTTCCTGGTGAGCGCGTCCGACCCGGGGCCGGAGGGGGCGGACCTCGGCCCCGGCTCGCCCCTTCGCCGGCCGAAGTGCGCATGCGGCAGCCCGAAGTGCCCGGACTACCAGGCCCCTCCTCCACACCCGGCGCGAGAGGAACTGAGCGCCAGGGTCGCGGAGGTCAACAGGCGGAGCCGTAGGGGTGGGCTGTGAGCGTCAGAACAGTGATGCGGTACGTGAAGCACCGGATCACCGAACACCCGGGCACGGATGTGACGTTCGAGGCCGAGTGCTTGGGCTGCAAGTGGAAGGCGGCGCCTTCCATCGAGTCGGCGTCCGTCGACGTGGAATGCATGAGCCATACCGGCCGGTCCGGGCACGCCGGATTCCGACGCATGCGGACATCGTTCGCCGTGGTCGTACGTGCTGAGTAGAGCCCCACTCCGGCGGTGGAAACGCTGAGCTCCCGCCCGTGCCGGGCGGCGGCGGTCAGCCATGACCGCGATGAGTCGAGCAGGAGGTGCAGTGACGCAGAACGGAACCGACCCGTACGCGCTCGACATCAGCGGCGCATCGTTCGTCCAGGCGTGCGGCGGCCACGGAGACCATACGAACGGCCCCCGGCGCGAAGCCCGGGGGCCGCTGTGTTTGTGCAGGTGAGAGGCGATTTCTCGCCCAGGATCAGGCCCGAACGGAACCGCACCGACCGGAAGCCGAGCCCCGCCCGCGAGCCATCAGAAACGGTCGCTGACCTGCGAAAACCTTGCTACGGCAGGTTGCGCGCCATGACGATGCGCTGGACCTGGTTCGTGCCCTCGTAGATCTGGGTGATCTTGGCGTCGCGCATCATGCGCTCCACCGGGTAGTCGCGGGTGTAGCCGTAGCCGCCGAGGAGCTGGACCGCGTCCGTGGTGACCTCCATCGCGACGTCGGAGGCGAAGCACTTGGCGGCGGCGCCGAAGAAGGTCAGGTCGCCGTCGACGCGCTCGGACTTGGCGGCGGCGGAGTAGGTGAGCTGGCGGGCCGCCTCCAGCTTCATGGCCATGTCGGCGAGCATGAACTGGACGCCCTGGAAGTCGGCGATCGGCTTGCCGAACTGCTTGCGCTCCTGGACGTAGCCCTTGGCGTAGTCGAGGGCGCCCTGGGCGATGCCGAGGGCCTGGGCCGCGATGGTGATGCGGGTGTGGTCCAGGGTCTTCATCGCGGTGGCGAAGCCGGTGCCCTCCTCGCCGATCATGCGGTCGGCGGGGATGCGGACGTTGTCGAAGTAGACCTCGCGGGTCGGCGAACCCTTGATGCCGAGCTTCTTCTCCGGCGCGCCGAAGGAGACGCCCTCGTCCGACTTCTCGACGACGAAGGCGGAGATGCCCTTGGAGCGCTTGGTCGGGTCGGTGACGGCCATGACCGTGTAGTACTCGGAGACGCCCGCGTTGGTGATCCAGCGCTTCACACCGTTGAGGACCCAGAAGTCGCCGTCGCGCACGGCCCGGGTCTTCATGCCGGCCGCGTCCGAACCCGCGTCGGGCTCGGAGAGACAGTACGAGAACATCGCGTCGCCCTTGGCGAGCGGGCCCAGGTACTTCTTCTTCAGGGCCTCCGAGCCGGAGAGGATCACCGGGAGGGAGCCGAGCTTGTTCACGGCCGGGATGAGGGAGGAGGAGGCGCAGGCGCGGGCCACCTCCTCGATGACGATGACCGTGGCGAGGGCGTCGGCGCCCGCGCCGCCGTACTCCTCCGGTACGTGGACCGCGTGCAGGTCCGCCGCGGTCAGGGCGTCGAGCGCCTCCTGCGGGAAGCGCGCCTCCTCGTCGACCGCTGCCGCATGCGGGGCGATCTTCGCCTCGGCAAGCGCACGCACCGTCTCCCGGAGCATCTCGTGCTCCTCGGCCGGACGGTACAGGTCGAAATCGGTCGAACCCGCCAAGACGCTCACTCCCCATACGCTAACTACCGTTAAGTAACTCAATTTTAGGGCGCCGTGCCCACGATGGCCTACGCAAAGGCCGCGTGAGCTTCACGACAGGGGTCCAGAAGGGCGGCGCGACCGCACGGGCGGCCGGAATCCGGGCCTTCGGAAGCAGGACTATGCTCGTTCACCGCATGTCTGTCCGCATCTTCCAGGAGCACTTCATGGCCCTCAGGATCACTGTGATCGGCACCGGCTACCTCGGCGCCACCCACGCCGCGGCCATGGCGGAGCTGGGGTTCGACGTGCTCGGCCTCGACGTCGTGCCCGAGAAGATCGAGACGCTGAGCGCCGGCCGGGGGCCGATGTACGAACCGGGCCTGGACGAGTTGCTGCGCAAGCACGTCGCGGGCATCGAGGGCTCCACCGGGCGGCTGCGGTTCACCACCTCCTGGGAGGAGGTGGCCGAGTTCGGCGATGTGCACTTCGTCTGCGTGAACACTCCGCAGCGGCACGGCGAGTACGCCTGCGACATGAGCTACGTCGACTCCGCGTTCGAGTCGCTGGCCCCGCACCTGACCCGGCCCGCCCTGGTCGTCGGGAAGTCGACCGTCCCGGTGGGCTCGGCGGCCCGGCTGGCCGACCGGCTGGCGGAGCTGGCCCCGGCGGGCGCCGACGCGGAGCTGGCCTGGAACCCGGAGTTCCTGCGCGAGGGCTTCGCCGTGCAGGACACCCTGCACCCGGACCGGATCGTCGTCGGCGTACGGAGCGAGCGGGCCGAGAAGCTGCTGCGCGAGGTGTACGCGACGCCGATCACCGAGGGCGCGCCGTTCGTGGTGACGGACTTCCCGACCTCCGAGCTGGTGAAGACGGCGGCCAACTCCTTCCTGGCCACGAAGATCTCGTTCATCAACGCCATGGCGGAGGTCTGCGAGGCCACCGACGGCGACGTGGTGAAGCTGGCCGAGGCGATCGGCCACGACGAGCGGATCGGCTCGAAGTTCCTGCGGGCCGGGATCGGCTTCGGCGGCGGCTGCCTGCCGAAGGACATCCGGGCGTTCATGGCGCGCGCCGGTGAGCTGGGCGTGGACCAGGCGCTGACCTTCCTCCGGGAGGTCGACTCGGTCAACATGCGGCGCCGCGGCCACATGGTGGAGCTGGCCCGGGAGGCCGTGGGCGGCGGCTCGTTCCTCGGCAAGCGGGTGGCCGTGCTCGGCGCGACGTTCAAGCCGGACTCGGACGACGTACGGGACTCGCCGGCGCTGAACGTGGCGGGGCAGATCCAGTTGCAGGGCGGCCAGGTCACCGTCTTCGACCCCAAGGGCATGGACAACGCCCGGCTCCTCTTCCCGACCCTGGGGTACGCGGAGACGGCGCTGGACGCGGTGCGCGGCGCCGATGTGGTGCTGCACCTGACGGAGTGGCGGGAGTTCCGCGAGCTGGACCCGGCGCAGCTCGGTGAGGCCGTGGCGCACCGGATCGTCCTGGACGGGCGGAACGCGCTGGACGGCGAGCGGTGGCGCGCGGCCGGCTGGACGTTCCGGGCCATGGGGCGCCCGACGGCCTGATCCGGCCGGCCGGCCCGTTTCGCTCAGCCGCGCTTCGCGCGGTAGGTGCGCATCTTGGCGCGGGCGCCGCACACCGCCATCGAGCACCAGCGGCGGCGCCCCGCCGGGCTGCGGTCGTAGTACGCCCACCGGCAGTCGTCGGCCTCGCACGCCTTGAGCCGGGCCCAGGTGCCGTCGGCCGCCGCGGCGGCGATGGCCGAGGCGACCCGGGCGGTCAGCCCGGCCGGTTCGGTGACGGGGCGCAGCGCGGCGGCGCCGGCCGCGTCCACGGTGACCCGTAGCGGCGCCTCGGCGAGCAGCCGGTCCAGCGGGGAACCGGCGTCCTGCGGCGGGCGGTGGCCCGCGTGGGCCAGGCAGGCGGTACGGAGCGCCTCGCGCAGGGCGCGGGCGTCCGGGACCTCGGCCTCGGTGAGGCCGAAGGCGGCGCGGCCGTCCGCCGTGTCGAGCGTGTCCGCGCCCGTCTCGACGTCCAGGGTGTTGACCAGGGACTCGATCAGCGCGAGCGGGCCGGGCGCGGTGTCCTTCTCACTCATGTTCCTTCTCAATCATGTTGCGACGTTACCTCTGGTGCGGCAGCATGCAGTAACGGTTACCGGTTAAGCCGATGTAGCGGTAACCACGTTTCCGAGGGAGGGCTGTGTCATGGCTGTGGCCGCACTGGGTTCTGTTGTTCTGGACTGTCCGGATCCGATCGCGCTCGCCAGGTTCTACGCGGGGCTGCTGGGCGGGGAGATCGTGCCCGGCGGGGAGGACTGGGTGGAGCTGACCGGGGCCGGCTCCACGGTGATCGCCTTCCAGGCCGCGCCCGGTTTCGTACCGCCGGAGTGGCCGCGCCCGGACGCCTCGCAGCAGTCCCATCTGGACCTGACCGTGGCGGATCTGGACGCGGCGGAGAAGGAGGCGCTGGCGCTGGGTGCGACCGTGCTGGACGCGGCGGACCGGGAGCGGACGTTCCGGGTGTACGCGGACCCGGCGGGGCACCCGTTCTGCCTCTGTGCCGGGTAGGGGACGGGTTCGGGGCGCCCCGGTGGGGCGCCCCGTCCGTTCAGCGGTCGAGCTGCTCGATCGTGGCGTGCGAGGGGCCGCGGCGGGTGCGCAGGTCGCGGGCGACGTCCTCCGCGTCGCGCAGCACCCGTACGGCGTTGCGCCAGGTGAGCTTGGCCAGGTCGTCGGCGGACCAGCCGCGGCGGAGGAGTTCCGCGATCAGGTTCGGGTATCCGGCGACGTCCCCGAGGCCGTCGGGGAGGAAGGCGGTGCCGTCGTAGTCGCCGCCGATGCCGATGTGGTCGATGCCCGCGACCTCGCGCATGTGGTCGAGGTGGTCGGCGATGGTCGCCACGGTGGCCACCGGGCGCGGGTGGGCCGCCTCGAAGGCGGCGTGGATCTCCATGGCCCGTGCGGTGGTGTCGAGGTGGTGCAGCCCGTGGGCGCGGAGGTTCTCGTCGGCGGCCAGCGTCCAGGCGACGGCCGCCGGCAGGACGAACTTCGGGACGAAGGTGGCCATGGCGATGCCCCCGTTGCCGGGGAGCCGGCCGAGGACGTCGTCGGGGATGTTGCGCGGGTGGTCGCAGACGGCGCGCGAGGAGGAGTGCGAGAAGATCACCGGCGCGACGGAGGTGTCCAGCGCGTCGCGCATCGTGGAGGCCGCCACGTGGGAGAGGTCGACCAGCATGCCGGTGCGGTTCATCTCGCGGACGACCTCGTGGCCGAAGGGCGAGAGGCCGCCGACGCCCGGTTCGTCGGTCGCCGAGTCCGCCCACGCGATGTTGTCGTTGTGGGTGAGCGTCATGTAGCGGACGCCCAGCGCGTGCAGGCCGCGCAGGGTGCCCAGCGAGTTGTTGATGGAGTGGCCGCCCTCGGCGCCCATCAGGGAGGCGATGCGGCCCTCGGCGCGGGCCGCCTCCATGTCGTCGGCGGTCAGCGCGCGCCGCAGGTCGGCGGGGTACCGGGCGAGCAGCTCGGTGACGACGTCGATCTGTTCCAGGGTGGCGCTGACGGCCTCGTCGCCCGCCATGTCGGTCCGTACGTAGACCGACCAGAACTGGGCGCCGACGCCGCCGGCGCGCAGCCGGGGGATGTCGGTGTGCAGGTGGGCGGACTGGTCGTCGGCGATGTCGCGGGCGTCGAGGTCGTAGCCGACCTGTTCGCGCAGCGCCCACGGCAGGTCGTTGTGCCCGTCGACGACGGGGTACTCGGCGAGGAGTTCCCTCGCCCGCTCCACGTGCTGCTCCACCGGTTCTCCCCCTCGCTCGCGTCTACTTGCCGAAGGCGTCGGCGCCCTTGACCTTGTTGCGCAGGCGCTTGCCCTTCTCCGTCGCCTGGTCGTTCAGCTCCTGCTGGAACTCCCGCATCCGGGCCAGCAGCTCGCCGTCGTGGGCGGCGAGGATGCGGGCGGCGAGCAGGCCCGCGTTGCGCGCGCCGCCGACCGAGACGGTGGCGACCGGGACCCCGGCGGGCATCTGCACGATGGAGAGCAGGCTGTCCATGCCGTCCAGGTACTTCAGCGGGACCGGCACGCCGATGACCGGCAGCGGGGTGACGGAGGCGAGCATGCCCGGCAGGTGGGCGGCGCCGCCCGCGCCCGCGATGATCGCCTTGAGGCCGCGGTCCGCCGCGTGCTCGCCGTACGCGATCATCTCGTGCGGCATGCGGTGGGCGGAGACGACGTCGACCTCGTAGCGGATCTCGAACTCGTCGAGGGCCTTGGCCGCCGCTTCCATGACGGGCCAGTCGGAGTCCGAGCCCATGACGATGCCGACGAGCGGCGCGGGGGAGGTCATTCGGTGATCGTTCCTCGCAGGTAGTCGGCCGCGTGCCGGGCGCGCTCCCGCACGTCCGCCAGGTCGTCGCCGTAGGTGTTGACGTGTCCGACCTTGCGGCCGGGCTTCACGTCCTTTCCGTACATGTGGATCTTGAGCCGCGGGTCGCGGGCCATGCAGTGCAGGTAGCCCTGGTACATGTCCGGGTAGTCGCCGCCGAGGACGTTGCACATGACCGTCCAGGGGGCGCGCGGGCGGGGGTCGCCCAGCGGCAGGTCGAGCACGGCGCGGACGTGGTTGGCGAACTGCGAGGTGACCGCGCCGTCCTGGGTCCAGTGGCCGGAGTTGTGCGGGCGCATGGCCAGCTCGTTGACGAGGATGCGGCCGTCACGGGTCTCGAAGAGCTCCACCGCGAGGTGACCGACGACGCCCAGCTCGGCGGCGATCCGCAGGGCCAGCCGCTGGGCCTCGCCGGCCAGGGTCTCGTCCAGCTCGGGGGCGGGGGCGATGACCGTGTCGCAGACACCGTCGACCTGGATGGACTCGACGACCGGGTAGGCGACGGCCTGGCCGTGCGGCGAGCGGACGATGTTGGCCGCCAGCTCCCGTACGAAGTCGACCTTCTCCTCCGCGAGGACCGCGACGCCGGCCCGGAAGGGCTCGGCCGCGTCGGCCTCGGAGCGGACCACCCAGACGCCCTTGCCGTCGTAGCCGCCGCGGACCGTCTTGAGGATCACGGGGAAGCCGCCGGCCTCCTCGGCGAAGGCGGCCACGTCGGCCGGGTCCTCCACGATGCGGTGGCGGGGGCAGGGCGCGCCGATCTCGGTGAGCTTCGCGCGCATCACCCCCTTGTCCTGGGCGTGCACCAGCGCGTCGGGGCCGGGGCGTACGGGGATGCCGTCCGCCTCCAGGGCCCGCAGGTGCTCGGTGGGCACGTGCTCGTGATCGAAGGTGATCACGTCGCAGCCGCGCGCGAAGGCGCGCAGCGTGTCCAGGTCGCGATAGTCGCCCACGACGACTTCGCTCACCACCTGGGCCGCCGAGTCCTGGGGGGTGTCACTGAGGAGCTTGAACTTGATGCCGAGGGGGATGCCCGCCTCGTGGGTCATACGGGCGAGCTGACCGCCGCCGACCATGCCGACTACCGGAAACGTCACTCCTCCAGGGTATCCGCCGCCTCCGCGGGCTCCGGACGACACCCTCCGTCCCCCTTCCGGACAGGCTCCAGGGCGTGTTTCGGAAGTAGCGTCGTCTGCCCGGAGGGCAGGCCCGGGGGTGTCCGGTGCGTGCGATCGCAAGGCGGAGGGTCGCCCCGATACTGGTTGTATCGGGGTGATCCCGACAACGCGGCGAGCAATGGGGTCTCCCCTGCTCGAGCGGAGCCGAGAGCTCGGGGAAGGGCCGGGCGCCCCCGGGCAGACGGGACTTTCGAAACACGCCCTAGCATGACCGGGTTGACGGAGTCGACGCATGTACACGGCGGGCACACACGACGGACGGGCGAGCGATCACCATGGGCGAGCGGGGCGGACTGCGGGCGCGGCTGGAGCTACTGGCCCGGGAGGTCGCCAAGTTCGGCGTGGTCGGAGGGGTCGGCCTGGTGGTCAACATCGTGGTGTCCAACCTGCTCTGGCGCTACACCCCGATCCCGACGGTGCGGGCCGGCCTGCTGGCCACCTTCGTCGCGATCCTCGGCAACTACATCGGCTTCCGCCACTGGACCTACCGGGACCGCGACAAGAGCGGCCGGACCCGGGAGCTGACGCTGTTCCTGCTGTTCAGCGCGGTGGGGGCGGTCATCGAGACCGGTGTGCTGTACGTGGCGACGTACGGCTTCGGGTGGGACACCCCGGTCCAGAGCAACGTCTTCAAGGTCCTCGGGATCGGGGTGGCGACCCTGTTCCGTTTCTGGTCCTACCGGACGTGGGTCTTCAAGGCTCTGCCCGTCCCCGTGGAGGCTCCCGCCGAGGAGTCCGCGGCGGCGCCCGCCGCGCGCCGGTAGGTCCGGGGCGCCGGGGGCTCAGCGCACCGGGCGGTCCGGCTCCTGCCGGTTCAGGGCGGTCCGGCTGAGGAAGAGGGCGAAGACCGCGGGTTTCGGCTGGAGCAGTTCGAGGCGGCCGCCGTCCGCCTCGGCGAGGTCCCGGGCCACGGCGAGGCCGATTCCGGTGGAGTTGCGGCCGCTGATCGTCCGCTCGAAGATCCGGGCGCCCAGGTCGGCGGGGACGCCGGGGCCCTCGTCGGTGACCTCGATGACCGCCTGGTTGCCGGTGACCCGGGTGCGCAGGGCGACCGTGCCGCCGCCGTGCATGAGGGAGTTCTCGATCAGCGCGGCCAGCACCTGGGCGACGGCGCCCGGGGTGCCGACGGCCTGGAGTCCCTGCTTGCCGGAGCGGACGATGGCGCGGCCCGCGCTGCGGTAGGCCGGGCGCCACTCCTCGATCTGCTGCTTGACGACCTCGTCGAGGTCGAAGACGACGGCGGAGCCGGTACGGGGGTCGCGGGCGTTGGTGAGCAGCCGCTCGACGACGTCGGTGAGCCGCTCGACCTGGGTGAGGGCGATGTTCGCCTCTTCCTTGACCGTCTCCGGGTCGTCGGTGACGGAGATCTCCTCGATCCGCATGGAGAGCGCGGTGAGCGGGGTGCGGAGCTGGTGCGAGGCGTCGGCGGCGAGGCGGCGCTCGGCGGTCAGCATCCGGGCGATCCGCTCGGCGGAGGCGTCCAGGACGTCGGCGACCCGGTCCAGCTCCGGCACCCCGTACCGCTTGTGGCGCGGGCGGGGGTCGCCCGAGCCGAGCCGCTCGGCGGTCTCGGCCAGGTCGGTCAGCGGCGAGGTGAGCCGGTTGGCCTGGCGTACGGCCAGGAGGACGGCGGAGACGATGGCCAGCAGCGCCACCGCGCCGATGATCAGCAGCGTGCGGCCGACCTCACGGGTGACCGCCGAGCTGGACTCCTCGACGGTGACCTTCTCGCCGCGCTCCCCCTCGGCCGTGCTGCTGATCACGTTGCCGGACGGCTGCTTGCCGAGCTCGATGGGGGCCCGGCCGGGGATCTCGACCAGGGCGTAGCGCTTGTGGTCGATCTGCTGGGAGAGGAGTGCCGAGGTGACCTTCTCGTCCTCCAGGATCCGGCTCTCGACGACGCTGATCAGCCGCAGCGCCTCGGAGTCGACGCTCTCCTGGGCGCTGTTGCTGATGGTGCGGGTCTCGACGATGACGAGGGAGACGCCGAAGACGCCGATCACCACGAGCACCACGGCGAGCGTGGAGTTGATCAGTCTGCGGCGCATGGTGCTGGGTGCTTCCGTCCTCGACGTTGCCGTCCTCGGTGTTCGCCCCTGGGGCGGCGGGCGTCAGCTCTTCTCGAAGCGGAAGCCGACGCCGCGCACGGTCGCGATGTAGCGGGGGTTGGCGGCGTCGTCGCCGAGCTTCTTGCGGAGCCAGGAGATGTGCATGTCGAGCGTCTTGGTCGACGACCACCAGGTGGTGTCCCAGACCTCGCGCATGAGCTGGTCGCGGGTGACGACCCGGCCGGCGTCGCGGACCAGGACCCGCAGCAGGTCGAACTCCTTGGCGGTGAGCTGGAGTTCCTCCTCGCCCATCCAGGCGCGGTGCGACTCGACGTCGATCCGGACGCCGTGCGTGGCGGGCTGCGGCGCGGGCTCGGCGGCGCCGCGGCGGAGCAGGGCCCGGACGCGGGCGAGCAGCTCGGCGAGGCGGAAGGGCTTGGTGACGTAGTCGTCGGCGCCGGCGTCGAGACCGACGACGGTGTCGACCTCGTCGGCCCGGGCGGTCAGTACCAGGATCGGTACGGCGTGTCCCTCGGCGCGGAGCCTGCGGGCCACTTCCAGTCCGTCCATCCCGGGGAGCCCCAGGTCGAGCACGACCAGGTCGATCCCGCCCTGGAGGCCGGCGTCGAGCGCGGTCGGGCCGTCCTCGCGGACCTCGACCTCGTATCCCTCCCGGCGGAGGGCGCGGGCCAGTGGCTCCGAGATGGATGCGTCGTCCTCGGCGAGCAGTACACGGGTCATGGACTGATGGTAGTCCGCGCGGGGTCGCCGCCGGGAGGTGATCCAGAAGCCCTGCGGGTCTGCGCATCAGGCGGGTCGGCGCCTTCGAATGTGCGACCTCGGTTCCCTTTCCACCTGTGATCCATCTCTCAAGTCCTTTCAAATGGGGCTCTGTCGTGCCGTATGGTTGCTTGACGCCTGTTGCACGACTCAAGGACCCTTGGGCAGCTTTTAGCGCCGAGGGTCTCTTTTGTTGACCGGCTGGTACCCACCAGTCGCGACTTTCAGTGAATGACCTGTGGCCGGGCCCGGAACGCGAGGAAGCGTGCCGGGCGTGGATCCCGGCGCGGTCGGTCCTCGTCCCCTTCCGGGCGGCTCCCCCACGGTGCCGGACGGAAGAGGGACGGCTTCCCCTTCCGGGCGTGAGGGGCGGGACCGGCACGCGCCGGTGCCGGCCTCCCCCCACCGGGCGCACCACGCTCACCGGCGTCGCGTCCCGAGCACACAAGGATCGACCATGGCGTCCAGCCTGACGAAGGACCCGGCCAGTACCTCCGGTGCCGAGAAGACCTTCTTCGGCCACCCCCGCGGCCTGGCCACTCTCTTCATGACCGAGATGTGGGAGCGCTTCAGCTTCTACGGCATGAGGGCCCTGCTTCCGCTGTACCTGGTCTCCGGATCCGGCCTGCACATGAACGCGGCCACAGCCACCTCGATCTACTCCATCTACATGGCGATGGTGTACCTGCTCGCCATGCCCGGCGGCTGGTTCGGCGACCGGGTCTGGGGGCCGCGCAGGACGGTCACCGTCTCGGCGTCGATCATCATGCTGGGGCACCTGACCCTCGCGCTGCCCGGCACCGGCACGTTCTTCGCCGGTCTGGCGCTGGTCGCGCTCGGCTCGGGACTGCTGAAGGCCAACATCTCGACGATGGTCGGCCACCTCTACAAGGGCCCGGACGACCCGCGCCGCGACGGTGGCTTCACCGTCTTCTACATGGGCATCAACCTCGGTGCCTTCGCCGCGCCGCTGGTCATCGGCACCGTCGGCGAGAAGGTGAACTGGCACCTCGGCTTCGCCATAGCCGCGTTCGGGATGGCGCTGGGTCTGGCCCAGTTCCTGATCGGCACCCGGCACCTCAGCCCGCGCAGCAGCGTCGTACCGAAGCCGCTGTCGGACCAGGAGCGCCGCTCCACCCTGCGCAAGGGCCTGATCTGGCTGGCCGTCGCGGTCGTCTTCTACGGCGCGGTCGTCGCCGCCGACCTCTACACGCTGAACTGGGCGCTGGTCCCGATCACCGTCGCCGGTCTGGTGATCCCGGTCATGGTGCTGGCGCGGATCAAGCGCGACCGCGACCTGTCGAAGACCGAGCAGTCGAAGATGTCCGGCTACATCTGGTTCTTCGTCGCGGCCGCCGTGTTCTGGATGATCTACGACCAGGGCGGCTCCACGCTGTCGCTGTTCGGCGAGTCCTCCACCACCAACAGCGTGCTGGGGCTGGACTTCCCGACCTCCTGGTACCAGACGATCAACCCGGTCTTCATCATGGCGCTGGCCCCGGTCGTCGCCTGGATATGGCTGGCGCTGAACCGGCGCGGCAAGGAGCCGAGCACGGTCGTCAAGTTCGGCTCGGGCCTCTTCCTGGTCGGTGTCTCCTTCTTCGTCTTCATGCTGCCGCTGACGATGGCCTCGGACGGCGAGAAGGTCAGCCCGATGTGGCTGGTGTCGATCTACTTCCTGCAGACCGTCGGTGAGCTCTGCCTCTCCCCGGTCGGCCTCTCGGTCACCACGAAGATGGCCCCGGCGAAGTACGGCAGCCAGATGATGGGCGTCTGGTTCCTCGCGGTGACCGCGGGCGACTGCACCACCAGCCTGCTCTCGCTGGCCGGGGTGAACCTGGACAAGACCGGGATCGTGGCCTTCGAGGCGGGGCTCGCGGTGGTCGCCGCGTTCGCGATCTGGATGTACCGCAGGAAGGTCAGCGCCCTCATGGGCGACGTGCGCTGACCCGCGCCCCTCGCGTACGCGGGGCCCGCCGCACCGTCTCGGTTCCGACGGTGCGGCGGGCCCCGCGGTGTTTCCGGAGCACCTGGCCCACGCGGCTACGGGAGCCGGGCCGTCACCGGGTGGTGCGCAGCCTGCGCCACGGGGTGAAGGTGAAGACCGCGCCGCCGAGCAGGATCGCGGTGCCCGCGACCAGGCCGAGGGCGCGCAGGGTGCCGGTGTTCTCGGCCCCGGTGGCCGCCAGCCCGCCGCCGGAGGCCGTGCCGCCCGCCGCGGAACCGGCCGCGCCGGAGGAGCCCGTGGTGGCGGAGCCGGTGGCGCCGCCCTCCTGGGCCGCGGTGTCGAGCGTCAGCGACGTGGGCGCCGAGCCCTTCACCTTGCACGGGATGCTGAGCTTCTGGCCGCCCAGGTTCACGTCGATCGTGAGGGTGCCGGGGCTGAGGGTGGACTTGCCGGACGCGCCGGGCTTGTACGTACCGGTCATGTCGGCCAGGTCGACCGGCTTGCCCAGCTTCAGCGGTTCGGCGTTGGCGGGTCCGGTGACCTTCACCGAGCCCTTGTCGGCGCCGCCGAGGGCGACGTCCATGGACGGCTTGAGCGCGCCGGCGGGCAGGTCGGCCGGGCTGTCCATCACACCCTTGGCCGTCTTGACCGTGAGGGCGTAGCTCCCGCCGCTCTTCTTCGCGTTGATCGTCACCTTGGAGCCGATGTCGGCCGGTCCCGGGGAGGTGCAGGCGAAGTGGACCGCGACCTCCTTGCCCGGGAAGTCGGTCTGGCCACCGCCGCCGCCGGAGGTGGAGCCACCGGAATCACTGCCTCCAGCGGTGGTGCCTCCCGAGGTGGTGGAGCCGGACGTGGTGCCTCCCGACGCCGTCGTACCGCCGGACGTGGTGGAGCCGGAGGTCGTACCGCCCGCCGTGGTGGAGCCGGTCGTCGTACCGCCGGCCGTGGAGCCGCCGCCCTCGGTGACCTTGATGGTCGCGCCCGGCTGGACGGTCTCCTTCGGGGTGCACTTGGTGTCGGTGGAGATCGGCTTGGAGACGTTGATGTTGTACGCGTCCGGCGTCAGCGTGATCTCGCCGGCCTTCTCCAGCTTGAGCGTGCCCTTCATGTCGGACAGCACCATGTCGCTGTTCTTCGGGATCGGCGGGTTCTGCCGCTCCCCCTCCATCTGCAGGGTGCCGGTCGCCGCGCCGCCGACCTTCACGGTGCCGGTCGGTTTGACCGTGTCCTTCTGGAGGTCGATCATGCCGGGGTTCTTGGAAGCGCCCTGGACCGTCTTCCAGACCACCTCCACGGTGTCCCCGACCTTCGCCTCGGCGGGCGCGGTCAGCTGCACCTGGGTGGTGCCCTCCACGGGCGGCAGCCCCGAGATGGGCGGCGGAATGCACTCCGTGGCGTACGAGACGTCGGCGGCCTGGGCCGGACTCGCGACCAGCAGGATGCCCGCGCCGCCGAGCATCATCGCGACCCCGGCCGCGACGGTCCTGCGTTGCGTCCGTTGCGTCCTCACGAATGTCCCTTCGTCGTCGGTCTGTTCTCTGACGGTGCGGAATCGGGTGTGAACCACGGCAGCGCGGCCGTGGTGGTGACCGGGGAGCCGGTGGTCCCGTCGGGCCCGTCGGGTCCGGTGGGTCCGGTGGGTCCGGTGGGTCCGGTGGGTCCGGTGGGTCTGTCGGGGGTGCCTCGACGCCCGGTGCCCCGACCGGCGCGGCGTTTCGAGGCGGGTTTACGGGCGGGCTTCGGGGCGCGCCGCGCGGGGCGTGCGGAGCGGGGCCGTACCTTGTCGACGACCGCCATGCCGACCCGGAACACGGCGGCCGGCACCACCAGGCACAGCAGCACCCAGAAGAGCGTGACGCCCCAGGGCCGCCCGACCCCCCAGGGCTGCTCGGCCAGCACCTTTCCGCCGTACCGCAACGACACCTGGTAGTCGCCGTGCGCCCCCGCCGTCAGCTCGACCGGGAGTTCGACGTGGGCCTTGCCGCCGGGCCGGACGGTGCCGCGCCACTGCCGCTCCTCCCACTGCGGGGCGAAGACGCCGTGCGCGGTGCCGATCTCGAAGACCGGGTCCTCGACCGGCGAGGAGCCCAGGTTGCCCACGGTGAGGACCAGCCGCCGGGCCGGCGGGGCGCCGAACCAGGTGAGGACTCCGCCGTCGCCCGCCAGCCGGGGCGTGGCGAGCACCGCCAGCCGCCCGCCGGTGCCCTCCTTCGGCAGCGGGGCGATCGGATGCCCGGCGACGACGAACGCGGCGTCGGCGGTGGCGGACGCGCCGGTGACGGTCGCGACGTGCACCACGCACGGGCAGGGCACCGGTGGTTCGGCCACCGGGAGCTTCTTCCGGAAGACGCCCCGGCCGTCGGTGGTGACGGCCTGGCCCTCGGCGTTGGCGCAGGAGTTGGTGCCGCCGATCACGCCCCGGTCGGTCGTGGACCGGCCGCAGATCAGCATGATGAGCAGGGCCTTGGGACGCCAGCCACCGCCCTTCACGGTGATCGTGCCGCCCTTGCCCGCCTGCTGCGTGGAGAGGGAGACGGCGGGGGCGGCGTCGGCGGCGCCCGCCGTGCTCATGCCGCCCGCCACCGGGAGTACGGGCAGGGCGGCCAGCAGTACGGTCAGCAGGGCCATGAGCAGCGCGGGGCACGGGGCCGCGGCCCGGCGGTGGCCGCCGCCGCGGGGTGCTGCCGGTCCGGCCTGTCCAGTCACGATTCCGCTCCCGCCTTCGCCACGTGCCTGCTCCTGGAGTGCTCCCGGCCGACCGGCCGCAATTCCTCACCGGCTGGCGGCGATTGCTCGCCGTCCGGCCGCCGCCCTTCCCCGTCATCCGGCCGCCGACCGCGCGCCCGCCTCCGACGCAGGGCGTACGCGCCCGCTCCCGCGCCGGTCAGGGCCAGCAGCGCGCCGGCGGTGAGCGGCGCCCATGGGACGGAGACCGCGCGTACTGTCGCCTCGTCGTGCGCCCCGCCCGCCGCGCCGACCGCCAGCCGTACGGTCGCCGAGTCGAACGCGGGCCGCTCCCGCCACGGCTCGGTGAGCCGGACCCGCCCGCCGGGCCGTACCCGTACCGGAAGGTCCCGGGCCGGACGCCGGAGCAGCGGCCCGAACACCCCGTCGGCGCGGACGGCGAGCCTCGGGGCGAGGACCGCGTTGCCCCGGTTGACCAGCGTGTAGTGGATGAGCCGTCCGGACACGGCGACGTCCTCCACGGTGAGCGCGGCCAGCGTCGGCCCGGCGACCCGCAGCCGGACCCGTACGTCCGCCGAGCGGCCGCCGCCGCGCACCGCGATCGCACCCGGGCGGTCGCCGGGCGGAGCCGTCGTCGGCACCGTCACGGTGAACGGCACGTCGGCCCGGGTGCGGGCCGGGACGGTGACCTCGGCGGCGGCCGTCCGCAGCCGCCCCCCGAGCCCCGAACCGCTCAGCCGTACGGTGACCGGCGACCGGCCCGGGTTGGTGACGGAGAGCCGGTCGTGGAGCACCGCCCCGGGCGGGCCCTCCAGATAGACGTACGGTCGGCCGCCCGCGCCGGAGCCGGACACCCCGGGCCGCGCCGTCCACGCGTCGGCGGCCGACGCCCCGGTGGCCGGGGCGAGGACGAGCGCGAGGGCGCACAGCGCCACGGCGAGGACGAGTCGGGCGGCGTGACCTGGCGGCGACGGCATGGGCGGCTCCCTGGGCGTGTCCGGCGGATCGGTGCGGGGCCGTGTCTCAGCGGGCCTCGGCGCCCTGGCCGCGCCGGGTCAGCCAGAGCACCCCGGCCGCACCGGCCAGCAGTACCGTGCCGCCGAGCGTGCCGAGGGCCACCGCCGAGTCGAGCGGACCGGTCTTCGGGAGCTGCCCCCCGCCGTCGCCCGAGGTGCTCTGCGGTGCGCCGCCGGAGGCCGCCGTGACGTCCAACTGGAGCGCGGGGCCGGGGTTGTTGGCCGGGGTGCAGGTCGTCGTCGTACCGATCGCCTTGATGGTGAGCACGCCGGCGGTGAAGTCGACCTTGCCGCTCTTCCTCGGGGTGTACGTACCGGACAGGTCGCTGATCTTGATGGGGGTGTTGGCGGGTATCGCGGCGGAGTTCGACGGACCGGAGACCTGGACCTGGCCCGAGTCGGCGCCGCCCACCTTGATGACCGCGCTGGGGTTCATGGCGCCCTTGCCCAGTTCGATCGGGCTGGAGGAGACGCCCTTCTGGAAGGACATCGTGAGCCGGTAGCCCCCGCCGCTCTTGACGGCCTTGATGTCGATGGGCGACACGGCCTGCTTGTCGCCGATCGGGGTCTTGCACTTGTAGTCGACGTCCACGACCGTGGCGTGGGCGGCGGGCGCGGCCATCAGCACCACCGTGCCCGCCAGCGCGGACGCCAGCGCGAGAGCTGTTCGCTTCTGGTAGGACACCTGAGTTCCCCTCGTGCCGGAGGTCGTCGCACGCCGGTTTCCACCGACGCGATTTCCTGACGACATATCAGATCGGGCGCTCAAGGTACGCCCGGCACCTTGTGGAGGGAAGACAAAGAGCGCGCCGATCCGGCGCGCTCCTCGAAGTGTGGTGAAAGGCCCTGGACGGGCGCCCTACGCGGGCGCGGCCAGCTCCGCCCAGACGGTCTTGCCGGGCCTGCCGGGCACCCGCAGCACGCCCCAGTCCAGGCAGAGCCGCTGCACGATGAACATCCCGTGGCCGCCGGGGCGTCCGGCGCGGTGCGGCGTACGGGGCGCGGGCTGCCCGGCACCCCCGTCGACGACCTCCACCCGCAGCACCTTCGCCGTGCGGGCGATCCGGATCTCGTCCGGCCCCTCGGCGTGCAGGCAGGCGTTGGTGACCAGCTCGGAGACGACCAGCAGGACGTCCTCGGCGGCGGCGCGGGCGTCGGCGCCGGAGGCGGGGAGCCAGCCCCATTCGTGCAGCGCCTGGCGGGCGAAGTCCCGGGCGGCCGGTACGACCCCGGGGACACCGCGCAACGCCAGGGTGTGCCACTGCCGCCCGTCCGGACCGGACGCGGGTGCGGCGGCGCCCTCGTCCGCGTCGGCGTCCTGCGGCTCCCGGCCGAGGTCGCCCGGCGGATGCTGCCGGGTGGTGCTCATCAGCGCTTCACCTCACCGATTCACCTTGTCGCCGCCACAACCGTCCGACGGTTCCGGACGGTTCCAGTTGCGATCACACATGTGGTTACGAATGCGAGTACGGACACGGGTACGAGTACGGATACGGATGCGGAGCGTTCGGGTCGTCCTTGGCCCTGCCGGATGTCTTCTGCCCGGCCGAATCGTGACAACACCCACTTCGTCCGTGCGGATCGCGTGACGCGGGCAACACCCGGGGCGCCCGGGACCGCTCCGCGTGCGCGGCCGCGCGCCCCGGCCCCCGCACGCCGGTCGCGCGCCGCGGTCACGTCTCCAGCGCCGCTTCCAGGGAGTCGTGGACGGTGAAGACCGCCTCGGCGCCGGTGATCTCGAAGACCCGCGCCACCACCGGCAGCATCCCGGCCAGATGGACCCCTCCCCCGGCCGCCTCCGCCTTCAGGCGGGCACCGAGCAGCACGTTCAGCCCGGTGGAGTCGCAGAATTCGAGCCCCGAGCAGTCCACCACCAGGCGTGCCCGGCCCTGCTCGACCGCGCGCTCCAGGGGCTCGCGCAGCAGGTCGGCCGTGTGGTGGTCCAGCTCACCCACGGGCGTGACGACCTCACTGCGCCCTTCGGTCCGGACCCCGACCTGAAGTCGACCCCGATTCGCACTGCCGACCGTCCCGCGGTCCATGCCGCCCCTCTTCGTCGATCGTCACCGCCCGGAATCACCGCGTGCGCGGACGTGCGGATGACGTGGATGTGCTGCCTCTGACGTTCTTGAAAGATTACGCGGTCGACGCGCGATCTGTGTGCCATGCGATACCGGACGACACCAACAAACCGGACATAACATCCCAATTGGCGCTTGTAACTGTCTGTCCGAACCGGGTAAGGGTAGAGAACACCACCCGACACGACCGGCTTCGGAGGCGCCGCTTCACCGCAGGCACACGTATGGGCATCGGCAGCCATATGCCGAGAACGATGGAGGAGACCCATGTCACCCCGGCTCGACGGAACGCGTCCCCACCACGCGACGTCAGCATGTCCTCAGGAACCGGCCCAGGCGGACTCCCCCGCCACGGACGTCCTCGCCGCGGATCCTTCCGCCGCCGGCGCCGGCCTCGAAGGACTTCCCGAGATCCCGCCGTTCGACGAGGTCGATCCGCTGGACGCCAGGGCGTTGTCCAAGACGCTCTTCGCCCGGCTGGAATCCCTCGAAGAGGGCACCCACGAGTACGCGTACGTCCGCAACACGCTCGTCGAACTGAACCTGGCCCTGGTCAGGTTCGCCGCCTCCCGGTTCCGCTCCCGCAGCGAACCGATGGAGGACATCGTCCAGGTCGGCACGATCGGCCTGATCAAGGCGATCGACCGATTCGAACTCAGTCGCGGGGTGGAATTCCCCACCTTCGCGATGCCGACCATCGTCGGCGAGATCAAGCGCTTCTTCCGCGACACCAGTTGGTCCGTGCGCGTTCCGCGCCGGCTCCAGGAACTCCGGCTCGACCTGGCCAAGGCGGGCGACGAGCTCGCCCAGCGACTGGACCGCTCCCCCACCGTGGGCGAGCTCGCCGACCGCCTCGGCATCACGCACGACGAAGTGGTCGAGGGCATGGCAGCGAGCAACGCGTACACCGCGAGCTCGCTGGACGCCAAGCCCGAGGAGGACGATCACGAAGGCACACTGGCGGACCGGATCGGCTACGAGGACCACGGGCTCGAAGGCGTCGAGTACGTGGAGTCCCTGAAGCCGATGATCGCGTGTCTGCCGCAGCGCGAACGCCGCATCCTCTCCCTCCGGTTCGTCGCCAACATGACGCAGTCGGAGATCGGCGAGGAGCTGGGCATCTCGCAGATGCACGTCTCCCGGCTGCTCTCCCGCACGCTGGTACGGCTCCGCAAGGGGCTGACCCTGGAGGAGTGAACGGGCGCGCACGACGCCCGACTTGCGCGAGGGCCCGCCCCATGGCGACTGCTGCCGGGGCGGGCCCTCGCGCATGCCCGGGTCACTCCCGGTCCGTGCTGCGGTGTGCGGTCACACGACGCGTGCGCCGCTCCGCCAGACCGCGTGGACCAGCGGGACGCCCGGCCGGTAGGCCAGGTGGACGTGGCTGGGCGCGTCCAGGAGCACCAGGTCGGCGCGGGCGCCGGGGGCGATGCGGCCGATGTCCGTACGGCGCAGGGCCGCGGCGCCGCCCGCGGTGGCGGACCAGAGGGCCTCGTCCGGGGTCATGCCCATGTCCCGTACGGCGAGGGCGATGCAGAAGGGCACGGAGGAGGTGAACGACGAGCCCGGGTTGCAGTCCGTGGAGAGGGCGACGGTGGCCCCCGCGTCGAGCAGGCGGCGGGCGTCCGGCCAGGCGGCGCGGGTGGAGAACTCGGCGCCGGGGAGCAGGGTGGCGACGGTGCCGCCCTGGGCCAGGGCGTCGACGTCGGCGTCGGTGAGATGGGTGCAGTGGTCCGCGGAGGCGGCGCCGAGCTCCACGGCGAGCTGGACGCCGGGGCCGTGGCCGAGCTGGTTGGCGTGGACGCGGGGGTGCAGGCCCTTCGCCATGCCGGCGGTGAGGATCGCGCGGGCCTGGTCGCCGTCGAAGGCGCCCCGCTCGCAGAAGACGTCCACCCAACCGGCGTACGGGGCGCAGGCGTCGAGCATCTTCCCGGTGACCAGGTCGACGTAGCCGGCCGGGTCGTCGGCGTACTCCGGGGGGACGACGTGGGCGCCGAGGTAGGTGACCTCCTCGGTGTGGCGGGCGGCGATGCGCAGGGCGCGGGCCTCGTCCTCGACGGTGAGCCCGTAGCCGGACTTGGTCTCGAAGGTGGTGGTGCCTTGGCGCAGCGCCTCGGCGAGGTGGTGGGCGAGGTTGGCTTCGAGTTCCTCGTCGGTGGCGGCGCGGGTGGCGGCGACGGTGGTCCGGATGCCGCCCGCGCTGTAGGGGCGGCCGGACATCCGGGCGTTGAACTCCTCGGTGCGGTCGCCCGCGAACACCAGGTGGGAGTGGGAGTCGACGAAGCCGGGGATCATGGCCCGGCCGCCCGCGTCGACGGCGTTGTCGGTGGCGGGTGCTTTGCTGGATTCACCGGTCCAGACGATCCGGTCGCCCTCGATGACGACGGCCGCGTCCCTGATCGGTCCCAGGGGGGAGTCCGCGTCGCGGGAGGGGTCGTTGGTGATCAGGGTGGTGATGTGGGTGATGGCGGTCGTCGTCATCGGGGGGCTGTTCTCCTCGCGGGGGTCCGGCGTCAGCGGTGGAGTGCGGCGATGGCCGAGGCCAGTGCCGCGGGTACGTCCTCGACGAGCGTGTGGTGACCGTCGCGGACGAGGTGACGGCCTGCCACGACCGTGTGCCGTACATCGGCGGCGGAGGCGGCGAATACGGCCGCCTCGGCGGCGAGCCGGGGTGCCGGTCCCGCGGTTCTGACCGAGTCCAGGGCGACGGTCGCCAGGTCGGCGGGGGCCCCGGGTTCGATGACGCCCGCCTCGGGGCGGCCGAGCGCGGCGTGGCCGTCGGCGGTCGCGGCGCGCAGCAGGGCGGCGGCCGTCCAGTGGCCGCGGGCCCGGGTGCGCAGCCGTTCGTTCAGCTCCATCGCGCGCGCCTCCTCGAAGAGGTCGATCACGGCGTGGCTGTCGCTGCCGAGGGAGAGCGGCGACCCGGCCCGCTGGAGGGCGACGGCGGGACCGGTCCCGTCGGCGAGGTCGCGTTCGGTGGTGGGGCACATGCAGGTGCCCGTCCGGGTGGAGCCGATGAGCGCGATGTCCTCGGGGGTGAGGTGGGTGTTGTGGATGCCGGTGGTGCGCGGGCCGAGGACGCCGTGGTCGGCGAGGAGCCGGGCGGGGGTGCGGCCGTGGGCGGCGAGGCATGCCTCGTTCTCGGCGGTCTGCTCGGAGAGGTGGACGTGGAGGGGGGCCTGCCGTTCCTCGGCCCAGGCGGCCACGGTCGCGAGCTGCCCGGCGGGCACCGCGCGTACGGAGTGGACGGCCGCGCCGATCAGGGCGTGGTCGCCGCCCTTGAGGAGGGAGGCGCGTTCGGCCCAGGCCTCGGCGGTGGTGTCGGAGAAGCGGAGCTGGTGCCGGTCGGGTTCGCGGTACCGGGTGGGGCCGTCGCCGAAGCCCGCCGAGAGGTAAGCGGTGTCCAGCAGGGTGATCCGGATGCCCGCCTCGGCCGCCGCCGCGATCAGCGCCTCGCCCATGGCGTTGGGATTGTCGTAGGGGGTGCCGCCGGGCGCGTGGTGCAGATAGTGGAACTCGCCGACGGCGGTGATGCCCGCCAGCGCCATCTCCGCGTACACGGCGCGGGCCAGGTCGTAGTAGGAGTCGGGGGTGAGCCGGGAGGCGACCTGGTACATGGTCTCGCGCCAGGTCCAGAAGGTGCCGGAGCCGACCTGGACGGTGGAGCGCAGGGCGCGGTGGAAGGCGTGCGAGTGGGTGTTGGCCAGCCCGGGGAGGGTGAGGCCGTGCAGCGCGGTGGCGCCGGGGGGCGGGGCGGCGACGCCGGTGCGGACGCCCGTGATCACCCCGTCGGAGACGTCCAGGGCGACGCCCGGCTCGACGTGGGTGGAGAGCCAGGCGTGGGAGAGCCAGTACGTGACGGGGGCGGGGCGGCCGGTGTCCCGGGCGGGCCGGGTCTGCGCCGGTTGCGTTGTCAGCTGCACGCGAGGCCTTCCAGTACGTCGGCGAGTGCGGCGACCCCGGCGGCGCAGTCGTCCTCGGTGGCGTGTTCGGCGGGCGAGTGCGAGATCCCGGTGGGGTTCCGTACGAAGAGCATGGCGGTGGGGACCGATGCGGACAAAATACCCGCGTCGTGCCCGGCGCCGGTGCCCAGGACGGGCACCGGGCGGCCGTCCGCGTCGCCGCCACGCCCCTTGAGGACGCGGCCGATCTCGTCGCGCAGGGCGTGTTCGAACTCGACGACGGGCGTGAAGGACTCGCGTACGACGTCGAGGTCGATGCCGGCCCGTTCGGCGTGGTCCCGGGCGGCGCGTTCGATGCCGGTGACGACGGCGTCCAGCGCGGCCTGGTCGGCGGCGCGGGAGTCGAGCCAGCCGCGCACGAGGGACGGGATGGCGTTGACGCCGTTGGGCTCCACGGCGACCTTGCCGAAGGTGGCGAGGGCCCCGGCGAGCTCCGCCTCGCGGCGGGCGGCCAGCACGGTCTCGGCGTACGTGAGCATCGGGTCGCGCCGGTCGGCGAGGCGGGTGGTGCCCGCGTGGTTGGCCTCGCCGCGGAAGTCGAACCGCCAGCGGCCGTGCGGCCAGATCGCGGAGGCGATGCCGACCGGGTCGCCGGTGAGGTCGAGGGCGCGCCCCTGCTCGACGTGGAGTTCGACGAAGGCGCCGATGCGGGCGAGCCGTTCGGGGTCCGGGCCGATGGTGCCGGGGTCGTGTCCGGCGGCCTCCATGGCCTGCGGGAGGGTGGTGCCGTCGCCGTCGCGGAGCCGGTGGGCCGCTTCCACGGTCAGCTGTCCGGCGGCGAGCCGGGAGCCGACGCAGGCGAGGCCGAAGCGGGCCCCCTCCTCGTCACCGAAGTTGGCGATGGCCAGCGGCCGGGTGAACTCGGCTCCCCGGCCCCGGAGTTCGTCGAGCGCGGCGAAGGAGGAGACCACGCCGAGCGGGCCGTCGAAGGCGCCGCCGTCCGGTACGGAGTCGAGGTGCGATCCGGTGACGACGGCGTCCCCGGCGAGGGGGTCGCCGAGCCAGGCCCACTGGTTGCCGTTCCGGTCCGTCTCGCAGACGAGTCCGCGCGTCTCGGCCTGGGCGCGGAACCAGGCGCGGCAGTCGATGTCGGCGCCGGTCCAGGCGTAGCGGCGGTAGCCGCCGCTGTCCCGGTTCCGGCCGATCGGTGCCAGCTCCCGCCACATCTCCTGGAACGACGGGGGCGCCCAGGCGCGGGCGGACGGCTCGGGGGACGGCGGCGTCCCGGCCCCGCCCCGCCCGCCCGCACCGGCCCCGGGGGGCCGGCTCACTGGCCGTCCTCCGTCATCGGCACCCGTACGCCCTTGTCGGCGGCGACCGCCTCCGCACTGTCGTACCCGGCGTCGACGTGCCGGATGACGCCCATGCCCGGGTCGTTGGTGAGCACCCGGCGGATCTTCTCGCCCGCGAGCGGTGTGCCGTCGGCGACGGTGACCTGTCCGGCGTGGATGGAGCGGCCCATGCCGACGCCGCCGCCGTGGTGCAGGGAGACCCAGGAGGCCCCGGAGGCCACGTTGACCATGGCGTTGAGCAGCGGCCAGTCGGCGATCGCGTCGGACCCGTCGAGCATGGCCTCGGTCTCCCGGTACGGGGAGGCCACGGAGCCGCAGTCCAGGTGGTCGCGGCCGATGGCCAGCGGTGCGGCCAGCTCGCCGCCGGCCACCATGTCGTTGAAGCGCTCGCCGGCCCGGTCGCGCTCCCCGTAGCCGAGCCAGCAGATCCGGGCGGGCAGCCCCTGGAAGTGGACCCGCTCGCCGGCCATCCTGATCCAGCGGTGCAGCGACTCGTTCTCCGGGAAGAGGTCGAGGATCGCCCGGTCGGTCTTGTGGATGTCGGACGCCTCGCCGGACAGGGCGGCCCAGCGGAAGGGGCCCTTGCCCTCGCAGAACAGCGGCCGGATGTAGGCGGGTACGAAGCCGGGGAAGTCGAAGGCCCTGCCGTATCCGGCGAGCTGGGCCTCGCCGCGGATGGAGTTGCCGTAGTCGAAGACCTCGGCCCCGGCGTCCATGAAGCCGACCATCGCCTCGACGTGCCGGGCCATCGACTCCCGGGCGCGGGTGGTGAAACCGGCCGGGTCCTTGGCGGCATACGCCGCCATGTCGTCGAAGTCGACGCCGAGCGGGAGGTAGGACAGCGGGTCGTGCGCGCTGGTCTGGTCGGTGACGATGTCGATCGGGGCGCCCTCGGCGAGCATCCGGGGCAGCAGTTCCGCCGCGTTGCCGAGCAGGCCGATGGAGAGCGGGCGGCGGGCGTCCTGGGCCTCGGTGGCGAGCTGGAGCGCGTGCTCCAGGGAGTCGGCGCGCACATCGAGGTAGCGGTGCTCGATCCGGCGCTCGATGGCGCGCGGGTCGCAGTCGACGCAGATCGCGACGCCGTCGTTCATGGTCACGGCGAGCGGCTGCGCGCCGCCCATGCCGCCGAGCCCGGCGGTCAGGGTGATGGTGCCGGCCAGCGTCCCGCCGAACTTCTTCGCGGCGACGGCGGAGAAGGTCTCGTACGTGCCCTGGAGGATGCCCTGGGTGCCGATGTAGATCCACGAACCGGCGGTCATCTGGCCGTACATGGTGAGCCCGAGCGCCTCCAGGCGGCGGAACTCCTCCCAGTTGGCCCAGTCGCCGACCAGGTTGGAGTTGGCGATCAGGACGCGCGGCGCCCACTCGTGGGTCTGCATGACGCCGACCGGGCGGCCGGACTGGACGAGCATCGTCTCGTCCTGCTTGAGCGTCCGCAGCGTGCGCACCATCGCGTCGAAGGAGCGCCAGTCGCGGGCCGCCTTGCCGGTGCCGCCGTAGACGACGAGCTTGTCGGGGTGCTCGGCGACCTCGGGGTCCAGGTTGTTCTGGAGCATGCGCAGGGCGGCCTCCTGCTGCCACCCCAGGGCGCTCAGTTCCGTACCGCGCGGTGCCCGTACGGGGCGGGGTCCTGACATGGGGATGCCTCCTCGCGACTGTAAGCTCTCCATTCACATCCTGGTGTCATGAATAGTTGTAGTCAACAGTCGCGCACCGTCGCACGGAGTCCGTGTCCCCGTCCGCCCCGCGCACGGGGTCGCTCTCTCGGCTCCGGCGCGCGCCCTCGGCGCACACCTGTGCCCCGGTGCATGTGCCGGTGGAATTTGCCCGAATCCTCTTCCGGGGGGTGCACGATGCGTAGCCTCGTGGTCACACCGAACCCCCGGTACCGGGAAGGGCATTGCCCGTCGCCCGTCCTCGGGCATCCTCCCGGACCGGTTCGTACCCCATGGGAGGCTTCTGTGATCCGAGCACTCAGGCTGCGCGCCGGGGCGAAGCAGCCGCCGACACCCGAGTCCGGGCCGGACGACGTGCTGGCCGAACTCCGCAGATTACGTGCCGGGTTACCGCTCGTGTCCGGTTCCCTGGTCGCCGGTACCGACGGTCTCGTACTGGCCCACGACGCGCCCGAGATAGAGCCCGAGACGGTCGCCGCGCTGACCGCGAGCGCCCTCGGTGTCGCGGTCCGGATGACGGAAGCGGCCGACCGGGGCGGTTTCGGCGAGTTCCTGGTGCGCGGCGAGTCCGGCTGTCTGGCCGCGTACACCGCGGGGGAATCGGCCGTGCTCACCCTGTTCGCCGAGGACCGGATCGACATCGACCGCCTCCGCGCCGAGGGCCGCCGGGCGGCCGCCCGGATCGGCGCGCTGATCGACGCCCCCGAGCGCCGCGCCGCCCCTCCGGCGCCCTCCGGATGCCCGGCCCCCGCCGCCCCGTCCGCGCCCTCGCCCCGGCAGCTGCCCCCACAGCCGCCCCGGCCGTACCCGTCCTGGCCGTAGGGCGCGGGATCAGCGGGTGCGCCGCGCCCCGCCGGGCGCGGCGTCGCCCGCCATCGGCCCCGTCGTGCGGTAGCCCGCGACCCGCTTGCCCGCGGGCCGCCCGCGCCCCGCCGCGTCGGCGGGCACCCAGTACAGGACGTCGTCCGCGTGCTCGCGCCGCCCGATCCGTACGGCCTTGAGCCAGAGTCCGGCGCCCGCCCCGGCCAGCGTCATCCCGCCCGCCCCGGGCAGCAGGAACGCGCTCGCCACCGCCAGGACGAACGCCGCGAGCAGCCACCACCGGTGGCCGCGCCGCCAGGCCCGTACGGTCACGGCGCGGTCCTGGAGGAAGTCGGAGCGCCCGGCGCGGGTGGCCCCGGCGGCCAGTGCCGCGTACCGCCGCCCCCGTACGAGCGCCACGACGACGGCGGTGACCAGGAACAGCGCGACCCCGGCCAGCAGCCCGATCCGGCGGCCGGTGAAACCGGGCACCAGCGCGCCGATCCCCGCGGCAAGCAGCCCGAGCCACCACAGCGGGGCGGCTCCGGCCCGTACGATCACGGCCACCCTCGCCAACGACTGCGCCCCGCGCCCCATGTCCGTACCCCTTTCTCCTCGGCCGCCCGGCTCCTCGCGGGCGGCTCGGGGCGGAGGGTAGTGGGCGCGGATGAGGGGCGTCTGAGAAACGGGGAGGAGCCCGCGCGACGGTCAGAGCATGAGCCCGACCAGGCCGTTTCCCCCGTTCAGACAGCCGAAGCGCCCCGGGCAGCAGCACTCCCACCCCTCGTGCCCGTCCCCGCTGAGGAGGAGGTCGCGCCACGGCTCCCCGGCCGGGACGTGCTCCCCGCCCAGCCGGAGCGAGAGCCCCGGCACCGCCACCCACCCCCGCGCCTCGGGCGGCCGGACCAGTTCCGGGAGTACGGCGAGGACCTCTTCGGAGGGGTGCCCGAACAGGTCGACGCCGTCCCACACCGCCCCCGCGTCCGGCGCACCGGGCGCGGGCTTCCGCACCGTGATCCTGATCCCCGCGAGCCGGTCCGGCGCATCCGGGCCCCCGTCGTCCAGGGTCACCTGAAGTCCGCCGAAGACGGCGACCACGTTCCAGCCCGGCTGGTGGAGGTAGCCGGAGAGCCAGGCGTCATGGGCGTGGCGCCGTTCGGCGTACTCCCGGAGCGTCAACGAGCCGCATTGCAGCCCCCAGTACGTCCGCGGCGCGGCCGCCTCCAGCAGGGCCGCGGCCTCCTCGGGGCCCGTACCGAACCGGAGCGTCCCGGCTCCGCCCGGCAGTCCCACACCGGTCCCCGGCAGCAGTTCGAGCATGGCCCGATTCTCCGGGACCGGGCACGGGCCCGGCGCGCCGGGGCGTCCGCCGGGGCCGTCGCGACCGCGGCCGGTCTCACTCGACGAACAGGCCCCGGGCCGCCGCCCCCGCGTCGAACTCCTCCAGCCGGGCCTGTGCGCCGGGCAGCGCGTCGCACATCGACTCCAGCAGGACCCGCCCGAGCAGCATGGGGGCGCACGCGGTGTCGAAGGCGAGCCCGGTACCGACGCCGGCCGGGATCAGCAGGTCGCTGTGGCGGGCGACGGGCGCGAAGGCGGAATCCGCGACCGACACGACGGTCAGCCCCTGCTCCCGGGCGTACGCGAGGGCGTCCACCACCTCCTTCGGGTGGCGGGGCAGCGCGAAGCAGATCAGCGCGGTGGCCCCGGCGCGGCGGGCCGCGTCGATCCGGTCCTGGAGCATGCTGCCGCCCTCGTCGAGCACCCGGACGTCGGGGTGGACCTTGGCCGCGAAGTACCCGAAGCCGCGCGCCTGCGAGGAGGCGGCCCGCAGCCCGAGGACCGGCAGCGGGCGCGAGGCCGCCAGCACCCTGCCCGCGTGCTCGACGGGGCCGGGGTCGGCGAGCAGCTCGGCCAGGTGCCGGAGGTTCTCGATCTCGCCGAGCACCGCCTGCTGGTACTCGTTGGGCGCGTCGTCCCCGTCGCCCGGCGCGGCCCCGGCGGGGGCGATCTCCCGCAGGTGCTTGCGGAGCGCCGGATAGCCGTCGAAGCCGAGCGCCACGGCGAACCGGGTCACGGATGGCTGGCTGACCCCGGCGAGCTCGGCCAGCTCCACGCTCGACAGGAACGGCACGTCCCCCGCCCTGCGCACCATCGAGTGCGCGATACGGCGCTGGGTGGGGGTGAGCCGGTGCCCCTCGAAGAGCCGCTGCAACCGCGCGGCCGGGCCGCTCCCGCTCATGCTGTCCCCTCGGTCGGTCCGCGGGCCCGTCGGCCCGTGAACCCGTCGATAACCTGTCGATCCCCGGACCCCGCCGGTCCGCGAGCCCGTCGGAGACCTGTCGGTCCGTCGATGCGGCGCGCCCCGGTCCGGACGGTCCGGCGCCGGCGCATCCCTGCGGGCCGGCACATCCATTCAGTCAGGATGGCAGCTGCATGTCCATATGCAGCCGGAGCACCGGACCACTGGTAACCAGGGGCCGTACCGCCGGGGCCCGGGGCCGCACCGCCCGGACCCGGGACCGTACCGCCCCGGCGCGAGGTCGCACCGCTCAGGCGCACCGCTCAGGACGCGCCGTCCACGATCCCTACGACCGAGACCCAGGACTTCCACCGCTGCGTGAAGACCCGCAGCGTATGGCCCTCCACCTTCCCGGCCCAGGCGAGGGTCCCCTGCTGGTCCGCCAGTTCCTCCGGTATGTCCTCGGGCGCCCGGTCCGGTCCGCCCGGTACGTCCGCCGGTTCACCCGACACGCGGCGCAGGCCCTCCGTCTCCAGACGGGTGAAGACCGCCAGCAGTTCGTCCCGGGCCACGCCCGCGCCCGCGTTGTAGTCGACGACGCACTGCCGGGCCACGGCACCGCGCGCCCCTCGGTACCCCGAGGTGTAAGCGGCCCTGTCGGGCCCCTTCCCGGTCATGGTGGTCATGCAGAACTCCGCGAGCCCCGCCCGGTTCAGGACATCGCCCCGGGCACCGGAGGCGACGGGCTCTCCATCGGTCTGCTTCCAGTGCCAGATGTCGTCCAGCGGTACGTCCCGCGCGGGGAGGTTCTGGACCACACCGTTCTTGCGGAACGGGTTCTCCGGCGCGGTGGCCACCGTGCCCCGGCGGTCCTGCGACCCGTCCGCCCCGCCCGGCAGCAGGGCCCACGCGCCGGTCAGCAGCGCGGCCGCGCACAACGTGGCCGCGCCCGCTCTGCGACGTGCCCGGCGCCGCTGCCCGCGCCGCCGGATCTCCTCTGCGGCGGGCAGTCGCACCACGACACCGTCCAGCAGTTCCTCGGCCTCAGCCATGGTCGGCACTCCTCACTCGCCCGGCGGTGACCACGGGATCGGCCAGCCGCTCGCCCAGCACCTTGCGGGCCCGGTGGAGCCGGGTCCGTACCGCACCGTTCGACACTCCCGTCTCCCGCGCCACGTCCTCCACCGGCAGGTCCAGCAGATGGTGCAGGACCACGGCCCGGCGCTGTTCGGCGGTCAGCTCACCGAGCGCGTCCATCAGCGCCACCCGGTCCGCCGACAGTCCGGGCGCGTCCGCGGGCGGGCCGTGCCGGAAGTGGGCACGCACCCGGTTGCGCGTCCTGCGCCAGGTGCTGATCGCCAGCCGGACCGCCACCGTCCGCACCCAGGGCAGCGGGTCCCCCTCGCGCACCAGCCGGTCCCAGCGCTGCCACGCCCGTACGTATGCCTCCTGCACCGCGTCCTCCGCCTCGGCCAGATCGCCGGTCGTGGCGTACACGGTGGCGACCAGCCTCTTGGCCGTGGCCGTGTAGAACGCGTCGAAATCCTCGGCCCCCGTTGGCATCGTCCCCCCTTCCCTCCGCTCATCCGTCCATCCCCCAGGAACTGTTCCCACCGGATACACGCACCGGCGGGGGCGGATGTTACGGACGACTTTCCGGGGCGCCCGGCCGGGCCCGCCGTGCGGCGCTCCCCCGGGAGAAGAGGGGGGACAGCCCCACTGTGCGCGGGGCGGGCGGCTCCTAGCCTGAAGGGCATGAAATCCGGAGACCCCGAGCTCAGGAGCGAGCTCGACGCCGCACTCCGGGCCCGTGAGGAGCTGGGTCCGGAGTACGAGCCCGCGCTCGTGGAGTCCTTCCTGGAGAAGGTCGACCAGCGGATGGACCACATGCTCGACCGCCGGGTGCGCCGTCATCTCGCCGAGCAGCGGGTGGACGTCGTCCGGCGGGAGCGCCATCCGCAGCACCGGCTGGCGGGCTTCGCCGAGCGCCATGGATTCGGGATCGTCTCGCTGGTCCTGGCCGTCCCGCTTTCGGCCATCGGCGCCTCTACCGCCGGTACCGGGGGACTGATCGTCGCTTGGCTGGGGATCGTCGCCGTCAACGCGGTGCAGGCGCTCTGCGGCCACGGCCATCAGGTGGCCCCGCACCGCGCGCGATCAGACTGGGAGGACTGAGAACAGGCCCTGGAGGGCCCGGAACCGACGCGGGGACCGCCGCACCCCCGGGAATCCCAGGGGGCGGGACGACGGCGGTCCCCGCGGCGGACGCGGGCCGGGTCAGGGCCGGTGGCCGCGTCCTGGCGACGGTGGAGGTCCGGGAGCCGCTCCGTAGTCCGTGTCGCCGTTCCGGGTGCCGGCGGGCTTCCCCGCCGACACCCGCCAATCTGCCGGACCCGTGTTAAGCCGGTGCTGCGCGCATGTGTCGTCCCCGTACCGTTTTCGCGAAGCCCGGCCGTGATCCGCCGGACCCGCCCTACGCCTTGCCGGCCGAGGCGTCCTTCGCGAGGAAGGCCAGCAGGTCCTGGCGGCTGACCACGCCCTTCGGCTTGCCCTCCACCAGCACGATCGCCGCGTCCGCCGTGTTCGTACCGCCGAGCACCGCCATCAGGTCCTCGACCGGCTCGCCGGAGCCGACCTGCGGCAGCGGCGGCGACATGTGCTTCTCCAGCGGGTCGGAGAGCGAGGCCCTCTGGGCGAAGAGCGCGTTCAGCAGTTCCCGCTCCACCACCGAGCCGATGACCTCGGCGGCCATCACGTCCGGGTGCCCGGCCCCCGGCTTCACGATCGGCATCTGCGAGACGCCGTACTCGCGCAGCACGTCGATCGCCTCGCCGACGGTCTCCTCGGGGTGCATGTGGACGAGGGTCGGGATCGGGCCCTCCTTGTGGTCCAGCACGTCCCCGACCCGGGCCGACGGACCGGAGTCCTCCAGGAACCCGTAGTCGGCCATCCACTCGTCGTTGAAGATCTTGCTCAGGTACCCGCGGCCGCTGTCCGGCAGCAGGACGACGACCACGTCGTCCGGGCCGAGCCGCTTGGCGACCTCCAGCGCGCCGACCACCGCCATCCCGCAGGAGCCCCCGACCAGCAGCCCCTCCTCCTTGGCGAGGCGGCGGGTCATCTGGAAGGAGTCCTTGTCGGACACGGCGACGATCTCGTCCGTGACCGTGCGGTCGTAGGCGCTCGGCCAGAAGTCCTCGCCGACGCCCTCGACGAGGTAGGGCCGCCCGGAGCCGCCGGAGTACACCGAGCCCTCCGGGTCCGCGCCGATCACCTTCACCGCGCCGTCGCTGACCTCCTTCAGATAGCGGCCGGTACCGCTGATCGTGCCGCCGGTGCCGACGCCCGCGACGAAGTGGGTGATCTTCCCCTCCGTCTGCTCCCACAGCTCCGGACCGGTGGTCTCGTAGTGGGAACGCGGGTTGTTGGGGTTGGAGTACTGGTCCGGCTTCCAGGCCCCGGGGGTCTCACGGACCAGCCGGTCGGAGACGTTGTAGTACGAGTCGGGGTGCTCGGGGTCGACGGCCGTCGGGCAGACGACGACCTCGGCACCGTAGGCGCGCAGCACATTGATCTTGTCCGTGGACACCTTGTCCGGGCACACGAAAATGCACTTGTACCCCTTCTGCTGGGCGACGATCGCCAGGCCGACACCGGTGTTGCCACTGGTCGGCTCGACGATGGTGCCGCCCGGCTCCAGCTCGCCGCTCTGCTCGGCGGCCTCGATCATGCGCAGGGCGATCCGGTCCTTGACCGAGCCTCCAGGGTTGAAGTACTCGACCTTCGCCAGGACCGTTGCCTGGATACCGGCCGTCACATTGCGCAGCCGCACCAGCGGGGTGTTGCCGACGAGACTGATCATCGAATCGTGGAATTGCACCGTCTACTCCGGGGTCTCCGTAATGGTCCGGCAAGCGTATGCGTACGGGCGGGGGATCGGGCGAAGCCTTCGGACAGGCGATTGAGCGACCGTCCGTACGGGGCAGTTAGCTGTATGTACGGGGTACGGCGACGAGGAGGTGGACCGGACTGTGTCAAGAGCACGCGTGGCACGGCGGATCGCGGCGGGCGCGGCCTACGGCGGGGGCAGCGTCGGACTGCTCGGCGCCGCGGCGGTCGGCGTCCTGCTGGCGGAGGTCCATCTGGCGAAGCGGCAGGTGGGCGGGGGCATCGCACCGGTGCCACCGAGCGCGGACGGCCGGTACGGGGTGGCGTTCGCGGGGCCCGCGGAGCCCCTGCGGCTGGGGCTGCTGGGGGATTCGACGGCGGTCGGGCAGGGGGTGCGCCGGGCCGGGCAGACCCCGGGGGCGCTGCTGGCCTCGGGGCTCGCGGCGGTCTCCGAGCGGCCGGTCGACCTGCGCAACGTGGGCCGGCCGGGGGCCCGGTCGGACGATCTGGAACGGCAGGTCTCGCTGCTGCTCTCCGACGTCTCCGGGGTCCCGGACGTCTGCGTGATCATGATCGGTGCGAACGACGTGACGCACCGCATCCCGGCCACCCAGTCGGTGCGCTGTCTGACCACCGCCGTGCGCAGGCTGCGGACGGCGGGCGCGGAGGTGGTCGTCGGCACCTGCCCGGACCTGGGCACGATCGAGCCGGTCTACCAGCCGCTGCGCTGGCTGGCCCGGCGGGTGAGCCGTCAGCTGGCCGCGGCGCAGACGATCGGCTCGGTGGAGCAGGGCGGGCGCACGGTGTCGCTGGGCGATCTGCTCGGTCCGGAGTTCGAGGCCAATCCGCGGGAGCTGTTCGGCCCGGACAACTACCACCCGTCGGCGGAGGGGTACGCCACGGCGGCGATGGCCGTGCTGCCGACGCTCTGCGCGGCGCTGGGGCTGTGGCCGGAGTCCGACCGGCTGGACGGGGCCCGGCGCGAGGACATGCTGCCGGTGGCCAAGGCGGCCTCCCAGGCGGCCCGGGAGGCCGGTACGGAGGTCACGGCGGCGCGGGCGCCCTGGGCGTTGCTCAAGCACCGCAGGCGGCGGCGCCTGCCCACCGCGTCGGAGCCCGCCCCGCACCGGGCGGCGGAAACGGGCTCGGGCACAGGCGCGGAGGGGAGGACGCCCCCGGCGGCCGCCCGGGAGGACCGTACGGGCCCACCACCCCCCGGGACCGCCCGCGACGACGGCGCGGAAGTGCCTCCCGAGACTCCCCGGCCGGTCGACTGAGCGGTCGGCCCTGCGGTCCCCCGGCGACCCGGTCCGGGGATCGACCGAGCGGTCGCTTAGAAAAGAGGGCGGCGTCACACGCACTGCCCGGTGACCCGATGCCGTACGTACAGGTAACTTCCCATTCGGTACCCGCCGCAGCGCCCGTACCCGTCAGAACCCGCCTTCCAGCACCCATGGAGCCGCGTGATGCCCGAAGCAGTGATCGTCTCTGCCGCCCGTTCCCCGATCGGCCGGGCCTTCAAGGGCTCGCTGAAGGACCTGCGCGCGGACGACCTGACCGCCACGATCATCCGGACCGCGCTGGACAGGATCCCCGAGCTGGACCCGCGGGACATCGACGACCTGATGCTCGGCTGCGGTCTCCCCGGCGGCGAGCAGGGCAACAACCTGGGCCGCATCGTCGCGGTGCAGCTGGGGATGGACCACCTTCCCGGCTGCACGATCACCCGCTACTGCTCGTCGTCGCTCCAGACCAGCCGGATGGCGCTGCACGCCATCAAGGCCGGCGAGGGCGACGTCTTCATCTCGGCCGGTGTCGAGATGGTGTCCCGGTTCGCGAAGGGCAACTCCGACAGCTGGCCCGACACCCACAACCCGCTGTTCGCCGACGCCGAGGCCCGCACCGCGGCCCGCGCGGAGCAGGGCGGCGAGGGCTGGCACGACCCGCGCGAGGACGGCCTCGTGCCGGACGCCTACATCGCGATGGGGCAGACGGCGGAGAACCTCGCCCGCTTCAAGGGCGTCACCCGTCAGGACATGGACGAGTTCGGCGTCCGCTCGCAGAACCTCGCCGAGGAGGCCCTGAAGAAGGGCTTCTGGGAGCGGGAGATCACCCCGGTGACCACCCCGGACGGCACGGTCGTCTCGAAGGACGACGGGCCGCGCGCGGGCGTCACGCTGGAGGGCGTGCAGGGCCTGAAGCCGGTGTTCCGCCCGGACGGCCTGGTCACCGCGGGCAACTGCTGCCCGCTCAACGACGGCGCCGCCGCGCTCGTCATCATGTCCGACACCAAGGCGCGCGAGCTGGGCCTGACCCCGCTGGCCCGGATCGTCTCGACCGGCGTCAGCGGCCTCTCCCCCGAGATCATGGGGTACGGGCCGGTCGAGGCCAGCAAGCAGGCGCTGAAGCGGGCCGGGCTGACCATCGACGACATCGACCTGGCCGAGATCAACGAGGCGTTCGCCGCCCAGGTGATCCCCTCCTACCGCGACCTCGGCCTGCCGCTGGAGAAGGTCAACGTCAACGGCGGCGCCATCGCCGTCGGCCACCCGTTCGGCATGACCGGCGCCCGCATCACCACCACCCTGATCAACAGCCTCCAGTTCCACGACAAGCAGTTCGGTCTGGAGACCATGTGCGTGGGCGGCGGCCAGGGCATGGCGATGGTCATCGAGCGGCTGAGCTGACGCCCGGCGCCCCGGCCGGTCCCACGGGGCCGGTACCGCCCCACCCCTCCCCGCCCCAGGGCCAGCGGGATCCGGCCGATACAGGCCGGATCCGACCGCTCCCAGCCGAGTTCCGAGCGTGACCGAATCTCCCCCAGGATGTGACCTTTCTCCTGGGGGAGAGGCATATCCGCAGGTCATAGCCATATTGGGGTTAAACCCGAGGCCCGAAGACCTGTCCAATTCGTGACGTAATGCACTGACACCGGGCGCGGTCGGGGGCCAAGCTGAGGTAGGAACGTCGGGGATCGATTGAAACCGGGAGTATGTCAGTGAGCGCCATGTCTGTTGCCCTGTTGCTGACCACCGCCGCCGCCACGGCCGTGGGCGTCGCCGCTCTGCATGCTGCTCACGGGCTGCGGGCGCAGGTGAAGGCCCTCCGTACCGAGCTGGCCGAGGACGCCCGCGTGCGCGGCGCCACCGTGCCCGCCCAGAACCGGGGCTGCGACGCCACCCCCGTGGCCGAGATACGCGCCGCCGTCGCCGAGGCCCTCGCCGAGGAGCGGGAGCGCGAGCTGGCCGAGGCCCGCGCCTTCTGGGCCACCCAGGAGGCCCGCGACGCCGCCGACGCCCCCTCCCTGCTGGGCGGGCTGACCGGCCTGGGCGAGGACGCCGCGTACTTCCTGCCCCGCCAGGCCGACCTCGTGGGCTTCGAGGCGATCGACGCCGAGACCGCCGAGGCCCTCGACGAGCTGGCGGAGCTGGCCGAGTCCGCGGAGCCGGTCGAGCTGCCCGGCCCGGCGGAGGTCGCCGAGGACTCCCCCGAGCTGGCCGCCGCCCGCCGCCGCCACCCCTCGCACCCCGACTTCGTACCGGTGCGGACCCCGGTCGTCACCGACCACGAGCGCACCGTGCTCCGCCTGGAGGAGCTGGCCGAGAACCGTACGGAGCTCTCCGACGTGCGCCCCGGCCCGCTCGGCACGCTCGACGTCTACGTCTTCGCCGACGGCACCACGCTCTGCATGACCCCGGGCCACCGCGAGACGGCCGAGCGGCTGGCCGATTCCGTGCTCGCCGGTGAGCACCCGGTCCTGCTCGGCGGCTCCGGCGTCTCCGGCGCGTACGCCCTGACGTTCTCCTGCGGCACGGAGAACGTCTACATCCTCGCCGACCGCGTCATCGCCTCGCTCTGACCGGGCGCGGCGCTCCGGCCGCCCCCGGCTCCCGCCGCTACGCGAACGCCCGCGCGGCGGCCTCGTTCACCTCTCGCACGGCCTCGTCCAGCTCCGCCGACGAGGCCGTTTCCAGTGCCAGGGCCAGATCGCGCCCGGCCACGGCGAGCTGGTCGCCGACCGTGAAGAGCCCGGCGTCCGGCAGCACGTACGGCTCCCGGTCCGGCGCCTCGATCAGCTGGGCGCGCCGCGCCAGCTCCCGGGCCGCGGCCAGCCCCTCGGCGGCGGCACCACGCCGCAGCCGGCTCTGCGGGGCGGCGCGCAGCCGGTCGGCGAAGCGGTCGACGGCGATGGTCAGCGGGGTCGTATCGAGCACCCCGCGACCCTACGCGCCCCTGCGGGACGGTGGCCAACGGGACCGCCCCGGCCCGGCCCCATCCCGGCCCCGGAACGCGGGAACGGCCCGCAGGCGGTGCCTGCGGGCCGTTCCTCCGTACGGGTCGTACGGGCGCGGAGCCGACGGATCAGTCGTCGCCGCTGAGGATGGAGAGCAGACGCAGCATCTCCAGGTAGATCCACACCAGGGTCATGGTGAGGCCGAAGGCGGCCAGCCAGGACTCCTCGCGGGGCGCGCCGAAGGCGATGCCGTCCTCGACCTGCTTGAAGTCCAGGGCCAGGAAGCAGGCGCCGAGGATGATCCCGATGACACCGAAGAGGATGCCGAGACCACCGCTGCGGAAGCCCAGGCCGTCACCGCCGCCGAAGACGGAGAACAGCAGGTTCACGACCATCAGGAGCATGAAGCCCATGGCCGCGGCCATCACGAAGCCGTAGAACCGGCGGGTGACGCGGATCCAGCGCATCTTGTACGCGAAGAGCACACCGGCGAAGACACACATGGTGCCCATCACCGCCTGCATCACGACGCCCGGTCCGATGTACGTGCTGACCGCGCTGGAGATCACTCCGAGGAAGACGCCCTCGAAGGCCGCGTACGAGACGATCAGCGCGGGAACCGGCTTGCGCTTGAAGGACTGGATGAGCGACAGGACGAACGCCACCAGGGCGGCGCCGATCGCGATGCCGTACGACTTGCCGAGGTTCGCCTCGTCGACCGGCAGCAGCCACCAGGCGGCCGCGGCGCCGAGCACCACGGTGCCCAGCGTGATGGCCGTGCGCGTGACGACGTCGTCGATCGTCATCGCGCCGGTGCGCGTCGGTGCCTGCGGGGCGCCGAGCTGGGCGTCCGGCTGGGCGTAGGGGTTGGTGGCGTACGGGTTCGCGGCGGTGCCCTGCGCGTACGGGTTGGTGCCCGCTGCGGGGGCCCCGGCCTGCGGCGCCGTGTTGAAGCCCGCGTATCCGTTGTCGCGGCTGAAGCCCCGTCGCGAGAAGACCGGGTTGCTGCTCCTCATCTCACTCCTCCATGGCCGCCCTGCGCGGCCTTCCCACAAGAGTAATGGGTAGGCAAAACAATCAGGCTAGTGCTTGGGGAGGATCTTTACGCAACCGACAGCCCGGCGCCACCGCCTTCTCCGCCCCGTCGCCCGCCCGCGACGCCGGGGCGGGGAAGTCCCTGCCCCGGCGCGTCGCCCGTCCTTCGCGCTACTCCGCCGCGCGCAGGTCCGCCAGTAGTTCGGCCTGGCCGGCGAGGACCCCGGAGAGGATCGTCCGGGCGACCTTCAGCAACTCCGCGACCTGGGGGTTGGCCAGCGAGTAGTAGACCCCCGAGCCCTCCCGCCGGGTGACCACCAGGTTCGCCCGGCGCAGGACGGCCAGTTGCTGCGAGAGGTGGGCGGGCTCGACGCCGATCTCGGACAGCATCTCGGAGACCGCGTGCTCCCGCTCGCTGAGGAGCTCCAGCACCCGGATGCGTACGGGGTGGCCGAGGGTCTTGAAGAACTCGGCCTTCAGTTGGTAGAGCGGCGTACTCATCGCAGCGGCCTCGCGTCCCCGGCCCCGGCCGACCGGTCGGCCCGTCGCGGCCGTGCGTGTCCCGTGCATCGCGTCCACCCAAAACATTTCGCCATGGGGCCATCCTCGCGCGCCCGCCCCACCATGCCGACCTCGCGAATTGCCAACTTTAGCCAACTCGGACATCCGGCTCAGCGATTCCGCCCCTACGCCCCCTGCGCCTCTATGCCCTCATGTCCCGGACGCCTTCCCGGAGACGGGCGCGGGCCGCCGCCACCGCCTCGGGGGTGGTGGGGTAGTCCCGTCCGTAGGGACGCAGCGGCTCCAGGGCGCCCACGGCCTCCAGCGTCCGGCGCTGGCCGGGCCTGATCCCGGAGGCCAGGACGGTGATGCCGCGCCGGGCGAGGTTCTGTACGGCGTCCTTGAGGACCAGGGCGCCGGTGGCGTCCACGGTCGTGATCCGCGACATCCGCAGGACGACCACCCGGACGCCGACGATCTCGGAGAGTTCGAGGAGGAAGCGGTGGGCCCCGGCGAAGAAGAGCGGACCGTCGATCCGGTAGACGACGATGTGCTCGGCCAGGAGCGCGCACTCCTCCTCGCCGTGGTCGCCGGGGAGTTCGGCGCGCAGTTCCAGCCGGTCCATCCGGGCCTGCCCGGCCACCGCCCGCAGGGCCAGCGCCCCGGCCACCACCAGGCCGATGATCACCGCCTGGACCAGGTCGAGGACGAGGGTGGCGACGGCCGTCAGGACCAGGACCGCGGCATCGGACCGGGTGGCGCGGGCCATCGCCCGCAGCGCGCCGACCTCGACCATGCGGACCGCGGTGGCCAGCAGCACGCCCGCCAGCGCGGCGAGCGGGATGCGGGAGACGAGCGGGGCCGCCGCGAAGACGATCACGGCGAGGACGGCGGCGTGGGTGAGCGCGGCGAGCCGCGAGCCCGCCCCCGTACGGACGTTGACCGCGGTACGGGCGATGGCGGCGGTGGCCGGGACCCCGCCGAAGAGCGGGGCGGCCAGGTTCGCGACCCCCTGCCCGAACAGTTCGCGGTCCGGGTCGTGGTGCTGACCGGACGTCATCCCGTCGGCGACGGTGGCCGACAGCAGCGACTCCAGCGCGGCGAGGGCGGCCACCGCGACGGCGGGCGCCAGCAGCGAGCCCAGCGCCGCCGTGTCGAGGAAGTCCAGGGAGGGGACGGGCAGCCCGGACGGCAGCGCGCCGATCGGCCGCGCCCCGGGCGGCTCGAACACCTCGACGGCCACGGTCGCGGCGATCACCGCGACGATCGAGAACGGGACGGTGGGCCGCAGCCGGGCACCCAGCAGCATCACGGCCGCCACCCCGGCGGCGAGGCCGAGTGCGGTCCAGTTCGGCGCCTTCGCGAACTCCCCGACCGCCCGCCAGGCCACCACCAGCACCTTCTCGCCCTCGGGCTTGGGCACGCCGAGCGCGCCCGGCACCTGCTGGAGCGCGATGACGCAGGCGATGCCCAGGGTGAATCCCTCCACCACCGGCGCCGGCACGTACCGCATGTACCGGCCCGCCCGCAGCAGGGCGAGGCCGATCAGCAGGATCCCCGCCAGCACCCCGACGGTCAGTACGCCGCCGGGCCCGTGGGCGGCGACGATCGGCACCAGCACGACCGTCATCGCCCCGGTCGGCCCGGAGACCTGGAGGTTGGAGCCGCCGAAGAGCGCCGCCAGCGCCCCGGCCACCACCGCGGTCGCGAGCCCCGCCTCGGCGCCGAGCCCGGAGGAGACCCCGAAGCCGAGCGCGAGCGGGAGCGCCACGACGGCGACGGTGATCCCGGCCAGCAGGTCGCGGCGCGGGTCGCGGCGCATGGCCGCGACGTCGGACCGGTGGGGCAGGAGCGCGCGCACCCGGTGCGCGAGCCGTGAGGAGAGGACACGTAATCCGTGATGACCTGGGCTTCCCGGAACCGGCACGATCTCGGACCCCCTTCGGTCCCGGAGGCTCCGGGACGCAGTTCGACACGCCGGACTCACCCGCTCGGATCGCAGGTACTTCAGAACAAAGCATGTAGCGAATTGCACATTTTCGCAATTCATACATGTAGCAGCTCTATGCGCCCCGAACGCGCCCCCGGCGGAATTCCGGATCGCCCCTTACCCTCCAGCCCGCCGTCCAGTAACGTTCAGACCAACCGGTACGGCATCGGCCCACTCGAACAAGGGGGCGCAGCCGGATCGGCGGATTCGGGCCGCGCCGGGGCGGGGCCCCGGGGCCGAGGAGAAGTGGCGGAAGCGGCGGATCCGTCCGGCCGCCCGGTAAGAAGTGGTGCCTGGAACCGGACTCGAACCGGTACGCCCCCGAGGGGCAGCGAGGTTTAAGCTCGCCGTGTCTGCATTCCACCATCCAGGCTGGCGCGCGGCTCCGCGTTGGCACATGACCCTATCGGGGTACCTCGCCCGAACAGCGGATCTCTGGGGCGATGTTGTCTTATTTTATTGACCGCTTGAGGACCCGTCAGCACTCCTGAAGGGGCATCGTCACATGCCTGGGCAGGGTATGGGGCACGGCGGCAAGCCAGCCGAATTGACGTAAAGTCGCCGCACTCGGGCGGCGCGGCCGCCGGGCGTGCGCCTGTTCTCGCCACGCGCACGCCACCCGACCGGGTAAGGGGCGCCAAAACCGCCCGCCCGCCGCCTCTCCGGCCGCCCCCGTAGTAGCCCTCCCGAGTGACGGGCCTCGGGGAGGGTGTCATACCGCAGGATGACCCCGGGAACCGTCGATGCGACTCAAGACGGCCCGAGGAACGGGCATGCGGACTGACGATCCGCGCCGGGACGGCCAGGAGGATTGAGGGGTACCGAACAGTCCCCGAACAAGGCCGGACGAGCCTCGGCCGGAGCCCGAATCAGGAGAGTCCCGTGACCACCATTTCCACCGCACCCAGCGTCACCACGGTGGCCGCACGCGCCACGGATCTGTCCAAGGTCTACGGAGAGGGCGAGACCAGGGTCACCGCCCTCGACCAGGTCACCGTGGACTTCCCGCGCGGCGAGTTCACCGCGATCATGGGCCCCTCCGGCTCCGGCAAGTCCACGCTGATGCACTGCGTGGCCGGGCTCGACAGCTTCAGCAGCGGCTCGGTGCGGATCGGCGACACCGAGCTCGGCGCCCTCAAGGACAAGCAGCTCACCCAGCTCCGCCGGGACAAGATCGGCTTCATCTTCCAGTCGTTCAACCTGCTGCCGACGCTGACGGCGCACGAGAACATCACGCTCCCCATGGACATCGCGGGCCGCAAGCCCGACGCCGAGTGGGTGCGCCGGGTCATCGACATGGTCGGGCTCTCCGACCGGCTGACCCACCGGCCCACCGAGCTCTCCGGCGGCCAGCAGCAGCGCGTCGCGGTCGCCCGCGCCCTGGCCTCCCGGCCGGAGATCATCTTCGGTGACGAGCCGACCGGCAACCTGGACTCCCGCTCCGGCGCGGAGGTCCTCGGCTTCCTGCGCAACTCGGTGCGCGAGATGGGCCAGACCGTGGTGATGGTGACCCACGACCCGGCGGCCGCCTCCTACGCGGACCGGGTCATCTTCCTCGCGGACGGCCGGATCGTCGACCAGATGATGCACCCCACCGCGGACGGGGTCCTGGACCGGATGAAGGCGTTCGACGCCAAGGGCCGCACCAGCTGATGCCCGCCCTGCCCCGCGACCTCCGGACCACTTCCCGATCCCAGGACTGACAGACATGTTCCGTACCGCCCTGCGCAATGTGCTCGCGCACAAGGCCAGGCTGCTGATGACCGTCCTCGCCGTGATGCTCGGCGTGGCCTTCGTCTCCGGCACCCTGGTCTTCACCGACTCCCTCGGCAACGCCCTGCGCAACCAGTCGGCGAAGAGCTACGACGACGTCGCCGTCGCCGTCACCACGTACCCCGACCGGGACGACGAGAAGTCCCACGGCGTCGACGCCGCCACCCTGGCGAAGATCCAGGGCCTGGACGGCGTCAGGACCGCCACCGGCCGGGTCTCCGGCTTCGCCGGCGTCGCCGACCCCGACGGCAAGCTCATCGGCAACGGCTGGTCGAACACCGGGGCCAACTACTCCCCCGCCAAGGACGGCAAGGACCCCGCGTACACCTTCACGGACGGATCCGGTCCGGCCGCCGCCGACCGGATCGCGCTCGACGCGGACACCGCCGAGAAGGGCAAGTACCACGTCGGTGACCGGGTCCGGGTCGCCACCAACGGGCCGGTGAAGGAGTACACCCTCTCCGGTGTCTTCACCACCGAGGACGGCGCGGTCAACGCGGGCGGCAGCCTGGTGCTCTTCGACAGCGAGGTCGCCCAGAAGCTCTACCTGCGCCCCGGCGAGTTCCAGGAGGTCACCGTCTCGGCGGCGACCGGCGCCTCCGCCGACAAGCTGCTGGCCGAGGTGAAGCCGCTGCTGCCCAAGGACGCCGAGGCCAAGACCGGCCAGGAGCTCGCGGACGAGCAGGCCTCGGACATCGCCCGCAGCCTGACCAGCATCAACACCATGCTGCTGGCCTTCGCCGGCATCGCCCTGTTCGTCGGCATCTTCCTGATCGCCAACACCTTCACGATGCTGGTCGCCCAGCGCACGAAGGAGCTGGCCCTGATGCGCGCCGTCGGCGCCTCCCGCCGCCAGGTCAAGCGCTCGGTGCTGCTCGAAGCTGCCTTCGTCGGTGTGATCGCCTCGGTCATCGGCTTCGTCCTCGGACTCGGCCTCGCGACCGCGCTGCGCTCCGCGATGGGCGCGTTCGGCGCCAAGATCCCGGCCGGCCCGCTGGTCGTCTCGCCCACCGCGGTCGTCGCCTCGTTCGCCGTCGGTGTCGTGGTCACCGTGCTGGCCGCCTGGCTGCCCGCCCGCCGGGCCGCGAAGATCCCGCCGGTCGCCGCGATGAACAGCGTGCACGCGACGGCCACCGTGAAGTCCCTGGTGCTGCGCAACTCGATCGGTTCGGTGATCAGCCTGCTGGGCTTCGCGGCCATCGTGGGCGGCGCGGTCAAGGGTGACTCGACCGGCCGCACCGTCATCGCCGCGGGCGCCTTCCTCGCGCTGATCGGCGTCATCGTGCTGATTCCGCTGCTCTCCCGGCCGGTGATCGCCCTGGTCCGCCCGCTGCTGCGGAAGGTGTTCGGCGTCTCCGGGAAGCTGGCGGCGCAGAACGCGGTCCGCAACCCGCGCCGGACCGGCACCACCGCCTCCGCGCTGGCCATCGGCCTCACCCTGGTCACCGGCATCTCGGTGCTCGGCGTCACCCTCGGCCAGGCGGTCGACCGGGCGACGACGGACAACCTCAAGGCCGACTACCTGGTGACGATGGCCAACGGCCAGTCCCTCGACAAGTCGGCGCTCACCGCGCTGGAGAAGGCCGGCAAGGTCTCGGCCGTCTCGCCGAACCAGTACACCGGCATCGAGGTCAAGGGCGACTACCAGGGCGCCTCCGCCGTCTCCGCCGCCGACCTGCGGAAGGTCTTCGCGCTGAAGACCGTCTCCGGCTCGCTCGACACGCTCGGCAAGGGCGAGATCGCCGTCTCCGACAAGACCTCCGAGTCCAAGGGCTGGAAGACCGGCGACACCCTGCCGGTGAAGTTCGACAACGGGAAGAAGGGCGAGCTGCGCGTCGGCGCCGTCTTCGAGGAGAACACCTTCCTCTCGCCGGTCCTGGTCTCGACGGACCTCGCCGCCCAGCACAGTGGGACCGCCGGCATCCAGGAGATCTGGCTGACGACGGACGGCGGCGCGAGCGGCGCCAACGAGCAGGCCGTGGTCGACGCGCTGGGCAACAACCCGGCGGTCAGCATCATGGACCGCCAGGACATCCGGAACATGTTCGGCGGCTCGGTCAACCTCGCGATGAACATCATGTACGGGCTGCTGGCGATGGCCCTGATCATCGCGGTCCTCGGGGTCGTCAACACCCTGGCGATGTCGGTCTTCGAGCGCCAGCAGGAGATCGGCATGCTGCGGGCCATCGGGCTGGACCGGCGCCGGGTGAAGCGCATGATCCGGCTGGAGGCCGTGGTCATCTCGCTCTTCGGCGCGGTGGTCGGGGTCGGGCTCGGGGTGTTCCTCGGCTGGGCGATCGGGAAGACCATCGCCTCGGACATCCCGGGGTACGTGCTGGTCCTCCCGTGGGGCCGGATCGCGATCTTCCTGGCGCTGGCGGGGGCGGTGGGCGTGCTGGCCGCGCTCTGGCCGGCCCGGAGCGCAGCGAAGCTCAACATGCTGACCGCGATCAAGTCGCAGTAACGGGGCCGCGGTAGCCCCGCGGAGCCCGGCCGGGGGCCGGTGCGCGCAGTGTACGTACGCTGCGCGCACCGGCCCCCGTACCGTGTGACGGGCGGTCAGCCGGTCGCGGGTGCGGTCCAGGCGCGGGCCCGCAGCGGAAGCCCGGAGGTCCCTCCCTCCGCCGGGCGGACCGCCAGGATCTGGTTGACGCCGATCCTGTTGCGCTCGAAGGAGAGGGCGGAGGCTGCCATGTAGAGGCGCCAGATCCTCGCCCGGCCGGGCGAGGTCATCCGTACCGCCCGGTCCCAGTGCTGTTCCAGGTTGGCGACCCAGCGGCGGAGGGTCAGCGCGTAGTGCTCGCGGAGCGACTCGACGTCCCGGGCCTCGAAGCCGGCCTCCTCCAGGGTGCTGACGGTCCGGCCCAGCGGGGCCAGTTCGCCGTCCGGGAAGACGTAGGCGTCGATGAACGCGTCCACGTGGTAGGCGGATTCGTCCGGCTCGGGGCGGCGGGCGATCTGGTGGTTGAGCAGCCGTCCGCCGGGCTTCAGCAGGGCGTACAGGTCGTCGGCGTACTCGCGGAAGCGGACCGAGCCGACGTGCTCGGCCATGCCGATCGACGAGATCGCGTCGTAGGGGCCGTCCCTGACGTCCCGGTAGTCCTGGACGCGGATCTCGATCCGGTCGGTCAGCCCCTCCTCCGCGATGCGCTTGCGGGCGTAGGCGGCCTGTTCGACGGAGAGGGTGACCCCGGTGACCCGGGCGCCGTACTCACGGGCGGCGTGGATGGCCATGGAGCCCCAGCCGCAGCCGACGTCCAGCAGCCGGTCGCCCTCCTTCAGCCCGAGCTTGCGGCAGACCAGATCGAGCTTGTCGCGCTGGGCGTCCTCCAGAGTGGAGCCGTCCTCCCAGTAGGCGCAGGAGTAGACCATGGACGGGCCGAGGACCAGGGCGTAGAAGTCGTTGCCGACGTCGTAGTGGTGGCTGATGGCCGCCTTGTCGCGGCCCTTGGTGTGGAGCGGGCCGGTACGGCGGCTCATTTCCTCGGCCGGCGGGGGCGGCGGGGTCCAGGGGCCGGCCATGCGCAGCAGCCCCTTGGCGAAGGCCCGTACCTTCGGGTCGCGGACCGGGTCCAGGAGCCCGGTCCCGGTTCTGCCGGTTCCGTCGCCCCGTTCCCAGATCAGTGCGGCCAGCAGGCCCAGGGCCTCGTACAGATCGCCCTCGACGTCGAGGTCGCCGGCCACCCAGGCGCGGGCCAGGCCCAGCTCGCCCGGCTTCCAGAGCAGTCGGCGCAGTGCGCGGCGGTGCCGGATGATCAGCTCGGGGGCGCCGGGCGGTCCCGAACTGCTGCCGTCCCAGGCCCGGATACGGACCGGCAGCTTTTCTCCCAGAAACTCCTCGGCGAGAGCGGTCAGCCGCGACGCGGCGTCTCCCATGGCGCACACCTCCGTGATGGTGGTTCCAATGTGCCCAAACCTGGTCGAACATGCATGCAACCACGCCGGACACCTGTGCGCCTCGGCGAGGTCCGTACCCCTCAACACTCCACCGGTCGGCATCCGTCCCGCTACCACGCAACGGAACGGTAAAAAGCTGTACACCACATCCATCCGGATACGCCGAAGGGGCCGTCCGCACCACGGATGGCGGACGGCCCCTTCGGACGGGGCGCGGGCGAGTGGGCCCGCGGGCGGGCTAGGAGGCCTTGGCCTTCTCGCCCTCGGCCTTCGCGGCGGCCGGGGCCGGGGCCGGCTTGGCGGCCTCGTAGAACTCCTCGCGCGGCGTCTCCATGGCGCCGAGCGAGACGACCTCGCGCTTGAGGAACATGGCGAGGGTCCAGTCGGCGAAGATCCGGATCTTGCGGTTCCAGGTCGGCATCGCCAGACCGTGGTAGCCACGGTGCATGTACCAGGCGAGACGGCCCTTGAGCTTGATCTTCATCTTGCCCATGACGATCATCGCGACGCCCTTGTGCAGCCCCAGACCGGCGACCGCACCCTTGTTGGCGTGGCTGTACTCCTTCTGCGGGAAGCCCCGCATGCCGGAGATCACGTTGTCGCCGAGGACCTTGGCCTGCCGCAGCGCGTGCTGGGCGTTGGGCGGGCACCAGGCGTTCGGGTTGCCGGCGCGGCGGCCGATCATGTCCGGCACCTGGGCGTTGTCGCCCGCGGCCCAGATGTAGTCGGTGCCCTGCACCTGGAGCTTCTCGGAGGTGTCCACGTGGCCGCGCGGACCGAGCGGCAGGCCGAAGCGGGCCAGCGCCGGGTTCGGCTTCACACCGGCCGTCCACACGATGGTGTTGGAGTCGACCTCCAGCCCGTTCTTCAGGACGACGTGGCCGTCGACGCAGGAGTCCATGGAGGTCGAGAGGAAGACCTCGACGCCACGGGACTCCAGGTGCTCACGGCCCCAGGTGCCCAGCTTCGGGCCGACCTCGGGAAGGATCTTGTCGGCGGCGTCGACCAGGATGAAGCGCATGTCCTCGCGCTTCACGTTGGTGTAGTACTTGGCCGCGTCGCGGGCCATGTCCTCGACCTCGCCGATGGTCTCCGCACCGGCGAAGCCACCGCCCACGAAGACGAAGGTCAACGCCTTGCGGCGGACCTCCTCGTCGGTCGTGGAGTCGGCCTTGTCCAGCTGCTCCAGGACGTGGTTGCGCAGGCCGATGGCCTCCTCGATGCCCTTCATGCCGATGCCCTGCTCGGCGAGGCCGGGGATCGGGAAGGTACGGGAGACCGCGCCCATCGCGATGACCAGGTAGTCGAAGGGCAGCTCGTAGGCCTCGCCGACGAGCGGCGCGACCGTGGCGACCTTGCGGTCCTGATCAATGGTGGTGACGCGACCGGTGAGCACCTCGGCCTTCGGCAGGACGCGCCGCAGCGGGACGACGACATGCCGAGGGGAGATGCTGCCGGCGGCAGCTTCGGGAAGGAAGGGCTGGTAGGTCATGTACGAACGCGGGTCGACGACCGTGACGGTCGCCTCGCCGAAGCGCATCTTCTTGAGAATGCGTCGAGCTGCGTACAGGCCTACGTACCCACCGCCTACAACGAGGATCCTGGGACGCTCCGTGGTGCTCATGGCATCGAGTATCCACCCCTCTCCGGGGGTGGGTTAGTGCGCCCCTTCACAAGGTATGGCCGCCCCTCTGCTACACTGCGCCGCCCACGTGACCCAGGTCATGGCACCGCAGGGGAACCACGGGCCGGGCGCGAACGTTGTTGACCGCCTGTGAGCTGGCCCTTGGCCCCTTCCACCGGGTGGACCACGCCCCTCGACGCCCCCTTGGGGGACGCTCCGTAGCACGCCGTTCCGCGGGCGCGGCACCCCCGAGAGTGATTCCCGGGGCCCGCAAGAGGCCGAACGGCCCTTCCGTGGACCCAATTCCTTGTGAAGAAGTTCACGAACTTTGTCGCGCCACCTCCTTCGAACCACCGCCCACACCCCCTTCAGGGGCTCAAAGGTGCAGGCCAAGGCGCGCCCGAGCGGAGTGTTCGAAGGGGCGGAGGAACGGCCGGGGCGGGACCGTCGGGCGGTCCGGGGTTACGCGATCGACCAGGCGATGCCGTCGAGGATGTCGTGCTCGCTGACCACGACCTCGCGGGCCCCGGTGCGCCGCATCACGGCGAGCAGGATGAGCGCGCCGGAGACGATCACGTCGGCCCGGCCCGGGTGCATCGCGCCGAGGGCGGCCCGCTCGGCGTGGGTCGAGCCGAGCAGCCGGGCGGTGATCTCCTCGACCTGGTCGACGGAGATCCGGGAGTGGTGGATCGCCGACGAGTCGTACTCCTCCAGGCCCAGGGCGACGGCGGCGACCGTGGTGACCGTGCCGGCCAGGCCGACCAGGGTGGCCGCCCCGGTGAGCGGAACGCTCTGTGCCGCGAGGTCGAGGGCGGCCCCGATGTCGGCCCGGACCGCCTCGACCCGGTCGGGGGCCGGCGGGTCGGTCAGGACGCCGTCGCGGACCAGGTGCCGCTCGGTCATCCGTACGCAGCCGATGTCCACGGAGCGGGCGGCCCGCACCCGGTCGTCGCCGACGACGAACTCGGTGGAGCCGCCGCCGATGTCGACCACCAGGTACGGCGTCGGAAGGTGCTCCTGGCCCGCGAGTTCCCGGGTGGCGCCGGTGAAGGAGAACTCGGCCTCCTGGTCGCCGCTGATCACCTCGGGCTCGACGCCGAGGATGTCGACCACACCACGCACGAAGTCGTCCCGGTTCTCCGCGTCCCGGGAGGCGGAGGTGGCGACGAACCGGGGCTTGCCCGCCCCGTACTCCTCGATCACCGCCGCGTACCGGCGGCAGGCCGCGAACGTGCGCTCCAGCGCCTCGGGGGCCAGCCGGCCGGTGCGGTCGACGTCCTGGCCGAGGCGGACGATCTCCATCCGCCGGTCCAGCTCGACGAGTTCACCGGTGGACGGGTCCGCGTCGGCGACGAGCAGGCGGATGGAGTTGGTACCGCAGTCGATGGCGGCCACGCGGGTCATGGTGCTGCTCCTGGGGAGATCGGGCCCCTCCGGCGGACGGGGAGCGGGGTGGGGGCGCGGAGGAAGGGCCGTCAGCCCTCGTCCGGCGCGCCGTCCTGCGGGGCGCAGGGCGTGACGCACGGGCCCTTGCGCCACCATTCCGGCAGCATCGCGATCGCCTCGTCGCCCAGCGGGTTGACGCCCGGCCCAGCGGCCAGCGAGTGGCCGACCAGGACGTGCAGGCACTTCACCCGGTCCGGCATGCCGCCCGCGCTCGGGAAGCCCTCCAGCACCTCGATGGCGTCGCGCCGGGCGATGTAGTCCTCGTGGGCGGCCCGGTAGGCGGCGGCCAGCTCGGGGTCGGTGGCGAGGCGCTCGGTCATCTCCTTCATGACCCCGTTCGCCTCCAGCGTGCCGATGGCGGAGGCGGCGCGGGGGCACGTCAGGTAGTACGTCGTCGGGAACGGGGTGCCGTCCTCCAGCCGGGGCTGCGTCTCGACCACGTCCGGGTTGCCGCAGGGGCAGCGGTGCGCGATGGCGCGCAGGCCGCGCGGCGGGCGGCCCAGCTGCTGCTGGAACGCGGCGATGTCCGCCTCGGTGGGGGCGGTGGACTCGGTCTGGGGAGGAGGGGTTTCCATGCCTGCCTTGGTTCTGATCGGGTCTGCTCGAAATGCGGTACTACGGGGACGGGCGGCGGGAAGGTCAGCCGCGGTCGGCGCTGTCGACGCCGTCCCACAGGTTGGAGTGCCAGGGCCGGCCGGAGCCGTCCGCCCGGCCCTGGCGTTCCTTGACCGCGTCGGGGTCGACGACCGTGTAGCCGGTCTCCCCCGGAAGAAGGTAATGCAGATGCGTACGGGCCAGCCGCCTGATGTAGGCGTCGTCCTGGAGCCGCGCCTTCTCGTCGCGCAGCTCCTCGGTGCGTTCCTTGGCCTTCTGCGCGAGGCGCCGCTGGTCGGCGATCTCGTCCTGCTGCGAGACGTAACTGCGCATCGGATACGCGAGCACGACCACCAGGGAGCAGACGACGAGCGCCAGGAAGGCCGCCCGGCCGGTGAGCCGCGAGCGGCGGGCCTGACGGCGGTTCTGCGAACGGTAGACGCGGGCGGCGGTCTGCTCGCCGAGCAGTCGCAGCCGGGTCGCGGTGGAGAACCGGTCCCGGTCCTTCGCGGCCATCTCTCCGCCTCCCCATTACGCACGTCCGTCCCCGCACACGGTACGGGACCGAGTGCGGGGACGGACGGAGGCCGGGGCCGTTCGCGGCGCGCACTGCTCCGCGCGAGGCGTTTCCGCTGCTCCGCGGGGCGGCTGTGCCTGCAGGCGGTGCCTCCTGGTCCGCGGAGCGGCTGTGCCTACTGGTCCGCGGAGCGGAACCGGGGGAAGGCGGAGCGGCCGGCGTACACCGCCGCGTCGTCGAGGATCTCCTCGATGCGCAGCAGCTGGTTGTACTTGGCGACGCGGTCCGAGCGGGCCGGGGCGCCGGTCTTGATCTGGCCGCAGTTCACGGCGACGGCGAGGTCGGCGATGGTGACGTCCTCGGTCTCGCCGGAGCGGTGCGACATCATGCACTTGAAGCCGTTGCGCTGGGCCAGCTCGACGGCGTCCAGCGTCTCGGTCAGCGAACCGATCTGGTTGACCTTGACGAGCAGGGCGTTGGCGGAGCCCTCCTCGATGCCGCGGGCCAGGCGCTCCGGGTTGGTGACGAAGAGGTCGTCGCCGACGATCTGCACCTTGGCGCCGAGCCTGTCGGTGATGACCTTCCAGCCGGCCCAGTCGTCCTCGAACAGCGGGTCCTCGATGGAGACCAGCGGGTACGCGGAGACGAGCTCCTCGTAGTACTCGGTCATCTCGGCGGCCGAGCGGGACTTGCCCTCGAACTCGTACGTGCCGTCCTTGTAGAACTCGGACGCGGCGACGTCGAGCGCGAGCGCGATGTCCTTGCCCGGGACGTAACCGGCCTCCTTGATGGCCTCGACGATGAGGTCGAGGGCGGCGCGGTTGGACTCCAGGTTCGGCGCGAAGCCGCCCTCGTCGCCGAGGCCGGTGGACAGGCCCTTGGTCTTCAGGACCTTCTTCAGCGTGTGGTAGACCTCGGCGCCCCAGCGCAGGGCCTCGGAGAAGGACTCCGCGCCGATCGGGGCGATCATGAACTCCTGGATGTCCACGTTGGAGTCGGCGTGCGAGCCGCCGTTCAGGATGTTCATCATCGGAACGGGCAGCAGGTGCGCGTTCGGGCCGCCCAGGTAGCGGAAGAGCGGCAGGTCGGATGCCTCGGAGGCGGCGTGGGCGACGGCCAGCGAGACGCCGAGGATGGCGTTGGCGCCGAGCGAGCCCTTGTTCTCCGTGGCGTCCAGGTCGAACATCGCCTGGTCGATCAGGCGCTGCTCGGTGGCGTCGTAGCCGACGAGCTCCGGGCCGATCTGCTCGATCACGGCGAGGACGGCCTTCTCGACGCCCTTGCCCTGGTAGCGGTTGGGGTCGCCGTCACGGAGCTCGATGGCCTCGAACTGACCGGTGGAGGCGCCGGACGGAACGGCAGCACGGCCCGTGCTGCCGTCGTCGAGGCCGACCTCGACCTCGACCGTGGGGTTTCCGCGGGAGTCGAGGATTTCCCGGGCTACGACGACGTCGATGGACGGCACGTGGCATCTCCTTCTGGGATATGACGCTGTTGGTGCAGGGTCGCTTTGGCCTTGCGACAAGAGCCTAACCGGCCCGGCCCGCCCGCCCCCACGACCGCCCGACCCCTGGGACGAAAAACGACCCGAGAGACCTCATTGCCGGGCATACCGGCCAAAATTTACCGGTCGGTAACTACAACAGTTGAACGCATCCCCGCTCCCCCGAGCAGAGGGAGCGGCGAAGACGGCGGAGCGGGTGGGGGGACGGCGTCGCCCCGGTCCGGTGCGCACGGGGGGATGCGCGCCGGACCGGGGCGGTCTGGAGGAGAGAGCCCGCGCCGCGGGGTCCCGTGCTACTTCGTCAGGTGCAGCTGCTGACCCGGGTAGATCAGGTCGGCGTCCTCGACGATGTCCTTGTTCAGCTCGAACAGCCGCTGCCAGCCGCCCTTGACGCCGTGCTCGGCGGCGATCGCGCTCAGCGAGTCGCCCTCGACGACCTTGTACTCGCCGTCACCCTTCTTGACCTTCTCGCCGGTCGGGGTGGTGACGGTCTTCTTCGACTCGGCGCTCGGGGCCTGGCCACGGTCCGAACGGGAAGCGGCGGGGGCCTCGGTGCGCTCGGCCGGCTTCGGCTGCGCCTGCTTCTTCGGGGCGGTGCTCTGCTGCTCGGAGGCGCCGGAGCCGGCGGTCGAGTTGGCGGAGGAGTTCGAGGACGAACCGGTGTCGACGCCCGGGTCGACACCGTCGTTGGTCAGGTTGCCGGCGCCGGCGCAGGCCCAGGCACCCGGGCCCTGGAGGGCGAGGAGGCGCTCGGCGGTGGCGATCTGCTGGGCCTTGGTGGCCAGGTCGGCGCGCGGGGCGTACTGGGTACCGCCGGCGGCGGCCCAGCTCGACTGCGAGAACTGCAGGCCGCCGTAGTAGCCGTTGCCGGTGTTGATGGACCAGTTGCCACCGGACTCGCACTGGGCGACGGCGTCCCAGGTGGCGACGGAGGCGGCGGAGGCGTTGGTGGCGCCCATCAGCGGCACGGCGACGGCGGCACCCGCGACACCGGCGAGCGTGACGATGCGGACGGCCTTGGACGGGCGGCGGCGCTTGCCCTTGCTGGAAAGCAGCATGGAACTTCTCCTCACCGACGCCTACGAGGTGAGCTGTCGGGTTCGGGCCGAGTGAGTTGCCCGGTCGCACGTCCTAGCACGCGACTTCACCCCAAGCCTGATCCGATACGTCGTCCCGACGTCCGGACCCGGCGGCTTACCTGGGTCCCCCGCTCCTGCCTACGGCGCTGTACGCGTCTGTTTTCCCTTCGACCGACGGCAGGATTCGGCGTGACGGTCGACGGGGCCCGCGGTGCGAGCGATTCCGACCGTAAACATACGCAAGCCCTACATTCAAAGATGGACACATCAGACAATCAGCCCGTACTTGCATCTGAAGAATTGCCGTTTCCGCAGGTGGGAGCGGGGTGAGCGAGCCTCCGGATCGCGACACGCCGGAAGACGCAAAGAGACCCATGTCTCACTTACGCATAAGTGGACATAGGTCCCTAAACTGCCCCGGTTTCTGAGGCGTTTTTAGGCGGTTTCCGGACCGCCGACCGGCCGCCCCTACTCGGCCTTCACACCGAGATCGAGGCTCTGACCGGGGAGGATGAGGTCCGGGTCGGAGCCGATGACGTCCTTGTTCGCCTCGTAGAGCGCGGGCCAGCCGCCGGGGACCTTCTGTGCATCAGCAATCGCCCAGAGGTTGTCCCCCGACCGGACGGAGTACGTGCCGTCGGCGGCCTGCCCGGCCGTGTCGCGCGCGTCGCCGCCGCGCGAGGCGTGCCGGCCGGACTCGCGGTGGCCGCCGTCCGCGCCACGGCTCTCGTCGGCGGCCGGGGCGCCGCGGTGGCGGCCGTTCGTGCCGCTGGAGGACTCGGGCGAGGCGGAGCCGTCCTGCGCGGGCTTCGACGGCGCGCCGGTGGAACCGGACGGGGTGGCCGAGGGCGAGGTCTCCGCGGACGGCGTCTTCGACGACTTCCCGTTCGACTCGCCCTTGCGCTTGCCGGAATCGCCGGACGGGCTGTCCGCCGAGCCGTCGGAGCCGTCCACCGCGTCCGCGCCCTCCCAGGCGGTGTGGGGCGGCGTGACGATGTCCGACGCGTCGTCCTGCTCGCCCCCGGAGGGAGTGGCGCCGGGGTCGACGCCGGGCAGCGAGGCGTCCGTCGCCAGACCGGAGATGACGGCGCAGCTCGGCCACGCCTTCGGCCCCTGGTCCGCCAGGACCTTCTCGGCCACCGCGATCTGCTGCGCCCGGCTGGCGAGGTCGGCGCGGTCCGCGTAGGTCTCGCCGCCGTACGCCTTCCAGACCTCCGGCGAGATCTGGAGGCCGCCGTAGGAGCCGTTGCCGAAGTCGGCGCTCCACGCACCGCCGCTCTCGCACTCGGCCACCCGGTCCCAGGTCGTGGCGTCGGCCGCGGACGCGCCCGACGCGCCGAGCAGCGGAATGGCGATGGCCGATCCGGTCACGCCCGCTGCGACGACGATGGCCGGTGCCTGCCGGGGGCGACGGTGCCTGCCGTTCGCGGATCCCATGGAATTGCCTTCCGTGTGACTGACGTCTGACTAGGTCGAACGGTGAACCTAGCCGCACTCGAACGCGCGTCACAAGTCGATGCAGCGCGGATCACGCGAAAGTCACAGAGTTGACGTTGCGTCAGCTGCAGGTGCGGTGCGTTCCGGTGTGAACTGGACCGGGAGCGTGCGGAGTCCGCGCATGATGAGCCCGCCACGCCACCGCAAATCGGTAGGTTCCACCGCGAGTCGCAGGTCCGGGAGACGGTTCAGCAGGGTGGCGAGCGCGGTCCGTCCCTCCAGCCGGGCGAGCGGTGCGCCGAGGCAGTAGTGGATGCCGTGCCCGTATCCGAGGTGCTGATTGTCACGTCGGGCGAGATCGAGCGTGTCGGGGTCCGGGAAGCGGTCCGGGTCGCGGTCGGCGGCCGCGAGGACCACGAGCACCGGATCCCCGGCCTCGATGGACTCCCCGCCGAGCGTCAGCGGTTCGGTGGCGAACCGCCAGGTGGCCAGCTCCACCGGGCCGTCGTAGCGGAGCAGCTCCTCGATGCCGGTCTCCAGCAGCTCCTCCTCCCCCGCTTCGAGGGAGCGTTGCAGCCGTTCGCGTTCCCCGGGGTTGCGAAGCAGGGCATACACCCCGTTTCCGATCAGATTGACCGTGGTCTCGAAGCCGGCGAAGAGCAGGATGAAGGCCATGGCGGCGGCTTCGTTCTCGGTGAGGTGCTCGCCGTGGTCGCTGGCCCGGATCAGCCCCGAGATCAGGTCGTCGCCGGGCTCCTCGCGCTTGCGGTGGATGAGTTCGGCGAGGTAGCCGCGCATCTTCTTCACCGACCGGGCGACCCCGCCGCGCGGACCGCCGCCGTGGCGGATCATCATGCCCGCCCAGTCCCGGAAGTCGTCCTGGTCCTCGGGCGGTACGCCGAGCAGGTCGCAGATGGCGTAGATGGGGAGCGGGAAGGCCAGGTCGTGGATGAGGTCGGCCTCGCCGCTCCCGGCGAAGCGGTCGATGAGCCGGTCCGTCAGCTCCTGGACGCGCGGGGCGAACTCGGCGACCCGGCGCGGGGTGAACGCCTTGGAGACGAGGCGGCGCAGCCGGGTGTGGTCGGGCGGGTCGATGTTCAGCAGATGCGTCATCAGCTCCGCCTTGCGCTCGCCGGGGATGCCGGTCTTCCCCTTGGCGTGCGCGGGTTCGGCGTGGTGGGCCGGGTTCTTGGAGAGCCGGGAGTCGGCGAGGGCCTGCCGGGCGTCCTCGTACCGGGTCACCAGCCACGCCTCGACGCCGCTGGGCAGCTCGGTGCGGTGTACGGGGCTGTGCTCGCGCAGCCAGGCGTACGCCGGGTACGGGTCGGTGGCGAACTCCCAGGTGAAGAGTGCGGGCGCCCCGGCGGCCGCCGGGCACGTGGCGGGCGGGTCCGCGGGGAGCGTGGCGGACGGGTCGTCCGTGGAGGGCGTGGCGGGGTGGTCGTCGGCGGGGCTGTGGTTCACCCTTCGACGTTATCCGCTGCCTTTCGGTCCTCGCCGTGGCCCTCCGCCGCCCTGATGGCGTCCCGGTAGGCGCGACCCGCGGCGCGGAGGGCGGCCTCGGGGTCGGCACCGTCCCGTTCGGCCCGGACGGCGAGGGCGAGGAGCTCGTAGCCGATGCCCTCGCCGGCGGGAAGCGGCACGTCGAGACCGGCGGTGCGGACCCGGCTCGCCAGCTTGGCCGCGAGCGCCAGGCCGGGCTGGCCGACCGGGACGCCGTCGGTGACCGAGTCGCGCCGCTTCTCCTCCGCCTTGGTGCGCAGCCAGTGGGCGTGGACGTCCTCGGGGGTCTCGGCGGTCTCGTCGCCGAAGACGTGCGGGTGGCGGTGGATCAGTTTCTCGATGAGCCCGGCGGCCACGTCGTCGATGGAGAACGGCTCCGCGCCGTCCTCGGGGCGGCCCTCCTCGGCGATCCTGGCGTGGAAGACGACCTGGAGGAGGACGTCGCCCAGCTCCTCCCGGAGCTCGTCCCGGTCGCCGTCCTCGATCGCCTCGACCAGCTCGTACGCCTCCTCGATCGCGTACTTGGCGAGGCCCTCGTGGGTCTTCCGCGAGGTCCACGGGCACGCGACCCTGATCCGGTCCATGATCTGGACCAGGTCGAGGAGCCGGGCGCCGGGCAGGTCGTACGAGCCGGGCAGCAGCTCCAGGTCCGGCATCCGTGTCCGTCCCGATCCGGCGAGCCGGGCCAGCCCGTCGGTGAGCGCGGGATCGCCCTCGCCGCCCGCGAGGACGACGACGCTCCGGCCGCCCGCGCAGGCGTCGACCAGCTCCGGCGCGGTGGGCGCGGCGTGCTCGACGGTGACGCCCGCCTCGCGCAGGTACGGAAGCTGCGGGTGGTCGGGGTCGGCGCAGAGGACCCGGTCGGCGCCGTGCAGGGCCTGCCAGGCGGGCCAGGACAGCAGTCCGGGGGCGACGCGGTGGCTGGCGGTGAGCAGGACGATGCGGCCGGGGTCTTCAGCGTTCACCGTTCGAATCTACCTCTGTCGCCGCCGCCCGTTCCGCCGCAGGTCAGGCCCCGGCTCCGGCCGGCTTGGTGACCTGGGTGATCCAGGGGGCCCGGTAGGTGGCGAGCTGGGCCTGCTTGCTGTCCCAGGTGCCGTAGCGCGGGTTGACGTCGACCCGGAGCGCCTTGGACGCCTTGCCGAGCGCCTCGCTCACGGCCTGCTGGCCGGCGGGCTGCTGGAGGTCGACGCCGAGGGCGGCGGCCAGCTTCGTGAGCTGGACCTGCTCGCGCAGCACGGTGTCGATCTGGTCGGGGGCGACCCAGCTCTGCTGGAGCATCATCGTGCGCAGCCCCGTCGCCCCGCCGGTCTGGGCCTCGGCGACCTTGCGCATCTGCTGGATCTCGGTACGTTCGACGGTCACGCCCGCGTCCTCGGCGGCCCGGTCCAGGACCCGGTCGAAGATCATGCTGTGCAGCTTGGCCCGGCCGAGCTGCCCGGACTTGTCGACGAGCTGGGTGGCGTCCTTCGTCTCGTTCTGCGCCGCGCGCACGGCGGCCACCTGGCCCTGGAGCGCGGAGACCTCGATCCGTTCCCCGCCGACGACGGCCGCGGCCCCCGGATGGGTCTCGCCGCCGCAGGCGGCGAGGGCGGGTACGCCGACGAGCAGGGCGGCGGAGACGGTGAGCGCGGTGCGACGGCGGCGGTGCAAAGGAACCTCCCGGGGAGACTTTGTGCATCAGTGCACAAGACCTTGCGGTGATCGATGTTAGGCAGTGGACGTGGCTGGGGCCACTGATTCGACCAACGATTCGGAAGGAGTTGGGGATGTGGGGCGCCGGCGACGCGGATCGGCCGGCCGCCTCGACGGCTGTCGACGGCTCCCGGCGGCCGCCGGTCCGGGCCGCGCGGTCCCTACGCCGCGGCCTGCGGGATCTGCCCGGCCACCACGTCCAGGCCGCCGGCGCCGAACCGCTGGAAGAAGATGCGCAGGGCGCTCTGCGCGGACTCGTCGATCATGACGAACGAGTGCTTCAGCAGGCCGCGCTTGACCTCGGTCCGCTTGAGGTCCGCGAGGAGGTACGTGGCCAGGTGCCGGTCCGGCTTCGCGAAGGTCGGGTTGGCGACGAACAGGAACAGCCGCTCCCCCGTGGTCGCGAGGTAGATGGGCTGCGGGGCCGCCGCAGCCACCATCGTCCCCCCGCTGAGCACCGCCGCGGCGATCCCCATCGCGATGTTCTTCTTGACCGAGACCTCGCTCAGGTTCACCAGCGAGGTCGACACCACCTGCTCACCGGGGGCCAGCATCGGCGTGACGGCGGCCACCAGCGCCCGGCTTCTTCTCTTGTTCATCACAACACCTCTGGGTCGGATCGGCCGGATCGGCCGGTTCGACCGAAATGCAGCACGACGTGTCAATGCATCGCGACACTTTGCCACATCAGATCCCGGTCCCCGCCGTCCGTCTCAGCCGACGTGTTCGCGCTCCACCGCCGGTGGCGCGTCGGGGCGCAGCATGATCGTCCGGGAGACGAGGAAGGTGATCGGGACGGCCGCCGCGGCGGCGATCAGCGGCGCGTACCGGCTGCCGAGGCCGGCGACGTCGACCAGCAGGTAGACGCCGCCCGTGGTGATGGCGAAGTTGGCGGCGTTGGTCAGCGGGAAGAGCAGGAACTTCCGCCAGGTGGGGCGGGTCCGGTAGGTGAACCGGCAGTTCAGGAAGAAGGAGCCGGTCATGCTCAGCGCGAAGGCGAGCACATGGGCGGCGATGTACGGCAGCCGGGTCAGCAACGCGAGGTAGCAGCCGTAGTACGTGCCCGTGTTCACGACCCCCACCAGGGCGAACCGGGCCAACTGGGCGGTGACCGTCATCGGCGTACGGACTCCCGGGCCTCGCGGACGGCCGACGGGGTCTCCGTGTTCGTGGCCTTGACCAGGTAGTGCGGGCGCCGCTTCACCTCGTAGTAGATGCGGCCGACGTACTCCCCGACCACCCCGAGCATCACCATCTGGACCCCGGCGAGCGCGATGACCACGACGAGCGTGGTGACGTAGCCGGGGGTGTCCACGCCCCGCACCAGGGCGACGCCGACGATCCACGCCGCGTACGCGAGGGCCACCGACAGCAGCAGCATCCCCAGGTAGAGCGCGGCGCGCAGCGGCTTGTTGTTGAAGGACAGCAGCCCGTCGAGTCCGTAGTTGAGGAGCTTGCCGAAGGTCCAGGCGGAGCTGCCCTGCTCCCGTACGGCGTTCTCGTAGCCGAAGGTCTTCGTGCGGAAGCCGACCCAGGCGAAGAGGCCCTTGGAGAACCGGTTGTACTCGGTGAGCCGCAGCACGGCGTCGACGGTGCGGCGGGACAGCAGCCGGAAGTCGCCGACGCCGTCGACGAGTTCCACGTCGACCAGGCGGTTGATCAGCCAGTAGTAGGCGCGGGCGGTGACGGTGCGGGTGACCCGGTCGCCCTTGCGGGTCCGGCGGGCGATCACCTGGTCGTGGCCCTGCTCGTACTCCTCCAGCATCCGGCCGACCAGTTCGGGCGGGTGCTGGAGGTCGGCGTCCATGATGACGACGGCATCGCCCTCGGCGTGCTGGAGACCGGCCAGCATCGCGGCCTCCTTGCCGAAGTTGCGGCTGAAGGAGACGTAGCGGACGCGGGGGTCGGCGGCGGCCAGCTCCTGGAGGATCATCAGCGTCCGGTCGGCGCTGCCGTCGTCCACGAAGACCAGCTGGAAGTCGTGTCCGAGCCCGGCCATTTCGTCCGTGACGCGGTCATGGAAGCGTTCGAGGATCTCTTCCTCGTTGTAGCAGGGCACCACCAGAGAGATCAGCACAGACGTACATCAACCGGGCCAGGTGTCGGCATCCGATGCAGCACATGACCGGCGCACGTCCATTGCGTGAACTGGTGCGTGGCACAAGGGATTTGCGTGTTCGAGGCTGACATATTCCTGCCCATGCCCGTGCCCTTGTCCACGTCCCGGACCGCTTCCGCCCCCACCGCGTCCGCCGCGTCCGCCGCCGCCCCGCCGCTGGTGGACCGCGCCCGCCCGCGCGCGGGCGCGCTCGCCGCGCTGCTCACCGTCGTCGCGGTCTGCGCGGGCGACGCCGTGTCGCGGAGCTTCCCGTTCGGCCCGTACACGCGGAGCGTCAACGACCTGGGCAACCAGTTCGTCCCGTTCCACGCCCGGCTCTGGGACCTGCTGCACGGGCGGGCCGACGGGGGGCTGCTGCTCAACTGGTCGTCGGGGTTCGGGACGAGCTTCCTGCCGGATCTCGGTACGTATCTGGGCAGCCCGTTCGCCCTGCTCGTCGGGGTCTTCCCGAGGGACCGGATCGATCTCGCGGTCTATGCGGTGACGGTCCTGAAGATGGCGTCGGCGGCGGCGCTGATGGCGGTGTTCCTGCTGACGCTGCGCGGCGGGCGCTGGTGGGTCGCCGGGGTGCTGGGCGGTTCGTACGCGCTGTGCGGCTGGTCGGTCGCGGAGGCGGCGTACAACCCGATGTGGCTGGACGGGCTGGTCGCGCTGCCGCTGCTCTGCCTGGCCGCCGAGTGGGCCCGGACCGGGCGGCACCGGGTCGCCGCGCCACTGCTGGTCGCGCTGGCGTGGGTGGCCAACTTCTACACGGCGTACATGGCGACGCTCGGCGCGGCGCTGGTGCTGGCGGTCCGGCTCTTCACCGAGCGGGACGACCGGCGGGCGGTGGCCCGCGCGCTGGGGCGGGCGGTGCGCACGGTCGGGGTGGGGATCGGGCTGTCGGCCCCGGTCCTGCTCCCCGTCTACCTGGGCACCAAGCACGCCTACCCGGGCTGGGACCGCCCGTTCGCGCCCGCCTCCTGGACCGATGTGCTGGCCCGGCTGCTGCCCGCCACGTACAGCTTCTTCACCCCGGCCCTCTACCTCGGCACGGGCACCCTGCTGCTGGCCGGTGCGCTGGCCTTCCAGCGGTCGGCGCCGGGGCGGGAGCGGTGGGCGTGGGCGGGGCTGGTGGCCGGGGTCGCGCTGTCGATGCAGTGGGAGCCCACCCATCTGCTCTGGCACGCCTTCGCCACGCCCAACGGCAGCCCGTACCGGCAGACCTTCGTGCTGGCCGGGCTGGTGGTGACCGCCGCGTGGATCTCGGTCTCGTACGGCCCGCCGGGGCGGCGGGCGCTGGCCGGCGGGGCGGCGGTGCTGGTGCTGCTGGCGGCGGGGGCGGGGTTCAGCGGACTGGTCTCGGGGTGGACGTATCCGCTGTTCGCGCTCGGCCTGGGGGCGGCGGTCCTCGCCCTGCTGCTGGTGGGGCGGGGCGGGCGGTACGCGGCGCTGGCGGCCGTGCTGCTGATCGGCGCCCAGGCCGGGCAGGCCGCGGCGGCCACCGCGTACTTCGACCGGCAGCGGCTGAACCGGCTCGACGACTACGCGCCCTGGGGCGAGCGGCAGAGCACCCAGCGGGCCGTGGTCGAGGGCGCCGACGACTGGCCGCGCTTCCGGACGGACCCGGGCCGGGAGCAGACCACCGCGAACGACCCGCTGCTGGTGGGCGGGGAGGGCGGCGCCTACTACAGCAGCCACACGCCGGACGTGCTGACCCGCACGATGCGGGCGCTCGGCGGCGGGTGGACGTCGAACGGACGGGCGGTGCAGAGCCTGGACAACCCGGTCACGGACGCGGTGTTCTCCGTCGGCGCCCGGGTACGCGGTCCGCGCGACCCGCATCAGGGCGCCGGTCGCACGGGCCTGGGCGCCCCGGCCGACCGGCCGGTGACGGCGGGGCGGGCGGCGGCCCCGCCGCTGGTGACGGTGCGTCCGTCCGGCTCGGGCGGCCCGGTGGCGTACGGGCGCTCGGCGTTCCGGAACCAGGAACTGCTGCTGGGCTCACGGGTCTACACGGTCCCGCCGACGGTGCTGCGCGCGGCGTCGGAGGGTACGGCCACGGTGACGGACCGGGGCGCGCACGACTACCGGGTGCGGCGCGGCGCGTACACGCTGACCGCCGCCTGCCCGGCAGGCTCCGAGGCGTATCTGTGGACGCCCGACCTGTTCGGCCGGGCCCGGCTCGGCGGCGGCCGGGACGTCGAGTTCAAGGGCCAGCTGCCGGCCCGGCGGGCCGCGATGCAGCACCTGGGCCGGGTCGGCCCGGACGGGCACGTACGGATCGCGCTGGCCCCGGTGCGCCCCGGGACCGTGCCGCACCGGGCGGTCGGCTGCCTGGACCGGGCCCGGCTGGCCTCGGCCGTCGACGGGCTGCGGGCCACCGGCGCGACCGCCGTCCACGTCACCGCCGACGGCGTACGGGCCGAACTCCCGCCCGGCACCACGGGAACGGTGGTGCTCGCCGCCCCCCGGATCGCGGGCTGGCGCTGCCAGGGCCGCCCCGCCGACACCTACCTGGGCCTGGTCGCCACCCCGGCCCCGGCCGACGGCACAGCGGTGGAGTGCGCCTTCCACCCCCCGGGTCTGCGGGCGGGCGCCCTGGCCGGCGCGGCGGCGCTGGCCTTCCTGATCGCGGGGGGCCTGGTGTCGGCGTACCGGCGGCGGTCCTGAAGCGGGTTGCCGGTTCCGGATGCGCCGCGGGTCGTGGGTCCGGGGCCACGGGTGCCGGACCCCGCTGCCGACGAGGGTGGCCGGCGAGGCCGAGTCGGTCAGCGCGGCCATCAGTGCCTCTCTCCATACCCATGCCGCCACCCCCTCCACAACTCCTGGTTGTTTCCAGTGTGATTCCGGGTTGTTTGATCGGATGTCCGCACAGTGGTGGGATCAGCGCATGTCTACTCGCACAGAGCAGGTCATGCATGTCCAGACGCCTGAGTTCGCGCGATTCGCGGAGCGGATCATGGAGGTGACCGATGCGACGTCCCGGCTGAACGTGCTTCCCTTCAGCGACAGCGAAGGGCGCGCGGAACTACTGTCCGTTGTGTTCGGCGGCCCACTGCCGGAGTCGGTGGTGATCTACCCGCCGTTCTTCACCGAGTACGGGCTGGACACGACGTTCGGGGAGAACGTCTTCGTCAACCAGGGATGCACCTTCATGGACAAGGGAAGCATCCGCATCGGCAGCGGCGTCATGATCGCCCCGAAGGTCAGCCTCATCACCGGAGGCCATCCGCTGCCCCTGGCCGAGCGCCGTCAGTACCTTTCCTTCGCCCCGATCGTCATCGAGGACGACGTCTGGATCGGGACGTCCGCCGTGATCACGCAGGGGGTGACCATCGGCGCCGGTGCGGTGGTCGCCGCCGGTGCGGTGGTCACGCGTGATGTCCCCGCCGGCACGATGGTCGCGGGAGTGCCCGCCCGGGTGGTCAAGGAGATCGGCTGAGTCCGGCCGGTCAGCCGCCGTGGACCTCGGCCTGGCGGTCGAGGCGGCGGCGCAACTCCGCCGGGAGCGGGTGCTGGGGGCCGTAGGCGCGCTCGGCGTCGTAGAGCAGGGCCTGGAGCTGGACGCGGGCGGTGACGTGGTCGCCGAGGGCGAGCAGCAGGTGGGCGACGCGGTTGCGGATCTCGAACCAGCGGGCCGGGTCGCCGCCCCGGGCGGGCTCGTCGTAGTACGGCAGGATCGCGCGGTACTCGGCGAGCGCGGCGGCCGGTTCGCCGAGCTGTTCCAGGCACTGGGCGGCGTCGTGGCGGAAGTGGAGTGCCTGCGGGTCGGCCGGGCCCGCCTCGGCCGCCCGGTCGTCGGCGAGCCGGCGCAGCTCGGGCAGGGCGCGGCGGTACTGCCCGTCGTCCATCAGCGTCGCCGCGTACTGCTTGCGCAGGATGCGGACGACGGTGGAGTTCTCGCCGTGCTGTTCGGCGGCGGCCGGGAGGATCGAGCCGAGGATGTCCACCGCCTGGGTGATCCGGCCCTCGCCGAGCAGTTTCTTCACGTCGTCGACGGCGGCGGCCACATCGGGCCGGGCGGCTGCGGCGGCGGGGGCGGGCGGGGCCTGCGGCTGCGGGGGTACGCGGGTGGCGCGGTCGGGCCAGGGGGCGTGCGGGCGCAGGAAGGGGCGGGTCGGGTCGAGCGGCCCGGCGGCGGGTGCGGTGCCCGGGGCGGGGAGCAGTGGGGCGAGGTGTTCGTACACCTCCTGGGCGCCGGACGGGCGGTGCTGGGGGTCCTTGGCGAGGAGCCGCAGCACCAGCGCTTCGAGCGGTTCGGGGATGTCGGGTCTGATCCGGCGGACCGGGACGGGCGGTTCGTAGAGGTGGCGGTGGAGGACGCCGAGGGCGGTGGCCCCACCGAACGGCACGTCCCCGCTGAGCAGTTCGTGCAGGAGCACGCCGAGGGCGTAGAGGTCGGTGTACGGGCCGACGGCGCCGCCCATCGCCTGCTCGGGGGCCATGTACGCCGGGGAGCCGATGGGTGAGCCGGTGTGGGTGAGGCGGGTGGTGTCGTTGTCCATGACGGAGGCGACGCCCAGGTCGAGGACGGTCAGGGTGCCGTCCGGGCGGACCATCACGTTGCGGGGCTTGAGGTCGCGGTGGACGATCGGCACGGCGTGCACGGCGCACAGGACGGAGCAGAGCTGGGCGGCGACCGCGACGGACCACTGCCAGGGGTACGGGTCGTGCTCGGCGAGGTGGTCGGCGAGGTCGGCACCCTCGACGTGCTGCATGACGAGGTAGAGGTCGTCGCCGTCGCTGCCCGCGTCGTGGACGGTGACGAGGCCGGGGTGGTCGACCCGGGCGGTGACCCGGCACTCGCGGACGAAGCGGCGGCGCAGGTCCTCGGCGGCCCCGCTGTCGACGCCGGCGACCCGATCGGGGCGGAGCAGTTTCACCGCGACGCGGCGGTCCAGGCGCTGGTCGTAGGCGGTCCAGACCTGCCCCATGCCGCCCTGGCCGAGGACGGTGGCCAGCTCGTAACGGCCGCCGATGATCCGGCCGCTCATCTGTCCTCCGCCTTGCGGAGGTAGTCGCTCAGCTCGTCGAGCTCGGCGCGGACCTGCTCGATGCGTTGGGGCTGTTGCTGCGGCTGGGGCTGTTGTTGGTGCGGCTGGGGCTGGGGCTGCTGTTGGTACGGCTGTTGCTGGTACGGGTGCTGAGGCGGCTGCGGAATGTGCTGTCGCTGCGGCGGCGGGAAGGCGGCCGGGGCGGGAGCAGGGGCGGACGCGGGGAGCACCGGGACCGTCTGCACGTAGGCGTATCCGGGCGAGGGGTGCTGTGTCTTGGTCAGCCGGTCGTAATGGCGGATGTCCCCGACCAGGTAGTACGCGATCGAACCGGCCATCACGAGCAGCAGCAGGGGGATGAGCACGTTGTCGATGCCGGTCGGCTCCTCGCTGCCGTCCCGGCCGAGGATCGGCAGGAGCACGCAGACGAAGACGAACCCGGCCCCGGTCAGCCACCAGTCGACGGCCCGGCGGCGCACGATCGCGAGGCGGAGCAGCGGGGTCCACAGCAGCAGCCCGATCGAGCCCACCGTCAGCACGGGGAAGAGCACGCGCATGGAGACGATCCAGGCCCGGCCGGGAACCCGGCGCGGCGGCGTCGGCGTCGGCGGTGGGACCGGGGCGTACATGGCTGCTCCTGGAGTACCTGGTCGGTGAGTTCCGTGTGCACGCTCCGCGTGTACGGAACCGAGCGTAAAGGGCGACCACGACAACCGGCCCGGGGTTGTACGGGTCGGCTGTGTTCCGCCTCACCCGTGGCCGCGTCGCGTCCGTCGCGTCCGCCCTGTCCGTCGCACCCGCGTCGTTGGCCGCGTGGTGTCCGTCGTCAGTCCGGTGTGACCGTTCCGTCGGTCAGCCCGTCGTACATGCCCTGGACGAGCTGTCCGCCGAGCCGGCCGGTCAGCCGGAGGGCGTCCTCGAACTCCGCCAGGGCGCGGAACCGCCGCCCGTACCGCTGTTGCTCGGCGAGCGGCAGCCGGGGCAGTTGGAGGCGGCGGGCGTCCAGCCGGGTGGCGGTGGAGGCGTAGCTGCTGGCCTGGCGGTTGTTGGCGGTGGAGCGCAGGAATCCGGCCAGGAACCAGGGGTCCAGGGCGGCCGGGTCGGGGCGCAGGAGTTGGAGGTTGCGGCCGAGCGCGGCGCCCGCGGTGGCCTCGTCGACGACCCGGGTGGCGGCGCCGCCGCCGAGTACGGGGACGACGACGTCGCCCGCCTCGACGAACACCGGCTCCTCGGGGGGCCCGTCCGTGGGGAGGCTGCCCGAGGGGGCGGTGGCCCCGAGGACGTCGTGTTCGGTGAGGACGGGGGCGGTGCCGGTGCCGGTGCCGCCGGTGCGGAGCTGGAGGGCCCCGGCGCGGGCGAGTTCGCCGACGGTGGTGAGCGGCCAGTGGACGGGGGCGTGGAGGGCGGCGGGGGGTGGGGTGAGGGCGGTGGTGAGGCCGAGCGTCTCGGTGAGCCGTTCCCGTACGCGGGTCAGTTCGGCCGGGCCGCCCGCACCGGCGGGTGGCAGGTGGCGGGCGGGGGCGAGGTCCACGTCGTCGTCGAGGAGTTCGATGACGGGGACGGCGCGGCTGACGCCGGGGCGGTCCGCGGCCGGGGCCCCGCCGCCCGCGCCCTCCCCCGCGAAGGCCCGCCAGGCGTCGAGCACGGCGCCGTGCACCGCAGGCCAGTCGAGCCGGTCGCGTCCGCCGGCCGGGGCGGTGGGCGCGGGGCCCGTCGTGGCCGGTTCGGCGGGTTCGGCGGTGTCGACGACGAGCAGTTCGGGCGAGGGGTGCGAGCCGCCGTCGGGCTTGCGCAGCACCCAGAGGTGGAGCGGGATGCCGTACGGGGGCGCGGCCCCGGCCGGGAGCGCGACGACCGCGCGGAGGGCGCCGCGGCGGAGCAGGTCGGCGCGGATCCGGCGGCCGGAGCGGCGCGAGGCGGCGGCCGGGGGCATCAGGAGGACAGCGGCGCCCCCCGGGCGGAGCCGGGCCAGGGCGTGCTGGACCCAGGCCAGTTCGGATTCGGTACGGGCCGGGAAGCCGTACTCCCAGCGCGGGTCGTAGGCGAGTTCGTCGTGGCCCCAGTTGCGTTCGTTGAACGGCGGGTGGCAGAGGACGACGTCGGCGGCGAGCTGCGGGAAGGCGTCGGCGCGCAGGGTGTCGCCGGTCCGCGCGGCGACGGTGCGGGTGCGGGCCTCCTCCGCGTGGAGGGCGAGCCGGAGGGCGGTGAGCGCGGCGAGGTCGGGGTCGGCCTCCTGCGCGTACAGGGCGGCCGGGCCGTCGACGGCCCGCAGCAGGGCACCGGTGCCCGCGGCCGGGTCGAGGACCGTACGTGCTCCCTCCCCGCCCCGCGCTCCGGCCAGGGCGGCCATCAGCTCGGCGAGTCCGGGCGGGGTGAGCGTGTACTGGCGCGGGTTGGCGTCCAGTTGGCGGCCGAGCAGGAACTCGAAGGTCTCCGGAACGCCGGTGCCCCCGGCGAGTTCGGCGGCGGCGCGGAGCAGCGGGACGGACGGGAGCAGTTCGGCGCGGCCGGGGGTGTGCACCGCCCTGCCGGGGTCCGCCGCCGGGCCGAACCGCTCGCCGAGCAGCTTGTCGAGGGCGAGGGCGAGCACCCCGGCCATCCGCTCGTCCGGGACGGCGGCGCACTCCCGCCAGGCGCGGGGGTTGGCTCGCAGGAACAGCAGGGCGCAGCCGGTGTGGACCAGGGCGGGGACGGCTCCGGCCGGGTGTCCGGCGAGCTGCTGCCAGACCCGCTCGCGCAGTGGGACCTCGGCGAGTTTCCCCTGGTCACGGAGCCACTGCTCGACCTCGGCGAGGGAGAACGCCGGGCTCGTCTCGGTGCCGCCGACGGGTTTGGGGAAGTCGGCGTGCCGGCGGCGCCAGTTGCTGACGGCGGCGCGCCCGACGCCCGCGAGCCGGGCGATCCCGGCCGCGGTCACCTCGGCCACGCCCGCGCCCGTCCCCGCGTCCGTCGCCTTCTCCGTCACCTTCCCGGTCTTCTCCGCCTTCTCCGTCTTCTTCTCCGGCACTGGCTGTCTCCCTGGTCCTGGCGCGCGCCCCGGTCGTGGCTTGTCGGCGAGCATACCGACCCGGTTCACACGCTATCGATTCACAGCGTGCACCACCCCATCCTCCGTGAATCATGTTGACTCGGTTCACGGCCTCTGTTGTTATTGACCCATCGCTGCACGAGCGATGCGCGAGAGCGCCGCACGTGCCGCCCGCCATCCGTTTCCGCTCATTTCCGCTCTTTTGCCGGAGGCACAGCCATGTCCCAGTCCACGCAGCCGCCGCAGTCCCCGCAGCAGCAGCCCCAGCAGCCGTACGCACCCGCCCAGGCGCCGGGGACGCACCCGGCACGCAACGGACTGGGGGTCACCGCGCTCGTCCTGGGGATCATCGGCGCTGTCTCCGGCCTGATCCCGTTCCTGTTCTGGCTGGCCGGCCTGCTGGGCCTCGTCGCCCTGATCCTGGGGCTGGCGGGGCGGGGCCGGGTGAAGCGCGGCGAGGCCACGAACAAGGGGGTGACCACCTTCGGCGCGGCGCTCGGCGGGGTCTCCCTGGTGCTCGCGGTGGTGGGCGCGGTGATCACGTTCATGGTGGTCAACGACGCCGTGAAGGACCTCGACAAGGCGGTGTCGGACACCACGGCCTCCGCGAAGCCGAAGCCCGGCGGCGACACGGGCGCGAAGGGCGACGGCAAGAAGGACGACGCCGAGAAGGGGGAGGGAGAGGACAAGGACGCTTCCAAGCCCCTGGAGGCCGGTGACTCGGCCGTGTACGACGACGACCTGACGGTCACGGTCGGCGACGCCACCTCCTACGCCCCGGGCAGCTACGCCGTCGGGCACACCAAGGGCAAGAAGGCGTACCGGATCGCCGTCGTCATCGAGAACGCCGGCAAGGAGAAGTTCGACTCCACGCTGGTCAACGTCACGGCGCGGGCCGGCAAGGACGGCGTGGAGGCCGAGCAGATCTTCGACGACAAGGTGGGCGCGGGCTTCGACGGCACGATCCTGCCCGGCAAGAAGGTCACGGTCCAGTTCGCCTTCGACGCCCCGGTGGACGCCAAGGAGTTGAACGTCGAGGTCAACCCCGGCTTCACGTACGACGCCACGCAGTGGGACCTGAAGCTCTGACGCCCGCGGCGGACCGGCCCCGCGAAGGGGCCGCCCGCCGCGACTCGTGGGCCCGGCCGGCCGGACGGCCCGCCCGGCCCGCGCCCGTCCGGCTCAGCCGCCGCACTGCTCCAGCATCGCCGTCTTGTCGGCCGTGGTGACCGGCAGCCCGTACTTGAGGGCCACCTGCGCGAACCGCACCGCGTAGGAGCAGCGGATCGGCTCGTACGGCGGCAGCCAGGAGCCGGGGCCGTAGTCGCGCTTGGCGTTGTTGGCCGGCCCGTCGACCGGGATGAGGTTGAGCGGGTCGTTGGCGATCTGCTGGCGCTTGGCGTCGCCCCAACGCGAGGCGCCCATCTGCCAGTCGTACGAGAGCGGCATCACGTGGTCGATCTGGATCCTGGTGGGCCGCTCCTTGCTCCACTCGATGGTCGAGCCGGTGTACGGGTCCTTGAGGGTCATCGACACGACCACGCAGTCGGAACCCGACCGGAGCTCGACCTTCTTGCCGTCCCGGGCGAGGAGGTCGTTGCGGGTGTCGCAGCCGTTGCGGGCGAGCGGTATCCCGTCGATCGAGTCCTTCCAGGCGTAGCCGAACTTCTCCCGGGCGTACCCGTTCCTCGTCCCGCGCCTCTTGGTCGTCACCTGCTCGATGACCTTCCGCCCGGCCGCCCGGTCCGCCTCGGAGGTGAGCGGCGCGAGGCCCGGCTTCGTACCGTCCGGGTTCTCCAGCGGGCTCGCCCCGAAGCCGCTGACGGTGCGTTCGCTGCCGCTTCCTCCCTTGGGGGGCAGGGTCTCGACGTCGCAGCCGGTCAGGGCCAGCACCGCCGTCACGCAGAGGGCGGGCAGGGCCACTTGGTACACACGGGGAACAGACACGCGGAGCCGTCCTGACGGAGAGAAAGCCGAACCACCGAATCGTACGTATGTCTCTCCTGCGCACAGGTGTCCGCAACCGTGCCGCTCCCCGATGCGGCCGGAATCACATCCTCCGCCCGCTGTTCAGTGCTTTGCCCCGACGACCCGCCCTCTGACGTCCCGTCCGGATCAGGACCGCATGCCGCCGTCGACGCGCAGGACGGTGCCGGTGACGTAGGAGGCGCGGTCGCTGAGCAGCCAGGCGGCGGCCTCGGCTATCTCGTTCGGGTCGGCGGCCCGGCCCAGCGGTGTCTGGGAGTTGAGCTGTTCGATGATGCCGGGAGAGTCCGCCTCCCACTCGTGGACCATCTCGGTGAGCGTGGTGCCGGGCGCGATGGCGTTGACCCGGATGCCCTCCGGGCCGTACGTGACGGCGGCCGAGGCGGTGAGGCTGTTGACCGCGCGCTTCGCGGCACCGTAGGCGGGCAGCCACGGGTTGCCCATCAGGCTGCCGACGCTGGAGGTGTTGACGATCGCCCCGGTCCCGGCGGTGGCCCGGATGGCGGCGATCTCGGCGCTCATGGCGAGCCACGGCCCCTTGAAGTCGACCGCGCACACCCGGTCGAAGTCGGCCTCCGTCAGCTGGTCCATCGGGCCGGGCGGCTGGGCGGTCGCCGCGTTGTTGAAGGCGACGTCGAGGCGGCCGTACACCTCCACGGCCCGGTCGACGGCCGCTTGGATGCTCGCGGGATCGGCCAGGTCGCACAGCACGTACTCGGCGGTGCCGCCCGCCTCCCGGATCTCCTCGGTCACCGTCGCCAGCTGGGCCCGGGTACGGGACGCGAGGAGCACCCGGGCCCCTTCCCGGGCGAACAGCCGGGCCGCGGCGGCGCCGATGCCCCGGCCCGCTCCGGTGACGAGGGCGACCTTGCCGGGGAGCAGCCCCGGGCCTGTGGTGGACGTGATCAATGTGTCGGTCATGGGAACGAGCCTGCGCCGGACCGCGCCGCTCATCCAGGCACCGGCGGTACCTGGATGAATCGGACGGGGTCCGCGCACACTGGAGGGGTGGACAGACGAGAACTGGCAGGCTTCCTGCGCAGCAGGCGCGAACGGATCACCCCCGCCGAGGTGGGGCTCCCGGCCGGGCCGCGCCGCCGCACACCGGGGCTGCGGCGCGAGGAGGTGGCGCAGCTCGCGTTCATCTCGACGGAGTACTACACGCGCCTGGAGCAGGCCCGGGCCCCGCATCCCTCCCGCGAGGTGCTGGCCCAGATCGCCCGCGCCCTGCGCCTCTCGGACGCCGAGCGCGACCACATGCACCACCTCGCCGGTACTCCGCCGGGCCCCCTGCCCGGCCCGTCCAGGGAGGTCCGGCAGAGCATCGTCGACCTGCTGGACCGGCTCCCGGAGGCCGCGGCGCTCGTCCTGTCCGCCACGTACGAGGTGATCGCCTGGAACGGTCTGGCCGCGGCCCTGATGGAGGACTTCTCCGCCCTGTCGCGCCGCGACCGCAACCTCGTCCGGCGCGTCTTCCTCGGGCCGCACCGGCACGGCCGGCCGCTGTACGGCGTCTCGGACGCGGACGAGTTCGTCCGGACCTCTGCCCAGCACCTGCGCGCGGCGGCGGCCCGCTACCCGGACGACCCGGAGGTGGCCGGTCTGGTCCGGGAACTGCTCGCCGGGAGCGAGGAGTTCGCCCGGATCTGGGCGGGCCACGACGTGACCGCCCGCCCCACTCTCTGCAAGACCTTCCACCACCCGCTCGTCGGCCCCGTCTCCGTCAACTGCGACGTCCTGGACATCGCCGACCGGGACCAGCGGGTCGTCATCTACACCGCCGCCCCCGGCTCCCCCTCCGAGGAGGCGCTGCGGCTGCTGTCGGTCGTCGGCACCCAGCGCCTGGACGTCCCCTCGGACGTGTGACGAGTTCTTCCCGGCGCCGTTGTCAGTGGCGGGTGCGAGACTGCCCGGCATGACCGAACCGAGTGGGCCGAGTGAACCGAGTCCGAAGGCGGACCTTCTCCAGTACCTCCAGCAGGGCCGCGACGCGCTGGTGTGGAAGCTCGACGGGCTCTCCGAGTACGACGCGCGGCGCCCGTTGACTCCTACGGGTACGAATCTGCTCGGGCTGCTCAAGCATCTCGCCGGGGTGGAGCTGGGTTACTTCGGCGACACGTTCGGTCGGCCGTTCTTCACCGGGGAGCCGCCGTCCTGGTGGTACACGCGGGACGCGGAGCCCAACGCGGACATGTGGGCGACGGCGGACGAGTCCCGCGAGGACATCATCGGGCTGTACCGCAGCGCCTGGGCGCACACCGACGCCACGGTCGAGGCGTTCGACCTCGACGCGACCGGGCGCGTCCCGTGGTGGCCCGAGGAGCGCGCCGAGGCGACGCTGCACCACCTCCTGCTCCGCGTCATCTCCGACACCCAGCGCCATGCCGGTCACGCCGATGTGGTGCGGGAGCTCATCGACGGGGCCACCGGCTACACCCTGGCCCAGGACAGCCTGCCGACCGATGACGCCGCCTGGTGGGAGCGTCATCGGGCCCGACTGGAGCAGGTGGCCCGGGAGGCCGACGGCTGACCGGAGCCCCCCGCCCCTCTCTGTCCTGTGGTGTCCGCCCGGGGTCAGAGGGGCGCCGTCTCGACCCTGCCCGTGAACCGGCCGCCCACGCGATCGGCGAGCCAGTGGGCGCGGGCGGTCTGGTCGCCGTTCCGGTCCCGGACGTGTACGTGGACGGTGTGGTCCGGCGACGGCTCGTCCTGGTAGAGGTCCCTGGAGTTGACCGTCAGCGTGAGGTACGCGTACTTCTGCGAGATCGCCTCCAGGCCCGCTTCGGGAACCGCCGGCCACGACTCCAGATCCCACCGGACAGCGGCGGAATCCGGTCCCAGGGCGGCGACGAAGGGTTCGGCCCGGTCCAGCGGACGCCCCCAGTCGGACACGCGGATCGGCAGGTGGTCCGCAGCGTCCTCACCGGTCTCCGACGAGCCGTGCTCCTTGCCCGCCAGGGCCCACCATTCGAGGCCGGGCAGTACGCGGCGTACGCGCGCCAGGGTGTCCCGGGAGCTGATCACGGCTTCGAAGTCGACCTCTGCCCGGCTGGCGTCCGCCACACCCAGCAGGACACGGACCGCCCGCATCGCTTCGGACAGATCGGTGGTGGTGAGGATGGCGGACGCCGCGGAGTTGCTCATCCTGGAACCGTAACGGGCATCCGCATGTGCCAGGGCGGAGTAAGGGCCCGGGTGCGGGCACGGACGACGGCATAGCGGCTGCCTCCTCCGGCGGGTGCTCGCGAAAGTATGTGACACATCGGGGGGTGAGTGTCACGTTGTTCAACTGGGGTGGGCGGAGAGGGTGTACGTCACGTCCGTGTCCGGGACGACGACGAGGAGCGGGCTGCCACCCCTGAGATGCGCCTGCGCCTCGCGCTGACCCTTGCGGTCCGCGTACCACTCACGCAGCTCGGCCGGGCGATTCGGCCGGGCACCGGCCGGCCGGTGCGGCCGCAGGTGCTGCACCCACGCCTTCCCCTCCAGATCCAGACGCGGACCGTCCTCGGGATCACTGTC
>NZ_JBSFKL010000020.1:0-88982 GCF_053598535.1 Streptomyces sp. NPDC001108
CCTCCCCCCCGCGGGTGGGTTTTTGGTGGGGGGGGGGGGGGGCGGGGGGGGGGGGGGGGGGCCCCCCCCCCCCCCCCCCACCACGGGGTGGGACGAGCGGTGGTCCGCCCCGTAGCTCAGGCGTCCGCGAGGTCCTTCGACGGAGCGTTCGCGCGGCGGGGGAGCAGTACCGGGGTGGCGAGGAGAACGATCCCCGCGACGGCGATCGCCGTCCGGGTGCCGATCACGGAGGCCAGCGCCCCCCACAGGGCGGTCGTCCCGGCGATGGCGAGGCTGCTGCTGACCGACCATGCGGAGAGGGTACGGGCGACCAGGCCGGACTCCGTGTGATCGAGCCGGTACGTGGCCAGCACCGGGTTGAACACCGCGCAACAGGTCACCAGCCCGAGCTGGACGGCCATCACCAGCACCATCCCCGGCACACCGGGCCCGACGAACGCCAGACCGATGGGCCAGCAGGCCCGCAGGACACCGGCCGACATCAGCACCTCGCGCCGGCCGAACCGGGTCACGAGCCGACGCGCGAGGCGGGAGCCGACGAGGCCGCCGACGCACGGCGCCGCGAACATCAGCCCGTACTGCCACGGGGCGAAGCCGAGATCACCCAGCAGCAGCACGGCGAGCAGCGGCTCGGAGGCCATGATCAGGCCGTTGACCACGATCGCGTTGAAGAGCAGCGGGCGCAGCGTGGGGTGGTCGAGGATGTGACGCCACCCGGCGAGCAGGTCACCCGCGCTCAGCCGAGCCGCCCCGGCCCGTTCGGGGCGGGGCTCCGTCCCGCCGATTGCACGGATGCCCAGGGCCGAGAGCAGATAGCTGCAGGCATCGGCGATCACGGTCGTCACGGGCCCGAACGCCGCGATCACGGCCCCGCCGAGCGGCGGCCCGACCATCGTCGCCGACCAGGTCGTCGACTCGAACCGGCCGTTCGCGACCAGCAGGTCATCGGGCGGCAGAAGCCTCTTGAGGTACGCGCCGCAGGCGGAGTTGAAGGCGATGTTGGCCGCGGCGACCACGATCGACACGACCAGGAGCTGGGCGAAGCTCAGCCGGCCGAACCAGTATGCCACCGGGACGCTCAGCAGCGCCGCGAACCGCAGCAGGTCCGTCCCCACCATGACCGGCCGCTTGCGGCGGAACTCCACCCACGGCCCGAGCGGAACCGCCAGCACCGCCCCCACCGCCCGCCCGGCGGCGGCCAGCACCGCCACCTGAGTCGGCCCGGAGTCCAGGACGAGCACGGCGATCATGGCGAACGCGCCGAAGCCGAGCCCCGTCCCGTACGCGCTGACGGCGTACGCCGACCACAACCATCCGAACCGCCGCCCCAGGGACCGCCCGCCCGCCATTCCCCCACACACCTCTCGCGCACTTCTCGCCGACCTGGACAACCACACGCTGATCGACGGAATCAAAGCGAGTGCTGGACGCTCGGGGCAAACAACTGTTCTGTGCGGAATTACAACCGATTGTTGTGCCGGTACGATGCCCGATGTGGATCTCGACGCTGTGCGCACCTTCGTGACCGCCGCCGACGCGGGGCGGTTCCAGGATGCCGCCACGGAATTGTCCGTCACCCAGCAGGCGGTCTCCAAACGCATCGCGACCCTGGAGAAGAACCTCGGTGTGCGGCTGTTCACCCGCACCTCCCGCGGGGCGAGGCTCACCATCGACGGGCAGGCGTTCCTGCCGCACGCCCGCGACCTGCTGCGGACCGGGGAGCGGGCCCTCGCCTCGGTCCGGCCCGGTCGCCGGGCACTGCGCGTCGACGTGATCGGCCGCCGTCTGGCCCCGGCCGACCTGCTGCGCGACTTCCACCGCGCCTGCCCCGAGGTCGCCCTCGACGCCGTGACCCTCTTCGACGCCGAAGCGGCGGTCGACGCCGTCCGGTCCGGCACGATCGACGCGTCCATCCGGGCCGTCACGATGCCCGGCCAGCGCTTTCCCGACGACATCAGGAGCACCCGGGTCCTCGACGAGCCGATCCAACTCCTCACCGGACCGGGCCACGAGTTCGCCGACGCCCGCTCCATCGCCCCCGGCGACCTCGCCGGGCACCGCATCTGGATGCCCGGCATCGTCCCGGGCACCGAGTGGGCCGCGTACTACGACGCCCTGGCCGCCGCCTTCGGGTTCACCATCGAGGTCACCGGCCCCGACTTCGGCGTCGAGCCCCTGCTGGACACCATCGCCGACTCCCGGACCCTGGCCACCCTCGTGGGCGAGCAGACCCGGTTCGCCTGGCCCGCCGACCACGGACTGCGCCGGGTCGTCCTGAGGGACCCCACCCCGGTCTACCCGCACTCACTGGTGTGGCACCACGACAATCCGCACCCGGCGCTCGCCGCGTTCCGGGACCACCTCCGCTCCGGCCGGTTCGGCCACTCCGGCGCCGGGACCTGGACACCCTCCTGACCGGCCGGTCAGCGGGTGACCGGGCCCCGGCCCCGGAGGACGCTCACGCGGCCGACCGGGAGTGGGACCCGCCGTCCCCGCCCCGCTCCGCCCCGTCGACGTCGTGGTGGATGGGCATGCCCGCACCGGTCAGCGGAACCCCCGTGCCGCCGCGCCGCGCCGCGACGATCTCCGCCGCGATCGACAGCGCGGTCTCCTCGGGCGTACGGGCGCCGAGGTCGAGGCCGATCGGGGACCGCAGCCGAGCCAGCTCGTCGTCGGTCAGCCCGGCCTCGCGCAGCCGGCGGTCACGGTCCGCGTGGGTCCGGCGCGACCCCATCGCCCCGACGAACGCGACCGGCAGCCGCAGGGCGGCCTCCAGCAGCGGAACGTCGAACTTGGCGTCGTGGGTGAGCACGCACAGGACGGTCCGCGCGTCGGTGCCGGTGCGCCGCAGATAGCGGTGCGGCCAGTCGACCACCAGCTCGTCCGCCTCGGGGAAGCGGGCCCGGGTGGCGAAGACGGGCCGGGCGTCGCACACGGTCACGTGATAGCCGAGGAACTTTCCCGCCCGTACGAGCGCCGTCGCGAAGTCCACGGCACCGAACACGATCATGCGGGGCGGCGGCATCCTCGACTCCACGAACAGCGTCACCTCGCCCGGGCAGCGCGAACCGCTCTCCGAGACCTCGAAGGTCCCGGTACGCCCGCCGTCCAGCATCGCGCGGGCCTCCGCCACCGCGACCCGGTCCAGCTCCCGGCCACCGCCGAGACCGCCCTCGAACGACCCGTCCGGGCGGACCAGCAACGCCCCGCCGAACAGCTCCGCCGGACCGTCCGCCACCCGGACCAGGGCCGCCGACTCCCCGCGGCACGCCGCCGCCACCCCGGCCCGGACCACCGGTGCGTCCGCACGCACCGGGGTGACCAGCACATCGACGACACCGCCGCAGGTGAGCGCGACGGCGAAGGCGTCCTCGTCGTCGTACCCGAACCGCTCCCGCACCGTGCGCCCGTCCTGGAGGGCCCGTACGCACAGCTCGTACACCGCGCCCTCCACGCAGCCACCGGACACCGATCCGACGGCCGTGCCGTCGTCGGCGACGGCCAGGGCGGCACCGGGACCGCGCGGCGCGCTGCCACTGACCGCCACCACGGTGGCCACGGCGAAGTCCCGGCCCTCCTCGAACCACCGGTTCAGCTGCTCGGCGATGTCAAGCACGCGGCGCGCCTCCTTCCCCCGCCCCGCCCCGGGCCTCCCGCGCCGCGCGCAGGACCCGGTCCGGACGGATCGGCAGTTCCCGGTGGCGGACACCGGTCGCATGCCACACCGCGTTGGCGATGGCGGCCGCCACGCCCACGATGCCGATCTCGCCGATGCCCTTGATCCCGATCGGGTCGCCGGGAATGGGATCGTCCACCCAGTCTGCCTCGATCCGGGGCACATCGGCGTTCGTGGCGTAGTGGTAGCCGGCGAGATCCGCGCCGACGTGGCGGCCGGTGGCCCGGTCCCGGAGCGCCTCTTCGTGCAGGGCCATGGACAGCCCCCAGGTCATGCCGCCCACCAGTTGGTTACGGGCGGTGAGCGGGTTCACGATGGTGCCCGCGGCGAAGATGCCGAGCAGCCTGCGCACCCGTACCTCGCCGGTGTCCGTGTCCACCGCGACCTCGGCGAACTGCGCACCGAAGGAGTGACGTTCCTTCGCCGCGAGGGCCCCGACCGCCTCGGTCGTGTCCGACCGGGTCGTGACGCCCTCCGGCGGAACGCTGCCGCCCAGGGCCAGCCGTTCCCGCAGCTCGTTCGCGGCGACGGCCACGGCCCAGCCCCAGGAGCGCGTCCCCATCGAGCCTCCCGCGATCATGGCCGGCCCCAGGTCGCTGTCCCCGACGCGCACCCGGACCCGGTCCGGCCGCACCTCCAGGGCCTCCGCCGCGACCAGGGCCATCGCCGTCCGCGCCCCGGTCCCGACGTCCGCCGCGTTGATCCGCACGGTGAAGCTGCCGTCCGGCTCCGCGGTGACGGCGGCCGTGGACGGGCCGACCCCGGAGGGGTACGTGGCCGCCGCCGTGCCGGTGCCGATCAGCCGGCGCCCCTCGCGGCGCACCCCGGGGCGGGGGTCCCGGCCGGCCCAGCCGAATCTGCGGGCCCCCTCCTCGAAGCAGGCCGCCAGATTGCGGCTGCTGAACGGCAGTCCGGACACCGGCCCGAGCTCTGGTTCATTGCGCAGGCGCAGCTCGATCGGGTCCAGGCCGGACTTCTCGGCCAGCTCGTCGAGGGCCGACTCCAGGGCGAAGGACCCCGGCGCCTCGCCCGGGGCCCGCATCCATGTCGGCGTCGGCACGTCGAGGCGGACGAGCCGGTGCCCGGTGTGGTGCGCGTCGGCGTCGTACATCACCCGCCCCAGCACGGCACTCGACTCGACGAACTCGTGCACGGTCGACGTGACGCTCCGCGCCTGATGGTCGAAGGCGAGGAACCGCCCGTCGGCATCGGCACCGATCCTGATCCGCTGCGCGGTAGGGCTGCGGTAGCCGACGAGGGAGAACATCTGGCGCCTCGTCAGCACGGTGCGGACCGGACGGCGCAGGACCGTCGTGGCCATCACGGCCGCCACCAGGTGCGGGGCCAGCCCCTTCGAGCCGAAGGCACCGCCGACGTGCTCGGCCCGGATCCGTACCGAGGCCGGGTCCAGGGAGAAGAGCTGCGCCAGCTCGCCCGCCACCCAGGTGCTGCCCTGGTTGGAGTCGATGACGTCGAGCCGGCCGCCCTCCCAGCGGGCCGTCGCCGCGTGCGGCTCCATCGCGTTGTGGTGTTCCTCCGGAGTGGTGTACTCCTCGTCCACGACCACCGCGGAGGCGCCGAGCCGGGCCTCCAGATCGCCCTTCGCCGTCTCGGCCACGACCAGCGGGCTGTCCCGCGGGGTGTAGGCATCGGGATGCCCGGCCCGGAACTCCACGTCGTGCGGTTCGGTCTCGTACCGCACGACCAGGGCCTCCGCGGCCTCTCTGGCCTGCTCGGACGTCTCGGCCACCACCAGGGCCACGGGCCAGCCCGCGAAAGGTACCCGATCGTGCTGGAACAGGCCGATCACCGGATTCGGCCGATCCAGCATGCCGATGTAATCGAGATGGAGACGGGGCGCGTTCCCGTGGTGCAGCACGGTCAGGACGCCGGGCATCTCCAGGACGGGGCCGTCCTCGACGGAACGGATCCGGCCACGGGCCACGGTCGACAGCACCAGCCAGCCATGCGCCAGTTCGGGGAAGGGCACCTCCCCCGAGTAGCGGGCGGCCCCGGTGACCTTGGCGCGGCCTTCCAGCCGGGTATGGGCGGAACCGACGACTCCGGTCGGGTTCGTGGCGCTGGTGGTCGTGGTCATCGGGCGGCCTCCTCGGCGAGTTCCGTGAGTACGGCCACGACGAGGTTCCGTATCAGCGTCACCTTGTAGCCGTTGTCGGCAAGGGGCTCGGCGGCGGCCAGCTCGGCCTCGGCCGCCGCGGTGAACGACGAGGCGTCCGCCGGTCCCCCGATCAGTGCCCGCTCCGCCGCCCGGGCCCGCCACGGCCTCGAAGCGACGGCCCCGAACGCCAGGCGCGCATCGCGTACGGCACCGTCGTGGACGGTGACGGCGGCCGCGACCGAGCCGAGCGCGAAGGCGTAGGAGGCCCGCTCCCGCACCTTCCGGTACCGCGAACGGGCGGCGACCGGGGCGGGCGGCAGCACGACGGAGGTGATCAGCGCACCGGGCGGCAGGACGGTCTCGACGTGCGGGGTGTCGCCCACGGGCCGGTAGAACTCCTCGATCGTGGCCTCGCCCGGCCCGTCGGCCGACTCGTAGGCGACGACCGCGTCGAAGGCCGCGAGCGCGACCGCCATGTCCGAGGGGTGGACCGCCACGCAGTGCGCGGAGGCACCGAGGATCGCGTGGTTGTGGTGCTCGCCCTCGACGGCGGCGCACCCGCTGCCCGGTGAGCGCTTGTTGCACGGACCCGCGAGGTCGGTGAAGTAGCCGCAGCGGGTGCGCTGGAGCAGATTCCCACCGACCGTGGCCATGTTGCGCAGCTGCCCCGACGCTCCGGCCAGAACGGCCTGCGTCAACGCGGGGTAACGGCGTCGGACTTCCGGATGGGCCGCCAGATCGCTGTTGGTGACGGTCGCGCCTATGCGTAATCCGCCGTCCGGCGTGGGCTCGATCCCGTCGAGCGGCAGCCCACGGACGTCGACGAGCAGCGCGGGCCGCTCCACCCCGGCCTTCATGAGGTCGACGAGATTCGTGCCGCCGCCGAGGTAGCGGGCCTCCGGAACGGAGCCCAGCAGATCCACCGCCCCCGCGACGTCGAAGGCCCGCTCGTAGCCGAACTCCCTCACGCCACAACCTCCTTGTCCTGTCCACCCGCAGCCCTGGCAGCCTGTTCCACTGCCTGCACGATCGACACATAGGCGCCGCAGCGGCACAGATTGCCACTCATGCGCTCGCGGATCTCGTCGGAGTCGAGCGCCGGAATCCCTGCCTCCGGTCGTACGTCGTCGGTCGCCGCGCTCGGCCAGCCCGCCGCGTGCTCCTCGATGACCGCGATGGCGGAGCAGATCTGCCCCGGGGTGCAGTAGCCGCACTGGAGTCCGTCGAGGTCGAGGAATGCCTGCTGCACGGGATGGAGCCGCTCACCGTCGGCGACGCCTTCGATCGTGGTGATCGCACGCTCCTCGGCCGCGACCGCGAGCTGGAGGCAGGAGAGTGTGCGACGGCCGTCGACCAGCACCGTGCAGGCACCGCACTGCCCGTGGTCGCAGCCCTTCTTGGAGCCCGTCAGATCGAGCCGCTCGCGCAGTGCGTCGAGCAGGGTGGTGCGATGGTCGACGGGCAGTGTGTACTTCTCTCCATTGATGTTCAGGGTGATGACACTGGACGTCGATGGGGTCATGAATCGGCCTTCTTTCGCATGGGTGATGCGCGTCGAGCGAGACGATCCCGGCCATGGCCCGGTAGGTCCGGGAGGGGCCGGAGGGAGAGGACGACGGAACGACAGGAACGCGATGAACCGCTGGCGGAGGGGTGAAGTCCGGAGGCGCCGACCCGATCTGCCACTATGGTGAATTCAGGCGGACAACTGTCCATTTGTTGTCGAACCTAGCGGACAGCTGTCCGCTCAGCAAGGACGGACTCGGCCGCGGTCCTTGGGGAGGAGGGCGAGTGCGGGACGGGAAGAACGTGCCGCTGCGTCCGGATGCGCGCCGCAACCGCGAGCGCATCCTGGAGGTCGCGCTGGCCGAACTGACGCGGGCGGCGGACGCCCCGCTGAGCGTGATCGCGAAGAAGGCGGGGGTGGGGCAGGGGACGTTCTACCGGAACTTCCCGCACCGCGAGGCCCTGGTGCTGGAGGTCTACCGCTACGAGATGCAGCAGGTGGCCGACGCGGCCGAACAGCTGCTGCGGACCCGCGCGCCCGACCGGGCGCTCCGGGAATGGATGGACCGTCTCGCCCAGTACGCCATGGCCAAGGCGGGCCTGGCCGACGCGCTGCGCACGTCGACGGGCAGGCCCGGCGGCCTGGCCCCCTTGGGGCACGGCCCGGTCACCCGGGCGGTCGAACTGCTGCTGGACGCGAACGAGCGGGCCCGCACCATCCGCCCGGGGCTGACGTCCGAGGACTTCCTCCTGGCCATCGCCGGCCTCTGGCAGCTCGACCCGCACGGCGACTGGCGGCCGCGTGCGGAGCGCCTGCTCGACCTGGTCATGGACGGGCTGCGGGCGGGAGCCCCGGGAGTGGAACGGAATGGACCCTAGGGGGGTGTCAGACACCCCCCTAGGCGTTCATGCCGTATCCCAGCTCCTCCGCGGCGACGCACCAGAAGGAGTTCTCGTCGGTGACCGCCGCCGCGTCGAGCCCTTCGAACCGCGCGACGAGGGCTTCGGTGAGCGCGTCCGCCGCCTCTTCCGCGGCGTCCTCGGATCCCTGGTCCGACCCGGGGTGGGCATCGGCCTCCTCCGCGGCCTCCGTGTACGCGCGGGTGAAGGCCAGGAATGCCGCGATGTCGGAGTTCACCAGATGGGGCGTGCCGTCCTCCGGCAGCTCCCAGAGCGAACCGTCGGCACGGCGCACGCCGAGCGCGCTCAGCCCGGGATCGAGGGCCACCAAGGCGTAGCGCACCCCGTCGACCGTGCGGTCGGTGAAGGGGGCGTCCTGCCAATGGCCGGGGTAAGGGGCGCCGGTGCATTCCGCGAGGAGCGGAGCGAGCGTCATGTCGTCGTCCATGCGGGCAACGTAGCGCTCGGCACTGACAGGGCGACCGGCGGGGAATCGGTGGTCGGCCGGATTGGGGGTGCCCCAATTCGGTAACCATGGTTGCGCGCGATGGTCCGCCACCGGCGCCGACGGGACCCGGGAGGAAGGCGAGGACGTCGCACTTCGGGCGACGAAGGAGGAGGCTGCCGCTCACGCGGGCGCCTTTCTGCGGGCGCACGCCATCGACCGGCCGTAGCGACCGCAGCGCCGCCGACCGCCACGAGGGCACTGTCAGTGGGGTGAGGCAAGATCGGTCCCACGATTCTTCGGGAGAGACGAGGGCCCCATGCCGATCGCCAACCAGAAGGTGGCAGAGCGCCCCTTTCTGCAGTCGCTGTACAGGGACGACTACTACCCGGACCACGTCCTGGACAAGGGCAGGGCGATCCTGCTGGAGCTGTGCGAGCGCATCGAGGCCGAGAGCCCGGCGGATCTGCCGGCCCTGTACGCGCTCACGGAAGCGGCGACCGAGCGGTTCAACCTGCTGGAGGTCGAGTTCGAGGCCGCCGGGAGCGAGATCGAGACCGTGGCCCGGGAGGAGATAGGCGAGGAGTTCTGGTTCGTGGCATCCGCGTACGGCTTCCCGGAGGCGGACGCGGAGGAGCTGATCGCGGCCCGGGAGTGGTGAGAGCGCCCGCTCTGCCGGGCGCGGAGCGGGCGGTCAGTCCTCCGGAGCCCCGGCCGGGAGGGCGTCGAGGAAGTCCGAGAGGAGCCGGTAAAGAACCTCGGGGCGTTCGAGGTGCACGTCGTGCCCCGTTCCGGGGATGCTGACGGCCAGTGTCTCCGGCCGGTCCTTGAGCATCCGGTCGGCGTCCTGCGGAGGGATGAAGCCGGACTGCCCGAGGACGGCCAGGGTGGGGCAGGGGATCTCGGCCCACCGACCCCAGGTGTCGCACCGGGCGTTCTCGGCCAGCGAGTCGACCATCACGTCCCGGTCGAATCGGGGCCACCACCCGTCCGTGCGTTCCTCCAGTCCGGCCGCCCACCCCTCGCCGACCGGGCCGCTGCCGAGGAAGCCGACGGCCTCCTCCCGCGTGGCGAACGGCACCGGCCAGCTGTCGAGCCATCCGTCGATCCGGGCGGGCAGTTCCGGATCGGGGCCGCCGGGGCCGGCCTCGACCAGCACGAGCGCGCGGACGAGCCCGGGGTGCGCCGCCGCGGTGAGCATGGCCGTGTGGCCGCCCAGCGACTGACCGACGAGCACCGGCCGCTGGAGGCCGAGCTGGTCGAGTACGGCGACGACATCGGCGACGTAGGCGGCCCGCGAGACGTCGCCGGGGCGGCGCTCGCTGGCTCCGTGGCCGCGCTGGTCGACGGTGACGACCCGGTGGGCGGGGCTGAGCCGCCGTGCCACGGAGTCCCATTCGCCCGCGTGGCCGGCCAGGCCGTGAAGGAGGACGACGGGCGTCCCTGTTCCTCCGTGGTCACGACAGGAAAGTCGTACACCGTCCCGTACGACGGTGCGTTCGGCCCATGCCATGAGTCGTCCCTCCCGGGTGTCGGCCTGGGGGAGCGTATCCCGGCGGCGCCGCCTGCGAGGCAGGCCGTACTTCGGCCCGCCCGCAAGGATTGAGTACTGGACAGTCCAGTTTTCGTGTGGGTACTGTACCGTCCAGTTCCAGTAGTCGGCCGCTCGTGGCCGGGTATGCACGAGGGAACAGTTCAAGATCGTCAACGGTGGACAGAAGGAAGAGGACAACGCGACATGGCTGAACCGGTCAAGGGCCCTGCCAGCTACTTCCCATCGATCGAGAAGAAGTACGGACGTCCCGTCTCGGAGTGGAAGGACCTGATCCGTTCCTCGCCACTGACCAAGCACATGGAACTCGTCTCCTGGCTCAAGGCCGAGCACGGACTCGGCCACGGCCACGCCAATGCCCTGGTCGCCCACACCCTCGCCGAGGACAGCGGGAAGTGAGCGGTCCGCCGGGCGGCTCAGGCCCGGCCCGGACCCGTCGCCGGATCCGGGCGGAGCCAGTGGCGCTCGGTGGTCCAGCCGAGGAGGCGGCGCCCGCCGCCGCTCTCCGGGGACCGACCGGCCGCCGCCCGGCGCAGGCCGGTCAGCGCCGGAGCCAGCCGCGCCGCGACATGCCACGGGAAGCGGTCCGCCTCGGCGTCCAGCCGGGCGATCGCCCGGGCCTGTCCCGCGGCGTCGCAGAGCGACAGGTGGAACACCATCTGGCGCCACGCGTAGGCCACGTCCTTGATCGTGGACAGGGGCCGCGGGTTGCCGTGCACCCGGGCGGTCAGCGCGCACACGGTGGTGAAGGAGCGCAGGGCCAGATCCTCCCACCCGGGCTCCGGCTCGATCCCGACCCGGCCGACCAGGGTGGCCAGATTGTGCGTGGTCAGGATCTGGGCCTGCTCGATCACCGTGCCGTTGGCCGCCACGGAGAACCGGTCCCCGGCCCCGCCCGCCCGGGCGACGCACAGGGAGGCGAACCCCGGTGAGGTGCGTGCCCGGTGACCGCGGCTCAGCGACGCGCCCGCCTCGACGACCGCCAGATTGCGGACGGCCGCGTAGTCGATCGCGTAGTAGCGCTCGTACAGCGTGCCGCGGAGCAGTTCGGCGGCGATCCGTGCCGACGCCAGGAACTTCGGGGTGAAGGTGCCCATGAAGATGTCCGAGGCCAGCTCCTCGACGAACGGGGCACCCGCCTCCGCCTGCCGCGCCAGCACGCCGAGTTCGCGGACCAACGGGTTGGGCAGGATCGTGCCGGGGAACGCCTGCACGGCCAGTTCGCCGAGCTGACGCAGGGCCGTCCGTGCCGCTTCCTGCCCCTCGTCGCCGGCACGGAACCGGGCCACCGCGGCCACCCAGGGCAGTTCCTCGACCCGCACCTGCCGGGCGAGGTTCAGCAAAAGTAGCGAGCGGCGGTTGCGGAACGCCCGGTAGTTCGCGGCCATGAGCGTACGCAGCGCCGGATCCTGGTACTCCTGGGCGCTGACCGAGGCGACGAGCTGCGGGACCAGCTCGGCCAGGACCTCGGCCGACGGCACCACCCCCCGTTCCACGAGCGTGCCGAGCGGAGCGCTCAGCGCGCCCTCCACGACGCGGCGCACCGCCACCGGCACCACCGCTCCCTCGGGCAGCGACGTCCCCGCGGCCTCGGCGGCCGAGACGTCCGCGACCAGCGGGGCCACATCGGGCGCCCCGGTCTCCCGAGGGAGGCCGGACAACCGGCTCAGCACCAGCCGCGCGAACGCGTGGTGCGAGGGCAGGGCCGCCTGAGCCGCCTGGCGGGCGCGCAACGCGCTGTGCGGCCCGGAGCCCGGACGGCCGCGCCGCCGGACCATGGACTCCACCGCGTGCCGCAACAACCCGAGCCGCCGCGCGGTCAGTGTCCGGCCCGCGACGGTCTCCTCCAGGGCGGTGCGCAGGATGCCCAGGTTCTCCTTCGGGTCGCGGTGCTTGGTGCAACGGGTGTGAGCGGCGGCCAACTGACGGTAGCGCCGCAGAAGTTCGGCACCCCGTTCCCGCCAGGCGTCGTCGGGGGAACGGTCCAGTACCCGGCCGGAGCCCGCGGTCTCCAGCCAGTGCGACAACAGCTCGTCCCCGAAGGGCTGCCAGACGGCCAGGGCCTCGCGCTGCGTCTCCACCGCGGCATTGGGCCGCCGCGCGGACAGGGTGGACGCGGCGTCGCCGACCGTGTTCCGGTGGAGCGCCCGGACATCCGGCGCGGGCAGCTCGGACGGGCGGGGCGTGAAGCGCAGCCGCCCGGCCCACGGCTCCAGCACCTCGACGAGTTCCAGCGCACCGGCCACGTCCCCGGACCGCACCAGCCAGGCCACGGTCAGCAGCGCGGCCTCCTCGGGCACGGCGATCTCGTACCGTCCGCTGTCGAGCAGCGCGTACAGGCGCGCCAGCCCCGGTTCGGTGAGGCAGTACGCGAACAGGGCGCGGCGCTCGGCGGGGATGCCCGCCAGGGCGACGACCTCGTGTTCGTACGGCTGGAGAGGGCCCTCGGCGCTCGCCGCGGAGGTCGCGAAACCTCCCCGTACGACCTCCGGGGTCACCCACGCGGGCAGGTCCGCGACCGGGGTGCGCGAGCCGATGGCCAGGCGGCCGTCGGCCATCCCGTCGAGCACGGCCTGCCAGCGGCCGACCCGGTGCGCGGCGCGCTCCCGGGTCCCGGGCTCGTCGTGCGTCAGCCAGGTCAGGAAGGCCCTGGCCCGCATGGTCCCGGCGTAGCCCGAGGAGAGGTCCGGGGCCGGGGAGGAGTGCTGCTGCTCAGCGTCGTCGTTCATAAGCCGACGTGGCAGGTTCCGCCCCTGCGCCCTCCGGGTCTGAAGCCCGGTGCTCTGCTACTGAGCTACACGCCGATGGGCATGACATTAGAACGCCTTATCGAACGCGGGCAACGAGATTTTTCGGTCGGAGCGATGTGTCCAACCGTCGGGGCCCACGCCCGACGAGGCGTGCTACGCGTCCGTCGCGTGGATGGCGGGCGCGGGGGATCCACCGTCCTGCGGGCGGTCGCGGCGGGCCGCGGTCCGCAGGAGGAGCGCGGCGACGGCTCCCGCCACCACCCCGAAGAGCAGGGCTGCCGGGACGTTGTTGCCCAGATCGGCCGCCCACCGCATCGGCCCCTGCCGGGAGTCCGCCTGGTCCACGGCCATCCGCATGACCTGGCAGACCAGCAGGCCGAAAACCGTCGCGCACACCGCCACCGCCGCCATCGCCGGTACGGTGACCCGGGTGAGCAGCGAGGGAAGCCGCCTCAACGCCCACCACACCACGGCCAGCAGCAGCGCGTCGACGGCCCGGCGCAGCAACCAGTCGCCGACCGGCGTGCCCGCCGGTCCCGACCACGCCCCGAGCAGGAGCCACTGGCGCAGCAGATCACCCGGCTCGGCCAGTACCCCGATGCCCGGGGAGACCTCCTGGATGCGGGCGGTGACCGGCTGGTACGAGAGGACCACCAGCGACACCGCGACCACCAGGGTCCCGGCGGTGGCGGCCATGCGGGCGGAGCGCGCCGGGACCACCGTTCGCGCCGGTGGCTCGGCCTCCCGCGCGGTGATCCGGGCCAGAAGCACGGCCGCGCCCGCCGCGACCAGCGCGGTCACCACGACGATCTGCTGCCCGGAGGACATCGCGCCCGCCCACTGGGGCAGGAACCGGTAACTGCCGTGCCCCTGCGAGGCGATGAGCCAGGGGGCGGACACCGTCACCGCGAGCGTCCCGGCCACCAGACCCCAGGCCCACAGCGCGAGCGCCGTGGCCGGGGCCCGGCCGCTCACCGGCGGCAGCCTGCGGATCAGGAGCAGCGCCCCGGGCACGAAGAACGCGAAGACCGCGGCGAACCGGATCTGCATCGCCGTCGTGTAGAGCGTGAGATAGCGGGAGCCGTCACCCCCGGCCGTCCCGGCGAGCCCGCCGGACGCCTCGGCGCCGAACCGGTACGCGGCCGGTGGGTCGTAGGACCAGGGGGTGAGCCAGTACCCCAGCTCGGCGGTGGTCCGGCCGCCGAGCACTCCCGTGGTCCCCGGCAGTTCAAGAGCCTGCGCACTCGACCCCGCCCACCACAGGAGCGCCGTGAGGAGCAGCCCCGCGACCACCGCTGGTAGCGCCGCCTGCCGATACGTCATCTTCCGCCCCCGTAGCAACCGTTCATCGTGTGCGTCCCCCGGCCATGGAGCGTACGAGCCGCCGGTCACGTACGGATCACAGCCGGACCTCGACTTGCCCGGAGGCGCGCCCGGACGTCCGGTTCCTGTCCGTCGGGGCATCGCGCGATGCGGCGAGCGAGTCGGATAGCGTCGTGCCCGACGAGTACCGAGGGGGTTGCCGATGGCGGAGCGTGTGGTGCCGGAGCGGGTGGTGGCGGCGGAGCGCATCGCCGCGGAGTCGGGGTTCAGGAAGAGCTGCACCCGGGACATGGGCCGGCTGCTCAGCACGGCCGCCGCCGCGAAGCCGCAGGGAGTCGTCGCGGAGAGCGGCACCGGGGCCGGGGTGGGCACCGCCTGGCTGCACAGTGGACTCGGCACCGGCGCGCGCCTGATCACCGTGGAACGCGACGAGGGGCTGGCCCGCCGGGCCGCCGGTCTCTTCGCGGACGACGACAGAGTCCACGTGCTCACCGGGGACTGGCGGCTGCTCGAACGGCACGCCCCCTTCGACGTCTTCTTCTGCGACGGGGGCGGCAAACGGGACGACGGGCAGCGGGTGATCGAACTGCTCGCGCCCGGCGGGCTGCTCGTCATGGACGACTTCACCCCGTCGCCCCACTGGCCGCCCCGCTTCGAGGGCGAGGCGGACGAGCTGCGCCTCTTCTACCTCACGCATCCGGCTCTGGAGGCCACCGAGGTGCTCACCACGCCGACGAGTTCGGCCGTCCTCGCGTCACGGCGCCCGTAGGGCCGGGCGGCGTCAGCTCCCGTCGGGCCGCCGTTCCGCGCGGGAGCGGCGGTGGGCCGCCACGCGTTCGCGGGTGGCGCACCGGCGGGAGCAGTAGCGGCGCTCGGGCCCGCTGCCCTGCCTGAGCAGGACGTTCCGGCAGGAGGTCGAGGCGCAGACCCTGCCGGGCGGCTGCTGCCGGTCCCAGACGAGGACCGCCAGGGCCACGCAGGACGAGGCGAGGAACCACTCCTCCCAGGGCGCGTCGTCGTCCCGGTCGAGATGGGGGTGCCAGGGTGTGGTGCTTCCGTGCGAGGTCAGCCGGAGCGGAACGGTGTGTTCCCGCAGGAGGCGGTTGAGGGTGGTGGCGGCCTCGTCGGTGCTCCCGGCGGCGAAGACCTCCCGCAACAGGGCGGCGGCCGTCCGCATCCCGTCGACATCGTCAGCGGTGAGGCCGAGGGGGTCCGCTTCGCCGTGGGCGCGGAGCACTTCGGCGACGGCGGCCGGGTCCGGGGAGTCGCCGTCGAGCACGTTGACCAGCGCGGCCGTCCGCCGCGCCATGGCCAGCACGGAGTGCCGGGTGGACCAGTCGTCAGTAGGAGGGGACACCTCGGCAATGTAACGCATCTTGCTGAGTTTTGAGTTACCTGAGTAACGTTCCGGCCATGCTGAAGCGTTACCCCCTCCGGCTGTACCTCGCCGGAGCGCTGGCGGCCCGCGCCGGTGACGAGATGTCGGGACCGGCCCTGCTGCTGGTGGGTTTCACGGCGGCCGGATCGCCCGGTGACGCCTCGGCACTGCTCGCGGGCATCACGATCGCCGCCGCGGTGGGCGGGCCGGTGCTGGGGGTGTTTCTCGACCGGGCGGAGCGGCCGGGGCGCATGCTGGCCGTGGCCCTGGTGCTGTACGGGGCCGGTCTGGGGGCGGTGCTCGTGGCGCTGGGCCGGCTCCCGTTCGGTGTCGCGGTCCTGATCGCGGCCTGCGCGGGACTGCTGGGGCCGGCCCTCTCGGGCGGGTGGACCGCCCAGCTGCCCCGGGTGGCGACGGGCGACCGCCTGCCCCGGGCGAACGCGCTGGACGCCATGACCTACGGCGCGGCGAGCCTGGTCGGCCGCGCGCTCGCGGGCGGCGCGGCGGAACTGGTGGGCGCGCCGATGGCCGTGGTGCTCGCCGCCGGGCTCATCGGGGCGGCGCTGCCGGCCGCGTGGCTGCTGCCCGGCGTCCCCGCCGGCGACGACCGGCCCCGGCCGACGGCCCGCTCCGGCCGGAAGCTCCGGATCCGGTCGATCGGCACCGAGACGGTCGCCGGGGTACGGGCCATCGCCGGGCGGCCGCAACTGGCCCGGGCCACCCTCGGCTCGGTCGTCTGCTGTGCGGCGCAGGGCATGCTGGCGGTGTGCACCGCCCCGCTGGGCGAGCAGGTCCTCGGCGGTGCGGGACGCGGGGCGCTGCTGCTCGCCCTCGCGGCCGTCTCCGGGCTGGGTGCCAACGCCGTACTCGCACGGTTCCCGCACCGGGCCGGGCCCGCCACGGTGCTGGCGGCCGGTGCCCTGGCCCAGGCCGTGGCCCTGGCACTGGCGGCGTCGCTCCAGCCGGCCCCGCTGATCGTGGCGGCGCTCGTACTCGGTGCGGGCGAAGGCCCCCAGTTGACGGCTCTGTTCGCGGTCCGTCACCGCGAGGCCCCGGAACGGCTGCGCGGCCAGATCTTCACCACCGGCGCCAGTCTGAAGATCACCGGATTCGCCCTGGGGGCAGCGGCCGCCGGGCCGCTCGCACACGGATCGCTCCCCGGCACGCTGCTGCTCGCCGCGAGTGCGTCGGTCCTCGGAGGCGCCCTGCCGATCGTGGGCGTACCGGGCGGGTCACTTTCCAGGAGGGCGCGTGCCCGGGGCCGTCCCTGACAGGCTTTCACGTGCGGGTCGGGGGCCGGCGGTCAGGGGCGGCGCCCCCAGGCGGAGACCAGGGGCGCGGTGGCGAGGTCCAGGTCGCCCGAGGCCACGTTCGCCAGGTGACGTTCGATCTCCGCGTCGGTGGCGAGCCCTTCCGACACCAGCAGACCGCGGATCTGCCGTACGGTCGCGGCCTCCAGAACCGCGCAGGCGGGCGAGGTGATCGGAAAGTACGCATCGGCCTCGACGCCGGCCAGCCCCGCCTCGCGCAGCAGCCGGGGCAGCGTCCTCCCGTACGCGAGATCCGCGCCGCGCGCCGCCATCAGGGAACGGAAACCGGCCCGCAGCCGGTTCGCCAGCCGCTGCTCGGGACCGCACTCGTCCGGGCACAGCAGCGGCTGCAGCCCGGGGTCGGCGTCCTCCAGAAGCAGCCGGCCACCGGGCCGCAGCGCCTGGATCATCCGGCGCAGCGCCTCGGCGCGGTCGGTGACGTGGACCAGGACCAGCCGGGCGTGGACGAGGTCGAAGCCGCCCGGCGGGGGAGGGTCGGCCGCCACGTCGTGCCGCACCACCTCGACCACACCGCCGAGGTCCCCGGTCCACGACACGTCGATGTCGGTGGCGACCACCGCGCCCGTCGGACCGACCCGCTCGGCCAGCCCGAGCGGCACGGAGGGGCAACCGGCGCCTACCTCCCAGCACCGCATGCCGGTGGTGATGCCGAGCCGGTCGACATGCCGGAACGTCACCGGGTCGAACAGCTCGCTGAGGGCACCGAAGCGGATCCCGGCCTCCGACTGCCGGTTGTCCAGCAGACAACCCTGGCCGGAGGGGGCGGGCGCGGCGGCATCGTGGTCGACCATGGAGCGATTCTGGCAGAGGGCCGGGGCCCGCACCGGGCGGGCGGCCGTCAGCCGGACTCCGGGGTTCCGGGGCGCCATCCCCGGCGGCGGCCCCGGGGCAGGGTGAACGCGACGAAACCCGTGACGAGGACGGCCACCCCGGCGGCGGAAGCGACGGCGATCGCCGCGGTCCGGCCGCCGTGCTCCTCGGGCGGCGGCATGCGCAGCGCGGCCGGGCCGGGCGGATCCGGTACGGCCCCGGCGGTGGCGAGAGGCGCCGTGACGGCCGCGACGGGGTCCACCGTGCCCGCGCCGACCAGCGCCTTTCCGGCCGGGATGTGGTAGGCCGTCGCGGTGAGCCGGTCGGTCAGCTGCGCGGGTGTCAGCTGTGGGTGTGCGGCGAGGGCGAGCGCGGCGGCCCCCGCGACGAAGGCGGTGGCCAGCTCGGCGCCGTCCCCCGTGAAACTGCCCGTGCCACCGGGGCCGATGCTCATCACGGCGGTGCCGGGCGCCGCCAGGTCGGGCGCGGTGCGGGGGGCGAGCCGCTGGTCGGGAACGCCCCCCGGCCCCAGCCCGGCGACGGCCAGGACGTCCGGCAGCGCCGCCGGGTAGGCGGCCGGTGCGGGGGTGTCCCCGGATCCGGTGAGCGATCTGTTCGAGGCGTACGCCGGAGCGATCACCAGCGCGCCGCTCCGCACCGCGCCGCGTACGGCCGCAGTGAGCGCCGGACTGCCCTTGGCCAGCGCGATCGGTACGTCGATGACACGCGCGCGGCGGGCGACGGCCGCGTCGATCCCGGCGGCGACGCTGTTCGCGGTGGCGGTGCCGTCCGCCGCCGTGGCCCGGACCGCGACGATCCGGGCCTCCGGGGCGACCCCGGCGAAGCCCGTACCGGAGCGCGGCGCGGCGGCGATCAGCCCGGCCACGAACGTACCGTGACCGATGCAGTCGGTTCCGGCCGCGTCCGACGCGGGCGTGACCCGGCCCACCAGAGCCGGGCTGTTCCGGGCGTCCACGCCGGTGTCGACGACGGCGACGACGGCGCCCGCGCCACGGGTGGTCTCCCAGGCTCGGGACGGCGCGATGTACTGCTGCGGCCACGGGACATCGGCCGGACGCTTCTTCGACGGCTTGACGCAGCCGCCGTCCCGCGGCGGGGCCGAGGAGATCCGGGGCAGCGCCGTGTCGGCGGAGGCCGGGGCGGAGGACACCGCGACGAGCGGCACCGCCACGGCCAGGGCGGCGGACAGCAGCACGGGCACGGTTCGGGGCGGCCGGTTCATCGGGACGTACCCCCCTCCGTCGCCGGGGCCTCGGCCCTGCCGGGCGCCGCGGCCCCGGGGCGCGGGGCACGCCCCGGCGACGCACCGGGCGTCGTGGTGCTCCGCCGGGCCGACGCACCCGGGGCGGGGGCCGCCGCGCCCGGGGCCGGCCGGGGCGCGGCGCGCTCCTGCCACGGGGACGGGGCACCGGACGCACCCGCCCTCGGACGGCGCGGGTCGCGTACCGGGGCGGAACCGGACGGGGTCTCGGCAGAACCCGCCGGGGCGGCGGTACCCCGGGAACGGGGGGCGACCGGGGGCTGCGCGCCGACCCTCGGGGCGACCACGGCTCCTGGCACACCGCCCACCTCGGACCCGGCGGTGGCACGGGGCCGGGGCGCCGGCCGGACCGGCTCGGCCGCCTCCCGGGGCACCTCGACCGTCCCCTCGTCGAGCACCGCCCGGGGACAGGCGGGGTTGAACGCCTCGAAGCAGGTGGCACACCGGCCGGTGTCCCGGAGCCTCGCCGTCAGTTTGCGCTCGTCCGTCATGCCGTCACATCCTCGGGAAGCAGCAGCCGCAGCTGGTCCGTGTCCGCGTCCGGGAGGGACGCGAGCCGTCCGGCCTGGCGGGTCATCATCTGTTCGAGCACGGTGCGGGCGTAGCGCCCGTTGCCGAAGCTCGGGCCCCGGTCGACACCGGCGAAGTGGCGGCGCAGCGCCTCCAGCGTGTCGGGCGCGCACACGTAGCCGTCCCGGGTGCTCTGCCGGTGCACGATCTCGACCAGCTCGTCCGCATCGTAGGAATCGAAGGTGACGGTGCGTCCGAACCGGGAGGCCAGACCGGGGTTGGAGCCGAGGAAGCGGGCCATCTCGCCCTCGTAGCCCGCGGCGACCACGACCGTGTCGTCCCGGTGGTCCTCCATCAGCTTGAGCAGGGTGTCGACCGCCTCGCGCCCGAAGTCGGAGCCCGAACCGCCCTCGGGGGTGAGGGTGTACGCCTCGTCGATGAACAGCACCCCGCCCCGGGCCCGCGCGAACGTCTCCTTGGTGAGCTGCGCGGTGTGGCCCACGTAGCGGCCGACGAGATCGGCGCGGGAGACCTCCACCAGCTGGCCGCGCGGCAGCACCGACATCGCGCCCAGGAGCTCACCGTACAGCCGCGCCACCGATGTCTTGCCGGTGCCGGGCGGGCCGGTGAAGACCAGGTGGTGGGCGACGGCCGGGGCGGGCAGCCCGGCGGCCTTGCGGCGGCGCGCCGCCGACACCAGGTTGACGACGTCGCGGACCTGCGCCTTGACCCCGTCCAGGCCGATCAGGCCGTCGAGTTCGGCGAGCAGCCCGGTGAGCCGGTCGGACCGGCCGTCCGCACCGCCCTCGCCCGAGACGGCGGCCGCGGCCTCCTCGCCGACATCGGTCGGGAGCAGGACGGTCAGGTCCTCCTCCGTGATGTCCGGGGACTCGGCGAGGCGGAACGCCTGGCGGTCCACCATCTCCTCGAACACCTTGCGGGCGGCGCGGGCGTTGCCGAACGACTCGTCCCGGTGCATCTGCTCGAAGTGGTGGGCCAACGCCCGCTCGGTGTCCTCACGGAACGTGAATCGATTCTGCTCGCCCTGGCGCTTCACGATGGTGAGCAGCTCGTCCACCGAGTAGTTCTCGAACTCCAGCGTGCGGCTGAACCGGGAGCCCAGACCGGGGTTGGACTCCAGGAAGCTCCGCATCTGCCGCGAGTAGCCGGCGGCGATGACGACGACGTCCTCGCGGTGGTCCTCCATCAGCTTGACCAGGGTGTCGACGGCCTCCCGGCCGAAGTCGGGGCCGCTGCCGCCGTCCGCGGTGAGGGTGTACGCCTCGTCGATGAACAGCACTCCGCCGAGGGCCTGTTCGAAGACCTCGGTGGTCTTGATGGCGGTGCCGCCGATGATCTTCGCGACGAGGTCGGCGCGGGCCACCTCCACCAGATGTCCGGAGCGCAGGACGCCGAGGGAGGCGAGGACCGAGCCGTAGAGCCGGGCGACCGTGGTCTTGCCGGTGCCGGGCGGACCGGCGAAGACGAGGTGGCGGGCGGTGGCCGGGACGGGCAGCCCCATCTCGCGGCGCCGCCGGGCCAGCTTGTTGAGGTTGACGAGCGTGGCGACCTGCTCCTTGACGGCCCGCAGCCCCACGAGCTCGTCGAGCCGGGCGAGCGGACCGGCCGGCCCCCCGCCGTCCGCGCCCCGGGCCTCCGGCTCGGCGGCGCCGTCGCCACGCCCGCCCAGGGCGTCGGGCTCGCCGTTGTCCTCGCTGGTCAGATCGTCCGCGGCGAGGCTGCCGCCCGGCGCGGTGTGGCGGACGCCGGCCCCGGTGTTGCCGGTGACGGTGCAGCCCGCGGCGCGTACGGGACGTTCGGTGGCGACCCGGATGCCGTCGGCCCTGCCGTCGGTGAACTCGCACCCGGTCAGCTCGGCGGTGGCGCCCGCGCCGATGAGCGCGCCATGGCTCCGGCTGCGCAGCACCCGGGCGCGGACGGCGGTCAGCCCGGCCCCGTCGTCGGTGACCGTGATGCCCTCGGCGCCGGAGTCCTCCACGAGGGTGTCGACGAGTTCGGGGGCGCACTTCCCGGCGGCCGCGAACCCGGCGGCCCCGCTGCCCCGGACGGCGACGTCCTGGAAGGCGGGGCTCGCCCCGTCGATCCGGATGCCGCACTGCGCGGCGTCCAGGACCGTGGTCATCTCGATACGGCCGCGCGCCTCGTCGCGGGCGTGCAGCCCGTGGCCGACGGCCTCGACGATCTCGACGTCCCGCAGCCGGGCCCGGTTGCCGCCGGCGAGGACGATGCCGTGGCCGCCCGCCCGGTGCACGGTCACCCGGTCGATGCGGGGCGCGCTGTCGGCGTCGAGGAGGATGCCCTCGGCCTTGCCGCCGGTGACGAGCGTGCGCTGGACGGTGGGCGCGGCGCTGCCGCGTACCAGGATCCCGGCGGCGAGCGAGTTCTCCACCAGGCAGTCGGAGAGGGTGCCGCGGGCCTGCTCGATCGCGACGATGCCGTTGCCGCCCGAGCCCCGGGCCTCCACGTTGTTGAGGGCGGGCGCGGTGGTGGCGGAGAGCAGCACTCCGTGGGTGGTGCTGTCGACGGCGGTGCAGCCGGTGAGGACGGGCAGCGCGGTGGAGGAGATGTGGAAGCCGATGGTGCAGCCGACGGCGTGCACGTCGGTGAGCCGGGTGGTGGCCTGCTCCTCCAGGGCGACCCCCGGTTTGGGGGTGCCCTCGACCGTGAGGCGTTCGACGGTGCCGCCCGCGCGCCCGTTCGCGAGGAGGCCGTTGCCCCGGGCACCCCGGACCGAGCAGTCGCGGATCGAGGGCGCGGAGTCGTCACCGAGCACCAGCCCGGAGCTGCCGAGGTCCTCGAAGACGCAGTCCTCGACGACACTGGATTCGGGGGAGAGGTCGACGAACCCGGCCCCCGACGGGTTGGTGACGACGCAGTCGCGCATGGCGAGGGAGCCGCGCTCGCGGGAGAGCAGCGCGGTCCACGAGTGGGCGTGCACCCGGCAGTTCTCCAGGGCCGCCTGGCCGCGCGGTACGTCGACGACGGGGGCGTCCTCGTCGCCGCCGCGCAGGATCAGCCCGGAGAGCTTGACGGCCTCGGCGACGACCTGCACGGCGCTGCCCGCGCGCGGGGATATCTCGGGCGGGTCGTCGGGGTCGTCGGCGACGATCGTGACCATCTTGGTGATGACCAGGCATTCGTCGTAGTGGCCGGGGCGGAGTCGGACCACTCCTCCCGGGCGGGCGGCGGCGAGAGCCGACGCGATGCCCTGGTACGGGTCCGCGACGATGGTCTGGCGGGCCATGGCGTTCCTTTCTGCGTCGTCGTGGTCGGGCCCTTCGCCGGTGCCCCGGTGACCGGCCCCGCGACGGCCGCCCGCACCGTGGCGACGGTACGGGCGGCTCGGGTGCGCGGGGCCGAGTGGGCGGCGGGAGGGCGCCGGGCCGTCAGGACCGGTGTGCCGTCTGGATCTGCACGGTACGGCGGCGGGTGATGTACAGGCCTCGTCCCGCAGGCAGGATACGTGGCTTCGTACCGGCCACCACCTGCCCTTCCGCGGGCGGGCAGCTCATCATCAGCACCGGGGTGTTGGCCTCGACCATGCGCCGCAGCAGCTGGTCGGACATCATTGCCCGGCCGGAGCCGTTCGCGCTGCGGGCCACGACGATGTGCAGACCGATCTCGTCCGCCTGGGCCAGGAACTCGTGGAGCGGCCCGAAGGGGTCGCCGCCGCTCATCCCGCCCGTGGAGACCAGTTCGTGGTCGTCGACGAGGAGGAAGAGCCGGGGCCCGCTCCACCAGTCGCGCAGCCGCAGCCGGGCCGGGGCGATCTCCGGACCGGGCACCCGGTCCTTCATCGCCCGCGCCACCCCGTCGACCATCTGCGCCAACAGGTTGGCGCCGGTGGCGTAGCCCAGGCGGTGCGACTCGGGCACAGCCTCGGAGAGGCCGCGCCGGTAGTCGACGAGCACGACCCGGGCCTCGGCGGGGGAGTAGCGGGTGCAGATCGCGTCGGCGACATGGGCGAGCAGGTTCGACTTGCCGGACTCCACGTCACCGACGACCACCAGGTGCGGGTGCTCCTCGAAGTCGTGGTGGAACACGTCGAGCCGCTGGTCCTCCAGACCGAGCGGGACACGCAGGTCGCCGTCGGGTGCCGGGAGTTCGGCGGCGGGGAGGCTCATCGGCAGCATCCGGACCTTCGGGGCGACCGGCCCGTCCCATCCGGCCGCGACCTCCCGTACGAGCGCGGCGACCCCGTCCGCGATGTTCTCCGTGTCCGGATCGCCGTCGTTGCGGGGGAGCGCGGTGAGGAAGTGCATCCGTTCGGCGGTCAGACCGCGGCCCGGGATCGCCGGAACGGTCCCCGCCGCACGCATGTTGACCATCGAGTCCACCGGGTCGCCGAGCCGCAGCTCGAAGCGGGTGCCCAACTGGTCGCGCAGCGCGGCCGAGATCTCCATCCAGCGGCCGGAGGCCACGATCAGGTGCACCCCGAAGTTGAGGCCCCGGGAGGCGATCAGGTTGAAGGTGGGGGCGAGGTCCATGAAGTCCTGGCGGATGGTGTTCCATCCGTCCACGACGAGGAAGACGTCGCCGTGCGCCTCGTCCGGGAACTCGCCGGCCGCCCGGCGGCGCCGGAAGTCGGCCATGGACTCCACGCCCCGCTCCGCGAAGAGGAGTTCGCGACGGGTGATGACCCCACTGACCTCGGCGATGGTACGGGCCATCCGCTCGGGGTCCAGACGCCCGGTGACACCGCCGACATGCGGCAGCCCGGTGAGCGAGGTGAGCGTGCCGCCGCCGAAGTCCAGGCAGTAGAACTGCACTTCGCGCGGGGTGTGGGTGAGCGCCAGCGCCGTGATCAGCGTACGGACCAGGGTGGACTTGCCGGACTGCGGACCGCCCGCGATCCCGACATGGCCGCCCGCTCCGGACAGGTCGGCCACCAGCTCGTCGCGGCGCTGGTCGAAGGGGCGGTCGATGACGCCGACCGGCACGGAGAGGAACTTGCCCCGGGGCATGCCGGGCGGCGGCAGCAGGAGATCGAGCGTCGGGGGCTCGTCCAGTGGGGCCAGCCACACCTGGTGGGCGGGGGGTCCGGAGTGCTCCAGCTTGTCGACGGCGACGGTGAGCAGGCTCGGCCCGGAGGTGTTCTCCTCCTCCGGCTCGGTCTCCGGCTCCGTGTCCGGGGCGGCGGGCAGGTCGCGGGGCGGGACCCAGCCCGCCTCGAACGGCACCACCTGCCCGGCGACCACCGCACGGCGCATCGCGGGGCGGGAGGCCCGGTAGCGGCCCGACACGTAGGCGGCCTTGAAGCGGGTGAGCGAACCGACGTCGTTCTTCAGCAGGCCGCTGCCGGGCTGCGGCGGCAGCTCGTAGGCGTCCGGCACACCGAGCACCCCTCGGCTCTCCATCGCGGAGAACGTGCGCAGCGCGATGCGGTAGGAGAGGTGGCCCTCCAGCTGGTTGATCCGGCCCTCGTCCAGCCGCTGCGAGGCGAGCAGCAGGTGGACGGAGAGCGAACGGCCGAGCCGGCCGATCATCACGAAGAGGTCGAGGAAGTCGCGGTGTGCGGCCAGCAGCTCGCTGAACTCGTCGACCACCACGAACAGGGTGGGCAGCGGGGCGAGGTCGGCGCCGCCCGCCCGGGCCTCCTCGTACTCGCGGACGGACGAGTAGTTGCCGGCCTTGCGTAGCAGCTCCTGGCGGCGGACGAGTTCGCCGTGCAGGGCGTCCTTCATCCGCTCCACCAGCGCCGCCTCGTCCGCCAGGTTGGTGATGACGGCCGAGGTGTGCGGCAGCCGGTCCAGCCCCAGGAAGGTCGCGCCGCCCTTGAAGTCGGTGAGGACGAAGTTGAGCGTCTCGGAGGAGTGGGTGAGCGCCAGCGCGAGCACCAGGGTGCGCAGCAGCTCCGACTTGCCGGACCCGGTGGCACCGATCAGCATGCCGTGCGGGCCCATGCCGCCCTGCGCGGACTCCTTGAGGTCGAGATCGACGTGCGCGCCGTCCGAGCCGATGCCGATCGGCACCCGCATCCGCTCCGACGCGGCGCGGGGGCGGTGCAGCTCGGCCGCCTCGGTGGCGTGCAGATCGCGGATGCCGAGCAGGTCGGTGAGCTCCATGTCCTCCTGCAACGGGCGTTCGGCCCGCGCCGCGGCACCCAGCCGGAAAGGCGCGAGGACGGTGGCGAGGGCACGGGAGGCGTGCGGACCGAGCGCGTCCGGCCGGCCCAGCGCGGTCTCGGCCGGCTTGCCGTCCGGTGCGGTGGACAGCAGGGTCAGGGCGTCGGGCGCGACCCGCAGCCGCAGCGTGCCGCGCGTCTGGCAGGCGCCCTCCAGGGTCCCGCGGACGTCGACGACGACCGTGTTGCGGTAGCCGGTCTCGGCCAGCCGGGCCCCGGGAGGCACGGACGCGGTGTCCAGGACGACGACGGTGAACGGCTCGTCGCGGCTCGGCTCCGCGCCGGGCTCGAACGCCGGCCGCCCGGCGAACTCCTCACCGAGCAGCGGCTCCAGCTCCGAGACCGTCTCGGCCACCAGACGGGCCGGACCCGCTCCGTCGACATCGGCCTGGTGCTGGACGTGCGGCAGCCACTTCGCCCAGGACCAGGACGGCAGCGCGTCGCCGTCCGCGACCACGGCGATCGACAGGTCCTCCGGGGCGTGGGCCACCGCGAGCTGGGCGACCAGCGCCCGGGCGGCGGCCCGGGAGACCGCGCGGTGCTCGTCGGCGGAGACGAGCAGCACCCGGGCGAACGAGCGCAGCCGTACGGCCACCGGCTGGTCGCCGACCGTCGAGTAGGCGTGGATGAACCGGCGCAGGGCGTGCGCGGAGAGCGGCTCCAGGTCCTCGACCGGCTTGGTGGACAGCGGCAGGAGGGTGAGGGCGAGCTGCTGCTCACCGGTCCCGATCCGCGCCTCGCCGAAGTCGTCGTGGGTGGCGCGCCGTTCCCACAGGCGTCCGGTGCGGGCGACCGACCACAGGGCCTGGGGCAGCGGGTGGCGCCACTCCTGGGCCTGCCGCTGCTGCTCGACGACCTTGCGGATGCGGCGTCGGCTCGTCGTCAGGTACCGCAGGTAGTCCCGGCGTTCGGCGCGCAGCTTGCGCTTGCGGTCCCCGGCGGCCCGGAGGAACTGGGCGACCAGCATGCCGATGGCCGAGGCGCCCATCATGCCGACCGACACCCACATCAGCACCCCGTTGCCCTGGCCGGGCCGGATGAAGATGAGCACCATGCCGAGCGAGCTCAGCGCCATCGGCAGGTAGGTGATGATCCCGCCCATGGCGCCCTGCGGCTCCGGCAGGGACGGCGGCTCCTGAAGCGTCAGTTCGCCCTCGGGCATGCGGGGGCCGACCCGACGCGGGGGCCGCCGAAAAATGACCGTGCTCAAACCGGCTCCCGACTCGAAGTGTCGACGACTCGAAAACCGCGGCCCACACCGCCGATTTTCGGTTGGTCGCACGAACGTACAGTCATAACGAACTTCACGATAATGTGCACACGTTCTCGGGTCGAATCCCGAACGGAAATACAGGCGGGAGTGAATCGCGCACCGTGGGCGACAAGACCGCCGGACTCTGCCGGATAACCGTCAGAAGTCCGGAGAAAACCTTCGAACTAGGCATACCCGTCGATGTTCCTCTCGCCGATCTGCTGCCGGTACTGGTCGAGTACGCCGGCGGGGACCTCGACGAACAGGGCCTGGAGCACGGCGGCTGGACGCTCCAACGGCTCGGTGCCGCGCCCCTCGACGAGGAGCGCACCCCGGCCGAGGCGGAACTGCGCGACGGCGAGACCCTGTATCTGAGGGCCCGTCATGAGGCTTTGCCGGAAGCCGACTTCGACGATCTGGTCGACGGCATCGGGGAGACCCTGCGGGCCCGGCCCGACACCTGGCGGCCCGAGCTGACCCGCCGGCTGCTCATCGGATTCACCGTGACGGCGCTGGCCGCCGGGCTGATCACCGTGCTGCTGCCGGGCGCCGCGATGTGGCGGGCCGGAGCGGCCGGTGCCGTCGCCCTGCTGCTGGTGGCCGGCGGGCTGGCCGCCTCCCGGGCGGTCGGCGACGCCGGGGCCGGCGCGGCGCTCGGCGTACTGGCCGTTCCCTACCTGGCCGTCGCGGGCGCGCTGATCCCGGCCGCCGGGCACGGCGAGAGCCTGCTGGGCCCGAGGCTGCTGGCCGGAGGCGCGGCCGGGGCCGGTGCCGCGATCCTCGCGCTGGCCGCCGTCGGGGCGTTCGCCCCCCTCTTCCTCGGGGCGTTCGTGGTGGCCCTGTTCACCTCGATGGCCGGTGCGGTCGCACTGTCCGGGATGCCGATCGCCCAGGTGGCCGGGTGGCTGGCGGTCGTGGTCGTCCTCGCGGGCGGCTTCGTGCCCAGCCTGGCCTTCCGGTTCGCCGGGATGCGGATGCCGCCGCTCCCCTCCAACGCGGGCGAGCTCCAGGAGGGCATCGACCCGTTCCCCGCCGCCCAGGTCCGCGAGCGCGCCGAACTGGCCGACCGCTACCTGACCGGCATGTACGTGGCGCTCGGACTGCTGGCCGCGGCCTGCGAGACCGCGCTGCTCGCCACCGGCGGCGGCTGGACGGCCGAGCTGCTCGCCGTGGTGCTGAGCACGCTGCTGCTCCTGCACGTGCGCGTGGTCGGCGCCGTCCCGCACCGGCTCGCGATGGCGGTGCCGGGGGCGTACGGGCTCGCCCTCGCGGGGGTGCTCCGCGCCATCGACCTGGGCCTTCCCGGGCGCCTGGAGATCACCGCGGCCTTCGCCGCGCTGGCGGCGGTCACCGCGATCGCCGCCTGGACCGTGCCGGGACGACGGCTCGTCCCCTACTGGGGCCGGATCGCCGATCTCCTGCAAACGCTCTGCGCGCTGGCGCTGCTGCCGCTCGCGGTGCTGCTCGCCGGGGTGTTCGGGGCGCTGCGCGGGATCAGGGGGTGAGGGGCTGATGGCGGTGCAGTCGCGCAAGGACCAGGTGCAGGCGCATCTGTACGTGATGGGCCGGCTCTCCAGCGGACTGCTGCGGGACGACCCCGACTCGCCCGACACCCCGACCGCGCGGACCTGGCGGGGCGTCCGCTGGGGGGCGCTGATCGTGGCGCTGGCCTGCGTGGTCACCGTGCTCTTCGGGCTGATCAAGCCGGGTGGGGGGACCTCCTGGCAGACGCCGGGCGCACTGGTCGTGGTGAAGGAGACCGGTGCCCGTTACCTGAACGTCGGCGGGGTGCTGCACCCGGTGCTCAACCAGGCTTCCGCGCGGCTGGTCGCGGGCGGCCGGATGGCGGTGGAGGAGGTCGCGGAGGGGTCCATCGAGGACGCGCCGCGCGGCACCCCCATCGGGATCGTGGGCGCTCCGGACGGGCTGCCGCAGACGCCCGGCGCCGGGGCCTGGGCGGTCTGCGCCGGTGTGCAGCCGTCCGGGCCGACGAGGACGAAGCCGCTGACCAGCGTGGTCGTGTCCGGTCCCGCGGACGCGGAGGACGGGCTCGGCTCCGACCGGGGCGTGCTGGTGACGGCCCCGGGGGAGGGGCGGCAACTGGTCTGGAACGGCCGCCGGTTCCGGATCGACACCGAGCACGGTACGGAGGCGGCGCTGGGCTGGGCGGGCGTCACGCCCGTACTGGTCGACGCGTCGTTCCTGACAGCGCTGGACGCGGGGCCGGGGATCGCCCCGCCGGAGATCCCCGGGCGGGGGCGCCCGGGACCGCGCCTGGCGGGTGAGGGCACCCGCGTCGGCCAGCTCTTCTCGGCCGGTGGACAGCACTATGTGCTGCGTACGGACGGGCTGGCCCCACTGACCGGCCCGGCCCGCCGGCTGCTGCGCGGCGACCCGCGCACCCAGAAGCAGGCGTACGACGGGAAGGCCGTGACCGAGCGTCCGGTGGGCCCGGCCGACCTGGCGGCCCACCAGGCGCCGGCGGCCGCGGCGCAGCAGATGGCGGCGGGGCTGCCGGCCTCGGTGCCCCGGGTGTCGACGGTGGACCCGGCCCAGGAGCAGGTCTGCGTCCGGGTGAAACCGTCCTCCGGCGGCCACACGACGACGGTGTCCCTCCTGCCGGCGGACGGGGTCCCCGGCTCGCCGCCCGACCGGCAGCCGGGGGTGAGGGCGGCGTGCGTGGCGGTGGACCGGATCTGGGTGCGCCCGGGAGCGGGGTCGCTGGTGCGGGCCCGGTCCTCGGCGGGTACCGGCAACTCCCTTTATTTGGTGACGGATTCGGGCGTTTCCTATCCGGTGACGGAGGCGGGACTGAAACAGATCGGGTATTCCGCGGGCGCCGCCGTGGATGTTCCGGGGCGATTGCTGAGCCTCCTGCCGAGTGGTCCGGTACTGGATCCTTCGGGGGTTTCGAGGAACGGAGTGGTGGACGCGGATGCCCAGGAGGAAGGGAAGGTTCCGCAGAAGAGAACACAACTCCGTGAACAATGCGGCGCGGGTTAGTGGGAGATGCTCAAGAAAACCTCAAATAGCGGTGAACTACCCACCTCCACTGCTGACATCAATCTCATTGATCGGATAATCTCCCCGAGGTAGATGGGGTTGGGGAGGACCCTGCGACGGATGGGTCGCGCCTTCCCGTAACCGATCAGGTTCCGACTGGAGGGACACAACGTGTCAGAGCTCGTCAAGGATGCTGCGGCGGCACGGAAGGCCATCGTCGCGCTCGACACCCACTTCGGCTTCATGAAGCAGGCCGGTGGCGCCGCCGAGAGCATCAGGAGCAACGTCGCGACGCACTACAGCACCTCGGACGGGTCGGCCGCGACCTTCCAGGACAAGTTCGCGACGTGGCAGCAGGGCTACACCAAGGCGATGGCGGCCGTCGACGACGTCTGGAACAAGCTGAACGAGCAGCAGAACGTCCTCGACGCCGGTGAGCAGGCCGCTCTCCAGCACGCCAAGACCGGCTTCGAGGGCTCCGCCGTCTCCGACGGCATCACGAACGTCCTCAACAACAACTGATCCGTCCTCATCCGTCGCAGGAAGAAAGGGGCACATCGTGTCCGGCGACATCCAGATCAACTGGGGCGGTCTCGGCGACGCCACCAACGACATGCAGCAGCTCACGGCGAACATGCGCAACGCGCTGGAGGAGCTGGTCGCGGGCGTCCAGGAACTCGCCAACACCGCCCAGGGCCAGAGCGCCAACCAGTGGCGCGAGGTGCAGACGAGGCTGAACACCGCGATCAACGAGATGGACAGCGCGTTCAACCAGGGGCACCAGACCCTGAACAACATGGGCAACACCCACCACGAGCATGACGGCCTCGGCGCCAAGCTCATGGCCGGCTGACGGAGGCTGACCCATGGCTGAGGACGGCGGTACCTACAAGATCTCGTCGGACTTCCTGCAGGGCTTCGCGCGGGACAGGATCAACGCCCAGTTCGTCGAGCAGTTCGACAAGCACCCGGACATCGTGCGGCTGCGGCTCTACGCCGCCGACGACTCCCTGCTCGCGGGCAACCCGAAGGCGAACATCCAGCAGACGGCGATGCTGCGGAAGAAGTTCAACTCCTTCGCCGTGGGCATGGTGAAGCTCCTGGACGAGATGAAGGAAGGGATGCTGAAGCTCTCCGACAACCTGGTCGGCGTCGATCACATCACCCAGCAGGGCGAGCAGGACGCCAAGGACATCGCACTGCAGACGATGATGGACGACCTCAAGGTTCCGCTGAGCATCTTCGGTGGCAGTGGGGCCACTCAGTCGACCACGGAGAAGACGCCGACCACCGGCGTCTGATCCGTCGGGCGACACCGCGGTGGGGCAGGGCCGAGAGAAGGATTGACAGCATGGCGGTCACGAAGTGGGAAGAGGCTCTCGGCCTCGTCTCCGACCAGGAGGGCGGCCCGGTCGACCGGGCGGAGGTCACCAAGCTGAAGTGGCTCGGTGACACCTTCGTCGCTCCCCACCACCTGGAGGGGGTCGCGGGGACCGGTGGCGCGCCCGGTGGCTACGACCTGGGCTGGAACAAGCGCTGGTACAACGGCGCCTTCTACAACTACCAGGTCGGATTCAACGTCAGCGCCGACCTGAAGGACCCGCTGCCCCAGGACCAGGCGATCTACAAGTGGCACTTCGGCGCCAGGGAACTCCTCGCCACCGCCCTCGGCGAGGTCGGCAACACCGTCTTCTCCCTGCACAGCTTCGACGACGCCAGCTGGACGGTCAAAGGCGTCCAGCGGTTCCTGGACGAGTGGTTCCACACCGTCAAGGGCTGGTCCGAGGAGATCGACGTACCCGACTCCGAGATGCAGGGCACCGCCGCGGGACAGTTCCGCAGCATGCTCATCGGGGTGGCGAACCAGTTCGGCAATCTGCACACCCAGATGACCAACCCGCGGGACTTCTCCAAGGAGATCGACGACGCCCGCCAGGAAGCGACCAGGCAGCTCCAGAGCCTGTACCAGGTGATCTTCGCCTACGGAACGGAGAACAACGCCTGGCCCGCCCAGATCCTGAGCGACCTCTTCCACGAGGAGTTCGCCGAGGGCGCCTACACGTTCGACAACGGCTGGCTGAAGACGTCGCTCGGCGACCCGCACGGGTCGGGATTCTGGGAAGCGTTCGAGGCCAAGGCCAAGCAGCGCTGGCTCGACCAGGTCGGAGCCAGCCTCGACGGCCCCGCCAGGGACGCGGGGAAGGCCATCGGCTTGGCCTACGGCCTGACCGAAGGGGCCATCCGTGTCCCGACCAAGCCGCCCTGGGACGCCCCGGCCGGCACCGACAAGGGCGGACTGAACCCGGACGGATCCACCACGTCCGACACCATCGCCGATCTGCTCAAGGGGCTGACGAACCCCACGGGCGACGACAAGAACCTGCCCGGCGGGGACAACACCGAGCTCCAGAAAGAGGATTCGCCCGGAGCGTTCAGCGACGGCGACTCCTCCGGACAGAGCGGCCTGGACAAGGACGGCCCCGGCTCGACGCTCCAGGACCAGCTCAAGAACCTGAACGCCTCGGGCCCGGGGAGCTTCGGCACCGACAACGTCACGGGCAACGGCGGCTCCGGACTCGACAACACCGGCCTGGGCAACACCGGCCTGGGCAACACCGGAACCGACACCGACCAGAACACCAGCGGCCCGGGGTCGTTCGGCCCCGGCGGCCTGATGAACATCCCGCCCGGCTCCACCCTCAACAAGAACGGCACCGTCACCGGCCCGGACGGAAAGCCCCTCAGGAACTCCGACGGCTCCCTCTACAAGACGACCCCCGGAGCGTTCCAGCAACAGCAGAAGCAGCAGAGCCAGCAGGAGACGCTGCGCCGCCAGGCCGAGGCGGAGCAGAAGGCGTACCAGCAGCAGGCCAAGGAACAGCAGGAGGCGCAGCGGCGGGCCGAGCAGCAGCGGAGGGAGAACGAGAAGGCGTTGTCCCGCCTCCGTGAGACCTCCCGGCTCTCCAGCGACCACTCCGGGCTCCGTACCGGCGGCGAGGGCGGATCGCAGCAGAGCAAGGGCGTGTTCAAGGTCCGCAACCCCGACGGCACGTTCTCCGAGTACACGAGCGGCAAGGGCGGCAGGACCAGCATCGGTGTCGAGCCGACCGGCAAGGTCCGGACCACCTCCGTCGACCCCAGCGCCAAGGTGGTCGAGGAGGCGGCCGCGAACCGGCGCACCTCCTCCCAGTCGCCGATGATGCCGCCGCCCGGCGCGGGTGCGGGAGCCGGTGCGGGCGCGGGGCAGGACCAGCACCGGGAGCGGAAGAGCTATCTGGACGAGGACGAGGAGACGTGGGGCACCCAGGAGTGCACCACCACGGGAGTGATCGGCTGATGGGGTACCAGAGCGGCGGGACGGCCCGCGACGGCGGCGGCACACGCGACGGGGGTGACAACCGGCCCTCGATGTCCGCGCGCGAGCAGTTCGAGTCGATCCTCGGCTCGACGCTCCAGGAACAGTTCGGCGAGATGCAGCAGCAGGTCCGCGAGCACGCCGAGCGGCTCGCCGCCGTCCAGCGCGAGCTGGCCGCCCGTACCTCCACCGTGCGCTCCAAGGACCGCTCCGTCAGCGTCACGGTGGGTGCCCGGGGCGACGTCCGCGAAATCAAGTTCCACACCGAGGACTACCGGCAGATGGACCCGGTCCGTCTCGGGAAGACGCTGGTGGATCTCATCGGCAAGGCGCAGACCGAAAGCGGCGATGCCGCACGCGAGGCGTTCGAGCCCCTGCGCGGCAAGGGTGACGAGATGCGCCGTTCGATGCTGGCCGGCACCCCCGTCGAGGAGTTCCTGGCGCCCCTCCGCGAGATGGCGAAGGGCGCCGCGGAGGCGTCCGGGGCCCGGAGAGGGAAGAAGCACGATGCCTGAGGGGAACGAGCTGAAGGCCGGCGCCGCGACCTGGAAGGGCATCGACGAGTACGGGAAACTCGGCAAGACCCTCGCGGACACGCACGCCCACCTCGAATCCATCAACGGCCTCAACACGCGGGGCGGCGGCGACGGCCAGGACGACTCCTCGAAGCAGTACCTCGATGTGATCGGGACGGGCATGCCGCCGCTCACCGACACCCTGAAGATGCTCGACTTCCTGATCACCCGGCTGGGTGAGGACGGCCAGGACGTGAAGAAGCTCTTCGCCGGCGCCGAGGACCTGGCCACCCAGATCGCCAAGGACTGGAAGGCGGCTGGAGGGGACCAGTGACGCGCACCACCACCGGCCCGGCTCCGGCGGAACGGGCGGGACGCCCGTGCTGACCCCGTCGCCCGAGGCGCAGACGCTGCTCATGGTCTTCTCGGGCGAGAAATGGCCCTCCATCAACGAGGACCTGCTGCGCGAGGCCGCCGGCTACTACGACAAGCTGATCGACGACTTCAAGGACCTGCAGACGTATCTCGTCGCTGTCCAGAACTACGTCGGTGAGAGCTTCTCCGGGCAGAGCGCGGAGGAGTTCCAGAAGTATGCCCAGTACCTGTCGGGCGGGGGCGACGCCTCGATCCTGATGGCCTGCGCCGATCAGGCCAAGAACCTCGCCAAGATCGCCCGGGACACCGCCAACCAGGCGGAGTACTCGAAGTGGATGATCCTGGGCCAGGTCATCCAGCTGATGGCCGAGATGGCGTTCGAGGCGGCGGTGAGCTGGATTCCCGGCCTGAACGCGGTGGCGCACGCCAACACCGTCGCCGCGGAGATCACCCTCCGGATCGTGGCCCAGCAGATCATCAAGGCCCTGATCAAGAGCATCATGATCCACACCGCCATGAGTGTGGTGATCGGCGAGGCGATGGACGTCGCCATCCAGCTGATCCAGAAGGGCATGGGCAACCGCACCGAATGGGACCTGGACGCGACGAAGAGCGCGCTCGGGTTCGGCGCGTTGCAGGGCTTGTTCGGCGGCGTCTTCAGCCCGATCGGCGGCGCGCTCGGCAAGAAGATCGCCAATGTGGTCGGCAGCGACGCCGCCAAGTGGCTCGGGTCGCAGATCGGTAAACACCTCGACGACCTGGGCACCAAGGCGGGGGCGAAGGCGGGCGCGGGCAAGGGGCTGGCGAACTCGCTGGGCAGCATCCTCGGCGGGACCGAGAGCGAGTTGGTCAAGAGCCTGAACAAGAGCGCCGGGAAGGCGGTCACGGAGAGCTTCGTCGACAAGGTGGGCAACGCCTTCGCGAAGTACGGCTTCCACAACCTCCAGGGCGACGCGGCACGCAGCCTGGGTAAGGCATGGGCGAGCTCGCTCAACAAGCACTGGGGGGCCGGCGCCGCCTCCGACGTGGTGTCCGGCAACATCGCCAAGGACCTGGCGGCAGCCGCCAAGGCCCTGGCCAAGAACGGCAGCACCCAGGTCGACGACGCCGCACTGAACGTGCTGTCGCACACCATCACCAAGGATCTGTCCACCTCCCTCAGCGCGAAGGGGATGTCCGAGGCGCTGACGAGGACGCAGAAGTTCGGCTACGCGGCGGGCGTGTACGGAACGTCGACGCTCATCGACGCGGGCGCGCAGAACCTCGCCGAGGGCACGTACAACTCGATGACGCAGGGCGAGTTCACCACGAGCTGGCAGACGTTCGTCTCCGGCGTCGCGCCGACCATGTTCAGCCATGTGATGCGGCACACCGTCGTGCACCCGCTCATCGCCCAGTCCGACTCCGGCATCGCCAACCTGATCAAGGGCCTCCACACGAAGCTCGACACCCTGGACAGCCCGAAGGGAGAGTTCGGGCTGAACGACGCGGCCAAGAACTCCGTGCCCGGGGGCGGGGTGAGCGACACCGGGGTGCCGCCCGCGCCGAACGCGGGAGACCTCGTTACGTCCACGTCGGAGAACGGCCCCACACCGAAGGCCGACCCGGAGATCGAGGCGGCGGAGGGCCAGCAGCAGAACGAGCAGCAGTCGACCGTGCCGCCCGTCACACAGTCCGCCGCACCGGTCGTGACGCAGACACCGGCCGAGACTCCGACGGCGAAGGCGACCGGAACGCCCTCCACGACGACTGCGACCACGCCGCCGAACCCGACGAACCAGCCGGGGACGTCCCGGACGGTCACGCAGACGCAGACGCAGACGTCCGTCTCCAACACGACGGCGAGCAAAGCGGGTCCGACTCCATCGATCCAGAACGTCCAGCGCCGCACCGTATCGACTCCGCCCGGCCCGGGAACCAGCGAACTGCACTACGGCGCGGTGCACTCCCGCCCGACGCAGTCGGACGGGACGCCGTTCGCCGACCGGAACGCCACCGTGACCGATTCCCTGATGATCTCGGCGGAGCCGGTGACGGCGACGGCCGACAACAACACCCAGGACACCGTTCAGGCCGTCGTCGACGAGGGCATCGACAACGCCCGGTCCAACACCGACGACGACCAGACCCGGGCCGTCATCAGCGACCACAACGAAACGTCCGAGATCGTTCAGCCCGGCAACAGCAACAGCAACGACAACAACGACAACAGCGTCCAGGACCAGGGGAACACCCAGCACATCCCCGGACCGAACGACAGCACCACCGCGCCCCCGACCATCGAGGTGACCGATTCCGAGGGCAAGAAGAAGACCCTGAACATCCCGGGCTTCCTCCACGACGTATCCACCTACGAGAAGGACGAGCCGATCCCCTTCAAGGGTGCGGTCGGCGGGCATCACGCCGTCCAGCTGACCCACGAGAAGGACTCCCAGCACCTCGCGAACGAACTGGCCGAGAAGGCCGAGGTCACCCTGGACGACCCGGCGGAGCTCTCCTTCGCCCTGGCGAACCAGGCGAACACCTTCCTCGGTGACGGCCGCCGCTTCGTTGTCATCGACGGCGGGCGGAAGCGGGAACTGCGGGTCAAGGCGGTTCCCGACGCGAAGAGCTGGGAGGGAACCCCCGGGGACGCAGGGAAGCTGGACAGCGTCGCGCGCAACCAGCAGACCGAGGGCTACTCCGTCTCCGACTCCAGCACGGTCCAGGCGGCAGTCACCGCGGCGATCACCGGTGGGGGAGCGGCGGCGAAGCTGACCGTCGCGCCCGCGATGGGTACCAGCCGGGACTCCAACCTCAACACCCAGCAGCTCTCACAGCACGAGACCCGCAGCCACGGTCCCTCCGTCAAACTGACCACCGACGTCGTCTACGAACTCTCCCTCCACGACCTCCCCGCGACCGGCACCGGGAGCGCTTCCCAGGCGCACGTCACACCGGAGCCCGTCAGGCACACGGTCTCGAAGGGCCTGGTCGTCCAGATCCCCGAGTCGCACACCACCAGCAGCCGTCCCGATCCGCGAAAGGACCGGGTTCCGCTGAAGTTCGAGACCGAGTCCGGCGAGCGGGCGGACATCGAGCACACCGAGTCGTACTTCAACATCGACCCGATGACCGACTGGGTGCTCCAGCACACCGACTCCCCGATCGGCAGCGCCAACTACAAGGCTGTCGTCAACCACTTCTCGGCCGAGCACTTCACCCGGATCGACGGCCGGGATCCCGTGCCGCCGCTGCGTCTGCACAACAAGGACGGATCGACGGCCGGAACCGTCACCATCGGAACGCCGGTGCCCAAACGCCATTGGGTCATCGACTCCGCGACCGACTTCGAACTGCGCGACACCAACCAGTTCAGCGAGAAGAACGAAAGCAGCACCACCAGGACCCACACGCTCGACATCTCCGTGTTCGCGGGTGCGACGACCGACATCACCGGATACTCCGAGGCGTTCGCCACCCCCCGCGCCCAGGCGGGTGGCACGATGGGCTACAACCATTCCTCCACCAACACGTCCAACCTCGGTGGCACCGCCGGAGCCAAGAACGCCGTGCGTTCCCCGAAGGACGTCCGTACCGTGCTCGTGATGCGCGAGTCCGAGGTGACGGTGGAGACGCCGGACGGCGGGAGCAAGACCTTCACCGTCGGCAGCCTGGTGCGGATGCCGGTCGGCGAGGCCCAGCGGCTGGCGGGCTGGGACAACCAGGAGCAGCTGAGGGTCGGCACGAACGAGCCGAACAAACCCGCCTACTGGAACACCGGGAACGACGGCGGCGGCAAGGTGACCATGCTCGGTCCCGGGCGGCCCGGCGGGATCAGGCTCGGCGAGGAGACGTCAGGCCAGGCGCCCCTGAACGAGACCGACGTGAACCGGAACGCGCGGGACGACGACGCGCAGAACGAGGTCCCGCCGAGCGCCGACGCCGAGAACCGGCCCTCCGCCACCGAGGACGCGGCGAAGGGGAACTCCCACGAGGCCGAGGAGAAGCTGGTCGACTCCCTCCTTGAGGACCTGAGGAAGAAGGACCCCACCCTTCCCCTCGCCACCCGGGAACAGGTGAAGGAGGCCGATCGGCACCGCAGCTGGTTCAACCGTATCCTCCGCCGCGACAGGGCCTCCGTCCTGGCGGTGGCGAACACCCGGTCCCTGATGGCCGCGGTCGCCAAGGAGGGGTTGGAACAGCGCATGCACCAGGCGGCCTCCAAGGAGGGAATCCGGGTGCAGCTGCGCGGTTCGTCGTTCACCCGGGAGCGTGGCTACACCCTGACGATCCGGGCCGACCTCGATCCGCCCACGTACCTCGGCAGCGCCCGCCGCACCACGACCCAGGCGTTCAGCGGAGGGGAACGCTTCGACACCGCGCAGCAGGTCACGCACACCGGCAGTGGTGGCGTGGAGGCGACGTTCTCGGCCCTGCGGAACGAGAAGGACTCGCTCGGCGCACCCGTCGCCACCGGCTCCGGCGGCGTCAACGCCCGTGGGACGTACCGGACGTCGCGGCAGACCAAGTCCGGTGGCACCGCCACCCGTGAGGATCTGTTCGCGCCCGGTCCGGGCACCGACTATTACGACTTCGTCGGCAACCTGAACTTCGAGCTGCAACGCTCGTCCTTCCCGCAGCCGCTGATCCAGGCGCTCACACTGGGCGGCTGGCGGGCGCTGGCACGGTACGGCGACGCGTCGAAGTTCCCGGCAGTGAAATGGCTCCACGAGAAGAGCGGGCTGGGCGGCATCGGCGAGATGCGGGAGGACGGAAGCAGGTCCGTCTTCCTCACTCCGCACCCGATCAGGTTCACCTTCGGCGTACCGGACGGCCTCTCGAAGACCGCCGAGATGCCGGAGGCCGACCAGGACGTGATCGCTGGAAGAGCCGAGTCCGAGGTGCTGGCGGCGGACGTCGTCCGGATCGCGGACGAGATCTCCGCCCAGGGGTTCACCACCGTCACCCTCGCGGCCCGTTCCGACCAGACGCTGTTCGGCTCGGTACGCGATCTCATCAAGAAGACCTCCGGGAACGCCTGGCGGCTGACGGACGCGGGCGCGTTCATGTCGGAACGGGTCCGCCGGATCTTCGGGCAGCATTCCTTCACCTCCCTCTCCGACCAGGTGTTCTCGCCGGGCGGCCACACCGTCGGGAACCTGCACGACAAGGGGACGCTCTTCGCGGGGGAGGAGTCGCTCTCGATCATCGGGACCCGGCACAACCTGAAAGTGGTGGGCGAGTCGTTCACCGCGTCGCCCGAGACCAACACCGCTCTGGAGCAGGCGTTCGGCTTCAACAAGGGCTCGGCCGCCGGCTTCAGTGTCGGGACCAGCGGGGCGGGCGGCGGCCTGCAGGGAACCGGCGACGTGAACTTCAGCGGCCAGGGCGGTGTGTCCCACAACTGGCTGCAGAAGATGTGGAGCTGGGGCGACACCTCGTCCGCCACCTCCATGCGCGACCTCAACCAGGTCCTCGGCAGCGACCGCTGGGTCATGGTCGTCGCCGACACCGACTACCAGGTCGCGGCCCACCACAAGCCCCTGGGCCTCTTCGGTCGCCCCTTCGGAAGCTCCAGCGACGCCCGGACGCACGTGATCCGCAAGCCGGGCGGCTGGGTCGGGCTGATGCGGGAGAGCGACGCAGTGAAGGCGGGGCTCATCCGGGACGGCCTGGGCAGGGCGCCCGAGGACGCCCTCAAGAACGTGGAGTGGCGGGACCGCGAGGGCCTCGACAAGGCGAGACGAGGCGACTTCGCGCACACCGCCCCCCAGGACGCCGCCCAGATCAAGAAGCTCAACGAGGAACTGCGGAAGGCGGGGGTGGCGGAACAGACCCTGCACACCGTCAACGGCATGGTGTCCGCCCGCTCCGGCCGGTCGGCCATCCAGAGCGGTTCCGCGCTGACCTCCCGCGGCCGCACTTCGGCGCTGACCCACGTCAAGAAGCTGAACATTCTGGGCAAGGACGTGACGATCAACGTCGAGCACCGGCGCCGCTCCTCCAAGGTCGTCGACACCCTGTTCGCCGACCACGAGTTCGGGGCGGGGCGCAACACCGCCGACGACCACGTGCAGTCGACGACGGCCTCTCACACGCACTCCGTCAACGACGGCGAGACCGTGCGGGGACCGGGCGGCGCGGGCGGGATCAACGGAACCGGCGGGGGCGGGCTCGGCGACGCCTACTCCGCGACGGACTCCGCCAGCGGTGTGGTCACCCAGGTCACCACCATCCCCGGGCCCAAGGCGGTGAAGAAGACCGAGTGGGAGACCGTCGTGTCCGTCACCTACGCCGACGGCACCGACGTCATCGAACCGGTGAAGTGGACCGCGACCGTCACCACGACGGAGTCGTACCTCTTCATGGAACCGAAGGCCGAGAGCGACACGTCGCGGAACACGCCCGCGAACCCGCCGTCGAAGCCCGCCATGAAGATCGAAGAGCTGACGGCGGACAAGGACTTCACCGAACTCCTGAAGAAGACCGTGGAGAAGAACGAACCGGCCGCCCGCAAGGGCGACGGAGGGTTCCACATCCACGAGGTCATCGGCGCCGACCAGGTACAGAAGCTCGGCAAGCTGCTCGTCGCCAAGTCCCGCAAGAACGATCAGGAGGTCAAGGAGTACACGGACCAGGAGATCGCCGAGATCATCGGTGCCAGTGACACGGTGAGGCCCGGTAAGCTCGGGGCCGACGCGCTCGACACCGCGCTGAACGACATCTCGCTCACCGGCGCGCTCTCCTCGGGGCACGCCCAGGCCGGCCTGCACACCGTCACCGTCACCAACAACAGCGTCATCGGCGGCGTCGACACGACCCTCGCGGTCGCCACACACCTCGACTTCAAATCCCCCAAGGTGCGCCGACTCGCCGTCACCAGCCAGATCCGGTTCGACGATCTGACCGGCTCCGGCACCGGCAGCGAACTCTCCAACACCACCAGCACGAACTCCGGGGGCGGCCCCGGAACCGCCGAATCCGTGGCCAAGAACGGTGTGACCATCGCGCCGGGCATCCCGGTCGCCGGAGTCAACAACACCAGCGGCGAGACCCACAAGATCGCCCAGGCCGAGCAGTCCCGGCTCAACCTCAAACCCCCCGCCGGGCACGGACACCTCTACGAGGTCCCCGCCACCTTCCACCTGGCCGCGGGCTCACAGCACCACGTCAAGAACAACACCCTGGGCCTCCCGCAGAGCCCACTGCAGTCCGGGACGACGGAGGCGACCGTACTCGTCTGGCTCAGCGACGAGCGCGTCAAGGAACTGGGGCTCCACGAGCTGACCACGGAGGAGAAGGACGCGGCCAAGGCCGTGAAACAGGCGGAGGAGGCGTGGGAGGCCAACTACAAGGAGTACTGGGAGCAACGCCGCAGGACGAGGGGGCTGGCGCAGGGGACCCCCGAGTACCAGGAGGCCAAGGACCGGCTGGATCGCCTGGGAGAGAAGATCACCGAGGCCGGGGAGGAGTACCTGAGGCTCCGCAAGCTCACCGACCCGATGTTCCGCACCCCCGGGGCGACGGCCACGACCCCCGTCACGTTCAAGGAAGAGGTCCGTCACGACCACGGCAAGCCGAAGGTCGAGGACGACGTCGAGGAGGTCGCGGGCGCGGACGGAGATCCGATCGCCGTCACGATCGACGGCACGACCCATCCGCTGACGGCCATCGAGAACGACGGCAACGGCTTCTTCAACGCGCTGGCCGAAGGGTTCAAGGAGATCGGTGACCCGGACCTCCCGCAGCGCGACGGGCCGGAACTCCGCCGCGATCTGGCCGGCGAACTGCGCGCCCAGACGGACGAGGGGGGCGGGAGCGGGGGGACGCCCACGAGTGAGCACTTCTCGGAACTGGCGAAGTGGCTACTGCCCGACCTCACGGACGGGTTCGGCCGGGACGACGTCCGCAAGGCCGGACTGGACCAGCTCATCGACGATCCCACGAGCAAGGCCGCGAAGGAGTTCGACGACCGCGGAGCCGTGCCACCGATGAAGGACGCGCTGACGGAGAAGCAGCGCCGCGAACTCACCACCCTGTCGGCCGAACGGGAAGGCGACGGCGAGAACCGGGAGAGGGACCGCGAGAAGCTGACCGACCACGGAACGGCGGACTACTACCCGGCGCTGGCGGCCGCCCTGTGGAAGGTGCCGGTGACGGTGGCGAGCGGCAAGAGGCTGTTCACCTTCATGCCGGACGGCAGCGAGGCGAAGCCCGAGGACGTGCAGAAGGGCGTCCTCCTCCACCTCAAGGACGGGACCTACCGGCACGTCGACCGGAGCAGGACCCTCCAGACGCGGACGACGGGCGACGACGGGGCGACACGGACGAACACCGGGGCCACGGAACCGGAAATCCAGCAGGAGACCCAGCACCCGAAGTCCCCGCACCAGCCGGAGACACCCGCCGCGGGTTCCCAGGTCACCGAAGACGAGGAGCTGAACGACCCGCTCGGCGCCAGCAACCTCTCTCAGAGCATCTTCGAGACGCTCAGGCCGTCCGCGACCCCCGAGGTGGACGTCGAACTGACCGATCTGGCCGCACATCTGGGGATCGCCCAGGAGAAGACGGCCGACCTGGAGCGCAACCTGAAGAGCCTGGGCATCACCCGCGCGGACTGGTACGCCCTCGACGGCCATCTGGCCCGCAACGGCTCCTCGCTGTCCGCGCTCGCCGCGTCCGCCGACGCGGCGAGCGTCCGCGAGGCGGTCGTGGACTGGCTCGGCGAGCCCGTCCACATACCTTCGGACTCGCTCGTCGGCGTGGCGCAGGAGTTCGAAGGACTGTCCCCGCATCACCTGGAACGGCTGCTGCGCGCACACCACCTCCACGATGTCGACGGCCTCGTGGAAGCGATCCGGAACAGTACCCCGCAGAGCTCCGTCACCGAGGCCGCCCACGTCGTCCAGTGGTTCGCCACCCACCCCGACGACATCGCGCGGCTCCGGGACCAGCAGGACGCCGAACGGCTCGCGGCCATGCTGGACGACCTCTCCCTCACCGCACCGGACACCGGAGCGCCCCACGCCACGGCGGACGACGCGGCGCGGCTCGCCGCGTTCCGCCACTGGTCCAAGGAGAACGGGGGCGGCGAACACCTTGCCCTCACCACCGATGCGCGACTGCGGGACGCGGTCGCGCGCTGGAACCTCGAAACGCGGCACGGGCTGCGGGACCTCCCCGCCGACGTCGACGTACACGCGCTGCTCCGGCTCGGCCGGGCCGCCGAGGCCGCGGGCGCGACCACGCGGTTCCAGGAGAACGTCGCCCACCACGTCGGCGACGGTGACCTCGCCGATGCGGTCGAGCTGGCTGACACGATCGGCCACGGCGCGGGACTCCACGAGGCCGACGCGCTCGCCGACGCGCTGGGTACGAACGTCTCCGCGCTGAGGCCGTTCGGGAAGATGCTCGGCCATCGGTTCGCCCAGCACGCCGGGGTGCCCGGGGCCATCCGGGCGACCGCCGACTCCTTCCGGGTCGATCTCGCACACCACGGCTTCGGCACCGTCGACCTCGCCACCTTCACCATGGAGGTGGCCGGACACACGAAGGTCGGCCCCATCGGGCCCGAGGAACTGGACTCCTTCGCCCGCTACCTCGCCCACCAGCGGATTCTCGGCACCACACCGCACGCGGCGATCCGGGGATGGCGTGAGCTGACCACCGAGGAGGCGGCAGCCTACGTCGAGACCTGGCGCGGGAACGACACCGCGGCCGGCAAGGTCCTCGGCACCATCGACGTCGTGCCCCCGAGCTTCCAGGAGTACCAGGCCCTTGAGAAGCTCGGTCCCAACAACCTCCGCGCCTTCCGGGTGCAGCGCGTGGAACTCCCCAACGGCGACATCCGCTCCGACGTCGTCATCCCCATCAAGCTGGTCCACGAGCCCGGCCAGGAGCACTTCGCCGACGCCGCCCGGAAGGTGGCCCGGACCTCTCTCGACCAGTACCTCAACGCCCCCGGCTACCGGCTCTCCAACGGCGACCTGCTCCATGTCTCGGTGGCATTCGTCGACGACGCTCCCGTGGAGCGCTGGCCGAACGGTGTGCTGAAGAGCCCCCGCGACGGTGTCCACCTCGTCGACCTCTCCTACGGGCCCGGCAGCCGCATGGAGGCACGGAGCTGGAAGCTGCCCAGTGACCACCTCTCCGTGTTCGCCCATGAGATGACCCATCTGCTCGGCCCGTGGGACTACTACCGTGAACACGCGAACACACTGCGCCCCGTCTACACCGACCGGGCCCTCATGGGCGGCCCGGTGTACGGGGACCACTTCGGGAACGTCGCCGTGGGCTCTCTCCATCCGCGTGGCGACAGGCTCCACAACCAGCGGATGATGCCCCGTGACCTGCGGCTGCTCGGTTCGGCGATCGAGAGGACGTGGAGGAGCGCCGGGCACCCGCCCGCTCCGCACGACGGGCTGAAGTCCAAGGTCCCGTTGAACGTCGCCGAACGGGTCGTGCGCGGCGATCCGTCCACCGGCAAGGCCGGGCACCTGGCGCCCGTCGGCACCGCCGGACGCGTCCGCCCGGTGCCGCTCGGAGACATCAACCCCAACGGCACCTACCGCGCGGCCGGCGGCGGCCACGACGACGCGCCGATCATGATGTTCCCCGACCACTGGTCGCTGGAGGAGGTCACCGAAGCGGCCGTCCACGTCCACCGCGACCAGTTGCGTTACGGGAACATCGGCCCGGACGGTGCGTTCGAGGGCGTCCATCACGGGGTACGGATCCGCGGCCACGCGCGGCCCGACGGCACGATCACCGACTTCGAGCCCTCGGACCGGCAGGACGACCTCGCCCCCCGCCCGCTCGCCGACCCCGCCTTCGAGCCGAAGGCGCGGCCCTTCACCGAGACCGGGAACCCCACCTCCACCCACCGGCTGTGGGACTTCCTGGAGATCGGCGACCGCTCCAACAGCGCCGGCGGGCACGTGCTTTCCCCGGCATGGGCCGAGCAGGACGACAACACAGCGCCGTCCAGGAAGGCCGTCATCCACGACCTGTTCACCGACGAGACGTCCCGGGGCGGAGCCCGCCGCGGGGCCGCGTACTCCCTCGAACTCACCCAGGACGGGGGGTACCAGGACATCCGATCCCTCCTGACCTCCCCGGGGCCGGTCGTCGCCTTCTCTGACGGGGTGAGCGGCCTCAACACCCTCTTCCCGGAGGAATGGGACGCTTTCACCCTGGAAGACGTCATCGAGGGAGCCCACCGCGGCGCCCTGGAATCCGGCAACTTCACCGTGCTGCCGTCCGGTGGATACATCTGGCACGGCCTCGTCATGGGCGTACTGATGCACGGGCAGGTCCTCGACGGCGAGCACCAGTGGATACGCCCCTCCACGTACCAGCTGAAGCAGGCGGCGCCGGGAAGCCACCGGCAGCTGGCCGTCGCGGACGGCATCGAGTTCCACACCGCCGACGGCGCCCACTACCGCATGCGTCGCATTCTGTACGGGAACGGCGAACAGGAGACCACGCTCTTCCGCATCCTGCATCTGTCACCCGAGGACAGCGCGAGCACGACGGCCGAGTCACTGCGGGGCACCCAGATGATGCTCGGCCCGGTCCCCGGTCTCGGCCTGGCCCGCGTCGTCATCGAGGTCGGGGAGAACGCCACGGGGCACGGCAACGACACCGATCTGCTCGACAGGGCGCGGAACGGGGCGCAGGACGCCCGGTCCCTGCTCGGCTCAGGGTTCGACATGATGACCCTGTCCGCGCCGCGCGGCCTCACCGCGGACCAGTGGTCCGCGCCCGCCGGAACCACCGACGAGGTGGCTTGGCGCGCCCACGTCACCGCGGTGCTCGACCGCTACGGACCGAACGCGCTGGCCCACGAGCCCGGTGTCGACGCGCTCGTCCGACTGCACACCGCCGAGGGACTCGCACCTCACGCCGACCGCGTCCACAGCGAACGGCAACTGGTCGCCGCCACCGACCGCCTGTTCCGCACGGGCGCCGGGAACGACCTGGACATTCCCGAGGCCCTGCGGGGCGACTGGACGGCTGACCGGGTGCGTCTGGCCGCGCTCCAGTACTCCTCGCACGGCCACCCCGTGGCGGAGCGGTCGGGCCCCGGCACGCTGGTGACCGAGGCGTTCCCGGAGCCGGGCGTCCTCCTGGAGATCCGTCACGAGCTCGGCGAGGACGGACAGTGGAAGATCGCCGACTACACGATCCGGACCCACGACGGCACCGGGGCGGAGCCGCTGTGGCAGCCCGACGAGGGCGTGGCGCAGGCGGCGGCCGACATGGGCGTCCACCCCGGGCACCTTGCCGTACTCAGCGGGGAGTTGCGGCTGCCCCCCCAGGAGCTGTCGAGCGCGGCGGCGCTCCTGCGCGGACTCGGGGACCCGCAAGCCGTCGTCCGGGAACTGCGTCTGATGGCCGACAGGCTGGGCATCGGCGACGCGCGGACCCTGACGATGCACATGAGCGCGCTCGCAATCGGCGCCGAGCACTGGTGGGACCTCGCCGCGCACCTGCAGAACAGCGGACACACCCTGCCCGAGCTGATCAACACCGGGCCCGGCGGCGACCTCCACACCGCGTGGCAGGAGCGCAAGCAGCTGCCGGTTCCTCCGGACATGGTGACGAAGGCGCTCGCACTGGGTGTTCATCCGCGTCGGCTGGAGATGGTGATGAACGCCGCGCTGATCAGCGACCTCGACCTGCTCACCCACAACGTCCCGTGGGCGTGGGAAGGGGGACTCACCCCGCACCAGACCGCCGAGCAGCTCTTCGGGCAGGCGTGGGTCCGCGACTTCGACACCATGGCGGCCGGGCTCGGCATCTCTTCGGACAGGGAGAGCCTGAGGAACATCTTCACCCGGTGGCTCACCGAATCCCAAGCCCCCGAGCTCCGTGGTTTCGAGGACCTGACACGTGCCCTGGCGCTGTGGCGGATCGGGCGGCAGGGCCCGGCCGACGGGCTCCCCGACGGCTCGGACCCCCGCCCGCTCGCCCTCGTGGTCTCGGCGCTCGGGATGTCCGCCCAGCACGCCAACGTCTTCATCGAGGGACCGGGCCGGGAGTCCGGCCCCCTCCCGATGGCCACGCACCTGGAACAGCGTTACCTGGCCGCCGAACAGGCCGGCGGCCAGCTGCTGCACCCGGTGGAGAGGGTGCCGATGCACGGGATGCCGGTGCTCCAGGTGGCCGACGCCCTCAGCATCGACCCCCACCTCGTGCCGAGCCTCTCGGAGCTCGTCCTGACCGACCGGGAGACCTTCCGGGACTTGCTCTGGGACGGGGCCGATCCGTTCGCCGTGGCCGGACTGGTGATCGGCCGCCTCGACGGGCTCGGACTCGATCCCGATGAACTGGCCTGGTTCCAGGGCCTCTCCGTGACACAGGAGAGCGTCACAGGGTTCTGGGAGTACGTCGCGGAGCACCGGGACACGGACCCCGACCTGGCAGCCCTGTTGACCGGCGACCGGCAGAAGGGGCCGGAGGCGGTCCGCAAGTGGGTCGCGCACCATGGGATGGAGCCGCCCGCGACCACGACGGCCCCTGCGACGCCGCAGGAACCACAGGGGCAGAACGCCATGGCCCACCACGCCTCCGCGCCGAACGGCCCGCCCGTGACCGGTCCGCACACCGGCCAGGGCGACCCACTGCCCGACACCCTGTTGGCCCTGGCCAAACAACTGAGCAGCGCTGGTGCGGGCGACCGGACCGGCCTGGCCGACGCGGAACTGTTCCAGGGGTCCACGCCCGTGGCCCGGGAGGCGAAGCTCTCCACCTTCCGCGGCATGGTCGACCAGGCCGGGACCGTCACCGACCTCGACGAACGGGCCGCCCGCATCGCCTCGGACATCAAGTCGAGCCAGTACTTCACCGACGGCAACACCAGAACGGCGACCACCGCCGTCTTCCTCACCTACGCGGCGGCGGGCGCGGGCCTCGGGGCGACGCCCCTGGAGGTCTTCGCGGCGATCGGCGAGGCCGAGGTGAACCCGCGCTTCGACCTGACCGAGTGGCTCCGTGAGCACCGTACGGACGACGGTCCCGCGACGGTCCCGTCCCTGGCGGAGCTGGAGAGGATCAGCGTCGTCGCGGGGCAACTGGCGGTCATGGAGAGGGAGCTCCAGCGCATCGGCGGATACTGGCGCGAGTACCTGAGCAAACACCAGGACGAATCGGCGGAGACGGCCGAGGCGGACTTCCTGGGGGACCTGCTCGCCGAATCCGAGCCCGACTACGACCTGTGGACGGAGCGGGCCGAGTTCGCGCGGGCGATCGACCTCATCCGCCCCGGCGGCAAGTCGGAATTCCTGGGCACGGTGTCCGGCCAGCGGGCTCCGGAGGAGGGCGAGACCTTCATCGAGGAGATCGAGCGCCTCATGGAGGAGCTCGGATTCGACGACTGACCGGCACACCCCATATCAGTACGCAGCGACAAGAGCAACGAGGAGAGGCAGCAGTGGCAGTCACCCAGACGCAGGGCGGTACCCCGGACGGGCCCGGACCGGAGGAGACCGGCGCCCCGGCGGCGGCACGTGCCCGCGCCACGGCGTCCGTCAACGGCGGCGTGATCGGCGCGGATCCGGAGGAACCGCAGGCCGCCCCGGAGAAGACCTCCGAAGCCGAATCCGAGGCCGGAGCCGAGGGGGAGACGGCGGTCGCGGTGACGGAGGAGGCCGGCACCGGAGCCGGGTCCGCGACGGAGGGGGAGACGGCCGAGGGCGTCGCCTCCGCGCTGCGCGGCAGCGATACGGCCGAAGCACCGAAGGCGAAGGCGAAGGCGGAGGCCGAAGCCGCGGCGACGGGGACGGGGCCCGCCACCGAGCCCCGCACCGGGTCGGCCGCCGGTGCCACGGAGCCCGCCGGGGCGGCTGCGGCCACCGAGGAGTCCGCCGAGCCCGCGACCACGGTCACCGCGACCGCGACCGCGACCGCGACCGCCACCGCGACCACGGCCGCCGCTCCGGCCGCGACGTCCAACGGGCGCTTCTCCTGGCTGCGCGCCGGACGTACCGCCACGGCCGCCGCGGCCGGCGGCTCGGGCGACGGCGGTGCGGACGCGGAGGGCGCGGGAGCGCCGGGCAACCCGAACCGGATATCCCGCCCCATGGTCGCGGCCGCCGCGATCGGCGGCGTGGTCCTGCTCGCCGCCCCGTTCATCATCAGCGCCACGTCGGGCGACGACCCGAAGGACGGCAAGGAGCGGGCCGCGGCCGCCGGATACGACGGCCCGAGCACCTCGCCGGACGGCTACGTGCCCAGTGCCGAGCAGGACGGCGGAAAAGCCCCCGGCGGCAAGACCTCCGGGAACACCGCACCGGCCGGCGAGAAGGACGCCTCCGGGAAGATGCCGGACGGCCCGGTGAACGACTCCGTCGCCGACGCCGGTGGAAAGGTCCGGGCCGACGACGAGCCGCCCTCCGACGAGAAGGGCAAGGCCCCCACCAAGACGAAGTCCGGCGGTTCGTCCTCCTCGTCCTCCTCGTCCTCCTCCTCGTCCTCCAGCACCGGAGGGAAGGCGACGGACACCACCGCCAAGTCCGCCACCACCCAGAAGTTCTCCGGTTACGCGGGACCGCACTGCGCGGGCTCCGGTGGCTTCTACACCGAGTACGGCTCGTCGAAGGTCGCCAACGACGACGACCTGTGGACGACGGCCGTCGGCGGGTACGCGTCCAACGGCTGCACCGGCCGGTACCGCTCCATCCCGATGTCCGGGGACAACAGCGACGCGGGCAACTACGCCACTTGGTGGTTCAACACCGGTGCCGTCACCTCGGGTACCTGCCGCATCAGTGTGCACGTCCCGGGATCCGGTGACATCAGGCATGTCGGCGGAGCCCCGTCCTACTACACCATCCATGCCGGAAGCAGCGCCTCCGGAGCACAGCTGACGAGCTTCACCGTCAACCAGGTCGGCAGCCGGGGCCAGTGGGTCGCGGCCCCGAGCGTGAAGATCAACGGCGGGCGGGTGTCGGTGGTGCTGCACGACCGGGGCAAGGACTGGAACTCCAAGGGACCGACGGACGCGCACCACGCCGCAGACGCGATCTACGCGAGCTGCAGCTGACATCCGGGCACACGCGCCGGGACCCGGGCCGGACCCGGGCCCCGGCGCGTGTCCCCCGTACCGCGGTCCGCCACCTACGGCCTACCGAAGGGTGAGCGGCGTCTCGGACTCCACACGGTTCAGTTTCTCGGGATTGCGGACGTAGTAGAGACCGGTGATGCGACCGTTCGACACATGGGCCGCGAGCACGCCGTCGATCTCGCCGCCCCGCCGGACGAGCAGCGCCGGACTGCCGTTGACCGAGGTGGGGGCGAAACTCGGCGGAACGTCGTTCTTGCCGAGCGCCCCGATCATGAATCGGGCCACCTTGTCGGCCCCGACGGTGGGCCGCCGCGCGGCCCGCCTGATTCCCCCGCCATCACCCACCAGCACGACCTCCGGGGCGAGCACGTCGAGCAGACCCTGGAGATCCCCGGTCTCCAGCACCCGCTGGAACGACTCAAGGGCCGCCCGGGTCTCCGTGGCGGAGACCGCTTTGCGGGGGCGGCGCGCGTCGACGTGCTTACGGGCCCGGTGCGCGATCTGCCGTACGGACGCGGCGTTCTTGCCGACGGCGGCCGCGATGTCCTCGTACCCGACGTCGAAGACCTCACGCAGCACGAAGACGGCACGCTCGGTCGGCGACAGCGTCTCGAGGACGAGCATCATCGCCATCGACACGCTCTCGGCCAGCTCGACCGCCTGGGCCACGTCCGGCGTTGTGGCCAACGGCTCCGGCAGCCAGGGGCCCACGTACGTCTCCCTCCGGCGCTTCATGGCACGCAGCCGGTTCAGGGCCTGCCGGGTCGTGATCCGCACGAGGAAGGCACGGTGGTCGAGCACCCGGGACAGATCGACCTCGACCCATCGCAGCCAGGTCTCCTGGAGCACGTCCTCCGCGTCGGCGGCCGAGCCGAGCATCTCGTACGCGACGGTGAAGAGCAGAGGCCGATGGGCGACGAACGTATCGGTGGCCGGGTCGGCGATCCGCTCGCCGTCCACCTCTGTGCCCTCCGCGCGCGAATCCACGTCGACTCCCTTTCGTTCTAGTGCTGTTGCGTAAACGGATGAGCGCGAGCAAACCGCTCAGGAGGCCCGCTCCGCCGTGCGCCGCGACGGTACCCCGCTGCTCCCGGCGCGGAGCAGCTGACGATGCCTGGCGTTGCCCGGCAGGCGGTGCAGCCGGTACGAACCCGGCTTGTCCGCCTCCCCGGCCAGATGCTTGATGATGCCCTCGCACACGATCTCCTTGACCTTCGCCCCGGAGCGGCCCGCCAGGTGCAGCCACAACGCGACATCGTCCCGGCGCGCGAACTGGAAGATGCCGTCGTCGCGTCCCAGGCTGACGCACTGGGCGGCGAACGCCTGGACGAGCGGCGAGGGCCGCTCACCCGCGATCCGGCTCAGCACCGTGTCGGCGGCCCGCGCACCCATGGGGATCGCCGCCTGGCAGCTCATGCGCAACGCCACGTCCGACGGTGCCGCCGAGTCGCCCGCCCCGACGATGCGCGGGTCGTCCAGGCTCGTCAACGTCTCGTCCGTCAGCAGCCGGCCCTCGGCGTCGGTGCTCAGGCCGCTGCGTACGGCCAGGTCGGGCACGCCGAATCCGGCGGTCCAGACGGTCACCGCGCCCGCGACCCGTCGGTCGTCGGCGAGCCGGACTCCGTCCCGGAACACCTCCGTCACCCGACTGGCCGGGCCGTCGAGCACGGTCACCCCGAGCCGGGCCAGCCGCCCGGCGACCGAACGGCGGCCCCGCGGATGGAGATACGGGCCGAGCGGGCCGCCGCAGAGCAGGGTCACGTCCCGCCCCGTACCCGCCAGTTCGGCGGCGATCTCGATGCCGGTCGGGCCGGCCCCGACCACCGTCACCCCGGCCGTCGCGGGCGCGGCGCCGAGGGCGGCCCGCAGCCGGTCGGCCTCCTCCATGGTGGCGAGCGGGTGGCCGAACTCGGCGGCGCCGGGCACCTGCGGCGCGGCGCTCCCGCTGCCCACCGCGTAGACCAGATAGTCGTAGCCGACCGTGCCCCCGCCCGCCAGCACCACGCCGCGCCCGGCCGCGTCGATCCGGGACACGGTGTCGGTCACGATGCGGACCCGTTCGCCGAGGACCTCGCCGTAGTCGACGACCGCGTTCCCGGTGCCGCCCACCCACTGGTGCAGACGGACCCGATGGACGAACCGGGCGCGGGGGTTGATCAGCGTCACGGCCACGCCGTCGTGCTTCGTCAGTCGATTGGCCGCCATGACACCGGCGTATCCGCCGCCGATCACGACCACCTCGATGTGCTGAGCCATGGTGTCTCCTCCGGATCCTCAAGGTCTCGGCCTCAAGACACCGGCTGCCCGGTGACTGTGACACCCTGTGACGCGGATCACGAAGGGGGGCGGTCCTCAGCGCGGCTGTGTCGCGATCTGGATCAGGTTCCCGCAGGTGTCGTCGAGGACGGCGGCGGTGACGGGCCCCATCTCGGTCGGCTCCTGAACGAAGCGGACACCGAGGGCGCTCAGCCGTTCGTGCTCCGCGCGTACGTCGTCGACGGCGAACTGGGCGAGCGGGATGCCGTCCGCCACGAGCGCGTCACGGTACGTCCTGGCGGCCGGGTGCCCCGCGGGTTCCAGGAGGAGCTCGGTGCCGTCGGGGTCCTCGGGTGAGACCACGGTGAGCCACCGGTCCGTCCCGCCCACGGGGACGTCGTGCTTCTTCGTGAAGCCGAGGATCTCGGTGTAGAAGCGCAGGCGAAATATTGAGGGCGGTCGCCCATTTTACTTCGGCCGATCAGATATGAGGATTCATCCGTGGGTCCATCGACGGAACGTGGTGATCGGGCTGGACGAGTCTTGGCTGCGACGGTTCGAGAAACGGTGAGAGGCTGGCGGTATTCCAGTGAAATGCGCCCGGATATTCGCGGACGGGCAGGCAGGCGGGCGGGCGGCCGCTCGGAGAGTCGGTCGGTCAGCCGACGCGCGCGGCGATGGCCCGTGCGCACTCCATCGACTCGGTGTGCGTGGTGTCCACCTCCAGGTCGTAGGCCATGCCCCGGTGGACCACGTCCGCCTGGGACGCCGCCATTCCGCCGATCCGGTCACCCCGGGCGACCTCGCGGCCCGCGGCGACCGCACTGTCGCACCGGACTCCGACCCACAGCACGTCCAGTCCGTCCAGGGCCTTCTGCCACCGCTTCTGTGAGTCCACTCCACCGAGGAAGACCTCGTCGACGACGATCCTGGCACCCGCGCGCGCCATCGCGGCGACACCCTCGATCCACGCCGCCTCCAGCGCCCGGAACTCCGACCCGACGGTCACCTGCCCGTCCGGGGCGATATCGATCCCGGCATCCGATTCCTGCATGGACGCGGGCATCGCCTCGATCAGTGTGTCCGTCCCCAGCGTCAGCCACGGATCCGGCAGACACGCTTGCAGACAGCGGGCAATGCCGGACTTCCCCGAGCTGGAACCACCATTGAGAACGATCACGTCGACTGTCATCGCGCCACAGTAACGGCACCACGCCGGTGCCGCGACCACATACCGGCGGAGCCTCGCGGACCGTCGTACTCCGTCGAGCCCTCCCCGCTACGCGTTCAACGTCCGCTGCCCGATGTGCTGTTGCCTCATGGGGCCGGGCGTCGAAGCGGGGGCGGGGCCATGCGTCACCGCACGGGCTGTGGTGTTGCCATGGTCTCGGCCTGCACGGCCGCCCCGCGGCCCTCGGTGAGGTCGAGCGTGGTGAGAATGGCGGGGGTGACGGTACTGGGGAGGATGTGGCGCATGAGGGCGGAAACCCGTGTGGTGAGGTCGCGGTATTCGCAGAGGGCCTGGGACATGGATTGGATACCGGCGAAGGAACCTACGATGATGTCGGCTGTTTCGGCGGGGTCGATATGAGGGAGAAGTTCGCCCTGGCTCTTTGCCTGCTGGAGAAGGGTGATGCCGACATTGCTCCAGCGGAGAAAGGGGCCGCTGCGGTCGAGGTTGCGCGCTGACTGGTCCATGGAAAGTCGTACACCGGCGCGGACCATGGGGTCGGTCTGAAGCCGGTGGGCGTGGAGCATGACGGCGTCGACGACTTCTTGGACCTTGGAGGTGCGGCTGGGGGTGGTGACATGTTGGTCTTGTTCGGAGAGAACGCCCTGCGCGAGGTCTTCCTTCGACTGGAAGTGGAAATACAGGGCGCCTTTGGTGACTCCGGCCTCGGCGAGGATCTGGGAGATGGTGGCTGCCTGGTAACCGCGCTCTTCGAAGATTTTGGCTGCTGCGGTGAGAATGGTCTGGCGAGTCCGGATGGCGCGTTGCTGTTCAGCCACTTTGTCTCCTTCCTCCTCGGGGCGATGGGGTGTCGGGAGGGCGATGAAGAAACCGTCCGGTTCGTATCTTACAGGTTGCGTTCAGGGGCGTTCCGTTCGTCTTTGTGCGTACGGGAGTTGCAGGCAAGGGGTGAGGGGTTCGTGATTCTGGTGACCGGCGCGACGGGGACGGTGGGGAGCGAGGTGGTGCGAAGTCTCCCGGCGGGGGCGGAGGTTCGCGTGATGGCGAGGAATCCGGGACGGGTCGCGGGGGCGCCCGAGGGGGCCGAGGTGGTGTGGGGGGACTTCGGCGTGGAGGGTTCACTGGTGCGTGCTCTGCGCGGGGTGCGTGCGGTGTTCTTGCTGACGGTTCCCGGCGGGGGTGACGACGGTGCGTTCCTGAGGGTGGCGCGGGAGGCGGGGGTGCGGCACGTGGTGAAGCTGTCGGCGGCCGCGGTGGGGGACAGCGGGGCGGTGGATCTGATCACCCGGTGGCAGCGACGCAATGAGGAGTTGCTGCGGGAGTCGGGCATGGAATGGACGCTGCTACGGCCGCGCGCGTTCATGTCAAACACGCTTTCGTGGGCGGAGTCGGTGCGTGCGGAGGGCGTGGTGCGGGCGCTGTACGGGGAGTCGGCGAACGCGTGCGTCGACCCGCGCGATGTCGCGGAGGTGGCGGTGCGCGCTCTGACGGAGGACGGTCACGGGGGCCGGATCCACACGCTGACGGGACCGGAGCCGCTGAGCGCGGTAAGGCAGACGGCCCTGCTCGGTGAGGTGCTGGGGCGGCGGCTGCAGTTCGAGGAACTGGAGCCGGAGCAGGTGCGTGCCGCGTGGGGTGCGCGCTACCCGGCGAAGTTCGTCGAGGCGCTGTTGGAGAGCGCGGAGCGCGGCCGGGCGGGTTCGAAGGTGGAGGTCCACGGTACGGTGCCCGCGCTGCTGGGCCGGCCCGCTAGGGCGTTCCGGCAGTGGGCCGAGAGTCATCTGGAGGCGTTCGGCGCCGCGTGAGCGAGGTGCGGTGGGCGCCCGCCGGCCGTGCGGCCGGGCGAGGGCACGTGGACCGTCGGCCCCCTCGGACCTCCGCCCGTCGTCGCTCTGCCAGGGACGTCCCGGGCCGCGGGCAATACACCTGACGATGCGTCAGAGGTGATGCGTTCCGGCGCTGATGGTGGAGCGGAAGACGGGTTCCCCGCTCTGGTGGGCGGTGACCAGGACGGACTGTGCGTCGGGCAGCGGGGTGGCCTGGACGGTGCAGGGGGTGTCGAGTTCGACGTAGCGGGCGAAGGTGTTGGTGATGCGGAGGGGGAGGTAGGAAGCGCGGCCGAGGGAGGCTGCGGTGGCCTGGCGCGCGGCTTCGATCAGCAGCATGCCGGGAACGTGGTCGCCGGGATGCTCGAAGAGTACCGGGTGGCGGGTGTCTGCCCGGAGCAGCCAGTGATCCGTTCTGTCGGTGGGTGAGAGGACGACGTCGTGGGGCGAGACGCGTCCCACGGCCCGGGGGTCGGCGGGGCGGGGCGGGAGGGCGTGGTCCCGGCTGGGCAGACGTCCCTGGCGTACCCGGTGGTAGGCCGCGGGGGAGATGCAGGAGAGGCTGCCGCCGCCGGTCGCGACGGTTTCGCCGTCGCGACGGATGTCCATGGACAGGCGCAGTCCGGCCAGGTTTCTGCCGCGCCAGTGGATCTGTGTGCAGTGGGCGTCGGCGGTGAGGACGGTGGGGCCGGGGCCGCGTCCCGTCGCCATCTTTTCGGGGTGCACGGTGATGTCGAGGTCCCAGACGACGAACTGGTGGCCGAGCGGGACTCCGTACGCCGCGTGCCCCAGGAGTATGCCGGTCTGGCGGATCGTTTCGCAGCCGAGGAGCGGGTCGTGGTATCCGCCGGCGACCGGGGTGAAGAAGGGGTGGTCGTGCGGCCACCGGGCGGTCACGGTGAAGCGGTCGTCACCGGTCCGGGCCCAGTCCATGATCATGACCTCGGCCGCGGAGGACCGGTGCACGAACTGCCGGGGGACCCTGGCGGGTTCTCCGGATGCGCTGGAGCGGGGAGCCGACGGTTCGGCGTCCCGTCCGTCCCTGCCGGGCAGGGGGAGTCCGGTTCGGAAGGCGCTCGTGGACATTGCTCCCCCTGGGTACTGGTGCGGGACATGCGTGGTCAAGGGTTGACTCTGGCCCGAAAGTACATACCAACCGGTTTAATTTCTAGTGCCTCCGGGGCCCCTTTTGTCTCATGGCCCAGAAGGGGACAGTGTGGCGGGGGGTGCTTTCCGGGGATGCGGGTGCTGGCGTTCCCGGGTGCGTCCCGCCCTCCGCGCAGGTGCGTGCGAGGCGTACGGCGCCGGGGCGCGGATCGTGCGGGTGCGGGCAGGAGGCGGTAAGAAACCGCACGGGCGGTTGGTTTATAGTCATTGCCTGTTCTCCGGCAGGCACAGCGGTTCCCGGTAATCCCCCGGCAGTATCGGAGCAGTTGATGGTCAAGCAGGAACGTGCGGCACGCACGCGGGACTCCCTGATCCAGTCCGCGGCCGAGGTCTTCGACCAGGGCGGTTCGTCTGCGCCGTCGCTCACCCTGATCAGTTCACGGGCCGGGGTGAGCAACGGCGCGCTGCATTTCCATTTCGCGAGCAAGGCCGCTCTGGTGGACGCGGTCGGCGAATCGGCGCTGGTCCGGCTGCTGGCCGTGACCAACGGCGCGCGACGGCCGGGCCAGGGCCAGGTGCAGCTTCTCGTCGACGCGACCCACGCACTGGCCGGCGCACTCCGCGCCGATGTGGTGCTGCGGGTGGGATTCGCGCTGAGCGGGGATGCGTCGCGCTCGGCGGGGACGGATCTGCGGCAGCACTGGAGGAGCTGGGTCGAGCGGACGGTGCGGCAGGCCGAGGCCAGGGGCGAACTGCGCCGCGGGGCCGGGGTCCGCGAGACGGTGATGGCCGTGGTGGCGGTGACGATGGGGTTCGAGGTGCTCGGAACCCGGGACGCCGCGTGGCTCTCGTCGTCGACGGTCGCGGGGTTCTGGCAACTGCTGCTCCCGACGCTCGTGTCCGCGGACGTTCTCGCCGCGACCGACGCCGACGGAAGCCATGGCGTCCGGGCCCTGTACGGGTTCGGCGAGCGGTGAGCGGCAGGGGCCGCTGAGAAGGGCGCGAGGTTCTCCGCCCGGACCGTGCCGGGCCCATGCCCAGGGGGGACAGGGGTACCGCCCCCGCCGCGCCGCCGTCGCGCGGGAACGGCTCCTGTCCAGGCTCGCGACCGGTCCGGAAGAGGCTACGCCCGGCCCTCGACGGTCGTGCTGTCCACCGTGCCAGGGGATTCGGTGGGCTCGGCTCCGGCGGGTGCCCGGTGTGCGGCGGAAGGGTCGGGGAGGCGGAGTTCGTGGTCCCGCCAGCGGGCGCGGAGCCAGCGGTCGTGACTGGCCACGACGACCGCGCCGGGCCCGGTGCCCAGGGCGGCCTCCAGTTCGTCGCACAACCGCGGGGACAGGTGGTTGGTGGGTTCGTCGAGGAGCAGGAGCTGCGGCGGGCGTGCCACCAGCAGGGCCAGGGCCAGCCGACGGCGTTGGCCGGCCGAGAGACGGCCGACCGGTTTGTCGAGGTCCGTGGTGTGCAACAGGCCCAGTGAGTCCAGCGGGAGAGCCTGGGCCCGGTCGGCGCCCAAGGCGTGCGCATAGGTTGCCCGCGCGGTCCGTTCCGGTCGGGCGAAGACGGTGTCCTGGGCGAGGAGTCCGACGGTCAGCCCGGCACGTCGTTGAACTGCGCCCAGGGCCGTGAGCTGTCCGGCGAGCACGGACAGCAGTGTCGATTTGCCAGTTCCGTTGTCGCCCGTGACGAGGAGGCGCCCGCTCGCGGTGATGTCCAGATGGCCGAGGGAGAGCCGGCCCGGCACCCGTACGTCGCGCAGGGAGACGAGCACACCCTCCGGGAGGTCCTCGCCGGTCGGAGCCGGGGCGGTGACGGTGGCGGTGGTGAGCGCGGTGGGGTGGAAGCGCAGCGGCCGCGGTGGTTGTGGGACCTGCTCGCGCCGGAGCTTCTCCAGCCTGCGGGCGGCGTTGCGTACCCGGCGCGAGACCTGGCTCTGGACGCGGCCGCCCCGGTGGCCGTAGCCCATCTTCTCGTTGTCGCGCCGCTCCCGGTCCGGTGCCACCCGGTGCGCGGTCACCTCGGTCGCGTGGCGCAGAGCTGCCAGTTCTTCCTGCTCCTCGGCGTAGCGGCGTTCCCAACGCTCCCGTTCGGCGTGCTTGTGCGCGAGGTAGGCGGTGTAGTTGCCTCCGTAGCGGACCGGGCCGTCCACAGCCGGGTCGAGATCGATCAGGTCGGTGCAGACGGCATCGAGGAAGGCCCGGTCGTGGCTGGCGATCACGACGACTCCGGGCAGGGCGCGTACCTGTTCTTCCACGAACGCGGCGGCACGGTCGTCGAGGTGATTGGTCGGTTCGTCCAGCAGGAGGGCCGGAGGGCGCCGTACGAGCAGGGCGGCCAGTGCGAGACGGCCCCGCTGGCCCCCGGAGAGGGAGTCGAGCCGCCTGCTGTGCGCGAGCGCGCCGAGGCCGAGCCCGTCGAGTACGGCAGCGGCATGCCGGTCCGCGTCCCAGGATTCCCGTTCCTCGGCCTGCTCGAGCCGTCGGCCGTAGACGTCGAGGAGCCCGGCGAGGTCGGGAGAGTCCTGCGGGGCCAGGGCGATCCGGTCGGCGAGGCGTTCGAGTTCGGCGAGGTCCTCACGGGCCTCGCGCAGGGCGTCGTCCAAGACCTCGGTGATCGTCGACGCGGGGTCGAAGGGAAGTTCCTGGTGCAGGAAACCCGTTCCGGGCGGTCGGACGACGGTTCCGGAGTCGGGTTCGTCGATTCCGGCGAGCAGTCGGAGCAGGGTCGTCTTGCCGACACCGTTCTCCCCGATCAGGCCGATGCGGTGGCCGGGGGAGGCGGTGAGGGTGATGCCGTCGACGACTCGCCTGGTGCCCAGGGTGCGGACGAGGTCGGTGGCGGTCAGGGCTGGTCGGGACATGGTGATCCACCTGAGGTGAGGGGTGTGCGGCCCGCCGGGCGGTTGTTCCGCCTCGGGCGCGGGCCCGGTCGCGGCCCGCGTTCACATGCCCGGCGCCCCCGTCCCGGCCCGCCCGCCGTGGTCGGTGCGCGGCCGCCCGTCCGCTCCGGACCGGAGGACCGGTCGTGACCGCGGGCGACGGATCGCGCGGGCGGCAGAGCTTCCGGCGCCGGTGTCTTCCCGGCCGCCGGAACGGCCGTTACGGGCAACGGAGGAGAGGGAGCCGACAGCGACCGGACAGGCGGAAGGCACGGCAAGGACAGCGGACACGGGGAGACCTCGAAGAACGTACGGGCAGGCGGAAACCGCTGCCCGGGACACGGACAAGAGCGAGAGGAACGACTGAACGGCCGCGGCGACGATGCTCCTGGGCATCGGCCGACGGCCCGACCGTTCGGGGTATCACCCCGAGATGTCGTCGTCGCCCACCATGTCTGGTCTCCTCGAATCCGGTACGCTGTACGGCCGGTTGTCCCTGTGGACGGCCGACACCGGGCGAGCCTAACAGCCCCGGCACAGGAGACACCGTTCCACGGCCACGGGCGGGTCCCGCCCCCGCGCCCGGCCAACCCGCTTCCCTTTCCCTCCCGGCCTGCCGGGCGCCCCCGCGCGCACGCGGCACGCATCCAGACGTACTTCAGTACCTCCGCCTCCCGCGGACCCGATGAAGGAGACCCGGACATGGCAGCCCCCTACGCGCCGAACGACCCCTACGACCACGGCATGCTCGACACCGGCGACGGCAATCTCATCTACTGGGAGACCTGCGGGAACCCCGACGGCAAACCTGCCCTCGTCGTCCACGGCGGCCCCGGTTCGGGCTGCTCGGCCGGACCGCGCAGCTACTTCGACCCCGCGTACTACCGGACCGTCCTGTTCGACCAGCGCGGATGCGGCCGCAGCACCCCCCATGCCGCCGACCCCGCCACCGACCTGAACCACAACACCACCGACCATCTGATCGCCGACATGGAACGGCTGCGCCGTCACCTCGGCATCGACAAGTGGCTGCTGTACGGCGGCTCCTGGGGCTCCACGCTCATCCTGGCGTACGCCGAACGCCACCCCGAACGGGTCTCGGAGATCGTGATCGCCTCCGTCACCACCACCCGCCGCAGCGAGATCGACTGGCTCTACCGGGGTTCGGGTCGCTTCTTCCCGGAGGCGTGGCAGCGCTTCAGTGACGGGGTCCCCGAGGCCGGGCAGGACGGCGACCTCGTCGCCGCGTACGCCCGCCGGGTGAACAGCCCCGACCCCGAAGTACGGGCCAGGGCCACGGCCGACTGGTGCGCCTGGGAGGACGCCGTCCTGTCCGGCGAGCCCAACGGCGCACCCGATCCGTACAGCGGCAGGCCGCCCCGGGCCAGGCTGGGCCTGGTGAGGATCTGCTCGCACTACTTCGCCCACGGGGCCTGGCTGGAGGAAGGGCAGCTGATCCGCGAGGCGGGGCGGCTGGCCGGCATTCCCGGCGTCCTGATCCACGGCCGCCTCGACATCAGCAGCCCCCTCGGCACCGCCTGGGACCTCGCCCGTGCCTGGCCCGACGCGGAACTCGTGGTCATCGAGGACGCCGGGCACAAGGGCAGCGCCGCCATGGACGCCGCGGTGCTCACGGCACTCGACGGATTCGCCCGGCAGTAGGCCGCCCGAACGCCCCGCCCCGACATCAGCGGGCGGCGCGTCGCTCCAGGAACGCCGCGACCACCGACGTGAACCGGTCCGCGTCGTCGACCCACGGGCTGTGACCGGCCCCCGGCTGCACCGCGAGCACCCCGTGGGGGAACAGCCCGGCGGCCTCGGCGACCGCCTCTGGCGGGCTGTTCAGGTCGAACTCCCCGGCCAGCAGCAGGACGGGGGCGTCGAGAGCGGTGAGCGCCGCGCGGGTGGCAGGGGGCGCGAAGGCGCCCTCGGCCCCGAAGTACGCGACGGCCTGCGTGTTGACCGGGCGGCTCGCCGCACGGTGCTGCCGTGCTGCCTCGTCCCACCGGCCGCAGAAGAACGGGTCGACGGCCGCCCAGTCATCACCGGTGCCCGCCATGACCGCCTCCAGGGCGGCGAACGCCGAAGGGAACCATGGCTCGTCCCTCCGCAGCCGCGCCAGCGCGCGCCGGTCCTCGGCGGTGACCGTGATGCCCAGGGCCCGGGCGCCGGGGGTCACCAGGACGAGCCGGCCGACGTTCTCCGGGCGGCGCGCCGCGTATCGCGTCACGACGTCCGCGCCGGCCGAGTGGCCGAGCAGATCGACCGTCGCCAGACCGAGATGGACACGGAGCGCCTCGATGTCCTCGGTGAGACGGTCGCAGCGGTACGAGGAGACGTCCACGGGCGGCGCGGACCGCCCCGTCCCCCGCAGGTCCAGGACGATCAGCCGGCGGTGTGCCGACAGCCCGCCGAGATCACCGAGGTAACGGGAGTCGGCCGGGCCGCCGGGTACACAGACGAGCGGAGCGCCGTCCCCGAGCACACGGTAGGCGAGCAGGGTTCCGTCGGACGCGTGAAATGTTGGCATGACACGGACCCTGACAGCTATAACCGTGTTGTACAACCTGGTTATGGCAGGGAGAGGGGCAGGGCATGACGGACGGAGGAAAGCGCCGGACCGGCGGGGAGCCCGCCGGCGACCGGGCCGGAGGGCGGATCGGGGAGCCGATGGGAGAGCATTCCGGGGAGTGGACCGGCGAACTGACGGAGGAACAGGCCGGTTTGATGCTCGCCGGGATGAACGAGGCCGTCCGCGCGGGCGAGGAGGCGCGTCGGCAGCGCACCGCGTTGATCGCTCTGCTGACCGGTCTCGGCTGGACGCAGGAACGGATCGCCCGCCTGGCGGACATGAGCCAGCCCGCTGTCTCCAAGCATGTGGCCAAATCCCGGGCGAACGGGCTGAGTTCCCCGATGGACCTCTCCCCGGAGCAGAGCGACGTCCCCTGGCTCGAAGGGCGGCTGTGGGCCCTGGCCGAGACGGTTTCGGACATCCTCGGAGGCGCCGCCCGCTGCACCCGGCACACCGAGGCCCTCGCCCGCGGCCGGAAGCACTTCACCCCCGAAACCGTCGACGAGTTGCGCCGACTCGTCGAGGAGGACCTGCGTCTGCACCGCGACGCACTTCCCACCGAATTCCGGAGCCTCTACGACCGCATCGGCCGCGCCCTGGACGTCCCGCCGAAGACGGCCCCGGTCCCGGCCGCCGCCCAGCCCTCCGTACGCCGCGTCCTCGCCCACCGTATCCAGCGGGACCTGCTCGCGGGTCCGGCCTGAACCCTTCCCGGCGGGCCCGGTACGGGGCGGGAAGGGTTCGGACCGTACCCGCCCGTGGGGGCGGGCGGTGGTTACCGTGTGGCGGCGGCCTTGAAGGCGCGACGGGCCCAGACGTAGCCGATGAGGGCGAGAGCCAGGCACCAGGCGAGGGCGACGGCCGCGCTGGAGCCGATCCCGGTGCCGAGCCACAGGCCGCGCAGGGTTTCGATGACCGGGGTGAAGGGCTGGTGCTCGGCGAACCAGCGCAGTCCGGAGGGCATGGAGTCGGTCGGCACGATGGCGCTGCCGAGGAACGGCAGGAACGTGATCGGCATCGGGATGTTGCTGGCGCTCTCCACGGTCTTGGCGGCCAGGCCGATGGCGGCGGAGAGCCAGGTCAGCGCGGTGGTGAGCAGGGTGAGCAGGCCGATGGCGGCGAGCCATTCGACGGGGGTCGCGTCGGGGCGGAAGCCCAGGAGGAGGGCGACACCGATGACCAGGGCGATGCTGGCCATCGTCTGGATCACACCGCCCACGACATGACCGGTGAGGAAGGACCCCTGGGAGATCGGCATCGTGCGGAAGCGGCTGACGATGCCCTCGGTCTTGTCGACGCAGACGCTGATCGCCGCGGTCAGGGAACCGGAGGTGGCGGCCATCAGGATGATGCCGGGCGCCACGTAGTCGATGTACGAGCCGCTGCCGGTGGGCAGTTGGCTGATCCCGTCGCCCAGGGCGTTGCCGAAGGCGTAGTTGAACAGCAGCAGCATCATGAGGGGCATCATGACGACGGTGAGCGTCAAGGACGGGTAGCGCAGGGCCTTCTTGAGACTGCGCCGCAGCATCGTCCGTGAGTCCCGGACGGCATAGGACAGGGTGGCCATCAGACGTTCTCCTTCGGCGGCACGGGAACGGCGGTCGCGGCGGTGGTGGTCGCGGATCCCTCCACGAGGCGGGGGCGGCCGGTGAGGGTCAGGAAGACGTCGTCCAGGTCAGGGGTGTGGACGGTGAGGGACTCGGCCGGAACGCCGGTGGCTTCCAGGGCGTCCAGCACGGCCCGCAGGCCGGTCACGGAGCCGTCGCCGGGGATCCGCAGGGTGAGGGTCTCCTCGTCGCGGGCGGCGATGCCGAAGACGGCCGCGGCGGCCTCCAGGTCCCGGGTCCCGGCGAACCGTACCTGGATGTGGCCGCCGGGGACGAGCCGCTTCAGCTCGTCGGCGGTGCCTTCGGCGATCAGCCTGCCGTGGTCCAGTACCGCGATGCGGTCGGCGAGCTGATCGGCCTCCTCCAGGTACTGGGTGGTCAGGAAGACGGTCACGCCCTCGTCCTTGACCAGGCCGCGGATGATGTCCCACATGGTGCGCCGGCTGCGCGGGTCGAGTCCGGTGGTGGGTTCGTCGAGGAAGATGACCTGCGGGTCACCGACCAGCGTCATCGCCAGGTCGAGCTTGCGGCGCATGCCGCCGGAGAAGGTGGCGGCGGTACTGCCCGCCGCCTCGGACAGTTCGAAGCGGCGCAGCAGTTCCGCGGCCCGCCGCCTGCCCTCGGGCCGGGCCAGGTGGTACAGGTCGGCCATCAGGAGCAGGTTCTCCTCGGCGGTCAGCAGGTTGTCGACGGCCGAGAACTGGCCGGTGACGCCGATCGAGGAACGCACGCCCTCGGCGTCCTGTGCCAGGTCGTGGCCGACTATCCGGGCCGTGCCCGCGTCGGGGCGCAGCAGGGTGGACAGGATCTCCACGGTGGTGGTCTTGCCGGCACCGTTGGGCCCGAGCAGCGCGAAGACGGAGCCTTCGGCGATGTCCAGGTCGATGCCGTCGAGCACAACTTTTTCGCCGTAGGACTTGCGGAGTCCGGTGGCGCTGATCGCCGGGGGCTTCGCGGTCGCCGTGGTCGGCGCGGATGTTGTCTGGGCAGCGGCCATGCCGCTCTCCTTCCGGGAGGGGCGGGACGAGCAGGACGGGTGGAACAAGCGGTGCGGGTGGTGCTGCTGGAACAGGCAGTACGGGTAGGGGCGTTGCGGAGGATCAGGCGCGGCGGACGACGATGTTGCCGACCGAGGTCCTTGCGTGGATCTCGGCGGTCTCGTCGCTGTCCGCCGGGCCGGAGGAGGCCGTGAGCGAACTGTGTACCGTGCCGTACTTCGCGTTCAGGTCGAGCCAGGCGGCGGTGCCGTCGTGGATGCCGATCTCGAGGTCGCCGACGGTGGCGTGCAGGTCGACCCGGCCGCGGACCACGTCGCCGACGAGGATGCGGCCGTTGGCGGTCGTCGCGTCGACCCCGGCACGGGCGGTGCCGATCTCGATCCGGCCGTTGGCGGACTTCGCGGTGACCGTGCCGTGCGCGGTGCCCACGGAGATGTCACCGTTGGCGGCCTGGCACTTCAGGGCGCCGGTGACCTCGCCGATCCCGGTGGCGCCGTTGCTGTTCTTCACGGTTGCCGCGCCGGTGACCGTACCGATCTCGATGCGGCCCGAGCCGGTGACCTCGATGTCCCCGGACGAGCGGGTGAGGCGGATGTCGCCGTGATCGGTCCTGAGGGCGGCGCCCGCCGCCTCGTCGGCCCGGATGTCGCCCAGCGAGGTGCGGAGCGTGACGTTCCCGAGCGGGCCCGCGCAGACGAAGTCGCCCATGCCGGAGGTGCCCTGGACCTCGGACCCCGAGGGAAGCTCGACGGTCACCTCGATGGCGCCGGGCTTTCCGAACAAGGACCGCCTTCTCGGAGTCCGCACGGTGAGGCGGCCGCCCTCGCAGGTGACCCGCGTCTGCTGCACGGCGCGTACGTCGTTGTCGTCGGACCCGTCGCGCGGCAGCACCTCCACGACCGTGTCGGTGCGCTTGCCGGCGGTGATACGGGCGGTCCCGACCTCCAGCTCGAGGGCGGCGAAGACCGGTTCGGGGGTTTCGAAGGAAGGCATGGCTGTCCCGTCCTAGTGGCGTGTGCCGGTGAACCCGCAGGTGGGGCGGGTGAGGTGTGGTCGCGTCGGTGGACCGTTGATCCGTCTGTGCGGAGCTGGGAGAGACGAGGGAGGAAGCGGTGGCCGGGTCCCTTCGGACGTGCTGGCCATGACCCGCCGGATACGTCCTGGGGCAGCTCCTAGCGGACCCAGCCGGTGAAGCCTCGTCCGCTCGGGGTGGTGGTGCGGGTGGCCGGGCCGGTGTTCCCGGCACCGTCGAGCGCGAGGGAAACGGCGCGTACGAGCCAGGCGTTGACCGACAGGCCCTCCGCCGCCGCGGCGCCCTCGGCCCGGCTCTTGAGATGGGCGGGCAGCCGGAAGTTGATCCGCGCCATCGCACCGTCGTCGGTGTCCGCGGGCGACGGGGGCGGTGCGACGGCGGCGGTTGCCGCGACCGGCTCCTCCGCTTCCTGGAGCGGTTCGGGCGCGGGCGGCTGCGTCACGACGAACTCGGGGTCGAGCCCGCGCAACCGGACATCGACCGAACCGGGCGCCAGCTCCCTGGTGACCTCGCCCATGGCCGCGGACAGCGCGTTGAGCAGGGTCAGCCGGGCGGCTGACTCCAGCGGGGCGGTGAGCCGCTCGGCCAGGGCACGGGCTTCGTCACCACCGGCATCCGCTGCCACGGCAAGTTCTCGGCGGAGGTTGTCCACGTAGGGAGTGAGGTCCATGACGCCATGATGGCACATTGATGGCGCCATGGCGAGTCAATGTGGCGCCTTGATGGCGCCTACGTCGATGACCTGCGGATTCTTGGCTCTCCCGGATGCGTCTGGCCGCCTGTGGTGCCCTCCGGTGTCACCGTGGCGGCAGTTTGGCGCCATCTGGTGTCACGTGTGTGCCATGGTGCGGGTGTGATGGCGCCGCGGGTGGTGCGGTGTGGCCCCGGATCAGGCGGCGGCCCAGGGGACGCGGCAGACATGGGTCGTGTCCGCCGGACACAGGGCGCCGGTGACCGCCTTGCGGACCGCCCGCCAGGTCCGCAGGGAGCACATCACGCGGACACGCAGCTCGACCGGCTCGCGGGCACCGCTGTCCAGACCGGGGTTCTCCCAGGTCCACTGCTCGGCCAGGAGGTCGTACGCCTCGGCGGTCGTCAGCCCACTGCCCGGCAGCGTGCGCACCACCGCGATCTCGTGGGCCCGCACGGCCCGGTAGGCCATGGCCTCGTCGACGACCCCCCGGACCCGGGCCAGCCCCTGTTCGTTCGCATAGAGGCCGAATCGCATCGCGCGTGTCCTCATCGTCGTACTCCTTCCGTTCCCGGTCCTCGCGGTCCCGTCACCCCCGCCGGTCCGCGCCCTGCGGTCCTGTTGCGCGGGCGATCGTCTCCGCCCCGCGTCCGCGTCGATCCCGCCCCGACCCGCGTGGAGTGCCGTGAACACGGGCGTCGGCCGCCCTCGGCTTCCGCGTCCATGGCGTGAAGCGGCCGCCGGCACGGCGCGAAGGCCGTAGGGTCCTCGTCCATGACCGACCTCGCTCACTCCTCCTCGTACCTGGCGACCACGGCGGACGCCTACGGCGCCGTCGCCTCCCTCTACGCCGACCTCGTCCAGGACTCGCTGATCACGCTGCCGCTGGACCGCTCGTTCCTGGCCGTGTTCGCCGAGCTCGTGACGGCCGCGGGCGGCGGGCCCGTCGCCGAGCTGGGATGCGGTCCCGGATACCTCACCGCGCATCTGCGGGACCTGGGGCTGGACATGTTCGGCGTGGACCTGTCGCCGACGATGGTCGACCTCGCCCGCGAGACATACCGCGACCTGCGGTTCGAGGTCGGTTCGATGCAGGCCCTGGACCTGCCCTCCGGTGAGTTGGCCGGGATCGTCTCCTGGTACTCGGTCATTCACACTCCGCCGGGCGAACTTCCGCCCTACTTCGCCGAGTTCCAACGGCTCCTCGCCCCCGGCGGCCATCTCCTGCTCGGCTTCTTCGAATCGGAGGGCGGGCCGGTCACCGCGTTCGACCACAAGGTGACGACGGCCTACCGGTGGCCGGTCGACGGCCTCGCGGGCATGGCCCGCGAGGCCGGGTTCACCGAGGTCGGCCGGATGCTGCGGGAGCCGTGCGAAGGCGAACGGTTCCGCCGCGGCCACCTGCTGATGCGCCGCGTCTACGGCGAGGGGAACGAGAAGTAGAGCGCGTCGCTGTAGAAGGAGGCGAAGTGCTGCTCCCAGTCCTTCCGGACGGAGGCCAGCCACGCCTCGTCACGGCCGGACACCGCCGCCTCGGCGCGGGCCACCGCGTCGGGTATGTCATGGGCGACCAGGGACTCCACCGCCGCCTCGGGATCCCCGTCGTGGAGGGAGACCATCTCCCCGGTCTCCAGCACGAAGAACCGGTCCCGCTGCTTGTCCAGGTGGGCCGTGGTCCGGGCGACGCACTCGGCGAAACCGCCGTCGTCCTCAAGTCCCTGTCCGACGACGCGCAGGAGGCCGAGGAGCAGGTCGGCACCGCCGTCGAAGTCGGCGGCGATGCCGATCCGCGGGTTCCAGATCATGGAAGGGACCACGGACGTGCCGCGACCGACGAGCAGTTGGTGCGCCAGCGGAATGCTCCAGTTGTGCTCGGAGACGCAGCGGATCCTCTGCGGGACCGCGTCCGCGGTGGGCGGTGTGTTCGTGGAGTAGAGATAAGAGCGGTTGGCCATGACGGCGACTCTAGCTCCGGGGTCTGACACTGCCTCATGAGTACGGCCGTCCCGCCCCGGTGCATTGCTGTGAGCAGTGCGAGTGTCCAAGGGCGGCACGGCCGTACCGGGCCGCGTACCGGGGTGTTCAGTCCACCGGGACCAGGGTCAGGTAGGCCATGCCGAGCACGCCCCGGTAGCCGCGCAGCCAACTCTCCCGGTGCCGGTCGGCGCGCTCACGGGTCTCCTGCGCCAGCGGGTGGCCGGGGTGGGCGGCCAGCCACTCCTCCACGTCCGCGAGGTAGCCGGACTCGAAGTGCTCCCACTCGTCGTCGCCGGCCGTCTCGATCCACGCGGGCCGGAACCCGGCGGACACCGCGAGATCGGCGATCCCGGCCAGGTCGTGGTACTCGTCGGCACGGGCGTCCGGCCACATGACGGCCAGTTCGGCGCTGGTGGGGGTGCGCTGCCAGAATCCTTCGGCGAGCAGGACCCGGCCCCCCGGCCTGACGCATCGGCGCAGGGCGGCGAGGGCTTCGGCGGTGTGGGGCGGGGCGGACGCGTCGCTGAAGACGTGGCTGGCACCGAGGCACAGGACGACATCGGCGGGCTCGTACCCGGCCTCGGCGGCGGACTTCTCGATGAACTCCACCCGGCTCTCCAGCCCACGGGCCCTGGCGTTCGCCCGTCCCCGGGCAAGGTCCTCGGCGTTGAGGTCGATCCCCACCCCGCGCGCCCCCGGCACGGCGTCGAGAACGCGGAGCATGAGTTCGCCCCAGCCGCATCCGATGTCCAGCACCCGCGCGGGGGAGGCCCGGGCGAGTCGGCCGACGACCTGTTCGGCCCGTGCCTCGGAGAGGGGTCCGCAGAAGGTGAGTTGGGTCAGGCGGGGAGGGGTGTCGGTTCCGGTCATGCGGAGCATGTTAGATGCGTTTGGCAGGCGTCCGCGGGGTCGTGGGGGCCGACGTGCACTTCTGTGGTGTTGCCGGAGCGTCCACGTCGCTCCCGGGCTGCGGTCGAGCGGGGAGACCTCGCCCGCCGGGCGCGCCCCGGCGCCGTCGCTCCGGCCGGTGGCACCGGTCCGGTCCGCCCGCGCGCCGGCCCGTCCTGTTGTCCGTCGCCGACGGCGCTATTCGTGATCGGCCGCGGACAGGGCTTCGGTGACCATGCGGGTGGCGAAGTCGTGGTCGTCGGTGAGACGGTTGATGTGCTCCGCGAGCAGCAGCGCGGTGGCCTCCAGCGCGGTCAGCTCGTCCGGGGCCCAGTCACCGTACTGTTTGCGCCACAGGGTCGGGCTCAGCCCGATGCCGGCGGAGATGACCAGCCCGGCCATGGTGGGGATCACTTCGGGGCGCACGCTCCTGGTCATCATGCGCATCGAGCCCACGAGGCTGGGCACCACGTACTCGATGACGTCCCTGTCGTGCGCCTCGTAGGTCTGGCGGAGCCACTGCATGAACACGTAGACGAGCGTGCATGCCCCGTCCACCACCTCGAAGGCTTCCTCGGGCTCCATCGACGCGGTGAACTGGTCGGTCAGTCTCTGCTGCTCGGAGTCCGTCCCGGTGGGGCCGTCATAGATGGACTTGAGCCGGGAGTCGATCGCCAGGATCGCTACGCCCACGTCGCCGACGGGGGCGTACTTGGGGTCGCAGGGTGATGACACAGGAATCCTCCTAGGAGACCGTGGGCAACGTGCCGTGTACGTACGGTAGCTGCTGGGAGGGTGCATGTAGTACGGATCCCGCCGAAGTGGGCGGCTGTTCACGCCGACCGGGCTCGGGTGGCCGCCGGGAACGGTGCGCGCTCACGTCCCGGCGGCGCCCGGACCGGTGCGGAACCGCATCCGGTACTCCGTCGGGGTCGTGCCGAGCTTGCGCCGGAACGCCCGTACGAGGGTGTCGGTGGTGTTGAACCCGAAGGCGGACGCGATCCGTTCGAGGGTGTCGTCGGTGGACTCCAGGCGGCTGCGCGCCCGTTCGACCCGGATCGACTCGATGTAGGAGCTGGGGGTGGTTCCCAGCTCGGACTTGAAGATGCGGGTGAGCTGCCGCTCGCCGACATGCGCGTACGCGGCGAGGTCCGCGACGGTGAGCCGCTCACCGATCCGGTCCATGATGTGGTGGCGCAGGTCCTCGATGCGCCGGGTCGTGGACGGCGGCTCCAGCGGAACGCTGAACTGGCTCTGCCCGCTCGGCCGCTTCAGGTACATCACGAGCTGCCGGGCCACGCGCAGCGCGGCGGCCTCGCCGAAGTCCTCGGAGACCAGGGCGAGCGACAGGTCGAGGCAGGAGCTGATGCCCGCGCCGGTCCACACCTCGCCCTCGCGGATGAAGATCGGGTCGGCGTCGACCCGTACCCGAGGGTGCTCCTCGGCGAGTTGGGCGGCGGTCGACCAGTGGGTGGTGGCCCGTTTCCCGTCCAGCAATCCGGCGGCGGCGAGGATGTGCGCCCCGACGCAGACCGACGCGATCCGCCGGGACGCTGTGGCCAGTTCCCGTACCCGTGTGACCACGGCCGGGTCGGTCAGGGCGCGGACCCGGCCGTCGGCGCCGGTCTCGACCGAGCCGGGAACCAGCAGGGTGTCGATGCTCCGGCCCGCCACCTCCCCGAAGGTCGCGTCGGGCAGGACCCGGACCCCGGCGGAGGTGGTGACGGGGTCGTTGGTCTCGGCGGCGAGGAGAACGGTGTAGCCCACCGCGCCGTTCTGGTCGCGTCGGTGGAGGGCGAACACCTCGGGCGGCCCGGTCACGTCGAGGAGGTCGACGCCGTCGAACAGGACGATGACGACGAGTCGTTCGGTGGTGTTCATGGGGTCTCCGTGGCGCTCGGTTGCCGTCGGCGGCCGGGCCGATCGGCGATGTCGGTTTCTGCATGTTAGACGGCATTGCCGACACGTGCGGGTGGTCGTAGCGTTCCTTGCGTATCCCTGGAACACGACCTGAGGCGGATCTTTCATGGCCACGAAGACGTTGCGTGAGCTCACCGGTCTCGACGAGACCCCCGCGAAACTCGCGGAGTCGACCTTGATCCTGGTGGACTACCAGAACACCTACACCCGTGGTGAGTTGGAGCTGGAGGGGTGGCGGGCCGCGCTCGACACCGCGGCCGAGCTCCTGGCACGGGCCAGGGAGGTGGGCGCGGAGGTGATTCACGTCGTCCACGACGGCGGGCAGGGGAGCCTGTACGACGTCGAGGCGTGGACCGGCGGGATCCATCCCGATGTGGCGCCGACGGAGGGTGAGCGGGTCGTGCGGAAGAAGGCTCCGGACGCCTTTGTCGGTACGGACCTGGGCGACCATGTGGACGCCGCCGGGCACCAGGACGTCGTCGTCATCGGATTCATGACGCACATGTGCGTGACGTTCACCGCGCAGGGGGCGTTCCTGCGCGGCAACCGCCCCACCGTGGTGGCCAACGCCTGCGCGTCGCGTGGATTGCCGGTGCTGGGTGCGGAGTTGGGTGCCGACCAGGTGCACAGCAGCGGGCTTGCTGTGATTCGTGATCTCTACGGTGTTGTGGTGGCGAGTGGTGACGCCCTGGGCTGATCCGCCGGGCTCCGGGCGGGCGGGCGTGCAGGTCCGCGGGGGTCTGGTTTCCGGGCCGCCACGCTGCCACGCCCGGCCCGCCGGTGGGGGAGGCGCCGGGGCAGGGGGCGTCAGGGGGTGACGAGGGGGAAGTTCCGGTCGCCGGGGTCGAGGAGTGCGGCGAGACGGGTCAGCGCGGACAGGTCGCCCTCGGCCCGGATCCCCGTGCTCTCCAGTTCTTGCGGGTCGAGTCCTTGTCCCGCGAGGGTGGCCAGTGAGGCGGCTGTCGCGGAGAGGGTGACGTCCGGGGCGGATTTCTGGGGGGCCATGGTGTGGGTGAGGACTCCGTTGGCCAGGCGCAGGCGGTAGCGGTCGCGGGTGTCGGTGAGATGGATATCGATGGTGATGTGTTCGTTCCAGGCTCTGGGGCCGTCGACCCGGACGGCGAGCGCGTCGAACAGCATCGGTGGGGTGAGGTTGGCGACGATGTCGGGTGACGCCACGAGGGTCGGTGTGCCGAACCGCCCTTCGCGCAGTTCGGCGGCGCCACAGAGGTAGAAGTTGCGCCAGGTTCCGTTCTCCGCCCCGTAGCCGAGCTGTTCGAAGGTGTCGGCGAGCAGTTCCAGGGCCGCGATGTGTCCGGGATCGGCGAAGACCACGTGGCTGACGACTTCGGCCGTCCAGCGGAAGTCGCCCGCGTCGAACGAACCGCGTGCCTTCTCGACCACGGTGTCCGCGCCACCCATGAACGCGACGTACCGCCGTGCCGCCTCGGCCGGGGGGTGCTGCCACAGATGGGCGGGGTTGCCGTCGAACCAGCCCATGTAACGCTGGTAGACGGCCTTGAGGTTGTGGCTGACCGAGCCGTAGTAGCCGCGCGTGTGCCAGGCGTTCTCCAGGGCGGGCGGCAGTTGGAGATGCTCGGCGATCTCGGCGCCCGTCCAGCCCTTGTTGATCAGGCGCAGCGACTGGTCGTGGAGATAGCCGTACAGGTCGCGCTGGGTTTCCAGGAACGTTACCGCCCTTTCCCGGCCCCAGACCGGCCAGTGGTGCGAGGCGAACACGACATCGGTCCCGTCGCCGAACAGGCCGATCGTCTCGGTGAGCGCCTTCGACCAGGCGTTGGGGTCGCGGACGACGGCCCCGCGCAGGGTGAGGAGGTTGTGCAGGGTGTGGGTGGCGTCCTCGGCCGCGCACAGGGCCCTGGAGGCGGGGAAGTGGATGAGGAGTTCGGCCGGTGCCTCGGTGTCGGGGGCCATCTGGAAGACCATCCGCACCCCGTCGACGGTCTCCTCCTGCCCGGTCGTGGTGACGGACAGGGTCGGCGGGATCAGGGTGACGGTTCCGGTGGACGTCGTCTGGCCCAGGCCGGCCCCCACCTGGCCCCGTGCCCCGCGTGTCAGCGCCGCCCCGTACATGTAGGCGGCGCGCCGGGCCATGGCGGTGCCCGCGTACACGTTCTCGGCGACCGCGTGCTCGGTGAACCCCTCCGGCGCGATCACCGGGACCCGCCCCGCGTCCACGTCCTCCTGCGTGGTGACTCCCTTCACCCCGCCGAAGTGGTCGACGTGCGAGTGGGTGTAGACGACCGCGCTCACGGGGCGTTCTCCCCGGTGTTCGCGGTACAGGGCCAGCGCCGCGGCGGCGGTCTCGGTCGAGATCAGCGGGTCGATGACGATCACGCCGGTGTCGCCCTCGACGAACGTGATGTTCGACAGATCCAGGCCGCGTACCTGGTAGATGCCCTCGACGACCTCGAACAGTCCCTGTTCGGCGACCAGCCGGGACTGGCGCCACAGGCTCGGGTTCACCGTGTCGGGGGCCTCGCCGTCCAGGAAGGCGTACGTGTCACCGTCCCATACCGCCGTGCCGTCCGCCGTGGTGACGGCCCCCGGTACCCATCGCGCGATCAGTCCGCGCGCGGCGTCCTCGAAGTCCTGCGTGTCTCCGAAGGGGAGGCTCTCCAGCAGTTCCATGTGCCGGCGGACGACGGACGGGTGCGGGGGCTTCGGCGCGTGCGCGGGAACCGGTGTGTGCGTCATACGGAAAGGATTGTCCGGTTTCCCGTGAAACGCTCCGAGGCTCGCCCGGCCTGCGGCAACCCTCACCCGGCCCCCGCGCCCCCCGTGTCACTGCTGGCGCGGGTGCGTGTGGGCGAACCGTCTCAGTGGAGCTGGCCGGGTTCGTAGGAACCGGCCGGCTGACGGGAGAGGACGTTCAGCCGGTTGACCGTGCCCATGAAGGACACCAGGAGGACGAGGGCGGCGAGCTGCTCCTGATCGTAGTGCTCGGCCGCCTTCGCCCACACGGCGTCGGTGACTCCGTCGGCCCCGTCCGCGATGCGGGTGCCTTGTTCCGCCAGTTCGAGTGCGGCCCGCTCGGCTTCGGTGAAGACGGTGGCCTCCCGCCATGCGGCGACCAGGTTCAGTCGTACCGGGGTTTCGCCGGCAGCGGCGGCTTCCTTGGTGTGCATGTCGATGCAGAAGGCGCAGCCGTTGATCTGGCTCACCCGCAGCGCGACGAGTTCCTGCACCACCGCGGGAAGCGGCGACTGCCTGAGGATCCTGCCCACCGCGGTGACGTGCTTCAGGGCCTTGCTGATGGTCGGGTCGGTGAAGTAGTCGATTCGGGCGTCCATCGTCGTGCTCCTTCGTGTGTGTCCGTGTCCTCACTCCTGTGACGGGACGGGCCGCCCCGATGTGACAACCCTGGATGTGATCTGGGTCTCGCCATCCTGGGTGTGCCGGGCCGACGCGGACCGGCACGGTCGCTTCCGCCCACCGTTTGCCGTCCATGTTCGGTGGTCCGTCATATGTCGTTCGTGGTGTCCGGCGCGCGGGACGAAAGGCAGTCCTTAGCATGATCGCCATGGACATCACCATCCACACGAGCGTTCTCCCGCATGACGATCCGGAGCAGTCCCTCGTCTTCTACCGCGACGTCCTCGGATTCGAGGTCCGCAACGACGTCGGCCAGGGCCGGATGCGCTGGATCACGGTCGGTCCCGCCGGTCAGCCCGGCACATCGATCCTTCTGGCCCCGCCGGCCGCCGATCCCGGCATCACCGAGGACGAACGCCGCACCATCGCCGAGATGATGGCCAAGGGGACCTACGGCTGGATCCTGCTGGCCACCCACGACCTCGACACCGTCTTCGGCCAGGTCGAGTCGCGCGGCGCCGAAGTCGTCCAGGAACCCACCGAACAGCCCTACGGCATGCGCGACTGCGCCTTCCGCGACCCCGCGGGCAACCTGGTCCGCATCCAGGAACTCCGCTGACCCCTCCCGGCCGCACGACCGGGAACACACGCGCCCCCGTCCACGCGCACGAGGGGCTCCACACGGACGGGGAGAACGATGGACCGCACCCACGGTACGGGCGATGGATGGGTGGGCGAACGGATACGCCTGCGCGGGGTCGAGCCCGAGGACTGGGAGGGCTTCCGGGACCTGGCCCGCGACACCGACGACGCCCGCGCCGCCGGCCCCGTCGACCCCCCGCGCTCCGCCGCCGGATTCCGCGCCTGGACCACCGAACGGTCCCTGCGCCCGCCGGGAGGCGACACGTTCCGCCTGGTCGTCGAGACACTCGACGACCAGGACTTCGCCGGATCGGTGACCGTCGCCCACACCGACACCCGCGCCGGCCGGTTCATGACCGGCATCGAGATCGCCCGTGGACACCGCCGCAAGGGCTACGCCACCGAAGCGGTGTGCCTGGTTCTGGCCCACATGTTCACCGAACAGCGCTGCCACAAGTGCGAGGTGGAGGTCTACGCCTTCAACGACGCCTCCCTCGCCCTGCACCGCGCACTGGGATTCTCCGAGGAGGCACGGTTGCGCCGGCACGAGTTCATCGCGGGCACCTACCACGACGTCGTCCTGCTCGGCATCACCGCGGCCGAGTTCCAGGCCGCCCGCCCCCGCCCGGAACCCCGCTGACCTCCGGGGCGGATCAGTCCAGACAGAACTCGTTGCCCTCGGGGTCGGCCATCACGATGAACCCGGCGCTCAGCGGGGGAGCGGGTTCGTCACGACGCACCCGGCTGGCCCCCAGGGCCACGAGCCGGGCGCACTCGGCCTCCAGCGCCGCCATCCGCTCGCCGCCGGCCAGCCCCGGTGCCGCACGGACATCGAGATGGACCCGGTTCTTGGCCTCCTTGCCCTCCGGCACCCGCTGGAAGAACACCCGGGGACCGAGCCCCCGCGGGTCCTCGATCGCCGACCGCGCGTTGCGCTGCTCCTGCGGCACCCCGATCCCGGCAAGGAAGGTGTCCCACGCCGCCAGCGGGTCACCGCCCTCGGGCACCTCCACCCCGGGCGGCCCCGGGTGGACGTAACCCAGCACGTCGCGCCAGAAGCACGACAGCGCACGCGGGTCTCGGGCATCGAAAGTGACCTGGATGTCACGGCTCATCGGAGAACTCCGTTCACAGCGAACTTGCCCGCCGGCACAGGACCGTGCCGGCGGGAGGACCAGGAACACCCTGACATCGAAGGAGGACAGAACCGGTCCGCTTTTCCTGGCAGAGTGATCCGCATGGACGCGACCGACAGCCCCGAGCGAGGGACGACGGAACGGGTGCTCGCCCTCCTCGGCCTGCTCCAGCAGCAGAACACCTGGACCGGCCCCGAACTGGCCGCACGGCTCCACACCACCCCGCGCACCGTGCGGCGCGACATCGGACGACTGCGCACACTCGGCTACCCCGTGCACGCCGCCCTGGGGGTCCGGGGCGGGTACAGCCTGGGCCCCGGACAACGGCTCCCACCTCTCCTTCTCGACGACGAGGAGGCGATCGCGACCGCCGTCTGTCTGCTCCTCGGCGCGGAGAACCCCGCCACCACGGACACCGCCGGGACCGGAGCCGGGGGCGGGGAAGGGAGAGGCGGAAGTGATGCGGCGCTGCGTGCGCTGACCAAACTCGACCAGGTCCTGCCCGCCCGGCTGCGCGAGGAGGTACGGGCGCTGACCGTGTCGGTGGAGTCCTTCGGCCAGGGGCGTGCCCCGGCCGATCCCGAGGCGCTCATGACGCTGGCCCGGGCATGCCGCGACCGGACCGAGGCCGGTTTCGACTATCCGTCCGGGGCCGTAGTGGCCGCGCGCCGTGTCGAGCCCTACCGCTTGGTCGCCTCCGACCGGCGCTGGTACCTGCTGGCGTGGGATCTCGACCGTGATGGCTGGCGCACCTTCCGCGTCGATCGGATGTCCGGGGTGACTGCCCGGACCTGGCGCTTCGTCCCGCGCCCTGCTCCTGACGCGGCGTCCTACGTGCAGGAGGGCGTTGTGAGCCGCGTCTACCCGCACCGGGCCCGTTTCCTGGTGCACGCCCCCGCCGCGACGGTCCGTGCGCAGGTCCCGGTGTCGGCGGCCGTGGTGCACCCGCGGGGCGAGGAGCGCTGTGAGGTGGTCAGCGGTGCGGCCGACCTGGACTCCGTGATCCTGCATGTCCTTCTGCTCGGACACGAGTTCCAGGTACTCGATCCGCCGGACCTGGGCGACCGCTGCCGTGCCCTGGCCGGCAGACTGCTGGCCGCCGCCCATCCTCCACCCGCACCCCCGGAGGGGGGACGGCCCCGCCCGGATGTCCCGAAACCATGAGCAACACCCCCGCCCTGCAACGGGGTTGTACGGGCGGGGGACTGCAGCCCTTGGGCGTCATTCCCGCCGCGCCGCGCCCGGAGCGCACCGGCTCGGGCGCACCGGGCGCCCCCGCTCCTGCGCCCGCGTACAGGGTGGTGGGGCTCCGGTTCCGCGCGCTTCTCTGTCATCCGTGTGGGTGATGACCATGTGCACCGCCGAACCGTACGTTGACTGTGCGTGTACGGGGTGGCCCCACATACGTCCCTTTCTCCTCGTCCTGGCACCATGCCCCGGTCGGCACAGCTCCCTTCTCCGCCCCCTCCTGATCCTGTGCCGCTGGATCCGACAGTGCGCGCCGCTGCCCCCGTCCACGCGCCATGGAACGGGGCCACCCCGCACTGCCCTCCCGGGCCCGGGCCTTCCCGGAAATCCCCGGGCACCACACCCTGCGTAGAGGAGTCGCCTTGGCCGAGTGCCGTGCCGTTCTGCCCCCCGGGGCAGAACCCCCGCCCACCCGGCGGACGCGTGTCCCGCACCGCCGCCCGCACCCGGATCGACACCCCGTGACCCCGCCCGCGCACACCCTCACCGGTGCCCGCCATCGCCGGATACCCACCGCGGCGGGCCCCGTCGATCTCTGGTGGTACGTAGCTCCGCACGGCCGCCCGCTGCCCGGCCGGACCCTGCTGCGCCACGCCGTCGCCTTCCGCCAGGCCCGCCCCGTCACCTCCGTCACCGTGGTCCGCGACCCTCTCGGCCGGCCCGAACTCGCCCCGGGACAGAACCTGCTGCCCCTGCGCCTGGCCGCCGCCCACTGCGGCCCCGTGACCGTCGCCGCCCTGCTCCCGTCTCCCCGGGACACCACCCGCATCGGTATCGGCATCGAGCACCTCGCCTCCATGCCTCCGCCGCACCTGCTGCGGTCCGCACTCCGGCCCGGGGAGGACACCGCGCCCCCCGGCCGGCCCGTGGCCCTGCGCAGGGAGGAGTTCCTCACGCTGTGGACGGCCCGGCAAGCCGTCGCCAAGGCTCTGGGCTGGTCCCTCCTACGGGCACTCGTCGACACCGAGATCGCCCTGCGTCCCCGCCTCTGCCTGGCCCGCATCGGTCACGACACGACGCCGCACGGCTGGCAGTTGATCCCCTTGACCCTGCCCGGAGCGCCCCACACGGTCACCCTCGCCCTCCACCAGCCCCCGCCCCGCCCACGACGGGAGACCCGATGGACCTCACCGGCAGGACGGCACTGATCACCGGCGGCACCCGGGGAACCGGCCTGGCCATCGCCCACACCCTCCACGCCCACGGCGCCCGCGTCCTCATCACCGGCCGCTCCCGGGACAGCGGCCGCACCGCCCTCGCCCGTCTCGGCCCCGGCGACGGCATCGCCCTGTGCGTGGCCGACGCCACCGACCGGGCCGACGCCGAACGCGCCGTCGACGAAACGGTCGAGCGCTACGGACACCTCGACATCGTCGTCAACAACGTCGGCGGCGCCCCCGCTCCCACCCCCGTCACCGAAACCACCGACGAAACCTGGCACCACACCCTCGCCCGCAACCTCGACCCCGTCCTCTACACCACCCGCCACGCCCTGACCCACCTGATCCCGCAGCGCTTCGGCCGCGTCATCACCATCTCCTCCGTCGAGGGCCGCGACCCCGATCCCGGCCTGTGCGCCTACGCCGCCGCCCAGCACGCCCTGATCGGGTTCACCCGCGTCCTCGCCAAGGAGACCGGCCCGTACGGCATCACCGCCAACTGCGTGTGCCCCGGTGCCGTGGAGACCGCCCCGCCCACCGGGCAGGCTTCTCACAGCAGCCACCCCGGCCGTTTCGAGCACCTCGCGGGTCCCGACCTGGTCCGCCACTTCACCGACCGCACCGCCACCGGCCGCCTCACCCGCCCCGAGGAGGTCGCCGCCGCCGTCCTGCTCCTGGCCTCCCGCACCGGCTCCGGCATCACCGGCGCCTGCATCCCCGTCGACGGCGGCGCCACCTGACCGGACATCAACCACCCGAGTGGAGAAGGGGAAACCACCGGTGCACAGCCCTCACGCGCAGATGTACCGGGGCAGGTCCCGACCGATGACCTCGTGGCGGAATCGGGCGTCCCATTCCCGCCAGAGGCCCCGCGTCAGCACCCCGGCGACCTGGAGTCCCGAGGGCTCGACCGAAGCCCACAGATGGGGGTCCCGGTCCTCCGTCGGTGAGAACCAACGCGCGCCGTCGCCGGACAGCGGCTGCCAGCCGGGCAGCCCCTCGTAGATCTGTCGCAGCGTTTCCCAGTCCGCAGGCGTGAACCTCCGCCAGGCCAGTCCGTAGACCCGTTCCACGACCACCCTGTGCTCCACGTCGTCCGCCGCCGGGGCTCCGGGCAGTTCCTCGCCGTTGTCGTAGTACCAGCCGTCCTCTTCCACCCGGACAGCGTGCCAGAGAACGGGCGCCTCGGGCGGTGTCGAAGTCCTCGGCCTTCACTCCGGCCACGAGGGCGGCGAACGACGCGGTCGGCACGTTCAGTGCCGTGGCGGCGGGGCGCTTGGAGTCGCGTACGAGGACGACGCCGCGCTGCTTGATCACGGCCACGGATTCCGCCCGGGAAAGTGATTCAGCCTGCAACTGGTGGGAGGCGGTCGGTAGAGGCACCACGGACAGGCTTTCCCGTTCGAGCTGCCCCCGCTGCGCGGACTCTGCGCAGGAGAGGAAAAGCATGCCGACAGTCGGACGTCGCCCTGCTGTCGGCGGCTTGCCGGTCGGCTGTCGGAGCTGTCGGGTTGTGGTCGGCCATCCGTCGGAGGTTCCGGCGACCGTGTGGACCCGGCCGGTGGAACGGACACCCCGGCCGGGGCCACCGGGAGGGATTCCTCGTCTTCATGACACTGCCGGGGCTGGTCCTGCTGCTCACCGCGCTCGCCCTGGTGGACCAGGTGCTCCTGCGGGCGGGCCGGGCCGGGCTGTTGCCCTGGCGCAACGGCGCCCGCCAGGGGCAGGTCTCCGCGACCGGCTTCGAGCAGCTGCACGCCACTTTCTCGGCGGGCAAGCAGAACGAACTCAAGGAACGGCAGACGGCCCTGGTCCTGCTGGACGACGAGGAGGACGGTGCCCCGCCCCACCGCACCGAGGCGGACCTGGAGCGCGGCTCGGCGGTGATCCGCCTGCCCCGAAACCCCTGACCGGCCCCGCGTACGCGGCCACGCACAATAGGCTCCCGGAATGACGAACGTGCTGATCTCCGTCGACATGGAGGGCGTCTCAGGGGTCGTGCACCCCACCGAGACCAACCCGGACGCCTACGACTACGAACGCGGCCGCGCACTGATGACGGCCGAAGCGAACAGTGTGATCGCCGGCGTCCTGGACGCCGAACCCACCGCCGCGGTGCGGGTCGCCGACGCACACGGCCCGTTCCGCAACCTGCTGCCCGAACAACTCGACCGGCGCGCCCGGCTCGTACGGGGCAAACCGCGCCCGCTGGGCATGCTCGGCGGCCTCGACGAACACACCGACGCGGTTCTCCTCATCGGCTACCACGCCCGCTCCGGTGGCGGCCCGGCCGTCCTCGCCCACACCATGAACGACGGCATCCTCGACGTGCGCGTCGCCGGGCGCTCCATGGGCGAGATCGGTCTCAACACCGCCATGGCCGGCCACCTCGGCGCCCCGGTCGTCCTGCTCAGCGGCGACGACCGCGCCTGCGCCGAACTGCGCGACCTGGTCCCCGCCGCGGCCACCGTCGCGGTCAAGGAAGCCCTCGGCCAGGCCGCCGCCGTCACCCTCCACCCCGAGGAGGCCCGGGAACTCCTGCGCCGTACGGCCGCCGAAGCCCTCGCACGCCGCGCCCAGGTCCTCCCGCTCGCCCTCACCGGACCGCTGGACGTCGAGGTCGACCTCTATTCGCCGGTCACCGTCGACCTCGCCGTCCTCGTGCCCGGTGTCTCGCGTACCGGGGACGGCCGCACCGTCGCCTTCACCGCGGCCGACTTCGCCGAGGCGTACCGCCTGGTCCTGCTGCTCGCCCAGCTCGCCACCATCAAGCCTCGGTAGCGCCAACGCCGTTCGGGCGGGCCGGGAGGTGGCGCCGCACCCTGCCGCCGGGGTCGCCGGTCAGCAGGGCGGCCCTGCGCTCCGGTTCCCGGGGGTCCAGGATGCCCAGGGTGCGCCATGCTTCCGCGCGTACGAGCACCCTGGGGTGGGCGAGGAGGTCGACGACCCGGGGCACGTCGTCGGCCGTCCCGAGGTCGGACAACCCGCCCAGGGCGCCGATGAGGACCGCGTCGGGCGGGGAGGCGGCCTTGAGCGCGTCGCGGTAGACCTGCGGTGCCAGGTCCGTGTGCCCGAGGGCGTACAGGGCGGCGCGGGAGTGGTAGCGGACCCGGGCGTCCTTGTCGAGCATGGCCCGGCGCAGATGCGGTTCCCCGTCCGCCCGGCGGGCCCGGGCCCGCAGCCCCCGCAGACGGATGCGGGGGCTGCTGCTGTGCTCCAGGCAGGGCAGGACCGCGTCCTGATCGGCCGGTGCGAGCCGCTTGGACGTGGCCGTGCGGGCGGCCCACTGCCACAGGGCCGGGTCCCGGGTCGCGAAGGCGGCGGTGACGGCCGGGACGGGATCGGTGCGGGCCAGCCGGCGCAGACACGACGCCCGGAGCGGGGCGTCACCCGACCGTACGCCCTCCCACATCGCCTGTGTGCCGGACCGCAGCAGAAGATCCTCCACCACGGTCAGCAGGCGGCCGGCCCTGTGGCGTCCGCGCAGCTTGTCCAGGAACGGCAGCAGCTCGACGAGGAGCCCCACGTGCCCGGCGCCCAGCCGGGCGGTCACCGCGTCCCGCGCGAGGTCCCGCACGTGTCCGACCGGGTCGTTGAGGCGCAGCAGGAGGAACGGAACGGGGAAGGAATCCTCTTCGGGTGCCTGCGCGAGCCGGGCGACACCGGCCTCGCGCAGATATCCGGAACGGTCGAACGACATCAGGGCCGCCACCGCCAGGGCATGGTTTCCGGGAACGGTGCCGTCGCCCGTCAGGTCTTCGGATGACGAGACGCCTCCGAGGAAGCCGAGACCGTAGTGTCGGCCGCGGTAGCCCGATTCGAGGCGCATCAGCTCGGCCGGTGTCGCCGCCCGCAGCAGACCGTCGAGGCGGTGCGCAGCCAGGGCGGGGTCGTCGGCCCAGGTGTGCACCACCCGGACGGTGGAGTCCGGCAGCGGCGACGGGGAGAACCCGTCCGCGTCCCTCGTCATCTCCGCCCGCACCTCTTCCTCGCCCTGCGGCCGTTCCTGAGCCGCCGCCTCTCATGTCGGCCTCTCCCGGGTGCCCCGGAGAGGCCGGGTCAGATGCCCAGGAGGTAGCCCAGTGGTCCGTGCAGGTCGGCCGGTTCGCGGTAGTGGAGGCCGGTCATCCCCAGCGCCGCCGCGGCCCGGACGTTCTCCGACCGGTCGTCCACGAACAGGCACCGGTCCGGGTGGGCCCCCGCCCGCAGGGCCGCGATCTCGTAGATCCGCCGGTCCGGTTTGGCCACCCCCACCCGGGCGCTGCTGACGACGTGGTGTGCGAGCCCTGCCAGGCCCATGGCCGTCAGGTCCTCCTCCAGCCGCACGGTCGCGTTGGTCACCAGTACCAGGGGAAGGTGCTCCCGTACGCGGCGCAGCAGGCCCACCACGACACCATCGGCCCGGAACGGGGCCCCGGCCAGTGCTGTGGCCAGCCCGCGCGCCCGGCCCTCCGGTATCCGTTGCGCGAGACGGGCCGCGACAGAATCCACCCACTGCTCCTCGGTGATCGTGCCGAGGAGCAGCGGCAGGTCGAACTCCGGAGCGTACGCCACCTGCTCGGTCGTGCCCTGCGGGAGCCCGGCCTCGCGTTCCAGACGGGTCAGCGCCGACGTGTCGTAGAAGCGGATCACATTGTCGAGGTCGCACAGCACCGCGTCGAAGGGCCCGGGGGCGGTCGGGGGAGAGATCATCGCCCTTGCATAGCACGGGGGTGGCGGAGTCGGGCACGGGGCAGGGGCCGGGCCACCGGTGACGGATGGGCGGCTGCCGGGGGCGGGTCAGCCCCGTACCAGTCGGGCCAGCCGCTCCGTCCGCCCGACGAAGACCTCGTCCTGGCGGTCCGTCATCTGTCGCAGCGCGTCCTTCCGGTCCCGCCGGGAGAGGCGGTCGAGGTAGGTGTGCCCGAAGAGATGGTCGGTCTCGTGCTGCAGGCACCGGGCGAAGTACCCCGTCCCCTCGACGACGAGAGGGGCCCCGTCCTTGTCGAACCCGCGGACCACGGCTCGGTCGGTGCGGGGGACCACCTTGGCCGCACCGGGCACGGACAGGCAGCCCTCGTACTCCTCGACCAGCCGGCGGCCGTCCGGACCGGGCAGGTCCAGGACCGGGTTGACGACATGGCCGACGTGGCGGACTCCGTGGTCGTCCAGGCAGTCGTACACGAACAACCGCAGCCCGACCCCGACCTGATTGGCCGCCAGCCCTGCCCCCTCGGCCACGTGCATGGTCAGGAACATGTCGTCGATCAGCGTGGACAGCTCCGGCGTCCCGAACCCGGTCACCTCCTGGCACGGGCGCCCGAGAACCTCCTCGCCCGTCACCGTGACCCTGCGGAACGAGCCCCGCCCCGCCTCCGGCGGCAGCACCGGATACGTGTCGACGGGGTGGCCCTGCACGCGGACACGCCGGTCGTCGGGACGGATACGCTCGGGGCGGACGGACATGGCCGACTCCTCTTCTCGTACACCGCCCTTCCCGCCTTCCCGCGCACACCGCAGGAGAGGTGCAGGACCCTCACGGGGGACGGCGGTCGGGCAGGGGACACCGCTTGCCAACTGCTTTGCAAAGTAGCAGACTTTGCAAAGTGACAGTGGATGATCAGAACGCTCCGAACGTTTCGACCGGCCGGAGCGTTCGCGCCGACGCGGTGTTGCCCGAGCACGAAGTCCGCACGGCCCTGCTCGCCCTGCTCGCCGAAGTCGGCACGGCCACGGCGACCGAAGCCGCCGCCCGGCTGGGCCACAGTTCCGGCCTCTGCTCGTTCCACCTCCGCCAGCTCGCCCGGCACGGGCACATCGAGGAGGCCCCGCATACCGGGGGTCGAGCGCGCCCCTGGCGATTGCGACGGGACGCCCCGGACGCCCCGGACCCCGACGGCAACGGTGGCGGCTTCGGTGATCTGGCCCGGGGGCTGGAGGACGAGAGCTGGCAGCGATGGCTGGACCGGCGGGAGACCGTGCCGCCCCGCTGGCGCCACGACGAGGCATTCAGTGAGGTCGCCTATCTGACACCCGAGGAGATGGGCCGGGTCGCGGACGCGGTCCGGCAGGCACTGGCGCCCTACCGGGACCGCGAGCAGCGGCCCCTGGCCCGGCCCGGTGACGCCCGGCCGGTCGCCCTCATCACCCGTCTGTTCCCCCTGCTGCCCCACTCGGAGGACCGGCCACCGACGCCCTGAGCGCACCCGGTCGCCGCACCTCGAACATCCGACCGCGCACTCCGGTGCCGTGACCGGTCGGTCGGCTGTCGCCGTTACGTCTGCAGAGTTCTGCAATTGGTGACTTCGCCCAACCGGTGCCCGGCCGGCGGCGAGGGGACGGGGGACAGGCATGAGGGGCACGGGGGACCGGCTGCTGCGCCGGGGCACCGGGGCGGGGTGGGCGTGATGCCGTCTCTGCCCGCTCCCCGCACCAGTCTTTTCTGGGACCTGCCGCCGGTCCGCGGGTCGGTACGGGTGGCCCGGAACCGCAGTGGGCGATGGCTGGCCGGGGCCGGGTTCGTGCCGGGCTCCGCGCTCTTCGGCGCGGCGCTGCGGGTGGTGGCCGAACTCGTCTCCAACGCGGTGCTCCACGCGGGCTGTTCGCCGGATGTGCGTGTCGGCCTGGTCCTGGAGGGCTACCTCCTCACGATCACCGTCCGGGACAGGGACCCGCGCCCAGTGCCCCTGACCGGTCTCGCGCCCCGTCAGGGGCTCGCGGTGGTGACGGCTCTCGCGCACGACTACTGCGGCGACGTACGGACTGTCCCCGCCGCCGACGGGCCGGGGAAGAGCGTCGTCGTACGGTTTGCGCTGCTTGGCGCTGTCGAGTGAATTGGGACCTGGTTTGGGTGGTTCCGGATTTGTGTGTGGTTCGCGGGCGTTGGTGTGGTTAATCGGTGCGCGGTTTTCTGGTCCTGTTCTTTATGGGTGAGTTTGGTGTCTTGATTAAGCGTGGGGTTGAGGTGAGGCTTGGCGGCGTTCGTTCTCCGGTTGTGTGTTGTTGTGAGGAGTGAAGGATGCGCGTTCAGGGGCTGAGGCGGGTTGTTGCTGGTGTCGCGGTGATGTGTGGGGTGTTGCTGGGCGGGGTGTCGGGCACTGCGTCGGCGGCTCCCGGCCCGTCTGCTCCCGGTGTGTCGGTCGGGGTGGATGTGTCGGAGTGCGGGGCCGTGGGGAGTTTGTGCGTGTGGGAGGGGGCTTTTACGGGGCGGTGGGTTTTGTATGAGGGTTTGAATGGGGGTTGTGTGAATGTGCCGTTCGGCGTGCTGGCCGATATGAATATGACGGATCGGCGGGTGGAGTTCTTCCGGGGCGCGGATTGTTCGGGTACTCCGGTGCACAGCGAGCCTTCTCTGGGTTTTCATTCCTGGGTGAGTAAGGGTGCTCTTTACAGTTTCCGAGCTGTCTGACCCGGCTGCCCTGTACCGGCACTGTTCCGCCGGCACTGTCGCACTGGTCCCGCACGGGCGGAATGCCCGACGGCTTCCCCCACTTGCCGTCTGTGCGGGCGCGGTGGCCGGACGTCCCCCTGCTGTCCGCGGCTGTTCCCGGTCGCGGGCATGTCCGCCGCCCCACCCCCCCCACACGTGTGCACTGGTGTCGGTGGGGTGTTTTCATTTGTGCCGCTTGCTGTGTCGTTCGGGGTGATCGGAGGGGTGCTCCCCGGGCGTCCGGTTGGTGGTTTCTGGTAGGGCGACGGCCCCGGGCAAGGGGTGGGTCGGGGGAGTGGCGCCGTGGGGTGCCGCCGGGTTCGGGGGGATATGCGTACGGTGCGTCCGTTGCAGGATCTTGGTCTGTCCGCAGGTGCGGAGGCTGTTTATCTCGCGTTGGTGGAGCGGGGGCCGCGGACCGCGGACGAGCTCGTCGGGGCGCCTGGGCCTGAAACGGGGCCTGGGTCGGGGTCGAGGCTGGTGGGGGTGTCGGCGGGTGCGTTGTGGGACGCGGTTGCCGAGCTGGGTGCGATCGGGTTGGTGTCGTGTGTGGGAGGCAGGTTGGTGGCGCAGCCGCCCCGGGCGGCGTTGGAGGCGGTTGCGGAGCGGCGTGCGCGTGAGGCGAGGGTCGCGTACGAGAGTGCTGTGGCTCTGTCGCGGTACTGGCTCGATCACACGGTGGGGTCGGGGTATGTGGAGGTGGTCGATACTTCCGAGCGACGTGGGGAGGTTCAGTCGTGGGTGCACGAGGGGGCTGTGTCCGAGGTGCGCGCGTTGTCGATCGGACCGGTGGGTGGGGGTGAACGGTTGCCGGAGGTGGGTCCGGGGGTGTGGGACGCGTTGGGGCGGGGGGTTGACTACCGGGTGGTCTACAGCGTCGATGTCCTGCAGGATCCGAGGGCGTTGGACGTGGCGCACGCGTGTGTCGCACGGGGGGAGCGGGCCCGGGTGTTCCCGGACGTCGCGCTGAATCTCCTGGTGTGTGACGACCGGTTCGCGGTGGTGTCCGTCGCGGCTCCGAACCGTGTGGGGCATCACAGCGTGGTCGTGCAGCAGTCGGGGCTCTTGGACGGGTTGGTGGGCGTGTTCGAGTCGTACTGGCAGCTCGCCGTTCCGCTTCCGCCGGTGGGGGCGGCCGTCACGAGCGGGGCGGGCCCGGAGGAGCGGCAGTTGCTGAGCTGTCTCAGTGCGGGGCTGACCGATGAGTCGATCGCCCGTGAGTTCAAGGTGAGCGAGCGTACCGTGGCCCGGCGCATCGCCCGTCTGCAGGAGATGCTCGGTGCCAAGACCCGTTTCCAGCTCGGTGTCCAGGCCAGCCGTCGCGGCTGGCTGTGACCCCGCAGCAGAGCCCCGTACCCGGGCACCCTCTCGCCCGTGGCCCGTGCTCTGGCCTGTGCGCTGCCACGGCGTGCGGCCGGGCGGGCGGGACCGTACCGTTGATCCAGGGGTGTGGACACCTCGGTGGGGTGGGGGTGGTGCACAGTTGAAGGAGTGATTCCTGGTGAAGGCTGCACGTTATTACGACCGTGGTGATATCCGTATCGAGGATGTGCCGGTGCCTGCTGTTCTGCCGGGTACGGTGGGGATCGACGTTGCGTATTGCGGGATCTGTGGTACCGACCTGCACGAGTACCTCGACGGGCCGATCTTTGTCCCGCCGGCCGGTCATCCGCATCCGGTCTCCGGCGAATCCGCGCCCGTCACGCTCGGCCACGAGATGTCGGGCACGGTGTACGCGGTCGGCGAGGGCGTCGATGATCTGGAGCCGGGCGACCGCGTTGTCGTGGAGCCCTACATCCTGCGCCCGGACGTCGACACCAGCGAGAACAACCCGACCTACCACCTCTCGCCCGACATGAACTTCATCGGACTCGGCGGCCGGGGCGGCGGGCTCGCGGAGAAGATCGTTGTCGAACGCCGCTGGGTCCACCCCGTCGGCGACGTCCCTCTCGACCAGGCAGCACTCATCGAACCGCTCTCGGTCGGTTACCACGCCTTCCAGCGGTCGGGCGCGAAGACCGGCGACTTCGCCCTCGTCGGCGGCGCCGGCCCCATCGGTCTGCTCACCTGCGCGGTACTCAAGGCCATGGGCATCCGCGTCGCGGTCACCGAACTCAGCTCGCTGCGCCGACAGAAGGCCCTGGACACCGGGGTCGCCGACCACGTCATCGACCCCGCCACCACCGATGTCACCGAAGAGGTGCACCGCCTCACCGACGGCAGGGGAGCGGACGTCGCCTACGAGGCCACCTCCGTCAACGCCGTCCTCGACACCCTGATGGACGCCGTCCGGCCCGGCGGCGTCATCACCGTCATCTCGATCTGGGGCAAACCCGCCTCGCTCGACATGCATAAACTCGTCCTCAAGGAGATCGACCTGCGCGGCACCATCGCCTACGTCAACTCCCACCCGCAGACCATCGAACTCGTACGGGAGGGCCGCGTGGACCTGGCCCCGTTCATCACCAGGACCATCGGCCTGGACGACCTCGTTACCCAGGGTTTCGACACCTTGATCCACCACAACGAGACGGCCGTCAAGATCCTGGTCGACCCCCGCGCCTGACACCCCACGTGGGTGCCGGTTGGTCAGTTGTCGGTGGGGCCGGTCCGTGGTGCCGGGGTCGTGGGCCGGTCTGTGGTGCTGGGGTTGTGGGCCGGTCCGCGTGGTTGTGGGTTGGCTCTGTGGGGTTGGGGTCGGTGCTGGTGGGTTGGGTTGTTGGTGTGTGGTGTGTGGTGTGTGTGGGTGGGGGTGTTGTTGTTTAGGTGGCGAGGATGCCGCCGTCGACTGCGATGTGGCTGCCGGTGGCGAAGGAGGCGTGGTCGCTGAGTAGC
>NZ_JBSFKL010000021.1:0-87894 GCF_053598535.1 Streptomyces sp. NPDC001108
GCCACCGCATACGCACCGAGAACATCGAGAAGAACACCCACGACAACCCCTTCGGCGCCGTCCTCTCCTTCCGCGGCACCGTCACCGACACCACCCTCAGCCATCCGCTCGCCGCCACGGTGATCGAGCTGACCGACACCTTCCCGGTCCCCGACGCCAAGGCGTTCGGGGTCGGCCAGTGGTGGACCGTCCAGGTCGCCCCGGTCGAGGGCGGCGGACGCGACGAACGCGAACTCCAGAAGCTCGTCGAGATCACCGAGATCGTCGACGCGACCCACGTCCGCATCGGCTACCTCAACGGCTGGGAGCTCGCCGCCGGCCGCACCCTGACCTGGACCCGCGTCGAACCCGTCCGCAACAGCCATGTCCGCAACATGGTCTTCGAGGGCGCGGGCCCCGACGAGTACACCGGCTCGCACCCGGTCAGCTTCGAGTACGCGGTGGGCTGCGACGTCTCCGGCATCCACGCCACCGGCACCTTCTGGCCGGTCGTCATGCGCCGCTGGTGCACCCGCTTCCGCACCGAGGACTGCTCCCTGAAGAACCCGCCCACCGTCGAGTACGGCGGCGCCGGGTACCTCACCCAGCAGATCTACTGCCTGTACGGGCGGGTCGCGGACTGCACCACCAGCAACGTGCGCCACCTCAACGACCTCACCGCCTCGGCCTACTGCACCGTCGTGAACTGCCACGGCGACGGCGACGACGCCGGCGGCAACCCCTTCACCACCCACGGACAGTACGAGCACGACCTCCTCTTCGACGGCAACTCCGGGCTGATGGACATCGCCAACTCCGGCGCCCAGTGGGGGATCTCGGCCAAACGGATCACCGTACGCCGGCACGTCTGCTCCTGGTTCGTGGCCAACACGAAGATCACCGACCTGACCCTGGAGGACGTGACGGTGATCGCCCGCCCCACCTTCGACCAGGCGGGCACCCTCACCATCAACGCCGACGGGGCCCAGGTGCGCGGCTGCACCGCGAAGACCTTCGCCGTCGCCCAGCGCTCCGCCCGCTCCACCCGGCCCACCACCGTCAGCGACTGCTCCTTCGACCTCCCCGCGGGCGGCGTGCTCGTCCAGACCCCGGTCACCGCCCCCGTCCACTTCGTCCGCTGCACCTTCACCGGCGTCGACGGCGCGGTGCTGCGCGGGGCCGGACCGGTCCGCCTCACCGACTGCACCGTCACCGGGGCCGAGGACGCCGCCCCGCTCTCCGTCGGCTCGGCCGACCTCACCATCGACGGCGGACGCTACGAGAACACCGGCATCGAACTCAGTGCCGTGCGCGACCAGCGGATCACCGTCACCGGCGGGGCCCGGCTCACCGGCCGCAACAGGGCCGGCGCGCTGCTCGGCCGCGCGGCCGGTCCGGGGAAGGTGACCTGGGACCTCACCGGCCTCAGCAGCACCACCGACCCCGCGACCGCCCATGTCCGCATCGCCGACGGCACCAACCACTACCTGGCGACCGGCAACCGCTTCACCGGCGGCACCCTCCACCTCGTCCCCGGCGCGCTCGCCTCGGCCCTGCACACCGCCTGCGTCGAGGACGGCACGAAGCGCGTCGCGATGCCGGACGACGGCACCACGGCCCGCACGGAAGGAAACCTGATCCTGTGACCCCCGCCGCCGTCCGCCCCGCCGCCCCGGCCGACGACCCGGCACTGGCCGCCCTGTGGCGGCGGTGCTTCGACGCCCCGCAGATCACCGCCCTGCACGCTTTGGACCCGGACCGGCACCGGCACACCTTCGTCGTGCCGGGCGCCGGGGAGGGCGTGCTCGACGCGGTCGTCGTCTACGTACCGAGGACGATCCGCGACGCGGACGGCGCCCCGCGGCGGGTCGGCGGCATCGGCAGCGTGGCCACCCGCCCCGAGGCCCGGGGCCGGGGCCTGGTGCGGCTGCTGCTGGCGGCGGCGGAGCGCACCATGCGGGCCGAGGGCTGCGCCTGGTCGCTGCTGTTCACCGGGACGCCCGGGGTCTACCGGGGCTCGGGCTGGGAGGAGTTCGGCAGCGGCTGCGTCGAGGGACGGCTCGCCCCCGCGCCCGCCGCCGGGGAGTTCCGGATCCGCGCGGCCACCGCCCGCGACGCCCCGGAGGTGGCCGCGCTGCACCGGGCGTACAACGCGGACCGGCCGCTCAGCACGGTCCGGTCGGCCGAGGACTGGGCGGTGCGGGTGCCCGCCTGGTACGGCCCGCTCGACGGGACACTGGTGGCCGAGGACCCCCGCACCGGGGCGCCCGCCGGCTGGCTGGTGGCCCGGCACGAGGAGGAGTGGCTGGAGGTACGGGAGTTCGCCGGTGCCCCGGAGTGCCTGGGCGCACTGCTGGCCGCCGCCGGGGAACGGGGCCGCGCGGCCGGGCTCGACCGGGCCCGGGTGCGGCTCCCCGACGAACCGGGCACCGCCGCCGCCCTCCCCCGCCTGCTGGCGGACGCCCGGCGGACGACGGAGTACGTGGGCATGGCCCGGCCGCTCCTCGCCCCGGCCCCGGCCGTCCGCGCCACGGTCACCGCGCCCGGCGCGATCCACTGGTACGGCGACTGCTTCTGACCTCCGGGGCGGTACGGATCCCGCCGCCCCGGTCCCCCGAGGACGGCCGACCCGGGCGACGGCCGGATCCGGGGACGCCGCGTGCGAGGTGCCGGACCTGACCGGTGCCGACCTCGTCGTGCACTGCGCGGCGGCCGTCGGCGACCCCGTGCCCGGCTCCCCGGCCGAGGAGGCCATGCGGGCCGTCAACGTCGACGGCCGGGACGAGGCGGTCCGTACGGACCTGCGCGCCCACGGGATCCGTGCGCGCGTCGCCCACGTCCCGCTGCCGGTCGCCCGCACGCGGAGCCGCCGCTCCCCCGCTACGCCGTCGACCAGCTGGCGCACTCCGTGGTCCTGGACGTGTCCAGGGCCGAGTTCGCGGGGGTGGACGGCCGGGCGTTCCCTCGCGGACTACGACCCGCCCCCGAGCGGGGGAGGGACGAGCCCAGGGACAGGTCCTAGCGGTCCGAGTCCTTCGACGACCCCGAGTCGTACGCCGAGGTGCCCGAGTCCAGCAGGGGCTCCTGGGTCTTGAGATGCGCCGGGGCGAAGGCGCGCAGCACGTGGTAACCGGTGATCACGACGATGGTGCCGAGCGCGATCCCGCTCAGCTCGAAGTTGTCGGTGATCTTCAGGCTGACCCCGCCGACGCCGATGATGATGCCCGCCGCGGCCGGAACCAGGTTGAGCGGGTTGCGCAGGTCGACCTTGGCGTTCAGCCAGATCTGGGCACCCAGCAGGCCGATCATGCCGTAGAGGATGACGGTGATGCCGCCGAGCACCCCGCCCGGGATGGCGGCGACGACCGCGCCGAACTTCGGGCAGAGGCCGAAGAGCAGGGCGAAGCAGGCGGCGGCCCAGTACGCGGCGGTGGAGTAGACCCGGGTCGCGGCCATCACGCCGATGTTCTCCGAGTACGTGGTGTTCGGCGGACCGCCCACCGCGGTCGACAGCATCGACGCGGCGCCGTCGGCGGCGATGGCGGTGCCGAGCTTGCCGTCCAGCGAGGCGCCGGTCATCTCGCCGACCGCCTTCACGTGCCCGGCGTTCTCCGCGATCAGCGCGATGACCACCGGCAGGGCGACCAGGATCGCCGACCACTCGAAGCTCGGGGCGTGGAAGGAGGGCAGCCCGATCCAGTCCGCCTTGGCTACCCCGGACAGGTCCAGCCGCCAGTGGTCCACCGCCTCGGCACCGCCCGCCGGGGAGTGGATCTTGCCGAAGACCCGGTCGAGCACCCAGGACAGCACGTACCCGAAGACCAGGCCGAGGAAGATCGCGATGCGGGAGAAGAATCCGCGCAGGCACACTACGGCCAATCCGGTGAACAGCATCACCAGCAGGGCCGTCCACTGGTCCTGCGGCCAGTAGGTCGACGCGGTCACCGGCGCCAGGTTGAAGCCGATCAGCATCACGACCGCGCCGGTGACGACCGGCGGCATGGCCGCGTGGATGATCCGGGCGCCGAAGCGCTGCACGGCCAGACCGGCCAGGAAGAGCACCACGCCGACGGCGAAGACCGCGCCGGTGACCGTGGCGCTGCTGCCGCCACTGGCCCGGATCGTCGCCGCGACCCCGACGAAGGAGAGCGAACAGCCCAGGTAGCTGGGCACCTGGCCGCGCGTGGCCAGCAGGAAGATGGCCGTCGCGACACCCGACATCATGATCGCCAGGTTCGGGTCCAGGCCCATCAGCACCGGGGCGACGAACGACGCGCCGAACATCGCGACCACGTGCTGGGCGCCCAGCCCGAACGTACGCGGCCACGAGAGCCGTTCGTCGGGCCGCACCACGGCCCCCGGTGCGGGGGTCTTCCCGTCGCCGTGCAAGGTCCAGCGCACGCCGAGGCCCATGGTCGCTCCCTGATGTGTGTAGGCGCGGAACGGATTGCCTCGATCGGCACGTCGCTACCGCTGAAATGATCAGCGCCATGGTAATGCCGGTTCCCGGCGTGCTCGCGGCGGGGCACCGCTTTCACGCAGGTCGGCGCCGTCCGGCCGGGAGCGGACCGGCCGGACGGGCGGCTCAGCCGCGCGGTTCGGTGGCCGCCGCCTCCGGGGCGCCGGCGTTCCGGGACGCCACCGCCCGGCGGTCGCCCGCCCGGAGCACCCCGGCCCCGAGGACCAGCCCGAAGGCCAGGACCGTCACCAGCCCGAAGGAGACCACCAGCGAGGTCGCCTGGGCCAGCGATCCGATCGCGGACGGGGCGATCAGCCCCGAGGTGTACGTGATCGTGGCGACACCCGCGATCGCCTGGCTCGGGTTCGGCCCGCTGCGCCCGGCGGCGGCGAAGGCCAGCGGGACGACCACGGCCACCCCGAGCCCCAGCAGCCCGAAGCCGCACATCGCGAGCACCGCGTCGGGCGAGGCCACCACGAGCAGCCCGCCGACCGTCGCGAGGGCGCCGCCGGCCCGCACCGTCCGGACCGCGCCGAAGCGGTCCACCACCTTGTCACCCGCGATCCGGGCGATCGCCATGGTCAGTGCGAACGCCGTGGTGGAGGCCGCGGCGAGCCCGGCGGAGGTGTCCATGACGTCCCGGAGGTAGACCGCCGACCAGTCCAGGCTCGCGCCCTCGGCGAACACCGCGCAGAAGCCCACCGCGCCGATGATCAGCGCCGACCTCGGCGGCAGCGTGAAGCGCGGCGGCGGCTCCTCGTCCGGCCGGCCGCGCAGGTCCAGTACGTTCCGGCAGGCGATCAGGCCCAGCACGGTGAGGACCAGGGCGGCCACCGTGTGGTGCAGCCGGGCGTCGGTGCCCAGATGCGCGGCGACCGTGCCCGCCGCCGAGCCGAGCAGCGCGCCCACGCTCCACATCCCGTGCAGCCCCGACATGATCGACTTGTCGAGGCGGTTCTCCACCTCGACGCCGAGTGCGTTCATCGCCACGTCCGACATGCCGGCCGTCGCCCCGTACACCAGGAGCGCCGCGCACAGCGTCAGCAGGTTGGGCGCCAGCGCGGGCAGCACCAGCGCCAGCGTCCACAGGGCGAGCAGGGCGCGCAGCGCGGTCCTGGCGCCCAGCCGGTGGCTGATCGCACCGGCCAGCGGCATGGCGAGCGAGGCGCCGATGGCGGGGAAGGCGAGCGCGAGGCCGAGCTGACCGGCGCCGATCCCGGCATGCTCCTGGATCCAGGGCACCCGGGTGGCGAAGCTGCCGGTCACCGCACCGTGCACGGTGAACACGGTGGCGACGGCGTATCTGGCCCGTACCACCTGCTTCGCCCCGAACTCCGTGTCGGTGGAATCCGCTGTCATACCGCCGTACCCTCCCTTGGAAACGTTCTGCTGCCGGTGGTCCGGTGCCCGTGTGCACGGGTGCGGGCCGTAAACTATCAGGAACCCTGCCTGATAAATAGTGCGCCGGGCACTCCGGTGCGACGGAGATCTGGAAGGATCCCGGCATGCCCGCATCACCGAGCACCGCACGGGCCATCAACGACCGGCTCGCCCTGGGACTGCTCCAACAGGACGGCCCGCTGACGGCCGCGCAGCTGAAGACACTGACCGGCCTCTCCCGGCCCACCGTCGCCGACCTGGTCGAACGCCTCCAGGGCGCCGGGCTGATCCGGGTCGTCGGCGAGACCGGAGCCCAACGCCGGGGCCCCAACGCCCGGTTGTACGGGATCGTCGCCGACCGCGCCCACCTCGCCGCCCTCGACGTACGCACCGGCAGCGTCGCGGTGGTCGTCGCCGACCTGCTCGGCACCACGCTCGCCGAGGCGACCCTGCCGATCGGCGGCGACACCGCCACCGAGGCCGCCGCCGAGCAGGCCGCCGCGCTCCTGGAGCGCACCGCCCGGAAGGCGGGGGCCGGGCCGCTGCACAGCGTCGGCATCGGCGCGCCCGGCCTGATCGACCCGGCCACCGGCGAACTGCGCGACACCACCGGACTGCCCGCCTGGCACCGGCGGCTGGTCCGGGTGCTCCAGCAACGGCTGCCCGCGACCGTGCTGGTCGAGAACGAGACCAACCTCGCCGCCGTCGCCGAGCACCGCGACGGCGCGGCCGTCGGCCAGGACACCTTCGTGCTCTTCTGGCTCGGCCACGGCGTCGGCGCCGCCGTCGTGCTGGACGGCAGGCTGCGCCGGGGGGCCTCCGGCGGTGCGGGCGAGATCGGCTTCATGCCGGTGCCCGGCATCACCGCCACCCCGTCGGCGCTCAACTGCGAGGGGGGCTTCCACTCACTGGTGGGCTCCGCCCCGGTCTGTGAACTGGCCATCGCCCACGGCATCGCGGTGCCCCTCGACACCGGGGAGGGCGAGGAGGAGGGCAAGGAGCCGGGCGCGGCCTTCGCGGTCCGGGCCGCACTGGCCGGGGCGGGGGACGGCGACGCGTTCCTGGACGAGCTCGCCGGGCGCCTCGCGGTCGGGGCCGCCGCCATCGCCGCCGTCCTCGATCCGGGCTGCGTGGTTCTGGCGGGCGAGGTCGGCCACGCGGGCGGTGGCGCGCTCGCCGCCCGCGTCGAGGGGCGGCTGGCCGCCATGTCGCCGCTGCGCACCGAGGTCAGGGCCGGCCGGCTGGGCGGCGGCGCGGTCCTCCGCGGCGCCCTGCTGGCCGCCCGCGACGCGGCCCAGGACGACCTCTTCGGCTCGACGGCCTGAGCCGCGGGCCGAGCCGCGCGGCCAGGCCCCGGACGCGGAGGGGCCCGGCGGCGACCGGGGGCGAACCGGTCACCGCCGGGCGGTCACGGGGAGAGGGTCAGCAGGCGCCGAGGTCCTGCCAGACACCCCAGTCACCGGTGGAGCCGGGCGTCTCGCCCTTCGTCCACCACTTGGCCTTCCACTGGTGCCCGCCGTGGGCGACCGTCGTACCCGTGCCGTACTCGGCGGTCGCGGACCAGGCGGTGGCGGTGCAGCTTCCGCCGCCGGGGCCCGGGGTCGGGCTGGTCGACGGGTCGGGCGTGGGCGAGGTGCCGGTGCCCGGCTCGACCACGGTGGTGCCGCGTGCCAGGTCGGCGGCGAGCGCGTAGGACTTCCCGCCGAAGGTCACCGTCCAGTTCGACGGGGTGGAGGTGGGCAGGTAGTAGACGAAGTCCAGCTGCACCGACGCGCCCGGAGCCAGGCTCTGCCAGCCCGGCAGTTTCAGCGCGACCCGGTTGTAGTCGCCCTTGAGCCCGCCGACGTTGCCCGTGCCCGGGTGGTCGCTGCGCACGATCGTGGTGCCGAAGCCGGACTGGTCCTTGGCGTTGGCGGGCGCCGAGGTGGCGTAGTCGAACTGGAACTCCGTGCCGCCGGGCAGTGTCGCCCTCGTGTGGTTGGTGATCGTCAGCTTGGGGCTGATCGGGTAGTTGGAGTCGCCGAGCGGGAACTGGCCGAACGACACGTCGATGTCCAGCGCCTCGGTGGGCAGCTCGACGGTGGAGCGCTTCGCGCCGTACGGGGCGGCCGACTTGAACGCGTCGTACATCGTCGAGGTCAGCGTCGAGCCCGGCTCGTACTGGCCCTTGGCGGCGTTCCAGCCGTAGTCGCCCGCCAGCTCCCAGATCATGGTGCCGCCGATGCCCCGGTCGACGACGTACTTCGCCTTCGCGGCGACCGACTGCTCGTCCTCGGTGGAGAGGAAGACCTTCTTCTCGGCGTTCCACAGCCAGGGCGCGACCAGCGTCGAGTCGTACTTGCGGGCGTAGGTGCCGGTCAGCTTGGTGCCGGCGGGGAATCCGTAGTCCGTGACGTAGTCCCCGACGACGCCCTTCTCCAGGTTCTTCGCGTGCCACATCGGGTTGGAGCCGGCCGGCGACTCCTTGCCGTTGGCGTCCTGGTCGTGCCAGAGGTTGTCGATGCCGACCGCGCCGTCACCGCACTTGGTCAGCCCCGCACCGGCCGGGCAGTCGGTGGTGGCGGCCCGGCCCCACAGCCCGTCGGTGCCGCCCTGCACGTTCTTGAAGCCGCGGGTGTAGTACGGCAGCCCGATGTTGATCCGGCCGGCCGGCATCGAGCCGCGGAAGTAGTGGTACGCCCAGTCGGTGTTGAGGTAGCCGACACCGCCGTACTGCGCGGTGGAGTAGACGCCCGCCTGGGCCAGTTCGGCGTCCTTGCCGTCGTCGTACAGCGCCGCGTTCGGGCCGACGTACTCGTTCCAGGCGCCGTGCAGGTCGTACGACATGATGTTGACGTAGTCCAGGTACTTCTGGACCTGGAAGGTCTCCATGCCGCGCAGCAGGTAGCCGGAGGAGGGGGCCGCCACGCTCAGCAGGTAGTGGGTGCCGTCGGCGGCCGAGGCCCGGTCGAGCTTCTCGCGCAGGGTCTTCATCAGCGCGGCGTAGCCCTTGACGAGACCGGCCCGGCGCGCGTTGGAGAGCGTCCAGTCCAGCGGGTTGCCCGAGTCCTTCATGGTCGTCGGGTACTCGTAGTCGATGTCGACGCCGTTGAAGCCGTACTTCTTGACGAAGGCGACGGCCGAGTCGGCGAAGGTGTCGATGCCGGCCTGGTTGACCGAGCCGTCGGCGTTGGTCGCCATCGAGTAGAACCCGCCGGAGTCGACCCGCTTGCCGCTGTCGTCGAAGTAGCCGCCGGTCTCGGCCCAGCCGCCCACCGACACCATGGTCTTCACGTTCGGGTACTTCTTCTTGAACTTCGTGAGCTGGTTGAAGTGGCCCTTGTAGGGGAGGGCCGGGTCCATCTCGGCACCCGCGACGCCCGGCCAGGTCATGCCGGTCGCGGGGTTGTCCGGGCCGTCGGAGCCCACGGAGAGCTTGTTGGCGCCGTCGACATGGGCGAAGGCGTAGTTCAGATGGGTGACCTTGTCCCAGGGGATGTCGGAGGCGAGGTAGGCGGGCTTGCCGTCCTTGCCGGTCCGCCAGCCGGTGAAGTAGCCGATGACCCGGCGCTGGTGGTCGGCGCCCATCTTCTCCCGGCCCTCGGTGTCGTACACGGAGCAGTAGGGGACCGTGACGCCGGGCGTCCGGTAGAGCCCGTCGGGGCGACAGGACTCCTGGTCGGCGGCGGCGGACGGGGTGGCGGTGAGCGAGCTCATCAGCAGTCCGGCGACGGCGGCGCCGGCGGCGAGCAGGGTGGCTCTCGCACGGGTGGGGGACAGCACGTTCGGTTCCTCCCGGGGAGGTTCGGCGGCACACAACTTGCAAGGGGGTGGGTCGTGTTGATGCCCCGGGTGTGCGCACACCACGGAACGGCTCCTCGGAGGTGACGCAGACATTAAGAGGACTAGACCAGTGCGTCAATAGGTCTGGACCATCAGGGGACGGGGAGATTCCGGAAGGGTGGTCTGTGAGGCAGTCCACAGGCATCCGCGGGTTGACCCGCCGCGGTCCGTGGCACACTGGCCCTGTACCAGCAGCAGCGCACTCCGGGGTCGGTGCAATTCCGAACCGGCGGTTATAGTCCGCGACCCGTCCGCATCCAGCGGCCGGTTGACCAGGTGGGATTCCTGGACCGACGGTTAAAGTCCGGATGGGAGGCAGTGCGCGGCGGGCCGTTTCGCGGGTACGCCGCCGTCGGCGGATGGATTTCGGGCGACCGATTCCATCCGGGTTGTCCGGCATTTCCGGCGTTCCTCCGTTGCGTTCCCGCTCTTTCTGTCGTCGTCGACAGGCCCCGGAGTCCGTGCCCGAAGAGGCAGGAGGACACCGGTGGACACCGCGGCCGACATCACCGCCATGCGTCGCGCGATCGCACTCGCCGCCCGAGGTCTCGGCTCCACCAGCCCCAACCCCGTCGTCGGCTGCGTCGTGCTCGACGCCGCGGGCCGCCCTGCGGGGGAGGGCTTCCACCGGCGCGCCGGCGGACCGCACGCCGAGATCCACGCCCTGCGCGAGGCGGGCGACCGGGCCCGCGGCGGAACCGCCTACGTCACCCTCGAACCCTGCAACCACACCGGCCGCACCGGCCCCTGCGCCCAGGCCCTCGTCGAGGCCGGGATCGCCCGGGTCGTCTACGCGGTCGGCGACCCGAACCCGCAGGCCACCGGCGGTGCCGACACCCTGCGTGCGGCCGGGGTCACGGTCGGGCAGGGCCTCCTCGCGGAGGAGGCCGAGGCGGGCAACGCGGCCTGGCTGACCTCCGTGCGGCTCGGCCGCCCGTACGTCCTGTGGAAGTACGCGGCGAGCCTCGACGGCCGGATCGCGGCCGCCGACGCCACCAGCCGCTGGATCAGCTCCCCGGAGTCCCGCGCCGACGTCCACCGGCTGCGCGCCGAGGCGGACGCCGTCGTGGTCGGCTCGGGCACCGCCCGCACCGACGACCCGCAGCTCGGGGTACGCGGCATCGAGGGCGCCGTCCAGCCGCTGCGGGTGGTCGTCGACACCGCCGCCACCGCCGTGCGCCCCGGCGCCCGGGTCCTCGACACCACCGCCCCCACGCTGATCGCCGTCGCCGAGGACGCCGACGCCGGGCACCTGCCCCCGGACGCCGTCCTGCGGCTGCCCCGCGCTGCCACCGGCCCCGGCCTGGACCTGCCCGCCCTGCTCCGGGCCCTGCACGGGCGCGGGGTCCGCTCCGTGCTCCTCGAAGGCGGGCCGACCCTGGCCGGGGCCTTCGTCGCCGCGGGCGTGGTCGACAAGGTCGTCGGCTACCTCGCCCCCGTACTCCTCGGCGCCGGGCCCGCGGCCCTCGCCGACGCCGGAATCACCACCATCGCCGAGGCGTTGCGCCTCGATGTGACCGAGACCGTCCGCATCGGCCCCGATCTGCGCATCACCGCCGTCCCCGGCACCGACCGGAAGGGAAACTGAGTGTTCACCGGAATTGTCGAAGAACTGGGTGAGGTCACCGCCGTCGAGCAGCTCGCCGACGCCTCCCGCTTCCGACTGCGCGGCCCCGTGGTCACCGAGGGCGCCAAGCACGGCGACTCCATCGCCGTCAACGGCGTCTGCCTCACCGTCGTCGAGCTCGGCGACGGCGAGTTCACCGCGGACGTCATGGCCGAGACCCTGAACCGGTCCAGCCTCGGCGCCCTGGCCACCGGCTCCCGGGTCAACCTGGAGCGCCCGATGGCGGTCGGCGGCAGGCTCGGCGGCCACATCGTTCAGGGCCACGTCGACGGCACGGGCCGGATCGTCGCGCGCGAACCCTCCGAGAACTGGGAGGTCGTGAAGGTCTCCCTCCCCGCGGAGCTGAGCCGCTACGTGGTGGAGAAGGGCTCCATCACCGTCGACGGGGTCAGCCTCACCGTGGTGGACGCCGGACCCGACTACTTCACCATCAGCCTCATCCCCACCACCCTCGCCCTGACCACGCTCGGCATCAAGAAGCCCGGCGACCCGGTCAACCTGGAGGTGGACGTCATCGCGAAGTACGTCGAGCGGCTGCTCGGCCACACCCCCCAGGACCCCGAGGAGCCGGTGGCATGACCTCTCTGCACTGGCTGAACGCGGAGGCGTTCACCCTCTTCGGCCAGCACATCATCTGGTCCGACATGATCGGCAACACCGTCGGTCTGATCGCGCTGACGCTCGGTTGGCTCCGCTCCGTGTGGACCTGGCCCGCGCAGCTGCTCTCCGGCGTCGTCCTGGTCGCCGCCAACGTCTCCGTGCAGCAGGCGGGCAGCGTCGGCAAGCAGATCATCGTCATCGCGGTGGCTGTCTGGGGCTGGCAGCAGTGGACCCGGGGCCGGCAGCGGGCGCAGGACGGCTCCATAGCCGTACGGTTCGCCACCTGGCGCGAGCGCGGCCTGCTGCTCGGCGGCGCCGCGCTCGGCACCCTCGCGGTGGGCGGCCTGTTCACCGCGTTCCCCTCGCTGTCCTGGAGCCCCTGGGCGGACGCGTACATCTTCGCCGGGACGCTCGTCGCGATGCTCGCCCAGGCCCGCGGCATGGTCGAGTTCTGGTTCGCCTGGCTGCTGGTCGACCTCGTCGGCGTACCGCTGAACTTCCACAGCGGGCTCGCCTTCTCCGGTCTCATCTACGTCGTGTACGGCGCCCTGGTCCTGTGGGGCATGCGCGACTGGTGGCTGCGTTCGCGGACACCCGCTCTGAAGGGAGCCACGGCATGACCGCCCAGCCCACCTGGCTGCACCGGGAACCCGGCGCGGCCGACGAGGACCTGCGCCTGGACCCGGTCGGGCAGGCGATCCGCGACATCGCCGCCGGACGGCCCGTCGTGGTCGTCGACGACGAGGACCGGGAGAACGAGGGCGATCTCGTCGTCGCCGCCGAGAAGGCCACCCCCGAGATCGTCGCGTTCATGATGAGCGAGTGCCGGGGCCTGATCTGCGCGCCGATGGAGGGCGACGAGCTGGACCGGCTCGACCTCCCCCAGATGGTCGACCGCAACACCGAGTCGATGCGCACCGCGTTCACCGTCTCCGTCGACGCCGCCCCCGCCCACGGCGTCACCACCGGCATCTCCGCCGCCGACCGGGCCGCCACGCTCCGGCTGCTGGCCCGCGGAGAGGCGGGCCCCGGCGACTTCGTCCGCCCCGGCCACGTCTTCCCGCTCCGCGCCCGCCCCGGCGGCGTCCTGGTCCGCAACGGCCACACCGAGGCCGCCGTCGACCTCGCCCGGCTCGCCGGACTGCGCCCCGCCGGGGCCATCGTGGAGATCGCGGGCGAGGACGGGGTGATGCTGCGCCTGCCCCAGCTGGTCCCCTTCGCCCGCAAGCACGGCCTCACGATCATCTCCATCGAGGACCTGATCGCCTACCGCCGCAGCTCCGAGCCGACCGTCCGCCGCGAGGCCGAGGTACGGCTGCCGACCGCGTTCGGCGCGTTCACCGCGTACGGCTACCGCTCCACGACCGACGGCGTCGAGCACGTCGCACTGGTCCACGGCGAGCTCGGCGACGGCGAGGACGTGCTGGTCAGGGTGCACTCCGAGTGCCTGACCGGCGACATCTTCCAGTCGCAGCGCTGCGACTGCGGCCCCCAGCTGCACGCGTCCATGCGCCGGATCACCGAGGAGGGCCGCGGCGTCGTCGTCTATCTGCGCGGCCACGAGGGCCGGGGCATCGGCCTGCTGTCCAAGCTCCGGGCCTACGAGCTCCAGGAGCGCGGCGTCGACACCCTCGACGCCAACCTGGAGCTCGGCCTGCCCGCCGACGCCCGGGACTACGCGGCAGGCGCCCGGATCCTGGAGGACCTGGGCGTCCGCAGCCTGCGGCTGATGACCAACAACCCCGACAAGACGGCCGCGATCCTGCGGCACGGACTCGCCGTCACCGGCCGGGAACCGATGCCCGTCCAGGCCGGCGAGCACAATCTGGGCTACCTGCGCACCAAGCGCGACCGCATGGGGCACGACCTGCCCTGGCTCGACGCCGCCACGGCGTCGACCTGCGGCAACCAGTGAACCCGGCCATCACGGCCACCTCACGGAAACGAACCACGGGAGAGACATGAGCGGCAAGGGCGCACCCGAACTGTCCGTACGCAACTGCGGCGACCTGCGCGTGGCGGTCGTCGCCGCGCAGTGGCACGAGAAGGTCATGGACGGGCTCGTCGACGGCGCGCTGCGGGCCCTGCACGACCTCGGGATCGACGAGCCGACCCTGCTGAGGGTGCCCGGCAGCTTCGAACTCCCGGTCGTCGCCAAGGTCCTCGCCGGCCGCGGCTACGACGCGGTCGTCGCCCTCGGGGTGATCATCCGCGGCGGCACCCCGCATTTCGAATACGTGTCCACCGGTGTCACCAACGGGCTGACCCAGGTCGCCGTCGACACCGGCGTCCCGGTCGGCTTCGGCGTCCTCACCTGCGACACCGAGGAACAGGCGCTCGACCGGGCCGGCCTGGAGGGCTCCCACGAGGACAAGGGCCACGAGGCGGTCACCGCGGCCGTCGCCACCGCCGCCACGCTGCGGACCGTCAGCGAGCCCTGGCGCTGAACACGGGCCGGGGACCCCGTACTCTAAGACCCATCATGGCGAACAAAACCTTCGAAGAGCTCTTCACCGAGCTCCAGCACAAGGCCGCCAACGGCGACCCGTCCACCTCCCGCACCGCCGAGCTCGTCCACAAGGGCGTCCATGCCATCGGCAAGAAGGTCGTCGAAGAGGCCGCCGAGGTCTGGATGGCCGCCGAGCACGAGGGCAAGGACGCCGCCGCCGAGGAGATCTCCCAGCTGCTGTACCACGTCCAGGTGATGATGGTCGCCCGGGGGATCTCGCTCGACGACGTCTACGCCCATCTCTGATCCCCACCCGCACCACCCCAGCACCGCGCACACCCGCACCCCAGCACCCACCCCCTCCTCGCAAAGGAATCCGACCTCATGCTGCGCATCGCCGTCCCCAACAAGGGTTCACTCTCCGGGCCTGCGATGGCGATGCTCCATGAGGCCGGGTACCAGCAGCGCAAGGAGTCGAAGGAACTCGTCCTCGTCGACCCGGAGAACGAGGTCGAGTTCTTCTACCTGCGCCCCCGCGACATCGCGATCTACGTCAGCTCCGGCCGCCTCGACATCGGCATCACCGGCCGCGACCTGCTGCTGGACTCCGGAGCGGACGCCGAGGAGATCCTCCAGCTCGGCTTCGCCCGCTCCACCTTCCGCTACGCCACCAAGCCCGGCACGGCGAGCGGCCCGCAGGACTTCGACGGCAAGACGATCGCCACCTCCTACGAGGGCATCGTCGCCAAGCACCTCGCCGACGCCGGGGTCCACGCCTCCGTCGTCCACCTCGACGGCGCGGTCGAGACCGCCATCGAGCTCGGGGTCGCCCAGGTCATCGCCGACGTCGTGGAGACCGGCACCAGCCTGCGCAACGCCGGACTCGAAGTCATCGGCGAACCGATCATGACGTCGGAGGCGGTCGTCATCCGCCGCACCGGCGCCCCCGGCGACGACCCCAAGGTGCAGCAGTTCCTCCGCCGCCTCCAGGGCGTCCTGGTCGCCCGCTCCTACGTGATGATGGACTACGACTGCCGCGTCGAGCACCTGGAGCGCGCCGTAGCCCTCACCCCCGGCCTGGAGTCGCCGACCATCTCGCCGCTGCACCACGAGGGCTGGGTCGCCGTCCGCTCCATGGTCGCCGCCCGGGAGGCCCAGCGGATCATGGACGACCTGTACGCCCTCGGCGCCCGCGCCATCCTCACCACCGCCATCCACGCCTGCCGCCTCTGACGGCACGGCAGGACACGGCACCCCGAAGCGAAGACCGAGAAGACAGAAGAACGACATGTCCGCCCCCGCAGCCCGGCCCGAACTCCCCGCCCTCCCCGTCACGTTCCGGCCGACCCGGACCCGGATCGTCCTGCTGACGGTGGGCGCGGCGATGTTCCTCGTCATCACCGCGGTCGCCCTGACCCTGGAGCAGCTGGGGCCGGGCGAGCGGGCCAGCTTCGTCTTCACGGCGCTGCTGTTCTTCGGGGTGCTCGCCCTGCTCAGCCGCCCCAAGGTCGTCGCGGACGAGGACGGGGTGACCGTGGTCAATCTCACCCGGACGCGCCGGCTGTCCTGGGCGGAGATCCTCCGGGTCAACCTGCGTGTCGGCGACCCCTGGGTCTTCCTCGACCTGAGCGACGGCACCAGCCTGCCCGCCCTCGGCATCCAGCCGGGCATCGCCAAGGAGCAGGCCATCAGGGACGCCCGGACGCTCCGGGTGCTCGCCGAGAACCACGGCACCGGAACGGATCTCGGCTGAGCCCCCTGCCCCGCACGGCCTGTTCTTGACTACTCTGGAGCACGGCGGTACCCCTGTGTACCCCCGCCCCGCACCGGAAGGTCCATGAACAACAGGACCGGCGGGGCCTTCCTGCGACCCAAGGAGTGACTCCTTCCAGCAATGGACGGATCGTCCGGTAGTACCTGCGCCGCCCCTTCCCCGGAGGCGGCGGCATGACCACCCCCCTGCTGCTCCTCGGAGCGGCGTTCCTTCTCATCCTCGCCAATGGATTCTTCGTGGCGGCCGAGTTCGGTCTCGTCACCGTGGAGCGGCCGGACGCCGAGCGCGCCGCGGCCGAGGGAGACCGGCGGGCCCGTACCGTCGTCGGCGCCCTGCGCGAACTCTCCTTCCAGCTCTCCGGCACCCAGCTCGGCATCACCATCACCTCACTGGTCGTCGGCATGCTCGCCGAACCGGCCCTCGCCCAGCTGCTGGAGGGTCCGCTCAACGCGATCGGCCTCCCCGACGGCCTGGTCTCCGGCGTCAGCGTGCTGATCGGGATGATGGCGGCCTCCGCCGTCCAGATGGTGATCGGCGAACTCGTGCCCAAGAACTGGGCGGTCTCCCGGCCGCTCCAGGTCGCCCGGTTCGTCGCCGGCCCCCAGCGCCGCTTCTCCGCCGCTTTCCGGCCGGTGATCAGCCTGCTGAACACCGTGGCCAACCGCCTCGTCCGGATGCTGGGCGTCGAGCCCACCGACGAGCTGGCCTCCGCCCGCACGCCCGGCGAGCTGGTGTCCCTGGCCCGGCACTCGGCCGAGGCCGGAACCCTCGAACAGGACACCGCCGACCTCTTCGTACGGACCCTGTCGCTCGCCGGGCTCACCGCCCAGCACGTCATGACCCCGCGCGTGAAGGTCAGCGCCCTGCAGTCCTCCGCGACCGCACAGGACGTCCTCAACCTCACCCGCGCCACCGGCCTCTCCCGCTTCCCCGTCTACCGGGAGCGGATCGACGAGGTCATCGGCATGATCCACCTCAAGGACGCGCTCGCCGTGCCCGCCCAGGACCGGCTGCGCACCCCGGCCGGCCGGATCGCCGTACCACCGCTGCTGGTGCCGGAGACCCTGCCCGTGGAACAGCTCCTCCAGCGGCTCCGCAACGAGCAGCCGATCGCCGTCGTGGTCGACGAGTACGGCGGCACCGCCGGGGTCGTCACCCTGGAGGACATCATCGAGGAACTGGTCGGCGAGGTCAGGGACGAGCACGACGCCGAGGGCGCCGACCGTCCCGAACTGGCCCCCGCCGCCCCCGAGGACGGCCGCCCGGCCTGGGAGGCCGACGGCAGTTGCCGGGTCCTCACCCTGCGCCGGATAGGCCTCGACGTCCCCGACGGACCGTACGAGACGGTGGCCGGGCTCGTCGCCGACCTGCTGGGACGCATCCCCGCCCCCGGCGACCGGGCCGAGCTTCCCGGCTGGCGGATCTCCGTCCGCCAGGTCGGCCACTACCGCGCCGAACGGGTCCGCTTCGTCCGCCTGGCCGAACAGCCCGGCCCCGACGCCCCCCGGACGCACCAGGTCCTGGAGGGCGCCCGATGAGCCTGGCCCAACTGCTCTTCGCCGCGCTCCTCGTGCTGGCGAACGGCTTCTTCGTCGGCGCCGAGTTCGCCCTGGTCTCGGTACGCCGCAGCCAGGTCGAGCCGCTCGCCGCGGCCGGGTCCGGCCGGGCCCGCCAGGTGCTGTACGGCCTGGAGAACCTCCCGCAGATGATGGCCGCCGCCCAGTTCGGCATCACCGTCTGCTCGCTGACCCTCGGCGCCGTCGCCGAACCGACCATCGCCCACCTCCTGGAGCCGGTCTTCGCGGCGGTCCACCTCCCCGAGGGGCTCGTCCACCCGCTCGGCTACGTCCTGGCGCTCGCCTTCGTGGTCTTCCTCCACCTCGTCATCGGCGAGATGGTCCCGAAGAACCTCGCGATGGCCGCGCCCGAGCGGACCGCGCTCTGGCTCAGCCCCGGCCTGGTCGGCTTCGCCCGGCTCTGCCGTCCGGTGACCGCCGCGCTGGGCGCCTGCGCCCGGCTGGTGCTCCGGCTCTTCGGCGTCGAGCCGAAGGACGAGGTGGAGGCCGTCATCACCAGCGAGCAGCTCAACCGGCTCGTCGAGGACTCCGGCCAGGCCGGACTCCTGGAACCGGAGGCGCAGGAACGGCTGGAGGACGCGCTGGAGCTGGGCAGCCGGCCGGTCACCGACGTACTGCTGCGCCGGGCCGCCCTCGTCACCGTCGACCCGTCCGTCACCCCGCGCCGGATCGAGGAGCTGACCGTACGCACCGGCTACTCGCGCTTCCCGGTCTGCGCGGAGGGCGGTGGTCCGTTCATGGGCTATCTGCACGTCAAGGACGTACTGGACCTGGAGGACGGCGAACGGGCCGTCCCCCAGCAGCTCTGGCGGCCGATGGTCACCGTACGGGCCGAGCTGCCGCTCGACGACGCGCTGACCGTGATGCGCCGGGCGGCCACCCATCTGGCGCAGGTCGCCGACGCCTCGGGCCGGATCCTCGGCCTGGTCGCGATGGAGGACGTCCTGGAGACGCTCGTCGGCGAGGTGCGCGACCCGGCCCACCGGATCGCGGTCCCGCGCCGGGCCGCCGAGCCCGCCGCCACGGTGGTCGGCTGAGGGGCCCCGTGCTGCCGGAGCGGACCCGGTTCCGCGGTCCCTCCGGCAGCCGGGAGCCTCACAGCGCGGGCGGCGGCTCCTGCTGCCCCCGGCCCACCGGCCCCCGCCCGGACAGCACCTCGCCGTAGGCCTGCATCAGGTCCGGAAGCCGCAGGGTCGCCAGGTCGTCCCGGCCCGGCAACGACGTGTACCCCGAGAGCCGCAGATCGCGGTAGGCACAGCTCTTCTCGTACAGCGTGCGCAGGAACCGGCCGTTGCCCAGCTCGTCGATCCAGCCCTGCTCGACGACATGACCGCTGATGGAGGCGAGCTCCTCCAGGGACTCCTCGTCCCACAGATCGCCGTTCTCCGCCGCGAGCACCTCGCCGATCGCGGTCAGCTCCGCCGGACGGTAGCTCGGGAAGTCGACCCGGGTGGTGAAGCGCGAGGAGAGCCCGGGGTTGGTGGCCAGCAGCCGGTCCATGCCCTCCGGATACCCGGCCAGGATCACCACCAGGTGGTCCCGGTTGTCCTCCGCCCGCTTGAGGAGGACCTGGAGGGCCTCGTCCCCGTACGCGTCCCCCTTGCTGTAGCCGCTGTTGGCGAGGCTGTACGCCTCGTCGACGAAGAGCACCCCGCCGAGCGCCGAGTCGATCAGCTCATTGGCCTTGACCGCGGTCTGGCCGAGGAACTCGCCGACCAGGTCCGCCCGCTGGGCCTCCACCAGATGGTCGCCGCCCAGCAGCCCCAGCGCGTAGAAGACCCGGCCCAGGATGCGGGCCACCGTCGTCTTGCCCGTACCGGACGGGCCGGAGAAGACGAAATGCCGCTTCGGCGGCTGCACCGGGAGCCCCTGCCCGGACCGCAGCCGCGCCATGTTCAGCTGCGCGGACAACGCCTTCACCTGGCGCTTCACCGGCTCCAGGCCCACCATCCGCTCCAGCTCCGCCAGCGCCTCGGCCAGCAGCACCGGATCGCTGGGCCCCGCCGGGAACGGCGCGGGCGGCTGACCGGGCACCGCCGACCGGTGCCGCGCCCCGCCGGACGGCGGAAGCATCCCGGCACCCGGGATCCCGGGCGGCTCGCCGTCCGGCCGCAGCTCCCGGCCGTCCAGCGGATCGGTGCCGGGCAGCGGCGGCTCCGGCTCCGGCTGCACCTCCGACACGGACCCGTCCGTACCGAGCCCGGCCAGCGACACGGCGGCCAGGCTCGCCGCGTCGTCGGAGCCCTCCAGCCCGTCGTAGTCCGCGATGGCGGCGAGCCGCGCGGCGGTGTCCATGAACGTCGGGTCGATGCGGTGCACCGCCCGGTACAGCGGCAGGGCGGCGGCGCTGCGGCCGGTGCCCTCATGGGCGCGGGCCAGCCAGTAGCGCAGCTCCTTGCGCTGCGGCTGCTCGCTGCGGCAGCGCATCAGGGCGGTGGCCAGCAGCGGCTCGGCCTGCCCGTACATCTCCAGCCGCACCCGTGCCATCCCGCCGAACAGCCCCGCCTCGATGCCGAGCAGCGGATCGTCCGTCAGCTGTTCGGTGTTGCGGACCAGCTGCTCCCAGTCCTTGACCAGGTACGAGCGGCAGGCGTGCAGAAAGCGGACCTGCGGGTCCGTGTCCACCGGGGGCAGGCCGGCGAGCGCCCGGTCCAGCTCGGGGACATGGCGGCCGTCCAGCCAGTGCGAGGCGTGCGCGAGCAGCAGATCGCGCCCGCTCTCCAGCACCGGCTGCACCCACCAGCCCAGCCAGTACCAGGAGTTGAGCGTGCGCCGGTGGCGGGTGCGCTGCTCGCCGAAGCGTTCGCGGTGGCGGTACATGCGCAGCAGCGCGGTCGTCGTGTCGACCCTCAGGGCGTGGAGGCCGAGCCAGCCGTCCGCCATGCCGGGGTCGAGCCGTACCGCCGCCCTGAACTCCTCCTCGGCCTGCGGATAGGCGCCCACGGTGTAGGCGTCCACGCCGCGCAGCCAGGCGAGGTCGGCCGGGGCCTGTGCGCCCTGCGTGCCGATGTCCATCTGGTCCCCCACAAACCGTGCCCCCAGGATGTCCCGCCGCACGATCCTGCCCACCGGGGAGCGTCGAATCACTTGGCCGCGAACGGGAATTGACCGCACCGAGAGGCATCGTACCTGCGCAGGGAGTATGCGACTAAGGGCTCCGCAGACGGAAGGAAGACTGTGACCCAGGGTGATCGGAACGCGCTCGAACCGGCGCGGGGGAGGGGTGCGAGGGCAGAACGAAGCCCCCGATCACGGGGGAACAACCGGGGGCTTCGCGTCTGTATGGGCTCCGAAAAGCCGCACATTGAGAACGTAAGACCTGTACCGTCCCCGGGTCAAGCCGAGTTGGGGTACTTCCGGGGCGATTTCCCCCTATTCACCGGGGTGCCGCACCGCGCTCACGCTCGGTGACGGAATGGTTCATTCCTGCTGCCGGGGCGGGGCCGTCCAGCAACGCGTATCCCACCGGCAACTGCCGCACCAGGGTGTCCGCGTACGGGCGCGAAGGATCGGCCGAGAAGTGCTCCGCCTCGGCCGCCGTCCACCCGTCCCAGAACTCCGTCAGCGCCGGCCCGTCCCGGCGCCGCCCGCGCGCCCAGGACTCCGCGGCGTCCATCTCCATCCACAGCAGCCGGGCCAGCCGGGGTCGCACCGCCCTTCGCCCGGCCCCGACCCCCTCGACCAGCACCACCGGGGCGGGCCGGAGCGTCCGCGCCGCGCCGAACCGCCGGGCGGTCCAGTCGTACGGCGCGTACCGCGCGCACGCGTCGCGCCCCAGCGGCTCCAGCACCTGCTCCCGCAGCCGCTCCGTCCAGGCGAAGCAGGCGTCGTGACTGGCCAGATCGTCCAGGTGAAGGACCGGGGCGTCGCCGAGGGCCGCGGCCAGGCGGGCGGCGAAGGTGCTCTTGCCGGAGCCCGCGTGGCCGTCCACGGCGATCAGCCGCACCGGTCCGCAGGACGGGGCCAGGGCGCGCAGCCGCGCGGCGAGCGGCGAGAGGTCGGTCATGCCCACCAGCCTACGAGCCGCCCCGGAGCATCCGCAGGTCACGTCAGTGGACCAGACCAATATTGGTTGGTCGGCACGAGTCGAATCCCTGGCCGGATCCGGTCGCGACCGGCGATAGTTGGCGCACTGCCGTGAACCTGTAGCCGCATTCCGCCGACGACCGGGGGTCTCGCCCATGAACCGACCGACCTCACGCAGAACCGTGCTGACCGCCGCGCTCGCGGTGGCGGCCACCGCAGGCGCGGTGTCCTCCGCCACGTCCGCCTCGGCCGCCGTTCCCGCCGCCCCGTCCGGGGCGGCCCCGACGACGGGTCCCACCGTGGACAACCACTCCTGGCACGGCTTCACCGACTGGCGGTCCGGCTCCGGCGCCGGGACGCGGCCGGTCGCGGGCCGCCGCCCCGGACTGGTGATCGGCCACGCCGAGGGCCGCACCGACTACACCGACCCGCACACGGGCACCACCGCCACCTGGGAGTACGCGAGCTGGACCTCGCCGCTCCACCGCTCCGCCGTCCCGGCGACCGAGGTCATCGCCTCCTGGAACGCGCACACCCCGGCGGGGACCTGGATCCAGATCGAGCTCCAGGGCCGCTACTCGGACGGGACCGCGACCCCCTGGTACGTGATGGGCCGCTGGGCCGCCGGTGACGGCGACATCCGGCGCACCTCCGTGGACGACCAGACCGACGGCCGCAGCTCGGTGTGGACCGACACGCTCTCGGTGGACGACGCGGCGAGCGGGCTGCGGCTGGCCGCGTACCGGCTGCGCCTCACCCTGTACCGCACCCCCGGGAGCCGCCTGACGCCCACGGTCTGGCGGGTCGGCGCGATGGCCTCCGACGTCCCGGACCGCTTCACCGTCCCGGCCAGCACCCCGGGCCTCGCCCGCGAGCTGATCGTGCCGCGCTACTCGCAGAACATCCACGCCGGCCAGTACCCCGAGTACGACAACGGCGGCGAGGCCTGGTGCAGCCCCACCTCCTCGCAGATGATCATCGAGTACTGGGGCCGCCGCCCGACCGCCGAGGACCTCTCCTGGGTCGAGCCGGGCCTCCCCGACCCGCAGGTCTGCCACGCCGCCCGCTTCACCTACGACTATCAGTACGAGGGCTGCGGCAACTGGCCGTTCAACGCCGCCTACGCCTCGACGTACGACGACATGAGCGCCGCCGTGACCCGGCTGGGCTCGCTCACCGACCTGGAGACCCTGATCCGGGCGGGCATCCCCGTCATAACGTCGCAGTCCTTCCTCAAGGAGGAACTGACCGGCGCGGGCTACGGAACCTCCGGCCACCTGATGACCGTCATCGGCTTCACCGAGGACGGCGACGTCATCGCCAACGACCCGGCCTCGCCGAGCGACGAGGCGGTGCGCCGGATCTACCGACGCCGCGAGTGGGAGAACATCTGGCTGCGCACCAAGCGCTACAACGCGAGCGGCAAGGTCGTGGGGGGTACGGGCGGGGTCTGTTACGTCTACTGGCCTGCCCGGCCGACTCCGGCGCAGCGCCGGGTGCTGGAGTCGTTCGGCCTGCTGTGAGCGTGTGCGGCGCTGCGGCCGTCTCCGCGACTTAGCGGCAGCGCTCCTGGCCGTCCTGCGTGAGCTGGCCGTACCGGTCCACTGTGAACTTGATCGACCGCCGCTTGCCAGCGCGGCACCACGACCTGCGCAGGAGATCGAGGTACGGCAATCCGCCGATCGCGTTTCGGACAGGAAGCCGCCCGCTTCAAGGGAGCGTGGACAGTTCGGCCGCGACGGCGGCGATGAGGGTCTGGCCGCCCCAGTGGGGAGGGAAGTTGGCCGGCCTGGGCGAATCCGGCCTGCTGCGCGGGGCCGCCCGGGCGGGGGAGGCGGAGACCAAGGTCTCCGCCTCCCTGTTGCGGCTCATGGTGTCGAAGACCGTCACTCAGGGGCGACAGGGCGAAGGAACCCAACCCACCAGCTGCCGCGTGGTGTTGAGCGGGGATGGCACACCTGACCGTTTCAGTTCGACGTCGGACAACGTCGTGATGGTCGGCGAGTTCGACAATCCCAGGGGCCGCGCCGCGCCGGGGGCACTGTTCAGGAGCGACGCAACTCCACTGCCTTGGAGTGCAGTTCCTGCATCATGGTGATGCTGTGGAGCATTTTCCGGAAGGCCGACGTGATCCTGCGTGCGGGGCGGCGCATGAGGCGGCTGGCGGCACCGAACATGTTGATCATGGCCGTGCCTTCCTGGACGGAAGCCGATTCGATCTCGGCGCCCCAGTCCATCAAGGCGATCTGTTCCAGCGCTTCCTCCGCATCCTCCGGCCATTCGGCGGGAGGAGTGGTGGCCAGCCAGTCCAGGAATACCTGGAAGGCGGTGTAGGAGGTGCGCATACGTTCGACGAAGCGGTCCGCCGCAGCCTCCAGTTCTTCGGTCGGTCCCTCGATGGCCTTGGCCAGACGGTTCACCACGGCCATCCTCTTGCTCGCCGGGGCCCCGGAGTGGTTGGCCTGGGTCATTTCCTCCCCAAGGAGCATCATGAGCTCCGTGAGGTCCGACATGGCCGCGTCCACGTCGGCCATGTCGTCGGCGAGTAGCTCCAGCTGGGTCTCGGCCTCCACGATCAGATCGAACATGCCCGGGAGGTTCTCGTCGGGGCCGTTTTCCACTTCGGTCGCGGAGCCCGTCTCGATCGGGCCGTCCGTCCGCAGCGGGTCCGCCGCCAGCGTGTCCAGCAGCTGCTTCCGGGCAGTGGCGGTGCCGCCCGGGTGGGACGGGAAGGCCAGGTGGAGCACTGTCCCGGGAGCGGGACGGCACTCGGCGTCCTGGGTGACGTGGACGGTGCGCCGGCCGAGCGCGTGGCGCGCGCCGAAGGCGAAGGCCAGCTCCGGGTCGGAACCGCCGAGGTCCGCGACGACGACGTCCGCCTCAGTGAGCAGGTGCAGCAGTTGGTCCAGGGGCAGGCCGGCCTCGGCGAGGCTGCCCGCCCTCAGCAGGGTGAGGCCGAGTTGTTCGCATACCGGGCGCACGATCTCCTCGTGGAGGACGGCGGACCGGTGCCGCGCCTCCGGGAGGCAGGGGGCGGCGGAGTAGGTGGTGGCAGCGGTCCCGTCGATGACGAGGCAGGTGGGCATGGTGGATTCCTCTCGGTGGTGGTCCGGCAGGGCGGGAAAGGGGTCAGTCGAAGAGCGTGAGTGCCACGCCGTCGGCGATCTCGTCAGCGAAGACGGGACGCTCCTCGATGCCCAGCGCGGCCAGCAGTTCCACGGTCCGCACCCGGTGGCGGCGGCCGACGGGCACAGTGGGACAGGGGAACTCGTCACGGGCGACCAACCGGTAGGCGGTGCCCATGCACATACCGAACGCCCGGGCCGCCGTGCGCAGGTCGACGCTCACCGGCAGGTCGAAGATCTCGCGGAAGGTGAGGGGGGTGTCGTGGCGGCCGCTCATCCCTTCCTCCCTACCCGGCGCAGGGAAAGGGTGGCGACCCGGCGGCCCCGGCCGGAGTGCCCGACACTCGTGGCCGTACCGGCCACGTCCCAGGCACTGGCGAGAGCGCCGATCCGTACGCCTTCGACACGGTGCGCGGGTACGGAGATCCGCAGACTCGCGGAGAGCCCCGACCGGCGCGGGGCCGGGTCGTAGTCCGCCCGCCAGACGTCGTCGCTGCCCGCGCTGGGGGAAGTACCAACCGCGCGTTCCACGTCCTCCACCGTGTTCTCGCGGTGCGTGTCGCGCCATACCTCCCAGGCGCGGGAACAGGCAGACCGCAGCACCGTCCTCCCGGGTTCAGGGTCCCGCGGGTCCAGCTTCGCCAGCTCTTCGAGGTAGCAGGTGACGAGCTCCGCCTCGACGTCCTCGCGGACGGCACGGCGGCACCAGGTGATCCGGGACGCGTTGCGGCGCAATCCCCGGAGCCCCAGCCACACCACCGCCTCCCGCCAGTCGGTCCCTCCGGTCCGGAAGCGCTCCGCGACCTGGTGCCACAGGGAAGCCCGTGCCAGGGAGCACGCCGTGCGGTCGTAGAGCAACGCACGGGCCCGGTTCAGGGAAAGGGGTACGCCCGCCGGTTCCGTGCCGTCGAACAAACGCAGCGGGGGCGTGGGGTCGTTGTCGGCCCACCGGCGTTCGATGGTGGTGAAGATGCCGGGGCGAGAGAAGAAAGTCATGGGTTGCCTCCTGTTCAACCGGCCTGTGGGGCCGGGGTGTTGTCCCGCCAGGTCTTCAGCGCGCGGGCGGCGGGTACCTTGCCGGGCATCGTGTCCGGGCCTCTTTCCACGGCCAGGAGCCAGCGGAGGAAACCCGGCTCCCGGGCGGTCACCAGCCCGTCGAGGAGCCGGGCGACCGCCCGGGACCGGCCCTTGGTGCCAGCCGTCCCGGCACACCAGGTGAGCAGGGCGTCTCCCATGCTGGAGAAGGCGACCGACTCGTTCAGGGAGTGTCCGACGAGGTGGACAGCGACCGCCGCCGACCCGGCGCGGGCCAGAACCCGTCCGCTCCACCACAGGAAGTCGGTGCGGGCCAGGACGGGAAAGGCGCAGGCGGTCAGCAGGCCGACCGTGGTGTCGGTCCGCGCCCAGTCCCGCATCCGGTGCAGGACGGTCACCCTGGTGGTGTGGTCGCCTCTGTTGAAGCGTCGTACGAGTGCCCCCTTGGCAGCCTCGAAGACGGAGAGATCGTCCGGCCCGGCGCCCAGGGTCTCCGTGAGCTTTTCCAGCAGTTGCAACGCCTGCTCGTCCCCGAGCCCCTCGGGCTCCTCACAGGCGTACGCCACAGCGTGCTTCAAGGAGGCTTCGGGCGTGACGCTCCACAGGTCGAGCAGGTCGGCCGCCATTTGTGCCACCGCCGGGTCCCGGAAGCGTGTCGCCAGGCATCGCGCAGCCACCCGCGGGGCGGGAAGGACCGGAGCGGAGGCCAGCGCGGGCAGCAGTTCCAGGGACTGGCCGCTCGTGGCCTCCGCCAGAGCGGCGACGGCCCGGCCGGCCCGCTCGATCTGGTCCTCCTCCGGGCCGGGGTCGGCGAGCCAGGCGTGGACCACCGGCACGAGGTCCGCACGGTCCCGGCACAGGCTCTCCCACACGGCCCCGCTCACGGCGGGCCAGAAGAAGGACACCGTGTCGGTGACCTCGTCATCGGCGCGGCTCACGCGATGGGCTCCGAGGATCCGCAGGACCTCGGCCGGTGGCCTCGTCGGGGGGTCCTCGTCCGGATGACGGTAGGAGCCGGGGCCCCGCATCCTGTCCGTGTCTGCCAGCCGCAGCAGTTCCCGCGCCCGTTCCATCACGACGGCACGGTGCAGCCCGCCGTAGACGCCGAGGGAGAGCAGACAGGCCAGGAGGGCGGGATCGCGCTGGGCCCGGGCCAGGATCTCGGGGCCCTCGGCCCCGGCCAGGGTGCGCATGAGCTCCCCCGGGGCCGGGCCGCCCGCCGCCCCCAGGCGCCGCAGGGTGTCCGCGGCCTGTGCGGCGTGGCGTGGCGGCAGGCCGTCGGGCAACAGTTCGTCGAGATCGCCGGGTTTCAGGGCCCGCAGCAACTGGGCGCGTACCGCCTCGTCGGGGCAGCTGTCCGCGAGGTGGGTGGTGAAGACCTTCCGGGGGTCCGGCGGCCGGTGGCGCAGGACCGGCATGCCGAGGTGGTCCTCCAGTGCGCCCACCAGGCCGGGGGCCTCCGCCAGGACGATGACGAGGCGGGCGCCCGCCTCCGTCAGGAGCCCTTCGAGGCGGGCCAGGTCCCACGCCCGGAGCGCGAAAGGATCCGCGGGCTCCGTCACCAGGTATCCGTCCACGCCCTGAGCACGCGGCGACCACCGGGAGAGGTTGGCCGTTCCGTCGACCTGGACGAGGACGGGGGCCTCGTGGCCGTGCGCGAGCAGGTTGAGCGCGTGTGTTTCCCGCCCCGTCCCGGCCTCGCCGACGAGCACCACGATGCCGGATTCGCGCACCGCGAGGGCTTCCTCGAAGCCGGGCGGCGGCACGAAGCGCCGCCGCGCCGCCTGCACATGCTTCGCCCGTACGGGGCCTTGCCGTATCGGCCTCGGGGCCGCGCCGCCCTCCGCCGAAGGTGCGAGCCGCTGGTGCTGGCCGCCTGTCAGCCATCCGGTGTTGATGACGCCGTTGGGGGCCCAGATCGCCGGCCCCCGACCCGCCAGAGCCATCGCGAACTCGGCGAATTCGGTCTCGGGCTCGGTCTCGCTGGGGAGATCAGCTGTCGCCATCGGTTCCTCCGCCGGAGTGGCCGGAGAAGCCGACGGTGGTGACGTGCTGACCGCCGTGGACGGTGCCGGTGTTGATGATGCCGCGCTCGGCGTTCAGCACCGTCGCGGGGGAGGCCGCCGCCCGGGGAGCGGCGTCCGGGGCTGCCTCTGCCTCGTGCGCCCGGCCTGTGGTCTCTCGTCGCCGGCGGAACGCGAGGACATTGTCCGGGGCCTGGGGTTCTTCTGCTCGCATGTCGCCCTTTCCTTCCGTGGGCACCCGGGAATTGTGCGGGCGCCTTCCTTTCGGACACGTCGAGATTCCCGCGGATTCATCCCCGAGTCCGCTCCGGAGGACCAGGAATCAAGTAACCCGAGTCACACACGGAAAGGGTTTACGGAACGGCGTGGAGAAGAAGAGCGGGTGTGTCACCGGAAGGCGAAACACCCGCTCAGAAATTCAATATTCGAATATATTCCCCAGGGTCAGATGTACTCGCCGGGCACCTGCCTCCCGAGCGCCCCGATCCGGTCACGCAGTAGGCTGGAGAGCTCCTTGCGCTCCTGTTCGGTCAACGTGCCCAGCAGGGAGGCCAGCTCCTCCTGCCAGTCGGAACGCGGCGGACTCAGCAGATCCTGGTGGTCGACCGCCCAGTCCAGCACCTGCCGCACCTCTTCGGGGTGACGAAGCAACCACAGTGCCGCCAGCGATACCGGGCCGGCGTGGAGGGTCTGGAGGCAGAACTCGTACTCGCCCCGACGGCTGGCCGTCCAGGAGTAACGGACCCCGTCGCCTTCCCGTCGCCCGAGAAGCAGCTCCTCACCGTTGTCCCGGAGCCGCACGTCGAACACCCGGTAGCTCAGGCCGTGTTCCTCCAGTCGCTGCGGCGGACCGAGATGCTGCATGATCTCCGGCGCCCCCAGCCCGTTGCCGGAGTCGGCCTGGGCATCCACCAAGTAACGCAGGACAGAGGCGAGATGGGTCCGTACCACGTGCCAGCCGTGCAGACTCCTCGCCCGGACGACGCGTACGGGGTCGTGGACCCACCAGGAGACCCACAGGTCGACCGACTCCGTACCGTAGACCGTGGGGAGACCGACCGCCCGCGTGTCCACGTGCTCCGTCGTGTCCACCCGGAAGACGTCGCTGTACTTTCCGTGCAGGTGGGGAGCGGGGGCCTCGTCCACCAGGGGCGCATAGGCACCGGAACCCTCCGGGTCCCCTCGCCGGCCGAGGAAGGAGTACTCCCCCGTCTCGTCCCTGAGCACCAGCGCCCAGTCCTTCGACGCGGACCAGCGGTGGCCGAGGATCTCCCGCCAGGGCGGCCTGTCCAGCCGGTGAAAGAGACGGTCGGTCGTGTCGTCGTTCATGTTGCCTCCCTGCGCGCGCCGGTCCGCCACCGATGGAGCGCGTCGCGGGCGGTGACGAGGCCGGGCCAGCCGTTCGCACCCGCCTGGTCCATTTCCACGAACAACCCGAATTCACCGGAGCGCATGGACTGGGCCATGGCCGCGAACAGGTTCTCGACGGCCCGGAACTGTTCGTCGTCCCACTGGCCCGACTCCGCCCAGCGCAGCAACGTCCCGCACGTCGTTTCGAAGGAACTCTCCGTGTTCAGGGCGCGGCCCGTGAGGTCGGCCAGCACCTGCGCCGCGGGCGTCCACAGGGCGAGGTTCCTCATGAACCACTGGGGAGACCAGAGCATTCGGCTGAAGAGCGAGAGCACCTGCTCCTGGTCGTACCCCCCGTCGTCCAGCCACTTCCGGAGCAAGTCGAATACCTTCGTCTCGTTGCCGGCCTGGAACAGCCGCAGGATTGCCGCTTCCACCGCCACCTTCACCTGGTACTCCTCTTCCTTCCCGACCTGTGCCGCGCGGAAGAGATTTTGAAGGAGCCGCAGGGCCAGGTCGGGTCGGGCCAGGCCGAATTCCTCGCCGCACGCGTGCGCCACCGTCGTCCTGAGACGGAAGTCGGTCGCTTTGCTCCAGTGATGCAGTCGGTAGCGAATCTCGGCGACGAGCACGGGGTCCTCGGCCGCGACGCCCAGCGCGTTCGCAACGACGAGCCGGCTGGTCGCACGGTCCGACCGGGCGAGTTCCCGGAGGTGCACCAGGGCGTTGTGCCCGCCGCCCCAGCTCGCCACCCGTCCCATGGCCCGGCCTGCCGGTCCGGCGAGCCCGCTGGAGCGGGGTACGTCCCGCAACCACTCGACGACCAGTTCTGACAACTGCCCGTACTCGCGCCACACATGTCTGAGGACGGCCTCGGCCTGTCGATGCCTGATGAACGTCACAGCCTCCACACTGTGCGAGTAGGCTCCCTCTGCCCGGATCTCGCGGTCCTTGCGGACCGCGCGCACGGCGTGCAGCAGTTCTGTCAGGGAGCGCCGGAAGACGAACTTCGGATTGGGCCGGTCCGGCTTCGCGGCCCCGTCGGCGTCTGTGCCGGGCAGCACAGCCGTCAGCCGGTCGCCCGCCAGCTTTGTCAACCGGTCGGCCTCATTCCTGACGATCTGCTGGTCCAGTCCCTCGTAGACCGAAGCGGCCAGCAGGAAGGCCAGTTATTCCGGCTCGTCGCACAAGCTCTTGATGAGCTCCGGGACCTCCCGCTCGGCCCGGTAGCTCAGCCGGAGCCCCAGGTCGCCGAGGGCTTCCGGATCGCCATCGGCCTCGACGAGGGCCGTCACCAGCTCCACCACTTCTGCGGGTACCAGCTCCGGCACCAGAAGTTCGCCCAGGTCATGACGGCTGGCGAGCGCGGACAGCAGCCGGTCCCGCTCCCACCGCTCCGGCACCACCGCCTCGAATCGGCTGCCGAACACCAGGGAGGGTGACGGCGGGGAGCACACGGTGGCGCTGATGTGGAGGTCCCGTTCGAGGCGGTGCAGCAGGGCCGTGTCGTCGGGCAGGACGATCACCATGCACGCATGGGCCTTCTTGAGCAGCTCCCGCACGTTTCTCAGCATGACCGGGGAAAGAGGTCGGGAGGGGAACAGCCCGTCTATCAGATAGCCCCGCGCCGAGGCGTCGGTGGGCTTCCAGCGGTCCAGTTCGGTGACGCCGTCCAGTGCCCGCAGCGGCGCATCAGCCCCACAGCTCTCCCGTAGCAGGTTGAGCGCCGCGGTACGACGGCCTGTTCCTGGTCGGCCGGCCAGGAACAGGGGCCCCTGCTTCAGCTTTGCGAGGGCTGCTTCGAACCAGTCGGGGCGTGCGAAACCGTGCGCGGCGGCCTCCCTCTCCATGTTGGGGATCGGCCCCTCGCGCACTCTGCTTTCCCGTGGCCGCCCTTCCGGCCCGGAGCCGTTGCGTACGCCCTGCCCGCCGTACACGGAACCGTTGTTGATGTTCCCTCCGGGAGCGTAGATGACGGACGCCCACTCCTTCGCCCCGCCGATCAACTCGGTGATGTCGTACTCCGCTTCGGATCGCGGAGCCCCGTCCTCGGACAGGGGTCCGGGGCCGGGCAGCCCGGCCGCCCCCGTTCTCCCGGTCCCCGTCACTTGCGCCCCTGGCGCTTGTCGCCGCGGACCTGATCGCCCTGGAAGCGGCGGATCTTGCCGATCTTGTGGCCCTCCACGTAATCACCAGCGATCTGGTCGCCCGCCACGTGGTCACCCGCCACGTGGTGATTGCGCACGCTCTGACCGCCGTGGACGGTACCGGTGTTGATGTTGCCGCGGGGGGCGGCGATGGCGTCCGTCCGGCGTGCCGTCGTGTCGTCGCCGGACGATTCGGCGGACCGCGGGGAGGGCTCCGGCACGGGCTCCGGAGCGGCGCCGTCGACGGGGGTGCCCTCGTAGAGGGGGCCGGAGGGCTGGGGGACGTAGAGCCATGCCCGTCGGGAGAACGACTTGCCCTCGACCGTCGCGGCCACCTCCACGAAGTGGTCGGGGTGGCGCCCCGTGTACCCGCCGGCGACCGCGTCCTCGTAGCACCGCTCGGAGAGGATGGCCGCGACGTGGGTGATGTTCTCGTTGTGGGAGGTGAGCACGGCCTTGACGGGGCGCGAGTCGAGCAGCCGGTGGGTGTCGTTGCGCGCTGTGCCGTTGCCGCCGAACTCGTCCCCGGTCTCCGGCAGCGGGCCGACGTGCAGACTGACGCGGAGCCTGATCGGCACCGCCCCGTGGGAGAGGACGTTGAAGTCGGTCAGAACTTCCTGGAGGGCGAGCAGCAGGGGGTGGATGACGAAGGGCATGCGTGCCGGGTCGAACCCGAAGACATAGCCGTCCCCGGTGGTGGCCGGGAACGTACGGTCCTCCCACAGGTCTCCGAGGTCGGCCCTGAGCAGCGCGGTCTTGAGGAGTTCGGGGACGACCCGGCTGACGGCCTCGTGCTCGATCGCCGAGCGGCCCGTGAAGTCCTTCGCATCGACAGCCAGAATGCCCCGGTAGGGAGGCAACGGCCGGCTGTGGGTGTACGGGGCGGCGATCCGCCGGGGTAGGGCGTTACTGAACTCGGGCATGTCACTCCTCCGTGAAGCCCGCCCGGCCGCTCTCGAGCCGAGTGGGGACGCTGTCGCGTGCGATGTCGAGCACGTCGAGCTTCACAGCGGGCGGGGAGCCGTTCCGTTCCGCAGGACCCGATAAGGAGTGACGTGGGTCACATCCCCGACGGAGGTATCAGCTGCCCGCGTGGCCGCCGGCCGCCTTGCGCAGGCCCTCCACGCTCACCACCTCGATCCGGCGGTTTCCCGCTCGCACGCAGTCAGGGCCGAGCCGTTCGAGCGCCTTGCTGACGGCTTTGCGGCCCACATCGATGTGCTGGGCCAGCTCCTCCCTGGTGAGGGAGAAGCAGGGTTTCTCTCCACCGGCGGCCGCGACCAGGCGGAGCAGGGCCAGGGCGAGACGTTCGTGAACAGCCCCCTCACACAGCTCGACCTGTTCGCGCATACGATTCCAGGCCAATCCAAAAATGGGGGGTGCGAGCTTGTTCTCCTGGACGAAGCGATGGAAATCCTGTTCGGGCACAATGCATGCTCTGCTTTTCCTCAGCGCCCACACATCGGCCATCCGGACGCTTTTGGGCTGAAGAGCCATCTCCCCCAGGATCTCGCCCCGCCCCCGGAAACCGAGCACGCGCTGCCGCCCATCGGGCTCGGTCCTGACGACCTTCACCAGCCCCTCCACCAGGGCAAGCACATGCGTGCCCCGGTCGCCTTGCCGCAGCAGGGCGCGGCCCGCGAGGTAGGTCTGCTCCGGATACTGCGTCAGTCGCGCCCATTCCTCGTCCGGCACCAGAGCACACAGAGGAGCCGGCGGAAGAGAATCATCTTCGCTCATGCGGTCAAGCTAGAGGAGGGGAACTCCGGATGGGCATGGAATTCACAAGTCGGTGCGCGCATCACAAATAGAACGGCCGAGTTATTTCTGTTTAGCCACCCGGCATCATCCCGCTGCCCTTGAGTCGTTCCATTTCGGAGGGATGGACCTGGATGGCAAAGAGGGCAACCAGGAAGGCGGCCAGGCGAAGGCGGCGGCGACGATGAAGCCGGCCGAGACGCCGGAGATGAGCATCTGGTTGCCTCAGGCGGGCGGGAGCCGGTCGGAGCGGGCGAAGAGGGCATTCTCGGCCGGGTACGCCCGGGCGAGGAAGGTCGGGATCTGCTGGTCTATCTCGTTGCGGTCGGCGGTGCCGAAGACGGTCACCAGGATGGAGGGGCCCAGCGAGCTGCCGACCTGCTGGGTGGCGTTGAGGAGGCCGGAGGCCGCGCCGGACTCGGCGGGCCGGACGTCGGAGAGGGCCATCAGGGTCAGCGAGACGAACATCATGCCCATACCGTGCTGAACACCAGCATCGGGCCGAGGATCGAGCCCTCGTGGGTGGAGCGGGCGTCCGTCAGGGTCAGCCAGGAGAGGCCCAAGGCCAGGCAGAGCGAGCCCAGGATCATGAAGTGCTTCGAGCCGTACTTCGCAGGAGTTGGGAGGCGAGGCCGGCCACCACCTCGATCACCGTGCTGACCGGCAGGAAGGCGAGGTCCGCCTCCAGTGGGCTGAGGCCCAGCACCTGCTGCACGAATAGCACGGGAAGAAGGACCCGCCGAAGATCGCCGCCGCCAGGCAGAGGCGATCGGCGCGTCCACGAAGAAGACCCAGCGCCAGTCGAGCCATTCGACGAGCGCTCCACCCGCGGCAGGCCGATCGCTCCGCCGTCCGACTGCACTCCCGCGACACGCCGAAGGCTCGGGTGTGTTTCGGGCCCCTCCTCGAAGGTGGTGGGGATCAGGGAGAGCGCGGTCGGCGAGGGCTCCGGAGGCCAGCACCGATCCAGCGCGACGCACCCGAACGGACCGGAACGGACGCCAGTGGAAGTCACCACCGGGTCAGCGCCAGCGCGTCTGCGCTCGATTTGCCTCGCGCGGTCCGTTCCTCTGACCTGCGGCGGCCCGGGCGGCGGTCAGCGTGGCGAGCCGAACCGTCTGGCGGGCGCGAGGGCCGGGACTTCGTGCGCGAAGGGCGGTTCGGCGCCCGCCCGGGTGCAGGTGATCGCGGCTGCGCGGGCGGCGAATCCCAGTATCTGCCGCCAGGCATCTGCGGGCAGTACGGCGAGGGCTTCGGCGGACAGCAGGTTCCGTTCGGACAGCGCGTGCAGGAGCGCCGCGTTGACGGTGTCACCGGCTCCTATGGTGTCGGCGACCCGGACGGACTCGCCAGGCACCGAGAACTCCCCGCCGCTGCTGGTGTGGACCGTCAGGCCGGCCCCGCCCCGGGTGACAACGACGGCGGAAGGGCCTGCGGCCAGCCAGCCGTCGATGTCGTCCCCGAGCCATCGCGCGTCCTCCTCGCTGAGCTTGAGGAGCGAGACCGACGGCAACATGCGGTCGAAGCGGGCCCGGTAAGCATCCGGGTCGAGGATGAGATCGGCGCGGATGTTGGGGTCCAGGGCGATGAAGCGTCCGAGTCGGGCCTCGCGGTGCATCAGCTCTTCGTAGGCGCTCGCCCCTGGCTCCAGGACCAGCGAACAAGTACCGAACGACACCGCCCTGGTCCCGGCAGGCAGTGACCCCGGCAAGGTGAAAAGACGGTCGGCCGTGCCCTGGCAGTAGAAGGCGTACACGGCCGAGCCGCCCCTCGCGATGGAGGCCACGGCCAGTGTGGTCGGCTCCGGGCCTCGCTGCACGAGGCCGAGGTCGACCTTCTCCTGACACAGGCGGTCGGCCAGGGCGGTGCCGAAGGCGTCCGTCGAGATTCGCCCGCAGAAGGCGGTTGAGGTGCCGAGGCGGGCGAGCCCGACCGCCGTGTTGTACGGCCCGCCGCCGCGGGCCGGCAGCAGAGGTGCCGTGGCGTCGGTATCGTCTGCCGGCACCAGGTCGATCAGTGCCTCACCAGCGACAACGATCACTGCGGGTTCCTTTCGCAGGGGGAGGGACGGAATCTGGCGGAGACGGGGCGCGACGGCTTCGGGCCCCTCCGCTCCGTGGGGCGACGACGGTGTTCAGGCGGCCCTCACGGTGCGGTCGGCGGTGAGGAGCACCTTCACGTGCTCCGGGCGCAGCGACGCGGCGAACGCCTCGCAGGCTTCTTCCAGCGGGTAGGTGGCGGTGACGATCGCCTCGACGTCCACGGCGCCCGAGTTGATCAGATCGATGGATGTCCGGTAGTCGTCCGCGGTGTACATGAGAGTCCCTTCGATGCGGATCTCACGGTCCTGGACAAGGTCCAGCCGGATGGGAGTGGCCCCGGGAGCGCCCACGCCGACGACGACGATCTGGCCCCCCTTGGCCACGATGTCGACGGCCTGGGACATGGACTGTTCACGGGCGACGCAGTCGAAGACCACGTCGGCCGGACCGCCGAGCACCGCATGGGCCTGTGCGACCAGGTCGGCCGCGTCGGCCGAGAGCGCGTCGGTCGCGCCGAGGCGAACGGCCCGTTCCCGTTTGGTCTCCAGCAGGTCGGTGACCACGATCCGGGCGGCACCGGCGTGCCGGGCGGCGGCCACGACCAGCAGCCCGATCGGGCCTGCGCCGAGGACGGCCACGGTCCGGCCGGAGAGGTCACCGGCCTTGGCGACGGCGTGGACGGGCGTGGCGAGCGGTTCGACGAGGGCCGCCCGGATGTCCGACATCTCCTCCGGCACGCGGTGGACGCGGTCGGCGGGGATCGTGAAGAGGTCGGCCATGCCGCCGGGGGTCTGGCAACCGAATACCTTCAGGTCCCGGCAGATGTTGTAGCGGCCGGAGCGGCACTGCGGGCACTGGCCACAGTACAGATTCGGTTCGACGATCACGCGGGTGCCGACAGCGAAGTCCTCGGCCCCCGGGCCGACGGAGACGACCATGCCCACGACCTCGTGACCGGGTCGGTAGGGCAGGTCGATGAAGGGGTGGTGTCCGAGGGCGGCGTGGGTGTCGGACCCGCAGACGCCGATGACCGTGCTGCGGACGAGGAGTTCGTTTTCGCCGGCCTGAGGTGTGGGCACTTCTTCGAGGCTGATGTCGTCGATGGACCGGACGAGTACGCGTCGGTTCGGCTGGGACATGGCAAAGAGGTTCCGTTCGGTGTGTTGTGCGTGGCCCGCGCGAGGGACGGGCGCGACGAGGCGCGGGGGTCCCGGGCGGCCCGGGGTCTCGGGTCCGGAGGCCGTACACAGGTGAGTGAGCCGGGCGGGCGTTCCCGGCGGCGGGGCCACGAGTGGTCCTGCTCGTTCCCCGACGGCCGATACGGCCTCGCGGGCCCGAGGCCGCCGCGCGCCCGGAGCAGCCGGTCCGGCACGCCGTCGTCATGCTCCGGGTACGCGGCCAGAGCCCGGGGACTACGGCTGCCGTATCGGTTCGGCGTGCTGGTCAGGAGCGACCTGTGTCCGCCGCGGGGCGGTTTCGCGGATCGCCGCCACCACGAAGCCCAGGGTGACGGCGGCCAGGAGCATCACGTAGAAGGAGGGCGCGAGCTTGCTGCCGGTACTGGAGACCAGCCAGGTGGCCACGTAGGGAACCGTGCCGCCGAACGCCGAGACCACCAGGTTGTACGGAATGGCCATTGCGCCGCTGCGGATCCTGGCGGGGAACTGCTCGGCCATCATCGCGCTCAGCGCGCCGTCGAACACGGCAATCATGAGACCGAGGAGGAGCATCGCGGCGATGGCCGCGGCTATGTTGCCGAGCGACATGAGGTAGAACGCCGGCCAGCTGACCACGACGATGCCCGCGCTGCCCGCGATGAGCATCGGCTTGCGGCCGACGCGGTCGGAGAGCGCGCCCATGACCGGTACGGCGAGCGCGGTGACACCGATGGCCACGGTCGTGGTCGTGAACGCGTCGCTGGTACTGAACCCGAGATCGCCGCTGAGGAAGCTCGGCAGGAAGGACACCAGCGCCCAGTGCCCGATCGCCTTGAGGAGAAGGACGCCACACAGGATCAGCATCGGCTTGTAACCGGTACGGAAGGCCTCCTTCGTCGGCGATTGCGCCACCTCGCCCACGGCCTCCATCTCGCGGAACTCCGGCGAGTCCGTCAGCTGGAGTCTGAGGTACAGGCCGACGAGCCCCAGCGGCAGGGCGAGGAGGAACGGAATCCGCCAGCCCCAGTCCGTCATCGCCCCGTCTCCGAGCACGTTGATCAGGACGAGGGCGAGTGCGGAGCCGACGACGGACGCGACGAACCCGATTCCGTCCATCCAGCTCGTCATGTACCCGCGGCGGGTGCGGGGCGAGTGCTCGAACAGGAGCGCCACCGCGTTGGACGTCTCGCCGCCTGCCCCGAAGCCCTGCAACATCCTGGCGATCACCAGCAGCACGGGAGCGAGGACGCCCACGCTGTCGTAGGTGGGCAGCACACCCATCGCGAAGGTGGAACCCGACGTGAGCAGGACGACGATCACCAGCGTCCGCTGTCGGCCGATGCGGTCTCCGAGCGGTCCGAAGAAGAGGCCACCGAGCGGCCGCAGAACGAACCCGACCGCGGAGACGGCGAAGGTGGCGAGCAGCGCGGCCGTCGGATTGTCGGAGACGAAGAAGTTCGCGGCGAGGAAGGTGGCCAGCAGCCCGTAGGTGCCGACGTCGTACCACTCGATGAAGTGACCGATGCCCGCCGCCACAAGCACCTTGCGGGCCTGCGGACTGATTCTCTGGTCTTCCGCATCGTCTTTGTTGTGCATGGCGTTCTCCTGAAAATCCTAATGTGCCGGCGGCGACACACGGCCGCCCTGTTCCTGGATCACGGTCCTGATCTTCGTGGTGTCCAACTGCCGCGGCTGCTGCCCGCCGGTCGCCGCCAGCGCGGCGGCCACGCCGGCGGCCTGGCCCGTCGCGGCGCACGTGGCGCCCACTCGCGCCGATCCGAGCGCCTCGCGGTCCACCGAGATGCAGCGGCCGGCCACGAGCAGGCCCTCGGTGGTCTGCGGCAGCAGGCTGCGATACGGGATCTCGTAGGGCAGCGGCACGTACATGGCGTGCACGCCAACGTCCCCGGCCGGGTGCACGTCGATCGGCCAGCAGCCGACCGCGATGCTGTCGTCGAAGCGGGCGTTGGTGCGGATGTCGTCACCGGTCAGCGTGTACGCCCCTACCAGGCGCCTGGTCTCGCGCACACCGATCTGGGTGCTCGTGTGCAGCAGCCGCCCGTTCGCGAACGCCGGGCTGTGCTCGCGCAGGGCGTCGAGCATGACGACGGAGTCCTTGCGGCCGGTGATCTCCGCGCGGGTGAGTTCTTCCGCGTCGGACGCGTCGCCGATGACCCGGGTGGTGTTGACCCAGGCGATGTCCTTCTCCATGCCGCCGAACCACGGACCGCCGAACGGCGGCAGCTCGCCCCGTGCCCGGGCCGCGCGCATGGCGTCCACGTCCAGATCGATGTCCCTGCGCGTCGAGGCATACCGACTCAGCAGCGGCTCCTTCAGGAGCGTGGCCTCCGGACCGATCGGGATGTTCACGGGTGCGGCGTGCTCACGGTCCGGATCCGGGCTCACGCCGCCCACACGGAACGGCATGGTCATGGGCTGCAGCGTGTTGCCCTTGGCCCAATCGGAACCGGCTCCGGCCACGATGTCGCCGTTGCCGGTGCAGTCCACGGTGACCGAGGCACGGATGGCGCGTCGACCGTCGACGTTCTCGACGTACACGCCCCGTACGGCACCGTCCTCGACGATCGGGCGGGCGCCCCAGCTGTGCAGCAGTATCCCGATGCCCTCGGCTTCGATCATGTCGTCGGCGACGCGCTTCATGACCTCCGGGTCGGAATTCAACACCCAGCCGTCGCCGTCGACCGCACCGCCCTGCTTGGCGGCACGGGCCAGCCACTCGGCGGGGACACCCTCCACGCAGCGGGCGTAGGGGCGCAGCCAGGAGTTGTAACCAGCGAGCGTGAGGACCATTCCCGCTGTCCACATGCCGCCGAGGAAGCCGTGCCGCTCGACGAGGAACGTGCTCGCCCCCGCCCGCGCCGCGGCGACGGCGGCACACACACCGGCCGGTCCGCCACCGACGACCAGCACGTCCACGTCGGCCACCACCGGGATCTCCCGGGCCTGTTCGTGCACAGTCATCTGTCGCTCTGCCGCATTCGGCATCGTCATGGTCCTCTTAGTTCTCTCGGTTCGGTTCGTGGTGGTCTCGGTCGCTGGCCGAGGCACGGATCTTCAGCTCCGGCGGGAGGCAGATGCTCACGCTGGGAGCCGTCGAGCCCTGAATGCGCTCGAACAGCAGGTCCGCGGCCCTCGCGCCGATCTCGTCGGCGGGTGGGCGGACGCTGGCCAGCGCGGGTTGGAGATAGGCGGCGAACGGCAGATCGCCATGGCCGATCACCGCGACGTGGCCGGGAATGTCGATACCCTTCTCGGCCAGTGCGCGGTACAGGCCGAGAGCGAAGTAGTCACTTCCGGTCAGTACCGCAGCGCCCGGTTCGAGCCTGCTCACCAGTTGCCGGGCGCACTGGTAGGCGGCCTCCGGCTCCCACGGCAGCACTCGCCTTCCGTGCGTGGACTGCGGCACCAGCGTGATGGCGTCGTCCGAGGGGAGGCCGCGTTCGGCGAGCGCGCGCTGGAAGCCCGCGCGTCGGTCGGCCGCCGAGGAGAACGGCACGTCCTCCTCCAGCAGGTGAACGCTGGTGGCACCGGAGTCGAGCAGATGGGAAGCCGCTTCATAAGCCCCACGCTCGTGGTCGACACCGACGAAGTCGCACTCGAACCCGTCCAGCCCGCGGTTGACCAGCACGATCGGCACGCCGGAGTCCTTCAGCCGCTCCCAGTGCTCCGCGCCCTCCTGGACGGGAATCACCACGGCTCCGTCCACGCCCCACCGCAGGAGAGCCTCCGCCGCGTCCCGCTCCGTCTCCAGGTCCTCTTCCGTGACCATGAGCAGGAGCGAGTAGCCGTTCGCTCGGCAACGCTCCTCGACGGCGCTGATCAACAACGAGTAGAACGGGTTGGCCGGGTGGGTGATGACCATGCCCAGCGTCATCGCGGAGCCGGACACCAGCGATCTGGCCATCGAGTTCGGAACGTAGCCGAGCCGGTCGGCCTCGGCGCGAATGCGCGCTCGCAGCTCCTCACCGACCGAGTCCTTGCCCGCCAGGGCCCGCGACACGGTCTTCGCGGAGACCCCCAGCGACTCGGCGATCGTCTTGAGTGTCACGCGTCCGCCAGTCGGCATCGTGTGCCCTTCCCGTCGTTGACTGCCTGAAGGTAAACGTTTACCCCAACTGCCACGTTAAAGATGGGTAAACGATGGGGTCAACGGTTACCTTAAGGACGGCCCCGTCCCGCGTCAATGCCTCCCAGGCGTGGATCGCGGTACTGCGTGAGCTTCCGAGGTCGCCGGGCACGTACGAGGGTCCGGCCGTCGCTGAGTAACAGGCTCCGCGTAGGCGTCAAGTGGCGGCGCCGAAAGCCCCGGGCCCCGTCGGCGTACTGCTGGTGCCGACGGGGCCCGGGGCGCGTGCCGCGAGGCTTCCGGTGGAAGCGAGGGTGAAAGGGGCTGGTGCCGGGGGCCCGAGGGGTCAGCGGAGGCGGAGCGCCTCGCGGATCGTGCCGAACAGGTCGGTCTGGTCGGTGACGCCCAGGACGCGGTAGGCCTGCGGACCCTGCGCGGCGATCCGGACCTCGGTGCCGGTGTGCTCCTGGGACTGGCCGGGCGTGTTGGTCGAGTAGTTGACCTTGATCGGCTGGCCCTCGTCGGTGATGAGCGTGGAGCTCAGGCCGGGCGGCTGGGCCTCCAGCGGGATGATCTGGCTGGTGTGGCCGTGGTCGGCGGTGGTGACGACCAGGGTGTCGGGGTGCTTGGCCGCGTACGCGCGAGCCGTCTTCACCGCGCGGTCGAAGGCGGCGGTCTCACCGATCTGGCCGCAGGGGTCGGCGGCGTGGTCCTGCTTGTCGATCGACGCGCCCTCGACCTGGAGGAAGAAGCCCTGCTTGCCGTGGTTCCGCTTCTGCTTCGCCTCCAGCAGCTGGATGGCCTTCGCGGTCTGGTCGGCCAGCTCCGGGGTGCCGGCGGGCCGGTTGGCGTTGGAGGTCACGCAGCGCTGCGGGTCGGTGCCGCCGAGCGCGGCGGGCTTGCCGGTCCACTCGGTGGGGACGTTGCCCGGGGCGAAGAGGCCGAGCACCGGCTTGTCGCCCTTGGTCGCCTTCAGGGAGGCGTCGTCGGTGACGACCTGGTAGCCGAGCTTGCGCGCCTGCTCGGTGACGGTCAGGCCCTTGTACGGGCCCTCGGTGATCTTCTGGTCGAAGCGCTGCTTGCCGCCGCCGAGGAGGACGTCGACCTTGTGGTTCACGCTCTGCTCGGCGATGGAGCCGGGGCCGCCCCTGGCGATGGTGTCGACGGAGCACTTGGCCATGTCGGCCGGGCCCTGGCAGGAGCGGTCGGTGACGTGCGAGGCGAGGACGGCCGGGGTGGCGTCGGTCAGCTCGGCGGTGGTCACCGAACCGGTGGCGAAGCCGCCCTTCTGCGCCAGCTCCAGGATGGTCGGGACGGCCTTGTTGGTGCCCGGCGTCTTGGAGATCCGGCCGTTGACGGTCTTCACGCCGGTCGCCCAGCCGGAACCGCTGGCCGCGGAGTCGGTGACGTAGTCCGGCGTGCCGTTCTCGTGCACGGCGTACGTGGTGTACGCGCCGGTCAGCGGGAACTTGTCCATGTTCAGGCGGCCGGCCGCGCCCACGGTGTAGTCGCGGGCCAGGGTGATCTCGGAGTCGCCCATGCCGTCACCGATGAGCAGGATGACGTTCTTCGCCTTGCCGCCCTTGATGGCGCTCTTCGCGTAGTCCTTGGTGTCGTGCGCGCCGGCCGTGGCGGTGAGCGCGACGGCAGCGGTGGCGGTCGCCGCGAGGACGGCGCCGGCGGCCATCAGGTGCTTGCGGGACAGGCGCTGTATGGGCATGCATATCTCCTTGATCCGGTCGGCGGGCAGCACCGACGAACCACAGCCCATCAGCGCCGGATGAACCGCCGGTGACGTCCGGGCTGCTTCCGTCCTGCCGGGACGTGGCATGCGGGACGCCCGGGACATGGCATGCGGCACGTTCGGGGGAGCGCCCCGCGTGCGGAGCGCCCGTGCCGCCCGGAACGGCGGCGGGCCCCGGCGGAAGGAATCCGCCGGGGCCCGCCGGGTGACGGCCGGTGACCGGTGTCAGTCCGTGCCGGACTCCATCGCGGCACGGTCCAGCATGGCCTCCTCGTCCGCGGCCTCGCCGCGCGAGGCGATCGCCTGGGCGCCGCCGCGGTCCATGGCGCCGATCAGCCCGGTCGAAGCGGCCTGCGCCGCGCCGATCGGCGTCGGGTGGCCGCTGCCGACCAGGCCGAGCCCCGCGTACTGCTCCAGCCGTGCCCGCGAGTCGGCGATGTCCAGGTTCCGCATGGTCAGCTGGCCGATCCGGTCCACCGGGCCGAACGCCGAGTCCTCGGTGCGCTCCATGGAGAGCTTGTCCGGGTGGTAGCTGAACGCCGGGCCCGTGGTGTCGAGGACCGAGTAGTCCTCGCCGCGCCGCAGCCGCAGCGTCACCTCGCCGGTGACGGCCGCGCCGACCCAGCGCTGGAGCGACTCGCGGATCATCAGCGCCTGCGGGTCCAGCCAGCGGCCCTCGTACATCAGCCGGCCGAGCCGCCGGCCCTCGTTGTGGTACGCGGCCAGCGTGTCCTCGTTGTGGATCGCGTTGACCAGGCGCTCGTAGACGATGTGCAGCAGCGCCATGCCGGGCGCCTCGTAGATGCCGCGGCTCTTCGCCTCGATGATCCGGTTCTCGATCTGGTCGGACATGCCGAGGCCGTGGCGGCCGCCGATCGCGTTGGCCTCCATCACGAGGTCGACGGGGGAGGCGAACTCCTTGCCGTTGATGGTGACCGGACGGCCCTGGTCGAAGCCGACCGTCACGTCCTCGGTGGGGATTTCCACCGACGGGTCCCAGAACCGCACGCCCATGATCGGCTCGACCGTCTCGACCCCGGTGTCGAGGTGCTCCAGCGTCTTGGCCTCGTGGGTGGCGCCCCAGATGTTGGCGTCCGTGGAGTACGCCTTCTCCGTCGAGTCCCGGTACGGCAGCCCGTGCGCGAGCAGCCACTCCGACATCTCCTTGCGGCCGCCGAGCTCCGTGACGAAGTCCGCGTCCAGCCAGGGCTTGTAGATGCGCAGGTGCGGGTTGGCGAGCAGCCCGTACCGGTAGAAGCGCTCGATGTCGTTGCCCTTGAAGGTGGAGCCGTCGCCCCAGATCTGCACCCCGTCCTCAAGCATGGCGCGGACCAGCAGGGTGCCGGTCACGGCCCGCCCCAGCGGCGTCGTGTTGAAGTAGGGGCGCCCACCCGAACGGATGTGGAACGCGCCGCAGGAGAGCGCGGCCAGCCCTTCCTCGACCAGCGCGGCCCGGCAGTCGACGAGCCGGGTGATCTCGGCGCCGTACGCGGAGGCGCGGCCGGGCACGGACGCGATGTCGGGCTCGTCGTACTGGCCGATGTCGGCGGTGTACGTGCAGGGCACGGCGCCCTTGTCACGCATCCAGGCGACGGCTACGGAGGTGTCGAGGCCGCCGGAGAAGGCGATGCCGACGCGCTCGCCGGTGGGGAGGGAGGTAAGGACTTTGGACATGGCAAGACTATGCACCACATCGCATGGTCATGCAACATGAGCGGTAGTGACCCGCTCATTTCCGGCCCCGGGCGGAGTATTCAACGGCATTTCCGGACCCGGGCGGAGTATCCGACGGTGACGGGAAACGGGGCGACGGAACGGTCGACAAGGGGAACGGGGCGGCAGGCCCGTCGGCCCGCCGCCCCGCTCCGCTCCTCCGCGCCCGGAGTCCCGTGCGTGCCTAGTCGATGGCCTTGATCAGCTCGCCGTCGGTGGTGTCACCGCTGAGCTCCCAGAAGAAGGTGCCGCCGAGCCCCTGCTGGTTCTTCCAGCTCATCTTGGACGCGATGGTGGCCGGGGTGTCGTAGCTCCACCAGTTGCTGCCGCAGCGGGCGTAGGCGGTGCCGGCGACGGTGCCGGTGGACGGGCAGGTGTTCTTGAGGACCTTGTAGTCCTCGATGCCGGCCTCGTAGGTGCCGGGGGCGGCGCCGGTGGCGGTGCCGCCGGGGGCGTCCTGGGTGACGCCGGTCCAGCCGCGGCCGTAGAAGCCGATGCCGAGGAGCAGCTTGGACGCGGGGACGCCCTGGGCCTTCAGCTTGGCGATGGTGGCCTCGCTGTTGAAGCCCTCCTGCGGGATGCCGTCGTACGAGGTGAGCGGGGAGTGCGGGGCGGTCGGGCCCTTCGCGTCCCAGGCGCCGAAGTAGTCGTACGTCATCGGGTTGTACCAGTCGACGTACTGCGCGGCGGCCCCGTAGTCGACCGCGTCCAGCTTGCCGCCGTCCGAGGCGTCGGCGCTGATCGCCGAGGTGACCAGGTTGCTCGTGCCGAACTTGGCGCGCAGCGCCGCCATCAGGTTGCCGTAGGCCTCACGGCCGCTGGTGTCGCAGGTCAGGCCGCAGGCGTTGGGGTACTCCCAGTCGATGTCGATGCCGTCGAAGACGTCGGCCCAGCGCGGGTCCTCGACCAGGCTGTAGCAGGACTCGGCGAACGCGGCCGGGTTCTTGGCGGCCTCGCCGAAGCCGCCGGACCAGGTCCAGCCGCCGAACGACCAGATGACCTTCAGGTCGGGGTGCAGCTTCTTCAGCTTGCGCAACTGGTTGAAGTTGCCGCGCAGATCCTGGTCCCAGGTGTCGGCGACGCCGTCGACGGACTGGTCGGCGGTGTACGCCTTCTCGTAGTCGGCGTACGAGTCGCCGATCGTGCACTTGCCGCCGGTGACGTTGCCGAAGGCGTAGTTGATGTGGGTGAGTTTGGCGGCCGAGCCGGAGGTCTCGATGTTCCGCACGTGGTAATTGCGTCCGTAGACGCCCCAGTTGGTGAAGTATCCGACCACTTTGCCGCCGGCCGCGGTGGGGGTCGCGCCGGTGGTGGCGGGCGCCGCTGCCCGCGTGGTGGTGGGGGTGGCGCCGGCCGGTGCGGTGCCCGCGACGCCCAGCAGGGCGGCGCCGAGGGCGGCGGTACAGGCGGCTGCGGCGAACGCCCGGAAGCGGGCGCGAAGTCGATGCGGTCCGAACATCTTGTCTCCTCGTGGGGGAGGGAACTCGCTTGTGGGGAGAGTGAGTCGGCCGTCGCGCGAACTTGGCATGAACGCGCAAATGCCGTTCGGTGGGAACCGTAGATGGACTAGACCAGTCGGGTCAATGGTGTGGACCAAGTCCGGTGATCCTTCCGCCCCCGGCCGAGTCGCCCGGGTGCCCCGTGACGGATATCGTCCGATCGGGCATACTCGACCCGCCACGGCCGCCGGCCAGCGGCTCTCGTGATCCGAGGGGCCGACGGGAGCGGCCGGACCGCAGTGCTTCTCCGGGCGCGCCCGGAACCCCCCGGCGGCGCCGCCCACACCCCTCGCGCGCGACCGTCGCAACGCCCGACAGGGAGGAGAGCGCCGTCATGACCGACCGTGCTTCGTACATGGTGGAACGTCGACTGCCCACCGAGGAGTCCAGGGAACTGATCGCGCTCGTCCGCGACATCGCCCAGCGGGAGATAGTCCCCAAGGCCGCCGAGGAGGAGGAAGCGGGCCTGTTCCCGCGCGAGATCTTCTCGCTGCTCTCCGAATCCGGACTGCTGGGCCTGCCCTACGACTCCGCCCACGGCGGCGGCGACCAGCCGTACGAGGTCTACCTGCAGGTCCTCGAAGAGCTCGCGGCCGCCCGGCTCACCGTCGGCCTCGGCGTCAGCGTCCACTCCCTGGCCTGCCACGCGGTCGCCGGATACGGCACCGACGAGCAGCGCGCCGAGCACCTCCCGTCGATGCTGGGCGGCGGCCTGCTGGGCGCCTACTGCCTCTCCGAGCCCGCCGCGGGCTCCGACGCCGCCTCGCTGCGCACCAAGGCCGTGCGCGACGGCGACGACTGGGTCATCACCGGCACCAAGGCATGGATCACCCACGGTGGTGTCGCGGACTTCTACACGGTCCTGGCCCGCACCGGCGCCGAGGGCGCCCGCGGGATCACCGCCTTCCTGGTCCCCGGCAACGCCGAGGGGCTGAACGCGGCCGCCCCCGAGAAGAAGATGGGCATGAAGGGCTCGCCCACCGCCCAGCTGAACTTCGACGGCGTCCGGATCCCCGACGCGCGCCGGATCGGCGAGGAGGGCCAGGGCTTCGCGATCGCGCTGTCCGCGCTCGACTCCGGGCGGCTGGGCATCGCCGCCTGCGCGATCGGTGTCGCCCAGGCCGCCCTGAGCGAGGCCGTCGAGTACGCCGCCGGACGGCGGCAGTTCGGCCGCCCCATCGCGGACTTCCAGGGGCTGCGCTTCATGCTCGCCGACATGGCCACCCAGATCGAGGCCGGCCGGGCGCTCTACCTGGAGGCGGCCCGGCTCCGCGACGCGGGCAAGCCCTTCTCGCGCCAGGCGGCCATGGCCAAGCTGTTCTGCACCGACACCGCCATGAAGGTCACCGTCGACGCCGTCCAGGTGCTCGGCGGATACGGCTACACCCTCGACTTCCCCGTCGAGCGGCTGATGCGCGAGGCCAAGGTGCTGCAGATCGTCGAGGGCACCAACCAGATCCAGCGGATGGTCATCGCACGCCATCTCGCGGGGCCCGAGACCCGCTGACCTCCGGGCGGCCGCTCCGGCCGCCCCGGCGTCGCCACGATCCGGCTCCGCCCCCGGTCGTGGCGGCCCACGAGGGCCGCACCACGCTCCGTCCGGGGCGCGGCGCCGCCGCGCGGACGGGGCCGGGTGCCCACCGTGGGCACCACACCGGCGGGGCCGTCGTGGTGCGCGCAAGCGGCGGGCGGTACGGGGCGGCCGTCAGGCGGCGTCGCGCCGCATCCGCGGCATCCGCAGCGGACGGGAGCCGGGGCCGCCGGCGTGGGAGAACGGCTGCATCCGCCAGTCGAGCCCCTGGGGAAGCGTCAGCAGCAGACCCGTCTCCTGCTCCTGGGCGTCGAGGGAGTCGTCGGCGGGCCGCGCCTGCGAGGCGGCGCGTCCCGTCCCCGAGCAGACGGTCAGCACGAACGGATTCCACGGCGTCGGGCACAGCGCGTGCTCCGGGAGCACCTCCTCGCCCGCGAGCAGCGCGATCGGCTGCGCGCAGTCCGGGCACACGACCCGGTACATCTCGAAGGTGTCGTACGCGTCGGGAACGGGCTCCTCGCCGGAGACCGCGTCCTCGACGGAGTCCGGTTCGGTGCGTTCGGTGAGCTTCAGGCGCTGCATGGGAAATTCCCCCCTCGGGTGGGCCGGCCAGGTGACGTGGCCGTGGCCACAGCAAGCACTTCCCGTCGCGGATCCCCCGTAACCGCGAGGGGGTCGGCTACCCATCCGTAAACCTGTGGTGTTCGTCACATGAACCCGGTGTGCCGCCCCTCCGGGGCCCCCGGCGCTGTGCCTGGAGGGACAAGGGGCAATAAGTTGATCCGCATGGAGGAGCTGGACCGACAGATCGTGGAGTTGCTCGTCAAGGACGGGCGGATGAGCTACACCGACCTGGGCAAGGCCACGGGCCTGTCCACGTCGGCGGTTCATCAGCGTGTCCGCAGGCTGGAGCAGCGCGGGGTGATCCGGGGCTACGCCGCGGTCGTCGACCCGGAGGCCGTGGGCCTGCCGCTCACCGCGTTCATCTCGGTGAAACCGTTCGACCCGAGCGCACCGGACGACATCGCCGAGCGGCTCGCCGGGGTCCCGGAGCTGGAGGCGTGCCACAGCGTCGCGGGCGACGAGAACTACATCCTCAAGGTGCGGGTCGCCACGCCGCTGGAGCTGGAGCACCTGCTCAGCCGGATCCGCTCGCTGGCCGGTGTCTCCACCCGCACCACGGTCGTCCTGTCCACCCCGTACGAGGCACGGCCGCCGCGCATCTGACGGGGGGCGCGGACCGCGCGGGTCCGGACAGGCGCGAGACTGGTCCCATGACCGAGAGCACCGCCCTTCAGAGCGACCACCGCACCGTGCTGCTGCGCGGTGGAGACGTCCACAGCCCCGCCGACCCCTTCGCCACCGCCATGGTGGTCGAACGCGGCCATGTCGCCTGGGTGGGCTCGGAAGGGGCCGCCGACGCCTTCGCGAGCGGCGTCGACGAGGTCGTCGACCTCGACGGAGCGCTGGTCACCCCCGCGTTCACCGACGCCCACGTCCACACCACGTCGAGCGGCCTCGCCCTCACCGGCCTCGACCTCTCCGGAGCCCGGAACCTGGACGAGGCGCTCGTTCTGCTGCGCTCGCACGTGGCCGCGCACCCCGAGGACCGGGTGGTTCTCGGCCACGGCTGGGACGCCGCCCGCTGGCCGGAACAGCGCCCCCCGTCGCGCGCCGAACTCGACGCGGCGGCCGGGGGCCGCCCCGTCTACCTGCCGCGGATCGACGTGCACTCCGCGGTGGTGACCACCGCGCTGCTCGACCTCGTCCCCGGCGTCACCGGGCTGACCGGCTACCACCCCGACGCCCCGCTGACCGGGGCCGCCCACCACGCGGTCCGCGCCGCGGCCCACGGCGCCGTCTCCCCGGTCCAGCGCGCCGCCGCCCAGCGCGCCGCCCTGCGGCACGCCGCCTCGCTCGGCATCGGCACCCTCCACGAGTGCGGCGGCCCGGACATCTCCGACGAGGAGGACTTCGCCGGTCTGCTGAAGCTCGCCGCCGAGGAGAGCGGCCCGCGCGTCCACGGCTACTGGGCCGAGCAGGTCGCCGACGAGAAGGACGCCCTCCGCATCCGCGAACTCGGCGCGATCGGCGCCGCCGGGGACCTCTTCGTGGACGGTTCCCTCGGCTCGCACACCGCCTGCCTGCACGAGCCGTACGCCGACGGCCCGGCCGGGCACACCGGCACCGCCCACCTGGACGCCGCGCAGATCGCCGCCCATGTCACCGCGTGCACCGAGGCGGGGCTCCAGGCCGGTTTCCACGCCATCGGCGACGCCGCGGTCACCGCCGTCGTCGAGGGCGTCCGGGCCGCCGCCGAGACGCTCGGCCTGGCCCGGATCCGGGGCGCCCGGCACCGCGTCGAGCACGCCGAGATGCTCACCCCCGAGACCGTCGCCGCCTTCGCCGAACTGGGCCTGACCGCCTCCGTCCAGCCCGCCTTCGACGCGGCCTGGGGCGGCGAGGAGGGCATGTACGCGCGCCGGCTCGGCGCCGAGCGGGCCCGCACCCTCAACCCGTACGCGGCGCTCCTGCGGGCCGGTGTGCCGCTGGCCTTCGGTTCCGACAGCCCGGTCACCCCGTTCGACCCGTGGGGCACCGTGCGGGCCGCGGCCTTCCACCGCACGCCCGAGCACCGGATCTCCGTACGGGCCGGCTTCACCGCGCACACCAGGGGCGGCTGGCGGGCCGTGGGCCGTGACGACGCGGGCCTCCTGGTCCCCGGCGCCCCGGCCGACTACGTGGTCTGGCGCACCTCGGAACTGCTGGTCCAGGCCCCGGACGACCGGGTCGCCCGCTGGTCGACCGACCCCCGTTCCGGCACCCCCGGACTGCCCGATCTCACCCCCGGCGCCGAGCTCCCGGTATGCCTGCGGACCGTGGTTCTCGGACACACGGTCTACGAGCGGCCGAACGAGTGACGTACGGATGCCCCGTCCCGCCACCGGCGACGGGGTTCGTTCCGCCGTCACCTGGGGATCTTCGCTACTGACCAGGCAAGTTTCGTAAATATTGCAGGTCAGACGGCTATTGACAGAATGCGCCCACCGGCCGGTAGGTTCGGCCGGGTCCACCACAGGACGTCCGACCGGTCGAGCCTCCACGCAGTCGTCGAACGCCGCTGGGTCACGGGGTGGTGTGCCGCACCGGCGCACCACCACTGTCAGCCAGGTTCAGCGCCCGCGCCTCGGGACGAGGGAAGGTTTCAGCCGGTCGGCGGTGCGACCCGGATGGGGCCCGGACGTTCAGTAGACAACGGCTCTAGGTCGACCCGCAGCCAGCGGGCCCCAGGTCGGCCCGAAGGGCGCCGGGCCCCCATCCGCAGAACCCGTCCCGCCCGGGGGTCGGGCTTCTGTCCGTACTTCCCTCCTTCTGTCCCGGCCGGGCGGCGATCCGGCCCGACCGCGTCGCCGAGCGCCCCCCGCCCGCTGGATATGGTGGGCACCTGCGTACGGACTTAAGGGGCAGTAAGTGAACGACGGCGGTCAGCGGCGGTACGGGCCGCTCGGCAAGATCCTGGTGATCATCCCGACCTACAACGAGGCCGAGAACATCAAGCCGATCGTCAGCCGGGTGCGTACCGCGGTGCCGGAGGCCGACATCCTGATCGCCGACGACAACAGCCCGGACGGCACCGGCAAGATCGCCGACGAGATCGCCGCCGAGGACGAGCAGGTCCGGGTGCTGCACCGCAAGGGCAAGGAAGGGCTCGGCGCGGCCTACCTCGCCGGCTTCGGCTGGGGCACCGGCCACGGCTACGGCGTGCTCGTGGAGATGGACGCGGACGGCTCCCACCAGCCCGAGGAGCTGCCCCGGCTGCTGACCGCGCTCAAGAGCGCCGACCTGGTGCTCGGCTCCCGCTGGGTGCCGGGCGGGCGGGTGGTCAACTGGCCCAAGTCGCGCGAGATGATCTCCCGCGGCGGCAGCACCTACTCCCGGCTCCTGCTCGGGCTGCGGACCCGGGACGTCACCGGCGGTTTCCGGGCCTTCCGCGCTGAGACCCTGGACGGCCTCGGCCTCGACAAGGTCGCCTCGCAGGGCTACTGCTTCCAGGTCGACCTGGCGCGCCGGGCCGTCGAGGCCGGGTACCACGTCGTGGAGGTCCCGATCACCTTCGTCGACCGGGAGGTCGGCGATTCGAAGATGAGCCGCGACATCCTGGTCGAGGCGCTCTGGCGGGTCACGGCCTGGGGCGTCACGTCCCGCGCGAACCGGGTACTGGGCCGCAAGCCGCTCTGACGCGCCCGGCCGCGGAGCCCGGCGCGGGATCACCCCCTTGCGCCACTCCTACGCCCGTACGGGCACACTGGGGACCATGACGACCGGTACCCAGCCCCCGACCGCCCGCGGACGTTCACGCGTCCGCACCTACCTCCCCCTCGCCGTCGCCGCCTGGGCGGTACTGGAGATCTGGCTGCTCACCGTCGTGGCCGACGCGGCGGGCGGGTTCACCGTGCTGCTGCTCCTGGCGGCGGGCATCGTCTTCGGTGCCGCGGTGATCAAGCGGGCCGGCCGCCGGGCCTTCCGCAACCTCACCGAGACGCTCCAGCGGATGCCGGGGCAGCCCGGCGCCGCGCCGGAGCAGGCCGAGACTCCCGCCGACAGCCGGGGCAACGGCTTCCTGATGCTCGGCGGGCTGCTCCTGATGATCCCCGGGATCGTCTCCGACGTGGCGGGGCTCGCCCTGCTGGTCCCGGCGGTCCGTACCCGGCTCGGCCGGTACGCGGAGCGGTCGCTGGAGCGCCGGATGCGCGCCGCGAGCCCCGGCAGCTTCTCCGACGCCTTCCAGCAGGCGCGCATTCACCGCCCGGACGGAAAGGTCGTGCAGGGTGAGGTCATCCGGCCGGACGGCGGGCAGCAGGCCCCGCGCCCCGACGAGGGCCCGCGGCCGCCGCTGACCCCCTGAGACCCGGGAACGCCCGGACGCGACAGAGCCGCGGGCCGTGACACACGATCGGTGTCACGGCCCGCGGCTCTGTCGTACTGAGGTGGTGCGTAAGGGGTCAGGCGGACTTCCTGCTGTCCCTCGGGTGCACGGCGATGTTCATGGCGCCGGAACGCAGCACCGCCAGCCGCTCGGCGAGTACTTCCTCGAGCTCCTCGCGGGTGCGCCGCTCCATGAGCATGTCCCAGTGCGTACGCGCAGGCTTGCCCTTCTTCTCCTCGGGGCCGTCCCCGTCCACCAGGAGTGCCATGGCGCCGCACGCCTTGCACTCCCACTCCGGCGGAATCTCCGCCTCTACCGAGAACGGCATCTCGAATCGATGTCCGTTCTGGCATGCGTACTCCACCGCCTGGCGCGGGGCCAGATCGATGCCGCGGTCCGTCTCGTAGCTGGTAACCACGAGTCGCGTGCCGCGGAGAGCTCGCTCACTCATGAATCGTGCCTCCCGGGCTTGTCGCCCACAGGACAGGTGTCGCTGTCGTCGTCATCCGGTCAACGTCCGGTCGGCGGCAAAGATTCCCGTTGCCGGTCATGCGTCGCCCGTCGTGCCGCTGCTTCTTAAGGTTTCCCAGGGTTCCAAGTACCCAGCAATGCCCGGATTGTCACATCTGGTGGAAGTTGTCACCCAACGGTTCTGTCTCTTCCACGCGCAGTAACGGTCCTCCGGGCAGGCCAAAGGCGTACACTACCGGCCTTTCACTTCAACGTCTAAATCCGTTCCGGTACGGGATTGCCCGCGGCGGCCACCGCCCTGCGCACCGGCACCCTCGCGAGCAGCGCGGCACCGACCACGAAGAAGATCACCAACGAGATGATCGCGTCCCGGTAGCTGCCGGTCAGCTGGAAGGCGAGCCCGAACACCAGCGGCCCCAGCCAGCTCAGCCCGCGGTCGCTCATCTCGTACGCGGAGAAGTACTCGGCCTCCTTGCCGCGCGGCACCAGGTGCGAGAAGAGCGAGCGCGAGAGCGCCTGGCTGCCGCCCAGCACCATGCCGATCGCCGCGGCCAGGGCGTAGAAGTAGGCCGGTGCCCCGGAGGGGAGGAAGTACCCGGCGACGAGGATCAGCGTCCAGACCACGAGCGAGCCGAGGATCGTGCGCTTCGCGCCGTACGAGCGGGCCAGCCGCCCCATCCCCAGCGCCCCGGCCACCGCCAGCACCTGCACCAGCAGCACCGCCGTGATCAGCGTGGTCTGGTCGAGCCCCAGCTCCTCCGAGCCGTACACCGACGCCTGGGAGATCACCGTCTGCACACCGTCGTTGTAGACCAGGTACGCCAGCAGGAAGGAGAGCGTCAGCGGATGGCGGCGCATGTCGCGCAGAGTGGCCAGCAGCTGCTTCCACCCCGAGCCGACCGCCCCCTCGCCGTTCGCCGCCACGCCCCGGTCGCGCAGCCGGCGCAGCGGTACCAGCGTGAAGGCGCCCCACCAGAGACCGGCCGAGGCGAGGCAGATCCGCACCGAGTCGGACTCCGACAGGCCGAAGGAGTCGTGGCCCGTGTACAGGACCAGGTTCAGCACCAGGACCAGCGCGCCCGAGGTGTAGCCGAAGGCCCAGCCGCGCGAGGAGACCCGGTCCCGCTCGTCGGGCTCGGCGATCTGCGGCAGGTACGCGTTGTACAGCACCATCGACACCGAGATCGCCGCGTTCGCGACGATCAGCAGGAACGCGCCCAGCAGGTAGCGGTGGCCGTCCAGGAAGAACATGCCGGTGGTCGCGGCGGCCCCGGTGTAGGCGGCGACCGCCAGCAGCGGCTTCTTGCGCCCCGTACGGTCGGCCGCGGCGCCCGCGATCGGCATGACGATCACGGCGAGCACGACCGAGACCGATACCGCGTACGCGAACAGCGAACCGGCCCGGACCGGAATGCCGAGCGGGTGCACGTACCCCTCGGCGTCCGCGGCGGCCTTGGCGATCGAGGTCAGATAGGGCCCGATGAAGACCGTCAGCACGCTCGTCGAATAGACGGAGCACGCGAAGTCGTAGAAATACCAGCCGCGCTGTTCGCGTCTGCGGCCCGCGGCCGCCTCCGCGTCCGGGCCCGCCGGTCCAGTGGTTTCCGCGGTCTCGGTGCTCAAGCCGCACCCCCTCGTATCGCCCCGTGAGGACCCCGCACGGCAGGCATCAGGCCCAGGCCCCCCGCTCGCTCAGCACCGTGCGCAGTGTCTCGATGTGATCGGTCATGATGCCATCCACGCCGAGGTCCAGGAGGGCTGCCATCCGTTCCGGTTCGTTCACCGTCCAGACGTGCACCTGGAGGCCGCGCGCGTGCGCCTCGCGCACGAAGCGGCGGTCGACCACCCGGATGCCGCTCTGGCTCTCCGGCACCTGCGCGCAGACCGCCCCGGCCCGCAGCGCCGCCGGTATCCCGTACGAGCGCAGCCGCAGGGCGAGCACGCCCCGGACGCCGTAGGAGGTGGCGAGGCGGGGGCCCGCCAGCCGGTGCGCACTGGCGACCCGCGCCTCGGAGAAGGAGCCCACGCACACCCGGTCCCAGGCGTTCGTCCGGCGGATCAGCCCGATCAGCGGCTCCAGCGCGGAGGCGGCCTTGAGATCGACGTTCCAGCGGGCGTCCGGGAACGTCTCCAGCAGCTCCTCGAAGAGCGGCAGCGGCTCCCGGCCCGCCACCCTGGCCCGCCGCACCTCGCTCCACGGAAGCTCGGCGATCCGGCCGCGGGCGTCGGTGACCCGGTCCAGCGTGGTGTCGTGGAAGGCCACCAGCCGGCCGTCCGACGTGGTGTGCACATCGGTCTCGAAGTAGCGGTACCCGGCGTCGGAGGCCCGGCGGAACGCCTCGGTGGTGTTCTCGATCCCGTCCGCCGCACCGCCCCGGTGGGCGAAGGGGATCGTCGTGGGATGGTCCAGATAGGGGTGGCGTACTGAGGTCACCGCGGAAGTATGGCCTGCCCGGGTGTCGGCGGGGTGAGGCAGGTGCCGCCGTCGCCCGGCGCGGGAGCGGCGGGAGTCTCCCCGACGGGCTCACCGGCCGGGTCCTCCTCCTCGTCGGCGGGCTCCCGGTCGTCCGCGAAGATCCGCAGGAAGAACTGGGCGAGCGGGCCGATGGCCAGGGCGTACAGCACCGTGCCGACGCCGAGCGAACCGCCGAGCAGGAAGCCGCTCACGACCACCGCGACCTCGATCAGCGTCCGCATCAGCCGGATGGAGCGGCCGGTCCGCAGGTGCAGCCCGGTCATCAGCCCGTCGCGGGGGCCCGGCCCGAACCGTGCCGCGATGTACAGCCCGGTCGCGACACCGTTGAGCACGACCCCCGCGACCAGCACCGCGATCCGGGCGGCCGGGCCGTGCAGGGCGGGGACGAACGCGAGCGTGCCGTCCATCGCGAGGCCGACCGCGAAGACGTTGGAGACGGTGCCGAGCCCGGGCCGCTGGCGCAGCGGTATCCACAGCAGCAGCACCACGGCACCGACGACGATCGAGACGACCCCGATGGACAGCCCGGTGCGCCCGGCGAGCCCCTGGTGCAGCACGCCCCAGGGCTCCAGCCCCAGACCGGCCCGGACCAGGAGCGCGGAGCTGGCCCCGTACAGCGCGAGACCGGCGTAGAGCTGGAGCAGCCGACGGGTGAGACGCGCCCCGCGAGGGGCGGAGGCGGTGGACAAGTGGTACCCCCTGATGTGGTGGCGGCGGACTGCCGCATGTCACTCTGTGGCAGGGGATTGGCCGCCAACCATGGCCAATCCGAGGAAGGTGGACTGATTTCCATGGCCGAGTGGACTTCGGCGGTCGGGGCGGCCCAGCTGGCCCGACAGCTCCAGGCACAGCAGCCCCGGCCCGCCGGGCCGGGCACCCGCCGCCCGCCCGCCTACCGGGCGCTGGCCGACGGGGTCCGCCTGCTCGTACTGGAGGGCCGGGTGCCCGTCGCCGCCCGGCTCCCCGCCGAGCGCGAGCTGGCCCTCGCCCTCTCCGTGAGCCGCACCACCGTCGCCGCCGCCTACGAGACGCTGCGCACCGAGGGGTTCCTGGAGTCCCGCCGCGGGGCCGGGAGCTGGACGGCGGTGCCCGCGGGCAATCCGCTGCCCGCGCGGGGTCTGGAACCGCTGCCCCCGGAGTCCCTCGGCTCCCTGATCGACCTGGGCTGCGCAGCGCTGCCCGCCCCCGAGCCGTGGCTGACCCGGGCCGTGCAGGGCGCCATCGAGGAACTGCCGCCGTACGCCCACACCCACGGCGACTACCCGGCCGGGCTGCCCGCGCTGCGGCAGATGATCGCCGAGCGGTACAGCGCGCGCGGGGTGCCGACCATGCCCGAACAGATCATGGTCACCACCGGTGCCATGGGGGCCATCGACGCGATCTGCCATCTCTTCGCGGGGCGCGGCGAGCGGATCGCGGTGGAGTCCCCGAGCTACGCCAACATCCTCCAGCTGATGCGGGAGGCGGGTGCCCGGCTTGTCCCGGTGGCGATGGAGGAGGGGCTCGGCGGCTGGGACCTGAACCGCTGGCGGCAGGTCCTGCGGGAGGCGGCGCCGCGCCTCGCCTACGTCGTCGCCGACTTCCACAACCCGACCGGCGCCCTGGCCGACGAGGACCGGCGGCGCGGCCTGGTCGACGCGGCCCGCTCGGCCGGGACGGTCCTGGTCGTGGACGAGACCATGAACGAACTCCGCCTCGATCCCGACGTGAGCATGCCGCGCCGGGTCTGCGCCTTCGACCCGGCTGGCTCCACCGTGATCACGGTCGGATCGGCGAGCAAGGCGTTCTGGGCGGGGCTGCGGATCGGCTGGGTGCGCGCCGCCCCGGACGTGATCCGCAGCCTGGTCGCCGCCCGCGCCTACGCCGACATGGGCACGCCCGTCCTCGAACAGCTCGCCCTGAACTGGCTGATGCGCACCGGGGGCTGGGAGGAGGCCGTGCGGCTGCGGCGGGAGCAGGCGCGGGAGAACCGGGACGCGCTGGTCGCCGCGGTCCGCCGGGAGCTGCCCGACTGGGAGTTCGCCGTCCCGAGCGGCGGCCTGACGCTCTGGGTGCGCACCGGCGGGCTCTCCGGGTCGCGGCTGGCGGTGGCCGGGGAGCAGGTCGGCGTCCGGGTCCCGTCCGGCCCGCGGTTCGGTGTCGACGGCGCCTTCGAGGGGTACGTGCGGCTGCCGTTCACGGTCGCGGGGCCGGTGGCGGACGAGGCGGCGGTCCGGCTCGCGGCGGCGGCCCGGCTGGTCGGCTCGGGGACGGGCGCGGGGGCCGAGGCGCCGCGCACGTACGTCGCCTGACCGGGCGCGGCGCCCCGTCCGTCAGTCGGTGACCGCCAGGTTGTCGACGGTCACCGCGCGCGGCAGCAGGGGTTCCGGGACGCCGGTCGGTTCCGGGGCGGCGGGCTGCTCCGCCCCGGCCGCCGCGACCGCGTCCCGCCGCCCGGGGAGCAGCCCGAGCACCGCCTGCCGGTGTGCCTCGTCGGCCGTCTCGTCGTACGGGTCGGGGGTGGCCGGGACCTGGAGGCGCAGTACCGGACCGGTGCCGAGGCGCGCGTAGCCCCGGCCGGGCGGGCTCTCGGGGGCGGGGGTGGTGTCCGGCTCGGCGCCGAGCACCGCCGCCACCTCCTCGCGGGAGCAGCGGCCGAGCACGACCCGGGCCCGCGCCTGCCTGCGGATGCCCTCGCCGAGGGCGTCCAGGCTGTCGAACTGGTCGGCCAGGACCACGGTGACGCCGGTCGCCCTGCCGTGCCGCAGTGGCGCCTGGAGCAGTTCGAGGGGGTCGGGGCGGCCGCCCGTGGCGGTGGTCAGCCGGCAGAGGAGGCCGGGCCGGTCCAGCAGGATCCACAGCGGGCGCCGGATGTCGTCGGGCAGGGGCCGGCCGGCCTGACGGGCCCGGCTCGCGGCGATCAGCCGCCGTTCCGTCTCGTGGGCGGCCCACTCCAGGGCCGTCAGCGCGCCGCCGGGTTCGCACTCCACGGCCAGTACGCCGTCCCGCCCGGTCAGACAGGCGTACTCGCCGGTCGCGGTGGCCTCGACGACCAGGACGTCGCCGTGCTGGAGCGCCTGGAGGGCGAGGGAGCGGAGCAGGGTCGTGGTGCCGCTGCCGGGCTGCCCGACCACCAGGAGATGCGGTTCGGTGGAGCGGGCGCCGGTCCGCCAGACGACCGGCGGGGCGTCCCGGGTGAGGTCGCCGTCGTGCACCGGGACCGTGCGCTGCACGGCCTCGCCGTCGGTGAAGCCCAGCACGGTCTCGCCGGGGGCGGTGACGAAGCGCTGGGCGCCGATGGAGGTGGGCAGGGCGCCGAGCACGGTCATGAGGAGCTGGTTGCCCTCCTCGTCCCAGGTGAAGCGGTACTCCCGGCTGCGGCCGGACTTGGCGTGCAGGAGCTGTTCGATCCGGGCCCGGGAGGCGGCCTCCCCGTCGGTGAAGCAGGCGGGGTACGTCACCCGGAGCCGGGTCGGCCGTCCGTCGCCGTCGAAGGCGTGGTCGCCGAAGACCTTCGTCCAGTCCCCGCCGTGCGCGTACAGGGGGGCGGGGTCGTCGGGGACGCCGAAGTACGGCACGAGCGCCTCGTACAGGGAGCGCAGCCGTGCGGTCTCCGCCTCGTCGGGCCCGGTCCTCTCCTCGGTCCGCTCCCGTCCCTTCCAGGCCGCGGCGCCCATCACCGTCACCAGGGCGATCAGCCCGCCGAACGGCATGACCGCCAGGGCGAACAGGCAGACCGCGACCGTGAACAGCGCGGGGCCGCGCCTGTCCTTGGGGGTCGCGGCCCACCTCTGCCGTCCGGCCGCGGCCAGCAGCCGCAGGCCGCGGGTGATCGTGATCAGCGGCTGGAGGATGTCCGTGGCGTTGTCGGCGGCCGTGCGCGCGATCTCCCGGCTGCGGGTGATCGAGGCGCTGCCGCTGCTCAGAATGCGGGGGAGTGGTCGCCGGGCCACGTCGGCCTCCTGAAGGGGGTGGGAGCGGTCGCGGGGGTCAGAACTTGATCCCGCCCAGCAGGCCGGCGAGGCTGGCGCCGCCCGCGGTGATGCTCGGTGCGATGGCGGTGCCCGCCAGGTAGAAGCCGAACAGGGCGGTGACGAGGGCGTGTGATGCCTTGAGTCCGTCCTTCCTGAAGAAGAGGAAGACGATGATGCCGAGGATGACAACGCCTGACATGGACAGGATCATGAGTGGTTCTCCTGGTTGGGGGGACGGTCACCATGAGTCCTTCCAGGTTCACCGGAAGTATCTATATGACAAAAGCTGCATTCGGGTGAAAAGTAATTGTTTTCACTGAACTGGTCCTCCGTGGGGTCCGCCGTGGCGGAATGTCCGGTGGCGGGTGCGGCACCGTCCGTGATCCTTTGCCAGGGACGGCCCGGGTCGCGCGACCCGGGCGGGCAGTACCCTGTCGGTTCACTCGTACGGCCCCGTGGCGTACGTTCCGGCAGGCCGGCAGCGGTGCGGAAAGAGAAGAGAGAAAGGCGGCCCGTGCGATGAGCGAAACCCCCGACCCCGAGGTGGTCGAACTGGCGACGAAGGTCTTCGACCTCGCCCGCCGGGGCGAGACGGACGCGCTCGCCGCGTACGTCGACGCGGGCGTCCCCGCGAACCTCACCAACGACCGGGGCGACTCGCTGCTGATGCTCGCCGCCTACCACGGCCACGCCGCCGCCGTCACGGCGCTCGTCGAACGCGGCGCCGACCCGGGCCGGGCCAACGACCGGGGGCAGACGCCGCTCGCCGGCGCCGTCTTCAAGGGCGAGGACGCGGTGATCGACGCCCTGCTCGCCGCGGGTGCCGATCCGGCCGCCGGAACCCCCTCCGCCGTCGACACCGCGCGCATGTTCGGCAAGGCCGACCTGCTGGAACGCTTCGGTGCCCACTGACCGGGTACGCGGTAAATGTGGTCGCGGTGGCGAAATGGCTTGGGTCATCATGACGTCGCGGGCCCGGCTCCGGGCCACCGACGAGAGGCAGAGGGAAATGGTCTACAGCAGGCGGAAGACGAAGGTCGGACGAGCATGTCGCTGCGCGGCGTAGTGCCCACCCGGCACTTGGAACGGCACAGTCCCGGTCGCGTCGACAGCTTGATGTGAGGCATTTTCCATGTTTGATCCGTTCATAGCGCCGAGCGGCACCCTGCTCGGTCTGCTGCAGAGGGGCCGCGGCGACGGCACGCTCCACGCGCTCGCCGCCCCGCGCCCGGAGGCCCTGGCGGCCCTCAACCACTGCGTCCTGAGCGATCCGCGCCACGACTGGCAGGTGGAGAACCGCTCCCTCTACTACGCACGCCTCTACCTCGACCTCGACGGAGGCATCGAGGAGATCGAGCGCCACCTGTGCGATCCCGACGACCACCTCGACACCGACGACTCGCGCACCGGGCTCGCCCTCGCCGTCCTCGGCCACCTCGCCGCGTACGGCCGCGACGACGCCCTGGCCCTGCTGCGGCGCTACGCGGCGACCGGCTCGAACTGGGCCTGGGCCCTGGACGAGCTGGCCCTGCGCGACGACGACGCGGGGCTCCGCAGCCTCGCCGTGCCCGTGCTCGGCCGCTTCCCGGAGACCCCCGAGGGCGCCGCCGAACTGGCCTCGGTGGTGCGTGACGCCTACGAGCCCCGCCCCTGGCGGCTCTGGGCGGACGACCCGCGCGAGGAGGTCGGCGCCCGGGTCCGGGCCGCGTCGGAGCAGGGCTCGTTCGACCGCTGGCAGCGCCAGATGCGGCCGGGCGGGCCCCGCCCCGGCTGGAGCGTGCGGGCCGTCCTCGACTGGGCCCAGCAGGGGCTCGAACGCGGCAGCGTCCTCCACGCGCCCGCCGCCCGCTGCCTCACCGCCGTCGCCGGGCCCGAGGACCGGCCCGCGATCGTCGAGGCCGCCCGCAGCGGCCCCGACGGCGCCCGCGGCGCCGCGCTGCACTACCTGGCGGAGGCCCGGGACCCGGCCGTGCTCGACCTGATCGAGGCCGCCGCGGTCTCCGCCTCGCGCACCGTCGCCGACGCGGCCGTCGCCGCCTTCGAGCGGATGTGCGGCGACGCGGCGGTGGAGCGCGCCCGGAGCTGGGCCCGGCGGCCCGACGCCCTCGGCGCCTCCGCGACCGGAGTCCTCGCCTGCCGGGGCGGTGCCCAGGACGCGAAGGTGGTCCTCGCCGCCCTCCGTGAGGCGGTGCGCGGCGCGGGACCGGACGAGCCCCGCCTCTGGACGCTCGTGGACGGCGCCGGGCGGCTGGAGATCGCCTGCGCCGCCCCAGTGCTCCGGCACATCTACCGCGAGACCTCCTCCTCGCACCTGCGCGGCCGGACGGCCCGCGCCCTGGCCGCCACCGACCCCTCCTTCGCCACCGGCTTCGCCGTCGAATGCCTCTGGGACTGCGAGGAGACCACCCGGGAGGTCGCCGCGCTCCACGCGGAGACCGGTGACATCAGGGTCGCCGAGCGGCTGCGCCGCCTCGCCGCCGACCCCGCCGAGGAGGCCGAGGTGCAGACGGCGGTCCGCAGCCGGATCGGCCCCGACGCCCCGGCGGTCTGACCGGGGCACCCGCAGCGACGCGCGTCGGGGGGCGCGCGGCGCACAGCACGGCCGGCCCACCGGCCCCGTACCCCTTCCGCCCCCGCCCTCTTGGCCGTCGGCCGCGCCGCGCGCCAGTATGGGGGGATGACCGGAGGCTGGGAGTTCTGGATCGACCGGGGCGGCACCTTCACCGACGTCGTCGGCCGGGCCCCCGACGGACACCTGGTCACCCGCAAGCTGCTCTCCCACGACCCCGGGCGCCGCCGCGACGCCGCCGTGGCCGGGATCCGGACCGTACTCGGCCTCCGTCCCGACGAACCCGTCCCCGCCGACCGGATCGCCGCCGTACGGATCGGCACCACCGTCGCCACCAACGCCCTGCTGGAACGGCACGGCGAACCCACCGCCCTGGTCGTCACCGAGGGCTTCCGGGACGCCCTGCGCATCGCCTACCAGAACCGGCCCCGCCTCTTCGACCGGCACATCGTGCTCCCCGAGGACATCTACGAACGGGTGATCGAGGTCCCCGAGCGGATCGACGCCCACGGACGGACCGTCACCCCCCTGGACCGGACGGCCGTCACCGAGCGGCTGCGCGCCGCCCACGCCGCCGGACTGCGCAGCGCCGCCGTCGTCCTGATGCACGGCTACCGCCATCCCGGGCACGAGCGGGCCGTGGCCGACGCCGCCCGCGAGGCGGGCTTCACCCAGGTCAGCTGCTCGCACGAGGTGAGCCCGCTGATCAAACTCGTACCGCGCGGCGACACCACCGTCGTCGACGCCTACCTCTCGCCGATCCTGCGCCGCTACGTCGACGAGATCGCCGGTGAACTCGACGGCATCCGGCTGCTGTTCATGCAGTCCAACGGCGGCCTGCGCGAAGCCGCCCGCTTCCGCGGCAAGGACGCCGTGCTCTCCGGCCCCGCCGGCGGCGTGGTCGGCATGGCCCGCACCTCCGAACAGGCCGGGTACGACCGGGTCATCGGCTTCGACATGGGCGGCACCTCCACCGACGTGTCCCACTACGCGGGCACGTTCGAACGCGAACTCGGCACCCAGGTCGCCGGGGTGCGGATGCGCGCCCCGATGATGAGCATCCACACCGTCGCGGCCGGCGGCGGCTCCGTCCTCCACTTCGACGGCCGCCGCCAGCGGGTCGGCCCCGACTCGGCGGGCGCCGTCCCCGGCCCGGCCTGCTACCGCCGCGGCGGCCCGCTCACCGTCACCGACGCCAATGTGCTGCTCGGCCGGGTGCAGCCCGGCTACTTCCCGGCCGTCTTCGGCCCCGGCGGCGACCTCCCGATCGACGCCGACCTGGTCCGCGAACGCTTCGAGACCCTCGCCGAGGACATCGCCCGCGCCACCGGCACCCGGCACACGGCCGCCGAGACCGCCGCCGGATTCCTGGAGATCGCCGTCCTCAACATGGCGAACGCGGTCAAGAAGATCTCCGTGCAGCGCGGACACGACATCACCCGGTACGCCCTGACCGGCTTCGGCGGCGCGGGCGGCCAGCACGTCTGCGCCGTCGCCGACTCCCTGGGCATCGACACCGTGCTCGTACCACCGCTCGCCGGGGTGCTGTCCGCGTACGGCATCGGCCTCGCCGACGCCACCGCGATGCGCGAGCGGTCGGTGGAGGCGGAGCTGACCCCGGCGACCGAGGCCGAGGTCCGGGAGGTCTGCGCGGAACTGGCCGCCGCCACCCGCGCCGACCTGCGCGCCGACTCCGTGCCCGACCACGCGATCAGCACCCGCGCCCGGGTCCTGCTGCGCTACGCCGGTACGGACTCGGGCCTCCCCGTCGACCTGGACACCGCGTCCGTCATGGCCGCCGCCTTCACCGCCGAGCACCGCGCCCGCTACGCCTTCACCATGGACAAGCCCCTGATCGTCGAGGCCGTGACGGTCGAGGCGACCGGCGACGCGGGCCGCCCCGCAGCGCCCCCGGCCGGCCCCCCGCCCCGGACCCGTACCGCCCCCCGCCCGCACGACACCGTCCGGATGCACGCCGAGGGCCGCTGGCAGGACACCCCGCTCCACCTGCGGGCGGAGCTCCGCCCCACCGACACCGTGACCGGCCCCGCCGTCATCGCCGAGGCGGACGCCACCACCGTCGTCGACCCCGGCTGGCAGGCCGCCGCCACCGGCACCGGGCACCTGCTGCTGGCCCGGGCCCGCCCGCGCCCGGACCGCACCGCCGTCGGCACCCGGGTCGACCCCGTCCTGCTGGAGGTCTTCAACAACCTCTTCATGTCGATCGCCGAGCAGATGGGCGTGCGCCTGGAGAACACCGCCCACTCCGTCAACATCAAGGAACGGCTCGACTTCTCCTGCGCCCTGTTCGACGCGGACGGCAACCTGATCGCCAACGCCCCGCACATCCCCGTCCACCTCGGCTCGATGGGGGAGTCCATCAAGGAGGTGCTGCGGCGCAACAGGGGCACCATGCGCCCCGGCGACGCCTACGCCGTCAACGACCCCTACCACGGCGGCACCCATCTGCCGGACGTCACGGTGGTCACCCCGGTCTTCGGCCCGGACGACGGCGAACACCCGCGCTTCCTGGTCGCCTCCCGGGGCCACCACGCCGAGATCGGCGGCATCACCCCCGGCTCCATGCCCGCCTTCAGCCGCACCGTCGACGAGGAGGGCGTGCTGTTCGACAACTGGCTGCTGGTACGCGACGGCAGGTTCCGCGAGGACGAGACCCGCGCACTGCTCACCGGCGCCAGGTACCCCTCCCGCGACCCGGAGACCAACCTCGCCGACCTGCGCGCCCAGATCGCCGCCAACGAGAAGGGCATCGCCGAACTCCGCCGCATGACCGACCAGTTCGGCCCCGACGTGGTCGCCGCGTACATGGGACACGTGCAGGACAACGCCGAGGAGTCCGTCCGCCGGATCATCGCCGGCCTCCACGACGGCGCCTACCGCTACGAGACCGACAACGGCGCGGTCATCGCGGTCTCCCTCACCGTCGACCGGGAGGCCCGCGGCGCGGTCGTCGACTTCACCGGCACCTCGCCCCAGCAGCCCGGCAACTTCAACGCGCCGCGCTCCGTGGTCATGGCGGCCGTGCTCTACGTCTTCCGCACCCTGGTCGCCGAGGACATCCCGCTCAACAGCGGCTGCCTGAAACCCCTGGAGATCAGGATCCCGGAGGGCTCCATGCTGTCCCCGGCCCACCCGGCGGCCACCGTCGCGGGCAACGTGGAGACCTCCCAGGCCGTCACCGGGGCCCTGTACGGTGCCCTCGGCATACAGGCCGAGGGCTCGGGCACCATGAACAACCTCACCTTCGGCAACGAACACGTCCAGTACTACGAGACCGTCGCCAGCGGCTCGGGCGCGGGCGACGGCTTCGACGGCACCGACGCCGTACAGACCCACATGACCAACTCCCGCCTCACCGACCCCGAGATCCTCGAATGGCGCTACCCCGTCCTGCTGGAGAGCTTCCGGATCCGCGGCGGCAGCGGCGGCCGGGGGCTCCGGCACGGCGGCCGGGGCGTGGAGCGCCGGCTCCGCTTCCTGGCACCCGTCACCGCCACCCTGCTCTGCGGCCACCGCCGGGTCCCGCCGTACGGCATGGCGGGCGGCGGACCGGGCGCGCTCGGCGAACAGCACGTCGAACACCCCGACGGACGGCCCGACACCCCCCTGCACGGCTGCGACACCGCCGAACTGGAGCCGGGCGACGTCCTGGTGCTGCGCACCCCCGGCGGCGGGGGCTACGGAGCCGCGCCGGAGGCGCCCCGGCAGGAGGACGACGGCCGTCCCGGCAGCGCGTAAAATATGGCCGGTGTCTCGCGCGCGGGTCGCTTCTGCGCCGTTTCGACCGTTGTCGGTGCGAGGACCTAATCTGTCCACCGTGACTTCGCCTGCCTACACGGACAACGCCGCGCCCCAGCCCGGCGCGGGGCCGCGGCCCGCCCCGGGCCCGGCCGCCGACGAGGGGCTCTCGCGGCGGCTGCGCGCCCTCGCCTGCACGGCGCCGCTGCACGACCTCGACGTCCGCAAGGCGAACCTGGCCGGTGAGTACACGGTCTACGCGATGGCCGAGGTGGCCCTCGCCGCGATCGACCTGGTCACCCTCAACATGGACTTCGACACCGGGGCCGACCACGACCAGATAGTGACCAGACTGCTCCCGCGCGTCGCCGCCCAGGCCCCGCACCGCCCGGCGGCCGAGCACGAGCGCGTCGCGCGCTGGGTGCTGGAGAACCTGATCAACGTCGGCAGCGTGGACCGCGGATTCCGCGCGGTCTACGGCACCTTCGGCCCCGACGGGGTCTACGTCCGCCGCGACTACGACTTCAAGCTGATCGAGGAGGTCCCCGGCCACGGCGGCACGGTCTACCTCCGCGCCACCGACGAGGCGGTCAACGTCCTGGTCGGCGCCCTCGACACGGACGTCACCAGCGCCCAGATCGCCGCCGAGGTCAAGCTGGAGGTCCTCATCAGCCGGGGCCGCCTCGCCGACGCCCAGCTCGCCGCCGAGCAGGCCCGCTACCGCACCGTCCAGTACGCGGAGACCCTCCGCAAGACCCTGGAGGCCACCCGGCGCAACGTCCGCGCCGTCGACTGGCTCAACGCCGTGCCCGACATGATCGCCGAGGCGCTGGACCACGTGGCCGACCGCTACCGCCACGAGAACGCGATCCTCACCAACATCCGCAAGGCGCGCGACGAGGCGGAGGAGCCCGAGCACAAGCGCCGCGCCGCCGAACTGGTCGACATCGTCAAGGACTGCATCCGCCGCCACACCCAGCTCCAGTCCCGCCTCCTGGAGGCCGGACCGCTCTTCCGCGCCGAGCAGGACCGGCAGGCCTTCGCCACCCCCGCCGCCCGCACCGGGCTCGACCTGTACGGCCAGCTGGTCGCCCCGCTCCTGCCGCTCCCCGTCGAGCGGGCGATCCGCGTCACCGACGCCTTCTTCGCCCACGGCACCGGTCTGCGTACCCCCGTCTCGGTGCGGGTGGGCGACCTGGTCGAGATGCTGCTCACCCCGCCCCTGGAGCGGGAGCACCTGGGCGTGGAGATGCCCGAGCCCGACCTGATCGCCACCCCCGACGACAGCAGATTCAGCGAGGAGCAGCTCGCCGCCGCCATGGAGCTGCTGGACCTGGAGCACGACGCCCCGCGCCGCCTGTCCGGTCTCCTCGCCGAGGCCCGGCGCCGCGACGACGACCTGCCCTACCTGGTCGCCCTGCTCGCGGTGCACGCCGCGAGCCCGCCGGTCGGCACCGCCTACCGCCAGGGAGAGCGGCGGCTGCTGTTCTCCGTCGACGACGGCACCCCCCTCGACGACCCCGAGTTCGGCGGCGCCGACCTGATCGTGGGCACGGCCCTGCTGGACGCGGCCGGGATGGCCGCGGACCGCTCGGAGGCGTCATGACCGCCGCACCGCCCCGCGCCCCCCACCCCGTACCGAAGTGTTTCCGCAACAAGGAGCGACAGCCGTGAGCGAGCACCGCGCACCGCACGACGACGCGTGGAGCGAGCAGGCCACCGCGTACCCCGTCGAGGGCCCCGCCGAACAGCCCGGCCCCACCGCCGCACCCCCCGTCACCCCGGCCGACGCGGCCGACGCCGCCCGGCTCGTCGCCTTCGGCCTCCAGCCCAAGCTGCTGCCCGCCCGCGACGCCGAGTACGCCGAACTGCTCCGCCGCTACCGGGACGAGCCCGCCTTCGCCCGGCTCGCCGACGCGGTGGCGACCGGGCTCGGCCTGGTCGTCCTGGAGGTCTCCACCCGCGCCGGCATGGCCGTGACCGCCGCCGAGGACTCCGTCTTCGCCGTCCGCATGGGCGACTACGCCCGCCGCGCCTCCTCCGACTCCGCCGACCGCTTCCTGCACGGGCTCGCCCACCTCGCCGTCGCCGCGATGGCCTTCCCCCGCCCCGAGGACCTCGCCGACGACGCGTACATCGGCCGGATCACGGTCAACGGCGTCGACTCCTTCGTCCGCCAGGCCTGCCACCGCCTGGAGGAACGCGCCGCCGAGCACGGCGACAACACCGACCCCGCCACCGACGCCCCCGGGCTGGAGGCGGCCTGGCGGATCTACGCCCGCCGCAGCTCCACCGGCGCCACGAAGGACGCCCGACGGCTGGCCGGCTCCACCACCGGCATCGTCGGCAAGGCCGTCGCCTTCCTCACCGACTCCGGCTTCCTCCAGCGCACCGGGGACGACGCCGGAGGCGCCTTCCGCACCACCGCCCGCTACCAGCTCCAGGTCCGCGACATGGCCGGCTCCGCCGCCATGGCCGAACTGCTGGAGCTCGGCGTCGTCCCGGTCACCGACGGCACCGCGACGCTGCTCCCGCCGCCCGGCGCCGACGACCTGGAGCTGGCCGCCGACGCCGGCCTGCCCTTCCACGCCTGACCGGGCACCCCACCGCTTCCCTTCTGCCTGCCGCTGTCTGAACGACGAGAGTCCGCCGCCATGTACGAGCTGTCCCGGGTCCGCCTCTACTCCATCGGGCCTGCCGGTGCACGCTATGCCGATACCGTGCTCGACCTGCGCGGAGTGGGCGAACCCGTGCCCAACCCCGCACCGGCCCAGGCGGAGTTCTTCGAGGAGGAGCCGGTCGGCCCGCCGCGCCGCCCCGCCCCCGCCGGCGTGCTCTTCCTGGAGAACGGCGGCGGCAAGTCGGTGCTGCTGAAGCTGATCTTCTCGGTGATGCTCCCCGGCCACCGCAACACCCTCGGCGGCGCCAGCTCCGGCGTGCTGCGCAAGTTCCTCCTCGCCGACGACTGCGGGCACGTCGCCCTGGAGTGGCAGCACACCCTCACCGGGGAGTGCGTGGTCGTCGGCAAGGTCAGCGAATGGCGTGGCCGCCAGGTCTCCAACGACCCCCGGAAGTTCGCCGAGGCCTGGTACTCCTTCCGCCCCGGCCCCGGCCTCGGCCTGGACTCCCTGCCGGTCGCCGAGGCCACCTCCGTACGCCCGTCCGCCGAAGGCACCTCCGGCGCGCGCGGCAGGCGCCGCACGATGAAGGGCTTCCGCGACGCCCTCACCGAGGCGGGCAAGTTCTACCAGCACCTCGACGTGCACTGGGAAGAGATCCACGACCGCTGGAACGAACACCTCGGCGACCTCGGCCTCGACCCCGAACTCTTCCGCTACCAGCGCGAGATGAACGCCGACGAGGGCGAGGCGGCCGGACTCTTCGCGGTCAAGAAGGACTCCGACTTCACCGATCTGCTGCTGCGCGCCGTCACCGACACCCGCGACACCGACGGCCTCGCCGACCTGGTCAGCGGCTTCGGCAACAAGCTGGGCCGCCGCGCCGAGCTGACCGCCGAACGCGACTTCACCGCGGGCTCCGTCGACCTCCTCGGCCGGATCGTGGAGGCCGCACGGACCCGCTCCCGCACCCGCGACATCCACGCGGGCGCCGAACGCCGCACCCGTACGCTCGCCCGCAGGCTCTCCGCCCGCGCCGTGGAGGAACGCGGCCGCACCGCCGAGCTCGCCCAGCAGGTCACCGCCGCCGCGCACACCGTGACCACCGCCGAGCGGGACCGCGGCCGCAGCGCCCTGATCGCCGCCGAACTGGCCTACCGGCACGCCTCCCTGGCCCTGACCGCCGCCGAGAAGGGCGCCGCCGCCCAGCGCCGCGAACTGACCGACGCCCGCACCCTGCACTCCGCCTGGCAGGCCGCCGAGGCGGTGCTCCGCCACCGCGCCGCCGCCGACCGCTCCGCCCGGGTCGCCGTCGCCATCCGCGAGGCCGAACGGGACGCCGCGCCCGCCCTCGCCGCCCGGGCCACGGCCGCCGCAGACCTCGTCCAGGCCCTGCACACCGCCGCCGAGGCGGGCGAGACCCTCGCCAACGAGGAGGAGGAGCGCTCCGCCACCCTCCAGACCGAGGGCGAGCGGGCCCACCGCGACGCCACTACCGCCGCCACCGAGGCCCAGCGCGCCCGCAGCGAGGCCGGGCACCTGCGCCAGCGCCTCGCCGAGGTCGAGCAGGAGACCGCCCAGGCGGTACGGGCCGGCTGGCTCGACGACACCGCACCGGACGCCGACCCGGCCCGGGCCGCCCTCGCCGCGAGCGACGCCGAGACCTCGGCCGTCGCCGCCTGGGACACCGCCCGGGAAGCCGCCCGCGCCGCCGCCGACACGGCCCGGGAGGCGGCCGCCGCCGAGAGCCGCGCCGAACTCGCCGCCGCCCGCGCCGCCGACGCCGCCCACGCCGCGGAACAGGCCTACGGGGCCGAGCTCAGGACCGCCGAGTCGATCGCCGCCGACCCCCGGCTGGCCGACCTGCTCGGACTCCCCGCGCACCCCGGCACCGGCGTCCCCCGGCCCCGCAGCGGCGCGGGCGGCCCGGAGCCGGACGCCCGGCACGGCACCGGCACCGACCGGCGCCCCGCCGGAGAACCGGCCGGCGGCCCCGTCGAGCCGGACGGCACGGCCCCGGCCGCACCGGGCACCGGAACCGGCACCGCCGTCGCCGAGCAGACCACCGGCCGGGAACGGCCCCTCACCGCCCAGGAGCTGGACCGGAGCGCCGACGAACTGCGCGAGCTGCTCGACCGGTCCATCACCGCCGCCGAACGCCGCCTCTTCGAGCTGCGCACCGCCGCCGCCGACGACTCCCGCATCCTCGGTGCGCTCGGCGACGGCGGACTGCTGCCCCCGTCGCCCGACGTCCTCGCCACCGTCGAGTACCTCGGCGAACACGGCATCCCCGCCCTGCCCGGCTGGCGCTACCTCGCCCAGGCCGTCGACCCCGCCGACCACGCGGCCGTCCTCGCCGCCCGCCCCGAGCTGGTCGACGGCGTGGTCATCACCGACCCCGACTCGCACGCCCGGGCCCGCGAGGTGCTGAGCGGAGCCGCGCTGCTGCCGCGCTCCGCGGTCGCCGTCGGCACCGCCGCCGCGCTGCTCGCCCCCGTCCCGGCCGCCGGTACCGGCCCGGGCGCGGACACCGAGGGCGTGTTCCTGGTCCCGCCGAACCCGGCGATGCACGACGAGCACGCGGCCGACGAGGAACGGCAGGCCCTCAGGAGCCGTGCCGCCGCCCGCGACGAGGACATCCGCGCCCTCGCGGCCCGACTCGCGGGGGACCGCACCCTGGCCGCCCGGATCGGCTCCTGGCGGGCCGACTGCCCGCCCGGCACGCTCGCCGAGCTCGCCGAGGCCGCCCGCACCGCCCGTACCCTCGCCGGGACCGCCGAGGCCGAGCTGGCCGAGGCCCGTACGGTGCGCGCCGAGGCGGACGAGGCGGCCGCCGACACCGCCCGGGTCCGCGAGGAGCGCCAGGAGACCGCCCAGCGCGCCCGCCGCACCGCCGACGCCCTCGCCGGTCTCGCGCACCGGCTCCGCGAACGGGCGGGCTGGCAGCTCAAGCTCCGTGAACTCACCGACGAGGCCGCCGAGTCCGAGGCCCGCGCCGCCACCTTCCTGGAGCGCGCCCGCGCCGCCGACGAGGACCGTCGCGCCGCCCAGCGCGCCGCCGACGACGCCCGCCGCACCGCCCGCGCCCTGCGCGCCGAGCGGGCGGAGATCGCCGGCGCCCCCGAGCAGCTCCCGGAGCCCGACGGCGACCGCCCGCGCCCCGCCCTGCCCGCACTGCGCGAGGCGTACCGGGCCGCCTCCCAGCTGTACGAGAAGGTCGGCGTCGGCGCCGACCTCCGCGCCGAGCAGGCCCGCGCGGAGAGCGACGAGAGCGCCGCCCTCGCCGAGCTCGACCGGCTCACCAACAAGGTCCGCACCCGCGCCGCCCAGCTCCTCGAATCCACCGACGGCGCGGACGGCCCCTCCCGGCAGGCCGCCGCCGCCCGCGCCGAATCCCTCGTCCAGCTCCTGGAGACCAGGGCCTCCACGGCGAGCGAGCAGCTCGGCCGGCTCCGTGGCGAGGCCGAGCGGCTCGCCCCGGCCGACGGCGAGCCCCACCACACCGAACTCCCCGAGGAGCTCGTCCCCGCCGACGCCGAGCAGGCCCAGACCCTGCTGCGCACCGCCACCGCCGAACTCGCCGCCGCCACCGCGACCCTGGACACCGCCCGCGCCGCCCACGCCGAGCTGCTCCACGCCCACCGCACCGCCGAGGACTCGGCGGGCGGCTTCGACGAGACGGCGGCCCTCCTGCGCGACCTGCTCAGGGACCACGGCACGGAGGACGACCCCGAGGCCCCCGAGCCCTACCCCGGCAGCCTCGGCGAGGCCCGGCAGTCCGCCGCCGAGGCCCGGCGCTCGCTGCGCGGCTGTGCCGCCGACCTGTCCGCCGCCGAGAGCGCCGTACGGGAGGCGGGCGACGTCCTCGTACGCCACGCCAACGCCACCCGTTACGAGCAGGTACGCACCCCCGCCCGGCAGCAGATCCGCGAGCTGCCCGCCTCGGCGCTGCCCGAGCACGCCGAGAAGTGGGCCGCCGCCTTCGCCCCCCGGCTCCGGGTGCTCACCGACGAACTGGCCCAGCTGGAACGCAACCGCGACTCCATCGTCGACCGGCTCCGCGGCCTCGTGGAGTCCGCCCTCACCACTCTCCGCTCGGCCCAGCGCCTCTCCCGGCTCCCCGAGGGCCTGGGGGAGTGGTCCGGCCAGGAGTTCCTCCGTATCCGCTTCGAGGAACCCGACCAGGCGACGCTCACCGAGCGGCTCGGTGAGGTCGTCGACGAGGCGACCCGGGCCGCGCTGAGGAAGAACTCCGACCTGCGCCGGGACGGCATGTCCCTGCTGCTGCGCGGCGTGCAGGCCGCCCTGGAGCCCAGGGGCGTCGCCGTGGAGATCCTCAAGCCGGACGCGGTGCTGCGCGCCGAGCGCGTACCGGTCGGGCAGATGGGCGACGTCTTCTCCGGCGGTCAGCTGCTCACCGCGGCCATCGCCCTCTACTGCACGATGGCCGCGCTGCGCAGCAACGACCGGGGCCGCGACCGGCACCAGCACCGCCACGCGGGCACCCTGTTCCTGGACAATCCGATCGGCCGCGCCAACGCCACCTACCTGCTGGAGCTCCAGCGCGCGGTGGCGGACGCCCTGGGCGTGCAGCTGCTGTACACGACGGGGCTCTTCGACACCACCGCGCTCGCCGAGTTCCCGCTGGTCATCCGGTTGCGCAACGACGCCGACCTGAGGGCCGGGCTGAAGTACATCAGCGTGGAGGAGCATCTGCGCCCCGGCCTGCCGCAGCAGGACCCGAACGGCGGGACGGTGCACGGCGAGATCACCGCCACCCGGATGTTCAAGCGGGCCGCCCCCGCCGATCCCGGCGGCGCGTAGGCCGCGCTCGGCGGTGAGCGGCGCTCAGGCCCCGGAGAGGCTCTCCGTGCCCCGGCGGCGTATCCGGGCCTCGTCCCGCTGCGCCGCCCGCGCCGCCCGCCGTGCCCGGCGCCGCTCACGGCGCAGCCTCCGTGCCGAGCTGCTCGGCACGGAGACCACGCCGTTGCGCTGGTTCCAGACCTGCCGGGTCACCCAGACGTCCAGCACCGACCAGGTCGCGACCACGGTGCTGGCCACACCGCTGAGCACCATCGGGAAGGCCAGCCAGGACTCGGTCAGCGTGCACAGGAACGCCACCATGGCCTGAATGATCGTCAGCGACATGATGAGCACGGCACGCACCGCGGAGCCGCGCACCGGGTCGGGCATCCGCCACCGGGTCGCCGGCTCCTCCACCCACAGCTGGCGCGGGACCCTCGCCCCGCCCGCACCCGCCGCCCCGGCCGGTGCCGACGACACCGCGCCGCGACGCTCTTCCGTTTCCAAGGACTCTCAACTCCCCACCACTGTCCGACTTCAGGGCTGCCGACCGGACCGCGCCACGACCTGTGAGCGCGGTGGACCGCTCCGCCCGCGGAGCCCCGTCCCCCGACGCGCGCCCGGCGGCCCGGACGGTCCGGCTCCGGTCATGGTCCCGCAGAACGGGCCCCGACACTCCTCGTGTTACCCCTGCCCCGTACAGAGAGACGAGTGAGTGGCGGTGAAGATTCCCCCAAGTCGGAGCGAAGCGAATAATTCCAGCCAACTGCTCTGTCGGTCGGGATCAGGCCATGGAGGGCTTCTTCTGCCGCTTTCGCGAATTTCATCGCTCGCGATATCAGGACAACCTGCGATCGGGCCCGGATAGCGCGGCTGAAAATAGTCCGGACGACCCTTCGAGTTGTTACTCCGTCGGTAGTAGGCTCGCGCCGTTTGTTGACGAAACACGACCCCCGCCCCGCGGGGTCGAGCTGGGGGAGTCCATGCGCTTTCGCGGGAAGTCCATCCGCAGGAAGATCGTGGCGCTGCTGCTGGTGCCGCTCGTCTCTCTCACCGGGCTCTGGGGATTCGCCACCTATCTGACGGGACGCGAGGCCCGTCACCTCATGGGCGCGAGCGCGATCGTGGAGAAGGTCGGCCACCCGCTGGAGGACACCGTCCGCGCGATCCAGGACGAGCGCCGCCAGACGCTGGTCTTCCTCGCCGACCCCAGGGCCTCCAACGCCCTTCCCCTGCTGCAGCGCCAACGCGCGGCCACCGACAAGGTCCTGGCCGGTGTCAAGAACGGCGCCCGGCAGAAGGACATCCGAAAAGAGCTCAGCGCGGAGGACGACGCACAGCTGAGCTCGATCCTCGCGACGGTCGAAGGACTGGGCGCCCTGCGCGAATCGGTCGACCAGCGGACCATCGACCGCGCCAAGGCCATGGAGTTCTACGGCCGCTTCATCGACCCCTGCTACCGCTTCCTCACCGGACTCCGCACGATGGAGAACGTGTCGATGGACAAGCAGGTCCGGGCGCTGGCCGGAATTTCCCGGGCCCGTGAAATGCTTTCCCGCGAGGACGCCCTGGTCGCGTCGTCACTGATCGCCGGGCGGCTCACCGCCGACGAACTGCGCCAGGTCTCCGACCTGGTGGCCAACCGCAAGCTGCTCTACGAGATCAACGTGGACGCGCTGCCCGCCTCGGAACGCCAGAGCGTGGAGCAGTACTGGGCGAGCCCGGACAGCGAGCCGCTGCGGACGGCGGAGAAGGTCCTCGTGGAGGAGGGAGCCACCGAGGACCCCCGTGCCGTCGACGCCGAGCGCTGGCAGGAGGCGGCCTCCCCTGTCCTGGACCGGCTGGCCGCCGACTCCACGGAGATGAACGTCCGGTTCCAGGAACGCGGCAGGCCCGCCGGGTACGGCATCCTGATCAAGGCCGGGGTCGCCGGTGTCCTCGGGTTCCTCGCCCTGGTCGGCTCGGTCTTCGTCTCCGTACGCATCGGCCGCGAGCTGATCCGCGACCTCTCCCGCCTCCGCAAGGACGCCCACGAGGTGTCCGGCGTACGGCTGCCGAGCGTGATGCGCCGGCTCGCCGCCGGGGAGCAGGTCGACGTCGAGACGGAGGCCCCGCACCTCCAGTACGAGCGGGACGAGATCGGACAGGTCGGCCAGGCCCTCAACACCCTGCAACGGGCCGCCGTCGAAGCGGCCGTCAAGCAGGCGGACATGCGGCGCGGCGTCTCCGAGGTCTTCGTCAACCTCGCCCGCCGCAACCAGGTCCTGCTGCACCGGCAGCTGACCCTCCTGGACGCCATGGAGCGCCGCACCGAGAACACCGACGAACTCGCCGACCTCTTCCGCCTCGACCACCTCACCACGCGCATGCGCCGCCATGCCGAGGGCCTGGTGATCCTCTCCGGCGCCGCCCCCTCCCGGCAGTGGCGCAAGCCGATCCAGCTCATGGACGTGGTGCGCGCCGCGGTCGCCGAGGTCGAGGACTACGAGCGGATCGAGGTCCGCCGGCTGGACCGCATCGGCGTGGGCGGCCCGGCCGTCGCCGACCTCACCCATCTGATCGCCGAACTCCTGGAGAACGCCACCGTGTTCTCGCCGCCGCACACCGCGGTCCAGGTGCACGGCGAGCGGGTGGCCAACGGCTTCACCCTGGAGATCCACGACCGGGGCCTCGGCATGACGCCCGACGTCCTCCTGGACGCCAACCTCAGGCTCGCCGAGACCCCCGAGTTCGAGCTCTCCGACACCGACCGGCTCGGCCTCTTCGTGGTCAGCCGCCTCGCCCAGCGCCAGAACGTCCGGGTCTCGCTCCAGAAGTCCCCGTACGGAGGCACGACCGCCGTCGTCTTCATCCCGGCGACGCTGCTCACCGAGGCCCCGGAGACCCATGGCACCGGCTTCCGCCTCGACCGCCGGGCCGAACGGGCCGTCGGCGGCGGCTCCGCCGGAGCGCCCCCCGGCGGCGCACCGGACCGCCGGACCACCGGCAGGTCCCCGGGCCTCTCGCCCGTCCCCACCGGCCTGGTCGACCCGGCCCTCCTGGACGGCCCCGTGGAGCTCGAAGGCCCCGTCGACACGCTCGGCTTCGACGACGGCCCCGCGCTCGACCCGCTCCTGGACCCCCTGCTGGGCGGCGCCGACGACCTCGACGGGACCGAGAGCGAGCGCGGCGGCATCTTCCGCGCCCGCGACCTGCGGCGCGAGACCGACCGCGAGCAGCACCAGCAGGCCCCCGAACGGCCGGCCGGAGAGGGGCCCGGCGCCCCGGTGCCGCTGCCCCGCCGCAAGCCCCCGACCCTGGTAGCCGAGAACGGCCGCCGGGTCGACGGACCGGCCCGCTCCCGCCTCGCGACCGCCGACACGGACGGGCGTGCCACCGCCCGCATCCCCCACGACACCGACCGCACCGCCCGCCCGGGAACGGCCACCGAACCCCGGCAGCCCGCCGGCTTCCGGAAACCCGCCGGTACCGCGGACACCCGGGAGACCGTGGGCGGCCTGCCCCGCCGCATCCGGCAGGCCAGCCTCGCCCCGCAGCTCCGGGAGGAAACGGTCGTCCGCGAAGCCGAACCGGACCGGACGGAACCGGACCTGGACTTCGAGCGTGATGCGGAGGAAGTGCGCAGCCGCATGGCTTCGCTCCAGCGCGGCTGGCAACGCGGCCGACGGCAGAACGCCGAGGGCACAGCCGGCCACGGTGACACAGCACAGGGAACCACTCCGGGAGGGGACGGTCGATGACCGCACCGAACGTCGCAGCAACCACCGCCGCACGCCAGGGCTCCGGCCAGCTCAACTGGCTCCTCGACGAGCTCGTCGAGCGCGTCGCCAGCATCCGCAAGGCGCTGGTGCTGTCCAGCGACGGCCTTGCCACCGGCACCTCGAAGGACCTGACCCGCGAGGACAGCGAACACCTGGCGGCCGTCGCGTCCGGGTTCCACAGCCTGGCCAAGGGCGTCGGACGCCACTTCGACGCGGGCCGGGTCCGCCAGACCGTCGTCGAACTCGAAGGGGCGTTCCTCTTCGTCACGGCCGCCGGCGACGGCAGCTGTCTCGCCGTGCTGGCCGACGCGGACTCCGACGTGGGCCTGGTGGCGTACGAGATGACGCTGATGGTCAAGCGCGTCGGCGCCCACCTGGCCAACGCGCCCAGGACGACCGGTCAGTCCGCCGGGGGGTGAGGGGACGGTGAGCGCCGAATCGCCCGGATCCCCGGCCACGCCCACCGACCCGCAGGCCCCGCACTGGTACGACGACGAGGCGGGACCGGTGGTCCGTCCGTACGCGATGACCCGGGGCCGTACCAGCAGCGCAACCCGCCATCGGCTCGACCTGATCGCGCTCGTCGTGCCCGAACCCGCGGCCGACGACCCCGGCCGGGACCGGACGCTCTCCCCGGAACACGTGGAGATCGTCGAACTCTGCAGCGGCATGCCCCAGTCGATCGCGGAGCTCGCGGCCGGCCTGGACCTCCCCGTCGGGGTGGTCCGGGTGCTGGTCGGCGATCTCGTCGAGGACGAACTGGTGCATGTGACCCGTCCCGTTCCGCCGGCCGAACTGCCGGACGTGAGCATTCTTCGAGAGGTGATCGATGGTCTTCGGGCGCTCTAGCCGCAAGAAGCGGCCCGTGGAGCCCGTTACCCTGAAAATCCTGGTGGCGGGCGGGTTCGGCGTGGGCAAGACGACGCTGGTCGGCGCGGTCAGCGAGATCAGGCCGCTGCGCACGGAGGAGACCCTCAGCGAGGCGGGCCGCCCGGTGGACGACCTGGCGGGGGTGGAGTCGAAGACCACCACCACGGTGGCCATGGACTTCGGCCGGATCACGCTCCGCGACGACCTGGTGCTGTACCTCTTCGGCACCCCGGGACAGGACCGCTTCTGGTTCCTCTGGGACGAACTGGCCCAGGGCGCGCTGGGGGCCGTCGTGCTCGCGGACACCCGGCGGCTGGAGGACTGCTTCGCGGCGGTGGACTACTTCGAACGCCGCAAGATCCCCTTCACCGTCGCCGTCAACCGCTTCGAGGGGGCCGAGACCTTCCCCGCCGGGACGGTGCGGGCCGCGCTGGACCTCGATCCGGAGGTGGAGCTGCTGATGTGCGACGCACGCGACCGTGCCTCCGTACGGGACGTGCTCGTGGCCGTCGTCGAGCACGCGGCGGCCCGGGTCGACCGCGACCGCCAGCCGGCCGCGACGTAGGGCGTTCCCGGCGGGCCGGGCCGGACACACCCCGGTGCCCGACCCCCCCGCGTCCGGTCAGTCCCCCTGTCGGCAGTCCCCCTGTCGGCAGGGCTCCTGTTCGCAGGGGTGCTCGGCGAGCCACTTGGCGGCGGTCTCCGCCAGCTCCCCGTCCCGCCCCGCCAGCATCATCCGGATCATCTGCGCGTCGCCGCGGAGCGACCAGACCGGATGCCCGAAGGTGGCCGGGTTGTTCTTCTCGATCAGGAAGTGCGCGGGCCAGGCGGTCCCGTACCCGATCAGCGGCAACGCGGCCAGATACCGCTTGCGGCCCCGGGCCAGGCCGTAGGCGGTGAGCGCCAGTCCGGTCAGGGTGCCGGTCAGATGGACCCACCGGGTCGCGGCCTTCGAGTGCATCGCCACGTAGTAGGGCCAGAACTCCTCGTACGAATCGAACGTCTGCTCAGCCATACCGGCACGGTAACCGTTGGAACGGGAACCGGAAACGCCCGCGCGGCGGCAGGGGCCCCGGGAGCGGCCCCGGCCGCCGCCCGCGCGCCCGGCGTCAGTGCCCGGCGACGGACCGCCGGGCCACCGGGAAGTCGAAGTAGGTGTCCGGGAACAGCTCCGGCTTGAAGGTGTAGTGCCACCACTCCTCGGCCAGATTCACGAAACCGGCCTCGGTGAGCGTCTTCTTCAGGAACTGCCGATGGGCGCGCTGCACCCCCCGCACGCGCGGGTCGTCGGTGTGGGAGAGCGTGTCGAAGCAGTCGAATCCGGTGCCCATGTCCACCGAGTTGTCCGGGAACCGCTCGGCGGCCGGTGCGTAGCAGGGCACCTGCTCACCGCCCGGACGGTACGGCGGGGTCGGCGCGGCGGGCAGCCTCACCAGCGTCAGGTCCACCGTACTGCCGCGGCTGTGCCCGGACTTCTCCGCGATGTACCCGTCCGCGAACAGCCGCGTCTTGTCTACCCGGGGGTAGAACTCGCCCTTCATGGCCTGGTCGTCGAGGTCCTTCGCCCACCGTACGAAGTGGTCGACCGCGCGCTGCGGGCGGTAGCAGTCGTACACCTTGAGCGAGTAGCCCTGGCGCAGCAGCCGGGTCTGCGCCCGGTGCAGGGCCCGTGCCGCAGGGCGGGTCAGGATGCAGAGCGGCTGACGGTAGCCGTCCACCGGGACGCCCATGAAGGTGTGGGCGGTGGGGTAGCGCATCTCCTGGATGATCGTCGGATCCACCGAGCTCAGCGCGACGAACTCCGTGGGCGCCTTCGGTTCCGGCCCGGCCGTCGCCGCCGGGGCGGTGGCGGCGACGGCGGACAGGGCGGCGGCAGCGGCCGCCAGGACACGGAGAGCGGAAGCAAGTTTTGTCATGACCGCATAATCCAGCAGTGCGGGGCTCTCCACCCGGCGATCCGGTACAGTCCGCGCGTGTCCGAACCCCGGAGCAAGCCCGTCGAACCCGTCAAGGACTCCCACTGCGGAAGCTGCGGCGCCCGCTACGACCTCCCGCCGGCCACCTGGCCCCGCACCTGCGCCGCCTGCTCCACCACGGCCTACCGCAACCCGCTGCCGGTCGCCGTCGCCCTGCTGCCCGTCACCGGCCCCGACGGCACCGGCCTCGTCGTCATCACCCGCACCGTCCCGCCCCACCGGGGCGGCCTCGCCCTCCCCGGCGGCTACATCGACCACGACGAGGACTGGAAGGACGCGCTCGTACGGGAACTCCGCGAGGAGACCGGCATCCGGGCGGCCGCACAGGACGTCCGCCTCGCCGACGCCCTCAGCGCCCCCGACGGCCACCTCCTCCTCTTCGGCCTCCTCCCGCCCCGCCCGGCCACGGCCCTCCCGGCCTCCCGCCCCACCGACGAGACGGCCGGCTTCCGGCTGCTGACCGCCCCCGCCGAACTCGCCTTCCCGCTCCACACCCGGGCCGCCCGCGCCTGGTTCGACGGCCACTACCGCTGACCGGTACGCGCCCTACCGGCCCCGCACCCGCACCGGACACCCCACCGGCCCCTCGCGCCCCTCCCGTTCCACCACGACCCGCCCGTCCACCCAGCGCGAGGTGTACCGCTCGACCTCCGCCCGCTCCCAGCCGTCCCCCACGTCCCGGACCACCGCCCCACCACCCCGGCGTCCCGCCGCCGGAGCCCAGACCTCCAGCTCCACCCCGCCGTCCGCATCCCGCACCGGCAGAATCGAACCGGCCCGCGCCAGCACCGGGATCCGCGACAGCGGCGCGTCCGGCACCACCTGCCCCGGCCCCTCGTACACCGCACCGGTCGCCGTGTCGTACCAGCGCCCCCGCGGCAGCCGCACCGCCCGCCGGTCCGCGCCGGGCTCCAGCACCGGGGCCACCAGCAGCGCGTCCCCCAGCAGGAACGCGTCCCCGCAGTCCCGCAGCGCCCGGTCCCCGGGCGACCGCCACCAGAGCGGCCGCACGTACGGCGCACCGGTCAGCCCCGCCAGCCGCGCCAGCGTCACGAAGTACGGACGCAGCCGCTCCCGCTCCGCCAGCGCCGCCCGCGCGTGCTCCAGCACCTCGGGCCCGAACTCCCAGGGCTCCCGCCGCCCCGCGTCGATCGCCGCATGGGTACGGAACAACGGCAGGTACGCCCCCAGCTGGAACCACCGCAGATACAGCTCCGGCGACGGCGACCCGTCGAACCCGCCCACATCGGGCCCCGAGTACGGCACCCCGCACAGCCCCAGCCCCAGCACCAGCGCCAACGAGGCCCGCAACCCCGGCCAGCCGGTCTCCACATCACCGGACCAGGTGCCCCCGTACCGCTGCATCCCCGCCCAGCCGGACCGCGAGAACAGGAACGGACGCTCCGCCGGGCGCAGCCGCAGCAGCCCCTCGTACCCGGCCCGCGCCATCGCCAGCGCGTACACGTTGTGGGCCTCCCGGTGGTCACCGCCACGGCCCTCCAGCGCGTGCCGCGCCGACCGGGGCAGCGTCGGATCGCCGAACGCCGCGAACGACACCGGCTCGTTCATGTCGTGCCAGACCCCGGAGAAGCCCTGGGCCAGCCGCTCCTCGTACAGACCGCCCCACCACTCCCGCACCGCCGGATCGGTGAAGTCCGGGAACACGCACTCACCCGGCCACACCTCACCGCGCACCAGCCGCCCCCGCGCGTCCCGCACGAACGCCCCGCCGTCCCCGACCGCCGCCCCCGCGTCGAACAGCGCGTTCCCCGGCTCCGCCTTCACCGCCGGATCGACGATCGACACCAGCCGCACGCCGTCCTCCCGCAACTCCTTCGCCAGCCCCGGCAGGTCGGGGAACCGCTCCCGGTCCACCGTGAACACCCGGTGCCCGTCGAAGTGGTCGATGTCCAGATGCAGTGCGGACAGCGGCAGCCCCCGCTCCCGGTAGCCGGCCGCCACCCGCCGCACCTCCCGCTCGCTCCCGAACCCCCACCGGGCGTGCTGCGGCCCCAGCGCCCAGCCCGGCGGCAGCGCCGGAGCACCGGTGAGCGCCGTCCACCCCCGCAGCACCCGGGACGGCGTCCCCGTCACCACCCAGCAGCGCAACGGCCCGCCGTCCATCCGCACCTCGCACGTCCCGGGCCGGTCGTGCCCCGAACCCGCACCCTCCTCGCCCTCGCGCAGCGTCACCCGCCCCCGCCAGGAGTTGTCGTGGAACATCAGATGCGTCCCCGCGTCACTCACCACCAGCTGCACCGGCATCGTCAGGTACAGCGGATCGTCCTGCGGCCCGAACCGGCCCCCGGGATCGGTGTTCCACAACGCGTACGCCCCGTCCCGCAGCCGCGGCCCCGACGCCCGCCCCCCGAGCCCGAAGAACCGCGCGTCCGCGGGCACCTCGGAACGCTGCACCCACCGTGCCCCGCCCCCCGCCACCGGCTCCCACCAGCGCGGCGGCAGCTCCCGCCGCAGCACCACCCCGCCAGGGGTCCGCAGCTCCACCGCCCCGTGCCGGGACACCGCGACGGTCAGCCGCTCCGAGACCACCTGCCAGCCACCGTCCGTGTCCGGCTCCAGCACCGCCCGCGGATCGGGCTCCGGCGCCGCGCCCGCCAGCGCGTACGACGGAAGCGGCTCCGCCCCGTCCCAGCCCCAGAACACCGCACCCCCCACCGCCACCCGCACCCGCAGCACGGACCGGGCGAACCGCACCACACCCCCGCCCGGCCCCGGCTCCGCACCCACCACGGGCCCCGGCACCCGCGCCCGCTCCGCACCGCGCGGCGGCAGCGCCCGCGCATCCGCGCCCCGGCGCCGCCAGGAGGAGCGCACCGCGCGCAGCCCCCGCACCGAACCGACCGACTTCACCGAGCGCACCAGGTCACGACCGTTCATGCGGCTCACCCTGCCATCGAACAGGGCGGACGCGGGCTCCGTTCAACTTCCGTTCACCCAGCGCCGGACCCGTGGCCGGACCACATGTCCGGGCCGCCGACCATGGGTGGCGAACCCTGGTGCGAAAGACGATCACATGGCATCGTCCGTAAAGGCCGCCTCACGCGCACACCCCGGCACGTGCGCGCGACCCACGCCCACCCCGCGTATCCGCAGAGCCAGGGAGCCGCCCCATGACCACCGCAGCCGACGAGACCCCCCTCTGGCAGCCCGGCCCCGACCGCATCGCGGCCGCCGCCGTCACCCGCTTCCAGAGCTGGGCCGCCCAGCGCCACGGAGCACCGGCCGAGGGCGGCTACCCGGCGCTGCACCAGTGGTCCGTGGAACAGCTCGACACCTTCTGGCGGGCCGTCGCCGACTGGTTCGACGTACGCTTCTCCACCCCCTACGAGGCCGTCCTCGCCGACCGCGCCATGCCCGGCGCCCAGTGGTTCCCCGGCGCCACCCTCAACTACGCCGAGCACGCCCTGCGCACCGCCGAGGACCCGCTGCGCGCGGACGCCCCCGCCCTGATCCACGTCGACGAGACCCACACCCAGGTCCCCGTCTCCTGGGCCGAGCTCCGCCGCCGGGTCGGCTCGCTCGCCGCCGAACTCCGCGCCCTGGGCGTCGTCCCCGGCGACCGGATCAGCGGCTACCTCCCCAACATCCCGGAAGCCGTCGTCGCCCTCCTCGCCACCGCGGCCGTCGGCGCCGTCTGGACGTCCTGCGCCCCGGACTTCGGCGCCCGCAGCGTCCTCGACCGCTTCCAGCAGGTCGAACCCGTCGTCCTGTTCACCGTCGACGGCTACCGCTACGGAGGCAAGGAGCACCACCGCGCGGACACCGTCGCCGAGCTTCGCCGCGAACTGCCCACCCTGCGCGCCGTCGTCCACATCCCGCTGCTCGGCACGGCGGCCCCCGAAGGCGCCCTGGACTGGTCCGCCGTCACCGCCGCGGACACCGAGCCGGTCTTCGAGCAGGTCCCCTTCGACCACCCGCTGTGGGTCCTCTACTCCTCCGGCACCACCGGGCTCCCCAAGGCGATCGTCCAGTCCCAGGGCGGCATCCTGCTGGAGCACTTCAAACAGCTCGGCCTGCACTGCGACCTCGGGCCGGAGGACCGGTTCTTCTGGTACACCTCCACCGGCTGGATGATGTGGAACTTCCTCGTCTCCGGCCTCCTCACCGGCACCACGGTCGTCCTGTACGACGGAAGCCCCGGCTACCCCGACGTCAGCGCCCAGTGGCGGGTCGCCGAACAGACCGGGGCCACCCTCTTCGGCACCTCCGCCGCCTACGTCATGGCCTGCCGCAAGGCCGGCATCCACCCGGGCCGCGACCTCGACCTCTCCCGCGTCCAGTGCGTCGCCACCACCGGCTCGCCCCTCCCGCCCGACGGGTTCCGCTGGCTCCACGACGAGGTGGCCGACGACCTCTGGATCGCCTCCGTCAGCGGCGGCACGGACGTCTGCAGCTGCTTCGCCGGAGCCGTCCCCACCCTCCCGGTCCACATCGGCGAACTCCAGGCCGCCTGCCTCGGCACCGACCTGCGGTCCTGGGACCCGGCGGGCAAGCCGCTGACCGGCGAGGTCGGCGAACTCGTCGTCACCGCCCCCATGCCGTCCATGCCCGTCCGCTTCTGGAACGACCCCGACGGCAGCCGCTACCACGACAGCTACTTCGACATGTACCCCGGCGTCTGGCGCCACGGCGACTGGATCACCCTCACCGACCGCGGCTCGGTCATCATCCACGGCCGCTCCGACTCCACGCTCAACCGCCAGGGGGTACGGATGGGCTCCTCGGACATCTACGAGGCCGTCGAACGGCTCCCCGAGATCCGGGAGTCCCTCGTCGTCGGCATCGAAGAGCCCGACGGGGGCTACTGGATGCCGCTCTTCGTCCACCTCGTCGAGGGGGCCCGGCTCGACGACGCACTGCGCGACAGCATCAAGCGCGCCATCCGGGAGAACCTCTCCCCGCGCCACGTCCCCGACGAGGTCATCGAAGTCCCCGGCATCCCGCACACCCTCACCGGCAAGCGCATCGAGGTCCCGATCAAGCGCCTTTTGCAGGGAACGGCCCTGGAGAAGGCGGTCAACCCCGGCTCGATCGACCGGATCGAACTCCTCCGCTTCTACGAGGAACTGGCCCGCGAGCGCGCCTGACCACCCCGCCCACGTCACCGACCGTCCCGTTGTCAGTGCCCGTGATTACTCTGAGTGAGCATCGATCGACAGCGCACTGGGGGAGTCATGGGGCACACCACGAACAACGGGAAGAACAACCACGGCAGGCCGTCCCGTCCCGACCGGTCGGCCGCGTCCATGCGCCGCGCGCTGCGCCGCGAAGCACCCAGCACCGTCGGCCTGCTGGCCGACGAGCAGGACTTCGCGGCGATGCGGCGCTACCGCACCTTCACCTTCGAAGACCACACCCTCTACCTCCAGCAGGTCGAGAGCCTGCTGAAACACCTGTCCGCACGCGGCGTGCACACCACGGTCGCCCTCTTCGACCCCGAGGAGTACGCGGAGTTCTGCGCGGACGCCGGGCTGCCCCCGGACACCCCGGACAGCCGCAGCCGCTTCACCGCCGAGGTCGCCTCCGTCGGCGCCACCGTCACCTACACCGGACAGCCCCTCGACGACCTGATCCCCCTCCTGGCCGACCGGGCCGCCCGCCGGGCCACCTGGGAGTACGCCACGACACGCCTGGCCGGCCTCGGCGCCTGCGCGGAGTGCGGGGAGGACATCGGCCGGGCCGCCTTCGACCGGGCCTCGCACCTGCTGCTCCGGGTCCTGGAGGCGGCGGGCACGGGCACGCACCACCTGGTCTGCAGCACCCCCGCCGACGGCGAACACCTGGTGGCCGTCCTCCACACCGCGCGCGACGCCGCCGGACCGGCCCTCATCGGACCGGACGAGGGTGCCGAGTTCGTGACGGTGCTGGCCGTCGCCATCGCCCTCGAAAGGCCCGCCGGGCTCGTGCTCCGTACGACCCGCCCCGGCGCCGGGGACCGGGTGCACGGCTGGCGGCTGAAGCGGGGCGCCCTCGTCCCGCTCGGCGCCGCCGAGGTCTTCGACGCCTACTGCACCGACGCCGAGACCGGCGAACCGATCGCCCCGGAGTCGCACGTGGAGTACTGCGCGGGCTTCGACATCGGCGCCGACGAACCGGAGGCCCATCACTGACAGCACGGAGGGGCTCCCCGCCGCCATCGGGCGGGGAGCCCCTCCGTGTCCTCACGGCAACCGCGAGGCTACTCGCCCGAGAGCACGCCCTGGGCCGCGACCCGGGCCTCCTCGGCGGAGTCGGCCGCGCGGGCGGCCGACGCGGCACGCTCGCACTGCGCCAGCGTGTACTTCGCCAGCGTGGCCCGGACATAAGGAATGGAGGCGGCGCCCATCGACAGCGACGTCACGCCCAGCCCGGTCAGCACACAGGCCAGCAGCGGATCGGAGGCCGCCTCACCGCAGACACCACAGCTCTTGCCCTCGGCTCGGGCCGCCTCGGCCGCCAGGGCGACGAGGTCGAGCAGCGCGGGCTGCCACGGGTCCTGCAACCGCGACACGGCACCGACCTGCCGGTCGGCGGCGAAGGTGTACTGCGCCAGGTCGTTGGTGCCCAACGAGAGGAACTCCACCTCCCGCAGGATCGAACGCGCCCGCAGCGCGGCGGACGGAATCTCCACCATCGCACCGAACTTGGCCTGGAGACCGGCGGCGCGGCAGGCGTCGGCGAAGGCCCGGGCGTCCGCCCGGTCCGCCACCATCGGCGCCATGACCTCCAGGTACACGGGGAGCCCCTCGGCCGCCTTCGACAGCGCGGTCAACTGGGTACGCAGCACCTCCGGGTGGTCCAGCAGGGTGCGCAGACCGCGCACGCCCAGCGCCGGGTTCGGCTCGTCCGCGGGGGTCAGGAAGGCCAGCGGCTTGTCGGCCCCGGCGTCCAGCACCCTTACGACGACCCGTCCTTCGGGGAACGCCTCCAGCACCGCGCGGTACGCGGCGACCTGCTTCTCCTCGGACGGCGCCCGCTCGCTGTCGTCCAGGAACAGGAACTCGGTACGGAACAGCCCCACGCCCTCCGCACCGGCCTCGACCGCGGCCGGGACGTCGCCCGGCCCGCCCACGTTGGCGAGCAGCGGCACCTTGTGACCGTCGGAGGTCGCACCCGGGCCGGACGCGGCCGAGAGCGCGGCCTTGCGCGCCGCGGCGGCACTCTCCATCTCCGCGCGCTTCTCGGCGCTCGGTTCGACGAAGATCTCACCGGTGCTGCCGTCCACCGCCACGACCGTGCCCTCGGCGAGCTCACCGGCACCGGGAAGCGCCACGACGGCGGGCACCCCGAGAGCGCGGGCGAGAATGGCGCTGTGGCTGGTCGGCCCGCCCTCCTCGGTCACGAAGCCGAGGACCAGGGCCGGGTCGAGGAGCGCCGTGTCCGCGGGCGCCAGGTCCCGGGCGATCAGTACATAGGGCTCATCGCTGTCCGGCACCCCGGGCATCGGCACCCCGAGCAGCCGGGCGACGATCCGGTTGCGCACGTCGTCGAGGTCGGCGACCCGCCCCGCCAGGTACTCCCCGGCATTGGCGAGCAGCGCCCGGTACGCGGCAAAGGCGTCGTAGACCCCGCGCTCGGCGGTGCTGCCGACGGCGATACGGCGCTCCACGTCGGCGATCAGTTCGGGGTCCTGGGCCATCATGGCCTGGGCCTCCAGCACGTGCTGGGCCTCGCCCCCGGCCAGATTCCCGCGGGCGATCAGATCGGCGGCGACGGCCTCGACGGCCTGCCGGGCGCGCCCCTGCTCACGCCCGGCCTCCTCGGCGGGGATCTGCTTGGCCGGCGGTTCGAGCACCGCCGTCCCCATATGGCGCACCTCGCCGATCGCCACTCCGTGGCTCACACCGACGCCTCGCAGCGTTGTCTCCATGTCACCCGTCCCCGGTCGTGCGGCGGCTCGTGCCTCCGCGGTGGATATCCAGTCGGCCGTCATCGGACCGGGCTCGTCACTGCCAGCCGAACAAGGAGTCGCCGACCTTCACGTCGCCGTCCTCGAGCACGTCGGAGAGGGAGTCGGTGGTGGCCTCCAGCGCGACGACCGGGCACACCGGCGACTTGCCGGCCTCCTCGACCCCCGCCGGGTTCCAGCGCACGATGCCCTGACCGCGGGTCACGGTGTCCCCCTTGTTCACGAGCAGCTCGAACCCCTCACCGTTGAGCTGAACGGTGTCGATCCCGAGGTGGGTCAGTACCCCGTGCCCGTCCGCGTCCACCACGACGAACGCGTGCGGATGCAGGGAGACGATGATGCCGTCGACCGGCGACACGGCCTCGGAAGGCTCACGCACCGGGTCGATGGCGGTGCCGGGTCCCACCATCGCGCCGGAGAAGACCGGATCCGGTACCGCGGCGAGCCCGATCGCCCGTCCGGCAAGAGGGGACGTCACAGTGGTCATGGGGAGCCTCCCAGGGGTGGAGCTTGTGGGGCGTCGTTACCGTATGTGGGTAACGACGTGCTGTTCAGCAGCGTAAGTCATAAGAAGTCCCGGTTCCGCCCGAGTCCTGCTGCTACGCGGCCTTAGCGCCACACCGGAAACGATTTGCCTCGACTCCCTGCTGCCTGTACTGTCGTACTCCTGCCTGGCCCCAACATGACCTTCGAGTCGAGGGCCGGTGGCGACCTTCAAGCAATTGACTCTCCACTACGACGTGGCACCTGTATGTCTGCAGGGGCTGGTCAAGGAAAGAGAAAAGGCCTGATAGAGTCGGACTCGCCGGAAAGGGAATCGCGGAAGCGAGGAACTGGAAAGCGAAACCCGCTTCGACCGGGAATCGGGACTCGAAAGAGTCTGATAGAGTCGGAAAC
>NZ_JBSFKL010000022.1:0-86438 GCF_053598535.1 Streptomyces sp. NPDC001108
GACAGTGATCCCGAGGACGGTCCGCGTCTGGATCTGGAGGGGAAGGCGTGGGTGCAGCACCTGCGGCCGCACCGGCCGGCCGGTGCCCGGCCGAACCGCCCGGCCGAGCTGCGTGAGTGGTACGCGGACCGCAAGGGTCAGCGCGAGGCGCAGGCCCACCTCAGGGGCGGCAGCCCGCTCCTCGTCGTCGTCCCGGACACCGACATGACGTACACCCTCTCCGCCCACCCGAGATGAGCAACCGTCGCGCCGACCGCGTCGGTCGTGCCGCGCGCAGGAGTCGAACCCGGTGTCATCGATGCCAGCTTGGTCGGCGCGCGGATGGCGTATGTGCCGCGCGATGGTGCGGGCCAGAAGGAGCGTGAATCCAGTCATTCCCCCGAGAACACGTTGAACGGCAAGCAGGCGGCTGTACTTCGGCCTGATTCGGCGATGAGATGCCCATCCGAAGCTACGTTGTTCGGGAGCGGAGAGGTCGCCGAGCGGATTCTTCTTCCCGTGCGGTACCTCGAAGCGTGTGCGTGCACCACCGCCATTTTGTCCAACCCCATGCGTTGCGACCGGAATTGAGCTCATGAGCGCGAAGATCATCACCGAACATCCCGGATGGCAGAACACGGCCGACGGTCATCGGGCCCGTCTTGTTGAGCACGCCGGAACCACGTGGCTCGCCCTCTGGGATGGCTCGGACGGATGTCTCTCCTTCTCGCCCATCGAAGGGGACGGTGACGTCGAGCAGCCGTGCCCCTCCCTCACGTCTTCGGTTGAGCTGCCCACTTTCGAAGGGGCCGGTCCGCTGCTCGCCGAGTTGGTGGGCATGGGTACGGTCGCCCGCCTCGACAACCCCTCGTTGTGGGACGCGATCGCGACGGCGATCCTCCGTCAGGTGGTGAGCGCGAAGCAGGCCCTGCGGAAACACCGGGCGTTCTATGGCGCGTACGGACAGACGGTCTCCACCATGGCCGGCGACTTCGCACGTGTGCCGACTGCCGAGACGGTCCTCGGTCTCTCCGACGAGGAGTTCGCGTCCGCTGGGACGAAGTTCAATCGAGTGGCCCTGCGTGCCGCTGCCGAGGCGTACCTCGAACGGGGTGAGCACTGGTCCACGCTCGACCCCGAGAGCCTGGTCAAAGAGCTCGTCGAAGTGCCTCGTATCGGCCCGTGGACGGCGGGCGCGGCCGCAGCCGACTTCACCGGCGACTTCTCGATCTATCCGCACGGTGATCTCGCCGTACGGACATGGGCCCGGAAGGCGGCCCCCAGTCTCGAATTTCCGCGAGGGGAGACGGAATTCGAGGCCATGTGGCGCCGATGGGCGCCTTCTCGCCCTCAGCTGCATGCCCTGACTCTGTTCACTCTCACGTGGGGGAGCAATGACCTTAACGACCGCAGAGGACACCCGCGCGACCACTGATCTGATCGCCGGTGCCGAGTCGAGCCGGGCGCTCGACGCCCTGTTCGTGAACGCGCCGCTCCGTGACTACGCCCTGCGTCCCAGGACCAACGACTACACGTTGCCCGTCCTGGGCATGGCATACATCGCCACGTACGCCCAGCAGGCCGGTTTCAACGTGGGTGTGCTGGATGCCGAGGCACATGGGCTCGGAGTCGACGCGACGGCGCGACTGGTCAACAACGTCCGCCCCCGGTGGGTGGGGATGAACCTGCTCGCCCCCACCTACGAGATGTCGGCCCGCATCGCCGCCGGGCTCGATCCCGGCATCGCGCTCATGGTCGGCGGGCACCACGCCCGTGCGATGCCCGCCCGTATTCTCGACGACCCCCGCATGGCCAACCTGCGGGCCCTGGTCGTCGGTGAGGGCGAGTCCCGGGTCGCCGCGCTCCTGGCCGATGACCGGCGGCGCACCGAACTTCCCGGAGTGATGTGGCGGGACCGTCTGCTCGGCACGCATGTCGTCGGTATCGCGCGTGAGAGGGCGGCCGACTGGCTCAGCCCGGACATCGACGCCCTGCCGCTCGTGAACCGGGAATTCCTGCCCCAGGACCCGTATCTCGCGGACGACGGCCGGATCGAGGCGAACATCGTCGGGTCACGCGGGTGCCCGTACGACTGCGGGTTCTGCGGAGCCGCCGTCTCGGCCAACCCCGATATCAGGATCCGGCCCCGATCGCCCGAGAGGATCGTCGGCGAGCTCGATCACCTGCACGAAGCCTACGGGGCGACTGCGTACCGGTTCGTCGACGACCTGTTCCTCGGGGCCAAACGCGTGATCATCCCGCAGATGGAGGCGTTCACCCGGCACCGGATCGGTGACCGGTACGTGTGGGACGCCACGGGGCGGATCAACGTGTTCGACCGGCTCGACGACGACATGCTCGACACGCTCAAGGCGAACGGGCTGCGCGAGGTTGCCCTCGGGATCGAGTCGGGGAGCGACCGGGTTCTCGCCGGTATGGACAAGCGGATCACCGCAGGGATGACCGAGAGGGTCACTGCCCGCCTGCTTATGCGCGGCATCGGCGTGAAGGGATATTTCATCCTGGGGTATCCGGGGGAGGACCAGGGAGACCTCGACGCCACGGTGCAGCACATCCACAACCTGTGGGGCATGGCGGACCGGTATGGCGCGGGACGCTTCCGGGCAAGTGTTTTCGAGTTCCGCCCCTACCCCGGCACGCCCGTCTGGACGGCGCTCACTGATGCGGGGCACGCCCCCGACACCCTGCTCGCGTATTCCGATGTCGACCTGACCGACGACGGCGCGCACGAGGGCATGAGGCAGCGCGACGAGTTCAATTTCTCGGTCGGTGTCCAGTTCGGAGCCGTACCTCTCCGCAGGTTGCGAAAGACACTCGCCGAACTGACGCGCGAGCAGCACGAGCGGAACCGCCTGGGGCACACCGTATGAGCAGGCGCCCCGGCACCTTCATCAGCGTGGACGGGCCGAGCGGCGTCGGGAAGTCGACCACGGTCGCCGAACTCGGCCGCCTGCTCCTCGGACGTGGCGTTCCTGTCCACACGACGACCGAACCCTCGACGAGCGAACTCGGTGAGTTCACCCGGTCCAGGGCGAACCACATCCACGGGCGTGCCCTGGCCTGTCTCGTCGCGGCCAACCGGTACGAGCACATCGAGGTCGAGCTCGACCCCCTTCTCACCTCCGGCCGTACCGTCGTCTGTGACCGCTACCTCGCATCGAGTCTCGTCCTTCAGCGGCTCGACGGCGTTCCCGAGCCGTTCGTGCTCGCCCTGAACCGGCACATTCCACTGCCCGACCTCGCGGTGATCCTCACGGCCGCACCCGAACGCATCTCGGCTCGCCTCGCCGAGCGCGGGAGACGCCACCGTTTCCATGACGATCCGATGGGGCCACGTCGCGAGATCGACCTCTACCGAGAGGCTGCACAGACCTTGAGGGGCCTCGGCGTCGAGGTGTTCTTGGTCGACTCGACGGACTCCACCCCCGCGGACGTGGCGACGCGAATCGCCGACGCTCTGCGGAGTAGCGTCGGGAAACCCGAACCCCACGACCCCCGGTGAGTACATGAACGCGACACCCGCGACCCCCGTGATCGATACGCACGTGATTCTGCGCGACGGCGACAAGGTGCTGTTGTCGCAGCGCGGAGGACCGTACGGCTACGGGCGGTGGCACGCTCCGTCGGGGAAACTGGACGCCGGTGAACCGCTCACCGCCGGCGCCGCCCGCGAGTTGCGCGAGGAGACCGGGGTCGAGGTCGATCCCCGGCACCTTCGGCTGGTGCACGTCGTGCACCACAAGCAGAGCCCCGAAATCGAACGGGTCGGCCTGTTCTTCGAGGCCACCAGGTGGCAGGGCGAACCGGTCAACCGCGAGCCCGAGAAATGCCTCGACCTGCGGTGGTGGTCCGTGTACGACCTGCCGGAGGACATCATCGAATACCCCGAGGCCGGACTGCTCGGCTACATCGAGGGTGGTGATCCGCTCACGGAGCACGGTTGGCCGTAGACCGCCTCCGGCCCAGCCGCTGGTGCGGAAGTGGCTGTGCGGGCCGTCGCGGGAGACCCGCACTTCGGATTGAAGACGTCGTCGTCAGCCCGCTCCGCCACTGTTGAGTCGCTGAACCCGGGTGATCGCGGGGCACGTCTCTCGTCGCTGGTCGGGGAAAATCGCCGGATGCCGGAACGGACGGAGACTCCCTCGGGGGCAGTGCCCCGGAAACGCCACGGCTAATTGCGGCGCAGTGCGTCGCGTACGGCCGTGGGGCCCGTGCCTCCCGGGGAGGGGAGGTTGACCGCCTGGTCGACGAGCCATGCGCCCGCCTCGCCGTGGACGAGTCGCAGTGCGGTGTGCGCGACCCGGCCCGGTCCCTCGTCGACGGTCACCCGGAGCCCGGTCCCCGCCGGGTGGTCGCCGAACGCCTCCACGTCGAATGCCGTGCCGGTGCTCATCCGGGCGTCCCGGTGATCGCCGATCCCGGGCGTTCCGATGATCTCGACGCATTCGTCGAGCGTCTTCGCGTCCATCCCGCGCCGCAGGCGTTCGGTCATGCCCTCGCAGACCGCCCTCCAGTCCCGGTGCAGCGAGGCACGCTGGTAGGCCCGCGCCGCTTCGACCGCGGCCGCCGTGGACGCGGTCGTCTCGGCGCCGTCGCCACTACTGCCGCCGCAACCGGTCAGCGGCAGCACCGCCGCTGCCACCAGCAGTCCGGCGGCGCGTCTGGATCTCGCAGCCACGTCCTGTCCCCCCAACTCTTCGACCTCGGAAGGAGGATTACAGCACGAGGCGCGATACGCCGGAGTCCCTAGTACCCGCTGGCGCCCGGCCGGTCATCGGCGCGGAGCCGCAGGCGGTGTACCCCCTCCGACGCGCCGCTTGCTCAGCGCGGTGCGGGGGCGCCGACCGCGCGGGTGAGATAGGTGATGACCGTGTCGGGTTCGGTGGCCGGGGCGATCAGGGCCACGTGGTTGTCCGGGCGGATCAGGACGAGCGTTCCGGTCGGCGCGGGCGGGGTGAGGCCGTAGGCGGTGCGGGCGTGGCCGGCGTCGTCGACGAGGCCGTGTGCGGCGTCCGTCTCCGCACCGTCCGTCTCCGCACCGTCCGTCTCCGCACCGGCCGTTCCCGCGTCCGGGCCGGACCCGTCCCCGTACGGTCCCGCGTCCACGCCGTACGCGCGCACGGCCGGGCCGTACGCCGCCTCCGTCGCCCGGAGCGCCTCGGCCGTGTCGGGGCCGAAGCCCAGCAGGGTGAAGTGCGGGCCCGCGAAGGCGTCGAACAGGCGGATCGGCGCGCCGGTCGCGGCGGAGCGGCAGGGGGCGTCCGGGGCCCGGTCGCCCGGCCGCAGCCGGGGTGTGGAGCCCGGGCCCGCCAGCGACGACCACGGGTAGCCCACGCCCAGGCCGGTCGTGTCGCCGGAGACCGCCGTGTCCAGGCCGCCGCCCGGTCGGCGGATCGCCTCCAGGGTCGCCCGGAGCCGGTCCGCCGTCACGTCCAGGGTCCAGGCGGCCACCGGCAGCCGCTCCTCCTCGTACGTGTCCAACAGGCGCGGGTCCGCCGAACCGACGGCGACCCGCGCGAGCTTCCAGCCCAGGTTGAACGCGTCCTGGATGCCCGTGTTCATGCCCAGTCCGCCCGCGACGGAGTGGACGTGCGCGGCGTCCCCGGCGAGCAGGACGCGGCCCACCCGGTAACGGTCCACCATCCGCTCGTTGACCCGGTACGTGGACAGCAGCGTGGCCCCGGTCAGGCGGTCGGCCGGGAGGCGGGTGTGCTTGGCGAACAGCCGCCGGAAACTCTCCAGGGAGGGCGGCACGGGCGCACCCGCCGCGTCCCGCTCCGGGCCCGCCTGGAACCACCAGCCCGCCCGCGTGCCCGGGATCGGGCACAGCATCACGGCACCGTCCTCGTCGAACCACTGGTGCCAGAGGGACCGGTCCAGGCCCTCCACCTCCACGTCCCCGCAGACCATCGACTGCTCCGGCGCGGTCTTCCCCTCGAACGGGACCCCGAGCAGCTTGCGCACCCGGCTGTGGGCGCCGTCGCAGCCCACCACGTACCGGGCGTCGATGCTCCGGCCGTCCGCCAGCGCGACCGTCACCAGGTCGTCCGCCTCCGTCAGGCCGACCGCCTCCGCCCCCAACTCCACCCGCACACCGAACTCCGCGAGGCGCTCCCGGAGGATCTCCTCCAGTTGCCACTGGGCGATCAGCCGGCCATGGGCGTACGGGGCATCGGGCGTCGGGCGCAGCGAAGCGGCCGGATCGGCGTCGGCGACCGGCACCCCGTCCCGGTACTTCCGCATCGGCAACGGTGCCGAACCCGCCGCCAGCACCCGGTCGGCGACCCCCAGATCCGCCAGCACCTCCAGGGACCGGGGATTCGGGCCCTTCGCCCGGGAACTGCGGGGGAATCCGGGCGAGCGGTCGATGATCCGCACGCCCACCGAGCGGCGGGCCAGATCGCAGGCCAGGGTCAGGCCGGTCGGGCCCGAACCGACGATCAGTACGGGGACGGGTGACGAAGGTACGGCGGCAGGCATGCGGGCTCCTCGGTCGCGGTTCCGTGGACGACCAGAGAACCGCAACCGAGTTAAAAATGCAACCGGGTAACGTTATGGGTCAGGGGTGGGGGGAAGGGCTCGGCTCCCCGGCCGCCGGGCGGGGAGCCGGGGCGGAGGGGATGTGCGGGGGCGCGACCTCCCGGGCCGCCGCCTCCCTGGTCACTGCTTCCCGGGCCGCCGTCCCCCGGGCCACTGCCTCCCGCGCCGCGCGCGCCCGCACCCGGTTCCGTCGAGCCGTACGGAACGCGTCCCAGGTCAGCACGGTCAGCGCCAGCCACACCAGGCCGAACCCGGCCCACCGCGCCGGCGGCATCGCCTCGTGGAAGTAGACGACGCCGAGGACGAACTGGAAGACCGGCGCCAGATACTGCAACAGCCCCAGGGTGGAGAGCGGCACCCGGATCGCCGCCGCCCCGAACAGGATGAGCGGAACGGCCGTGACGAGCCCCGCCGACGCCAGCAGCGCCGAGTGGCCGAGCCCCTCGGAGGCGAAGGACGACTCGCCCCGGGCGCCCAGCCACAGCAGATAGCCGAGCGCCGGAAGGAACATCACGGCGGTCTCGGCGGTGAGCGACTCCAGGCCGCCCATGTTGACCTTCTTCTTCATCAGGCCGTAGGTCGCGAAGGAGAACGCCAGGGTCAGCGAGATCCACGGCGGACGCCCGTAGCCGATCGCCAGCACCAGCACCGCCGCGAAACCCGTGCCGACCGCCACCCACTGTATGGGGCGCAGCCGCTCCCCGAGGAAGAGGACGCCCATGGCGATGGTGACCAGCGGGTTGATGAAGTAGCCGAGCGACGCCTCCACCACGTGCCCGTTGTTCACCGACCAGATGTACAGGCCCCAGTTGACGGTGATGGTGACGGCGGCCACCGCGAGCAGACCGAGCTTGCCCGGCTGTCGCACCAGCTCGCCGATCCACGACCAGCGGCGCAGCGCCAGCAGCGCGAGGAGGACGAAGCCGAGGGACCAGGTCATGCGGTGGGCGAGGATCTCGATCGATCCGGCGGGCTTCAGCAGCGGCCAGAAGAGCGGGACGAGCCCCCACATGGCGTAGGCGCTGAAGCCGGACAGGAGACCCGCCCGCTGTTCGTCGATCCCCTTCACGGGCCCTCCAGGCGTATCTGTTCCACCGCACGAAGGTAGCGCCGGGAAGGGCCCGGTGTCATACCCGTATCGGGATACGGTCATGACACACGAGGTCCCTGGGGGCGGGGGAGCGGGTGTTACGCCCGGGCCACCGCGGCGGACACCGTCTCGGCGAGCGGGGTCGTCGGGCGGCCGATCAGCCGGGCCAGATCGCCGCTGGTGAGGGCGAGCCGGCCGCGCGCGATCGCCTCGTCCACGTCGACGAGGATCGACGCGAAGAACTCCGGGACCCCGGCGCCGGTCAGGATCTCCTGGTGCACCGCGGCCGGGACGTTCCGGTACGAGATCTCCCGGCCGGTGGCGGCGGAGACGACCGCCGCGTACTCGGCGAGCGACCAGGCGACGTCGCCGCTCAGCTCGTAGGCCGCGCCGAGGTGGCCCTCGCCGGTCAGCACGGCGGCGGCCGCGGCGGCGAAGTCGGCCCGGGTGGCGGAGGCGATCCGCCCGTCACCGGCGTTGGCGACGATGGCGCCGTGGGCCAGGACCTGGCCCAGGTTGGCCGTGTAGTTCTCGGTGTACCAGCCGTTGCGCAGGAAGGTGTACGGCAGACCGGAGTCGAGGATCAGCCGCTCGGTGGCCCGGTGCTCGTCGGCCAGCCGGAAGTCGGCCTCGGGGCCGCCCAGGACGCCGGTGTACGCGAACTGGGCCACGCCCGCCGCCACGGCTGCGTCGATCACCGCAGCGTGCTGCGGCACCCGCTTGCCGACCGCGCTGCCGGAGATCAGCAGCACCCGGTCGCCGGCCCGGAAGGCGTCCTTGAGCGACTCCGGGCGGTCGTAGTCCGCGACCCGGACCTCCACGCCCCGGGCGGCCAGCGGCGCCGCCTTCTCCTCGTCCCGGACGACGGCGACGACCTCGCCCGCGTCCACGGTGGTCAGCAGCTCCTCGACGACCAGACGGCCGAGTTCTCCGGTGGCTCCGGCGACGACGATGCTCATGGGTGGTTCCTCCTGGGGGTACGCGGTCCGGGGCTCGATCCACCGGCCCACACGGCTCACCGTAGGGGGTGTACTCACTATTCGTAAGTACCCACTTGTAGGTAAGGTACTGGTATGAATGTAAGTGGAATGGACCCGCGCCCCGATGTGAACCGGCCGCTGTGTCCCTCCCGGCCGGTGCTCGAACATGTCACCAGCCGGTGGGGCGTCCTGGTCCTGGCCGCCCTGCTGGAGCGCTCGTACCGCTTCAGCGAGCTGCGCCGCGAGGTGGGCGGGGTCAGCGAGAAGATGCTGGCCCAGACCCTCCAGACCCTGGAGCGGGACGGCTTCGTGCACCGGGACGCCAAGCCGGTGATCCCGCCCCGGGTCGACTACGCGCTCACCACCCTGGGGCGGGAGGCCGCCGAGCAGGTGTGGGCACTGGCCCGCTGGGCCGAGCGCAGCGTGGACGCGGTGCGGGTGGCGCGCGAGGCGTACGACGAACGCAAGGCGCGGGCCTCGTAGCGGCGCCCGCCCCGCTCAGTCCGGGTCCGGGGTGCGCCCCTCCTCCAGGGCCCGCAACGCACGGGACACGTCGAACGGCAGGATCGTCACCGCCACGTGCGGCAGCGGGGCCAGCGCCTTGGCCATCTGCTCGCCGGTGCCCCGGTGCAGCAGCTTGCCGAGCACGTTGGAGTAGGTCCGGCGCGGCACCAGGACCGTCAGCGCGGTGTGGCCGTCCTCGGTGGTGCGGGCCGCCAGCTCCCGCATCGCGTGGCGCAGCCGCCGGTCCGGGCACGCCACCAGGTCCAGGGGCACGGAGGTGGCGGCGGTCGCCTCCCAGCGGGCGGCCAGCCGCCGGGCGTGCGGCTCGTCGATCGCGAAGTGCACGGCCCGGATCCCGTCCGGGCGCAGCTCATGGGCGTACCGCAGCGCCTTCAGCGTCGCCAGGTCCAGCGTCTCGACCAGCACGAGGACCAGGTGGCGCCGGTCGCGGGGGCGGTCGGCGCCCGGCGCCTGGATGCTCCGGAGCGCGGCGGCCTCGCGGCGGTACTCGCGGTTGATCCGGATCAGCCCCCACACGCCGAGCGGGAAGACCACCACGACCAGCCAGGCCCCCTCGGTGAACTTGGTCACCGCGAAGATCAGCACCACGGCGGCCGAGATCGCCGCGGCCAGCGCGTTCACCCCGATCTTGAGCCTGCGGTGCGGTTCGCGGCGCCGCAGGTGGTACGCGGTGAGCCCGGCCCCGGCCATGGTGAACGCGGTGAACACGCCGATCGCGTACAGCGCCACCAGCCGGTCCACGCTCGCCCCGGTGGCCAGCAGCAGGGCCAGCGAAACCACGGCCAGCGCGATGATGCCGTTGGAGAACGCGAGCCGGTGACCGCGCCGGGTCAGCACCCTCGGCAGGAACCGGTCCTGGGCCACGAAGCTGGCGAGGAACGGGAACCCGGTGAACGGGGTGTTGGCGCCGGTGTAGAGGACCAGCGCCGTCGCCAACTGCACGAAGACCAGCCCGGCCGTGCCGAGGGGGCCGTCACCGAAGGCGAAGTGCGCCTCCTGCGCGATGACCGTCGGGGTGCCGTCGGCGTACGGGACGGCGTGGGTGAAGTGGGCCAGCGTGGAGACGCCGAGGACCAGTGTGCCGAGGATGCAGCTCATCGTGATCAGGGTGCGGCGGGCGTTGCGGCCCTGCGGCTCGCGGAAGGCGGAGATGCCGTTGGAGATCGCTTCGAGGCCGGTCAGGGACGAGCCGCCGTTGGCGAAGGAACGCAGCACGATGAAGAGCGAGGCGCCGTAGAGCCAGCCGTCCCCCGGGGTGCCCAGCGGCACGACACCGGGGGCGTGCAGATCGGCGTGCGGCAGCTCCCCGGTGAGCCCGCGCAGCGCTGCGGCGACGAGCACCAGCCCGACCGCCGCCATGAACAGATAGGCCGGCAGCGCGAACGCCCGCCCCGCCTCCCGGATCCCGCGCAGGTTCCCGTACGCGAGCAGCACGATCACCCCGACGGAGACGGGGAGCTGGAGGTGGTCGAGGCCGGTGAAGCCGCCACCGGCCAGATGGGCGAGCGAGATCAGCGCGTTGGTGCCGGCCGAGACCTGCACGGCGACGGTGACGATGTAGTCGACGAGCAGGGCGACGGCGGCGATCTGCGCGACGTCCGGCCCGAAGTTCTCCCGCGCGACGACGTACGAACCGCCCGCCCGGGTGTAGATCATCACGACATCGCTGTAACAGAGCGTCAGGAGCAGCAGCACCAGGAGGATCGCGCCGGTCACCGGCATCAGCAGGGTGAACGCCGCCGTGCCGATCACGGGCACCAGGACCCGCAGCATCTCCTCGGAGCCGTACGCGGACGAACTGATGCAGTCGGAGGCGAGCACCCCGAGCGCCGTCCGGTTGTCCAGCTTCTCCTGACTGATGCGCTCGGTGGTCAGCGGTCTGCCGAGCAGACGCCGTTTGACGCGGTACGCGGGACGGTCCAGGGTCATGGCCACATCGTGCGCGGCGACCGGCCGCCGTCCCGGGACGCCGACGCCGGACGGGCCGAAGTTCAGCCCGTCCGGCGACGGCGGTACGTACCGGTGGCGGGGTCAGCCGACGACCGTCCAGTTGTCGTTCCCGGCGAGGAGCGCGCCCAGGTCGCCCTTGCCGTGCCGCTCCTCGGCGGTGTCGAGCTGCTCCGCCATGAGCGTGTCGTACACCGGACGTTCCACATCGCGCAGGACGCCGATGGGGGTCTGGTGCAGGGTGTCCGGGTCGGCGAGGCGGGAGAGCGCGAACGCGGTGGTCGGGGACGCGCTGTGGGCGTCGTGGACCAGGACGCGGGACTCGTTCTCCGGGGTGACGTCGACGACCTGGAGGTCACCGGTGGCCGGGTCGCGGACGACGCCCTTGGCGTCGTCTGTGCCGAAGCGGATGGGCTGCCCGTGCTCCAGCCGGATCACCGCCTCCTGCGCCCGGTCCTTGTCCTTCATGGCCTCGAAGGCGCCGTCGTTGAAGATGTTGCAGTTCTGGTAGATCTCCACGAGCGCCGTGCCCGGGTGGTCGGCGGCGGCGCGCAGCACGCTCGTGAGGTGCTTGCGGTCGGAGTCGATGGTGCGGGCGACGAAGGACGCCTCCGCGCCGAGCGCCAGGGAGACCGGGTTGAACGGGGCGTCCAGCGAGCCCATCGGCGTCGACTTGGTGATCTTCCCGATCTCGGAGGTGGGGGAGTACTGGCCCTTGGTCAGCCCGTAGATCCGGTTGTTGAAGAGGAGGATCTTGAGGTTGACGTTGCGGCGCAGGGCGTGGATCAGGTGGTTGCCGCCGATGGACAGGGCGTCGCCGTCACCCGTGACGACCCAGACGGACAGGTCCCGGCGGGAGGTGGCCAGCCCGGTGGCGATGGCCGGGGCGCGGCCGTGGATGGAGTGCATCCCGTAGGTGTTCATGTAGTACGGGAAGCGGGAGGAGCAGCCGATCCCGGAGACGAAGACGATGTTCTCCTTCGCCAGGCCCAGTTCGGGCATGAAGCCCTGCACGGCGGCGAGCACGGCGTAGTCGCCGCAACCGGGGCACCAGCGGACCTCCTGGTCGGACTTGAAGTCCTTCATGGTCTGCTCGGCCTCGGCCCGGGGCACCAGGTTGAGGAGCGGGTTGGCCGTGTCGGTGTCAGGCATCGATGGCCTCCTTGAGTGCCGTCGCGAGCTGTTCGGCCTTGAACGGCATGCCGTTGACCTGGTTGTAGCTGTGGGCGTCGACGAGGTACTTGGCCCGGACGAGGGTGGCGAGCTGGCCGAGGTTCATCTCGGGGACGATCACCTTGTCGTAGCTCTTCAGGACCTCGCCGAGATTCTTCGGGAAGGGGTTCAGATGGCGCAGATGGGCCTGCGCGATGGGCAGCCCCTCGCCGCGGAGGCGGCGCACGGCGGCGGTGACCGGGCCGTACGTGGAGCCCCAGCCGAGGACCAGGGTGCGGGCGCCGTCCGGGTCGTCGACCTCCACGTCGGGGACGGTGATCCCGTCGACCTTGGCCTGGCGGGTGCGGACCATGAGGTCGTGGTTGGCCGGGTCGTAGGAGATGTTGCCGCTGCCGTCCTGCTTCTCGATGCCGCCGATGCGGTGTTCGAGACCGGGGGTGCCGGGGACCGCCCAGGGGCGGGCCAGGGTCTGCGGGTCGCGCTTGTAGGGCCAGAACACCTCGGTGCCGTCGGCCAGTTCGTGGTTGGCTTCGGTGGCGAACCGGACGCGCAGGTCGGGCAGGTCGGTGACCTCGGGGATCCGCCAGGGCTCGGAGCCGTTGGCGAGATAGCCGTCGGAGAGGAGGAAGACCGGGGTGCGGTACGTCAGGGCGATCCGGGCGGCGTCCAGCGCGGCGTCGAAGCAGTCCGCCGGGGTCCGGGGCGCCACTACGGGCACCGGGGCCTCGCCGTTGCGCCCGTACATCGCCTGGAGCAGGTCGGCCTGCTCGGTCTTGGTGGGCAGGCCGGTGGACGGGCCGCCGCGCTGGATGTCGACGACCAGCAGCGGCAGCTCCAGGGAGACCGCCAGCCCGATCGTCTCGGACTTCAGCGCCACCCCGGGGCCGGAGGTGGTGGTGACCGCGAGCGAACCGCCGAAGGCGGCGCCCAGCGCCGCGCCGATCCCGGCGATCTCGTCCTCCGCCTGGAAGGTCCGCACACCGAAGTTCTTGTGCTTGGACAGCTCGTGCAGGATGTCGGAGGCCGGGGTGATCGGGTACGAGCCCAGGTACAGCGGCAGGTCCGCCTGGCGGGCGGCGGCGATCAGCCCGTACGACAGCGCCAGGTTCCCCGAGATGTTGCGGTACGTGCCCGGCGGGAACGCGTGCGAGGCGGGCGCCACCTCGTAGGAGACGGCGAAGTCCTCCGTCGTCTCCCCGAAGTTCCAACCCGCCCGGAACGCCGCCACGTTGGCCTCGGCGATCTGCGGCTTCTTCGCGAACTTCTGGCGCAGGAACGCCTCGGTGCCCTCGGTCGGCCGGTGGTACATCCACGACAGCAGGCCCAGCGCGAACATGTTCTTCGAGCGCTCGGCCTCCTTGCGGGACAGGCCGAACTCCTTCAGCGCCTCGATCGTCAGCGTCGTCAGCGGCACCGGGTGGACGTGGTAGCCGTCCAGCGAACCGTCCTCCAGCGGACTGGTCGCGTACCCCACCTTCGCCATCGGGCGCTTGGTGAACTCGTCGGTGTTCACGATGATCTCCGCGCCGCGCGGAATGTCGCCGATGTTGGCCTTCAACGCCGCGGGGTTCATCGCGACCAGCACGTCCGGCGCGTCCCCGGGGGTGAGGATGTCGTGGTCCGCGAAATGCAGCTGGAACGACGAAACCCCCGGCAGGGTGCCTGCGGGGGCGCGGATCTCGGCGGGGAAGTTCGGCAGCGTCGACAGATCGTTGCCGAACGACGCGGTCTCCGAGGTGAAGCGGTCACCGGTGAGCTGCATACCGTCTCCGGAGTCACCCGCGAAACGGATGATCACCCGGTCCAGACGGCGGATCTCCTTCTCGCCTGCTCCCGTGTCACCGGAGCGGGGGGCGCGCTGGCCCCCGACGAGCGCCTCGCTGGCCTCATCGGCCTGTCCGGCTGGGCTACTGACCTGGCTGGTCACTGAACTGGACCTCCCTAGCGGCGGCGGCTCGGGTTCCGCCGGTACACCGACGGTCCCCCTGCCCACCCTACTTCTGTAAGGGGTGCCTTACTCGGAGCGATCACATAATGGATGGGGTTTCGAGGCGCGAATTGATCCCTGATGTGGCGCGTTCCGTGTTCCGGGCGTCCTGGGGGCCCCGAGGTGCCCGGGGTCCGCACGTTAGCTGACGGTGCGTCAGGTCTCCAGGTCCGCCGCCACCGCCGGTCGGGGCGGGGTCGACCGGGGAGGGCCCGGCCGGCGCCGGGCTCCCGGCGCCGGAGGACCCGGGAATCAGGAGTTCAGGTACGTCAGGACCGCCAGGACGCGCCGGTGGTCCCCCTCGCTGGGGGACAGCCCCAGCTTCAGGAAGATGTTGCTGACGTGCTTCTCCACCGCGCCGTCGCTCACCACCAGCTGCCTGGCCACCGCGGAGTTCGTGCGGCCCTCCGCCATCAGCCCGAGCACCTCGCGCTCGCGCGGCGTCAGCCCGGCCAGGACGTCCTGCTTGCGGCTCCGGCCCAGCAGCTGCGCCACCACCTCGGGGTCCAGTGCCGTTCCGCCCCGCGCCACCCGCACCACCGCGTCCACGAACTCCCGGACCTCGGCGACCCGGTCCTTCAGGAGATAGCCCACGCCCCGGCTGGACCCGGCCAGCAGCTCCGTCGCGTACTGCTCCTCCACGTACTGCGACAGGACCAGCACCCCGATCCCCGGGTGGTCCTTCCGCAGCCGCACCGCCGCGCGCACGCCCTCGTCGGTGTGGGTCGGGGGCATCCGCACGTCGGCGACCACCACGTCCGGAGCCGCGCCCTGCGCCGCCAGCTCGTCCACCGTCCTGATCAGGGCCTCGCCGTCACCCACCCCGGCGACGACGTCATGCCCCAGATCGGTCAGCAGCCGGGTGAGCCCTTCCCGGAGCAGCACCGAATCCTCGGCGATGACCACTCGCACCCTGTTCTCCACCATGAAAGCCGCATCCCCCACTGGTCCGCCCGCGCTGTTCGGGTCCGTTCGTACGGTCCCCAGCATTACAGCTTTCCGGTGGTGGTGTGCGGTGCCCCGTTCATCCTGTTGCTGCGCATACGTCCGCTCAGCCGCGCCAGGGCAGCTCGGCGGTGATCCTGGTCGGGCCGCCCTGCGGGGAGTCCACGGCCAGGACGCCGTCCACCGCGTCCAGCCGCTCGGCCAGCCCCGCCAGCCCGCTGCCCGCCGAGGGGTCGGCGCCTCCCCGGCCGTCGTCGGTGACCTGGAGCATCAGCCGGTCGCCGGTGCGCCAGACCTCGACGGTGGCCGAGCGTGCCGCGCTGTGCTTGCTGACGTTCTGGAGGAGCTCGGAGACGGTGAAGTACGCGATGCCCTCGATCGCCTGGACCGGGCGTTCGGGCAGGTCGACGGTGACGGTGACGGGGACGGTGCAGCGGGAGGCGATGGCGGAGAGGGCGGCGTCGAGTCCGCGGTCGGTGAGGACGGCGGGGTGGATGCCGCGGGCGAGGTCGCGGAGTTCCTGGAGGGCGATCTTGACCTCGCCGTGGGCCTCGTCGACCATGCGGGCGGCGGCTTCGGGGTCGGCGGTCAGCTTCTCCTTCGCCAGCCCCAGATCCATGGCGAGGGCGACGAGGCGGGCCTGGGCGCCGTCGTGCAGGTCACGTTCGATGCGGCGGAGATCGGCGGCGGCGGTGTCCACGACCACGCCCCGGTCCGTCTCCAGCTCGGAGACCCGGCTCGCCAGCCGGGACGGCCCGAGCAGCCCGCGCACCAGCGCCCGGTCCACGTGCGCCAGCCCCCGGACCAGCCACGCCGTCACCGTCACCAGCACCAGGCCCGTCACGAAGGCCAGCACCATCCCGACCGGGGTGTCGACGTACACCGTGCGGCCCGTGTCGGAGTACACCTGGAGGCCGTCGTGGCCCAGCCGCGCGGGCAGGACCCAGTACCACAGCGGATACGTGAGGAGGGTCCAGCCGCACATCCAGAGCGGCAGCCCGAGGCCGAACGAGATCAGCGCCCACGGGAACTGCACCACCGAATAGAGCACGTGCCGCCAGGACGCCCCGTTCTTCAGCGACGCGCCCATCCAGGACATCAGCCCGCCGGTCCGCCCGCGCACCGGCTCCGGCGCCGCCACGTCCACCCCGAGCAACGCCCGCGCCCGCTCCCGCTCCACCGCGCCGAACCCCCGGCACAGGGCCAGCGTGCCGGCCAGGATCGGGATCCCGAGGAAGGTGATCAGCATGCCCACGCCGAACGTGGTCAGGGTGATCGAGAAGCCGAACAGGACCAGCCCGACCGGCACGCTCAGCACCTGGTACAGCAGCGCGCGCCAGGTCCTGCCCTCGAACGGGGCCCGCAGCGCGGCGGGCAGCAGACGCTTCAGCGGGGAGCCGTCCCCGGGACCGGCCGCCCCGGACCACCGAGGGTCCCGCGTGTCCGGTCCGTATGCCGTGGCCATGGGTGTGTCCGTTTCCTCTCGGCGTGCGCGTGCGTGATGCGCGGGTACGTGGGGTGCGGGTGCGGGGGGAGCGGCTCAGCCGCGCCGGATCCGCTCGGCCGCGGCCTTCTTCGACGGTTCGCGGTCGCGCCAGGGCAGCTCGGCGGTGACCGTGGTGGGCCCGCCGGCCGGCGAGTCCAGGACGAAGAGCCCGTCGACGGCGCCCAGCCGCTCGGCCAGCCCCGCCATCCCCGTGCCCCCGTCCATCCTCGCCCCTCCCCGACCGTCGTCGGTGACCTGGAGCATCAGCCGGTCGCCGGTGCGCCAGACCTCGACGGTCGCCGAGCGTGCCGCGCTGTGCTTGCTGACGTTCTGGAGCAGCTCGGAGACGGTGAAGTACGCGATGCCCTCGATGGCCTCCGCGGGACGCGCCGGCAGATCGACGGTGACGGTGACGGGGACGGTGCAGCGGGAGGCGATGGCGGAGAGGGCGGCGTCGAGTCCGCGGTCGGTGAGGACGGCGGGGTGGATGCCGCGGGCGAGGTCGCGGAGTTCCTGGAGGGCGATCTTGACCTCGCCGTGGGCCTCGTCGACCATGCGGGCGGCGGCTTCGGGGTCGGCGGTCAGCTTCTCCTTCGCCAGCCCCAGGCCCATGGCGAGGGCGACGAGGCGGGCCTGGGCGCCGTCGTGGAGGTCACGTTCGATGCGGCGCAGGTCGGCGGCGGCGGTGTCCACGACCACCCCCCGGTCCGCCTCCAGCTCCGCGATCCGGCGCTCCAGCTCGTCGGAGGGCGAGAGCAGCCCGCGCACCATCGCCCGGTCCCCGTTGGCGAGGAACCGCGTGATGTACGGCACCACCGGCCACAGCGCGATCAGACCCACCAGCGTCACCCCGAAGGTGAGCACGCCCCACGGCAGCCGGACGAAGGAGTAGAGCACCGCCCGCCACCCCACCGGGTCCTTGATGCTCGACCACAGCCACGGGAAGAACCCCGTCTCCCGCCGCGACAGCACCACCGGGCTCGGCTCGTCGATCCGCACCCCCAGCAGCGCCCGCGCCCGGCCCCGCTCGAACCGGCCGATCAGCCGCGCCCCGTGCAGCGAGACGGCGAGCAGCGGCAGACCGACGACCGTGACCGAGAGCGCCGCGCCGACGCCGATCGTCGCCACCGTGTAGACGAACGCGAGGAGCGTCATCGGCAGATCGGCCAGAAGATGGCCGATCTCGCGCCGCGTCCACCGGTCGGGGATGGCGCGGGCGGGCGGCGGCCGGTCGTCGTCCGGCACCTGGGGGCTCATGGTCATGGGACAAGCCTGCCGGTACGGATCGCCGCACGCCATGGGGCTCATGGGTGCCCCGGGGTGGGGATAACCCCACCTCGGGGCATTCACGACGGGCCCCTCGCCCGACGCGGCTGCTTACCCTCCCTTTAACAGGGCCTAGACTCCCGTGCGTACGGACACCGGACGGATTCCAGGGGAGCGAGGGGCGGACGTGGCTGACCTGCCGGATGCACCGGGCCTGCCGGATCTGACTGATCTGCCGGACCTGACGGGGTCGGCATCGACGTCGGCCGTTCTCGCGTCGGACTACTTCCGGGGATACGCGGTCGTCGGACTGCTCGCCGTGATCGGCGTGCTCTTCGTCGCCGTCGCCTTCGGGGCCGGCCGGCTGCTGCGCCCCGTGGTGCCGACGCCGGAGAAGCTCCTCACCTACGAATGCGGCGTCGACCCGGTGGGCGAGGGCTGGGCCCACACCCAGGTCCGCTACTACGTCTACGCCTTCCTGTACGTGATCTTCGCCGTCGACTCGATCTTCCTCTTCCCGTGGGCGACGGTCTTCGCCGCACCGGGATACGGGGCGACGACGCTGATCGAAATGTTCGTCTTCCTCGGTTTCCTGGCCGTGGGACTGCTCTACGCATGGAAGAAGGGCGTCCTCGAATGGACGTGACCAGCACGCGGGCCGACGGGGGAGCCGAGCAGCAGCCCCTGCCGACCTTCCTGCCGGAGCCCAAGCGGCTCGGCGTCCTGTCGCGCCTGGCACCCGAACCGATGAAGGTGGTCCTGAACTGGGGCCGCCGCTACAGCCTGTGGGTCTTCAACTTCGGGCTGGCCTGCTGCGCCATCGAGTTCATCGCCGCCTCCATGGCCCGGCACGACTTCATCCGGCTCGGCGTGATCCCGTTCGCCCCGGGCCCGCGCCAGGCCGACCTCATGATCGTCTCCGGCACGGTGACCGACAAGATGGCCCCGGCGGTGAAGCGGCTCTACGAGCAGATGCCCGAGCCGAAGTACGTCATCTCCTTCGGCGCCTGCTCCAACTGCGGCGGCCCCTACTGGGACTCGTACGCGGTCACCAAGGGCGTCGACCAGATCATCCCCGTCGACGTCTACGTACCCGGCTGCCCGCCCCGGCCGGAGGCGCTGCTCCAGGGCATCCTCAAGCTCCAGGAGAAGATCGCCCGCGAGTCGCTGGGCGAGCGGTACGCGACGGGCGGCACCCGCCCCTCGACCGCCGCGCTGCGCAGCGGACTCGTCGCCGCGCCGCCGAAGCCGGACACGGGGGAGGAGCCCGCGTGACCACCACCCCGGACGACGCCTACGACCGGCTGCCGGACGCCGCCGCCGAACTGTTCGGCGAGGGCGCGACGGCGGAGTACGCCTACGAACTGCTGACCGTCGACGTACCGGCCGCCGGCTGGATCACCGCCCTCGAAACCGCCCGCGACCGGCTCGGCTGCACGTACTTCGACTGGCTGAGCGCCGTCGACGAACCGGACACCGGCTTCCGGGTCTGCGCCCATGTCGTGGCCCTGGCCGGCGGCCGGGTCCGCCGCCTGATGCTCCGTACGACCGTGCCGCACGCGGCGCCGGTCCTGCCCACCGCCGTCGGCGTCTACGCGGGCGCCGCCTGGCACGAGCGCGAGACGCACGAGATGTTCGGCATCGGCTTCGACGGCCACCCGCACCTGGTGCCGCTGCTGCTGCCCGAGGGCTTCGAGGGCCACCCGCTGCGCAAGGACTTCGTGCTGGCGGCCCGGGTCGCGAAGGCGTGGCCCGGAGCGAAGGAGCCGGGCGAGTCGGAGCACGGCGGACCGAAGCGGCGCACGATGCTGCCGCCCGGGGTGCCCGACCCGAACGAATGGGGGCCCCTGAAGGGGCAGCTCCCGCCCGCCCCGGCCCGACCGGCGCGCGCCGCGCGTGCGGCGGGCGACCGGCCGGTACGCCGGACCCGCAGCGCGAGCGAGGGCTCGGCCGCCCAGCGCACCGCCGGAGCCACCGCCCCGGAAGCCGCGGCTCCGGCCGTTCCCGGGGCGGCCGGGGAGGCGCCCGCGCGCCCCACGAGGCCGCGCCGCAACCGCAGCGCCTCCCAGGGCTCGGCCAGCCAGCAGAACGAACCCCAGCCGAACGAACCCCGGAAGGACACCCCGGCGAAGCCGGGCCCGGACGCCCCTACGGACGCGGGCACCGGCTCCGGCACGGCCGCGAGCGACGCCCCCTGGCACCACGCCCGCCCGGCCTTCGACCCGGAAACGCCTCCCGAGGCTGCGGAAAAGCCTGAGGCCGCCGGGAAGCCCGAGGCCTCGGGAAAGCCTGAGGCCGCCGGGAAGCCCGGGACCCCTGAGGCTCCTGCGGCTCCCGAGACTGCCGGGGCTCCTGCGGCCGCAGGAACTCCCGAGGCTCCCGAGGCTCCTGAGGCCCAGGAAACCCCTGAACCTCCGAAGCCCCCCGAACACCCCAAGACACCCGAACCCCCTGAGTCCCCCGAGTCCGCCGGAGGCGATCCCGCGTGAACGACGTACTGGACGTCGCCCTCCGCCTCGTCGCCGTCTTCGTCGCCTTCCTGGTCCTCCCGCTCGTCGTCGGGCAGACCGAGCACAAGGTGATGGCGCACATGCAGGGCCGCCTCGGCCCCATGTACGCGGGCGGCTTCCACGGCTGGGCCCAGCTCGTCGCGGACGGCGTGAAGTTCGCGCAGAAGGAGGACGTGGTCCCGGCCGACGCCGACCGCCGCGTCTTCCAGCTCGCCCCGGCCGTCGCGCTCCTGCCGTACCTGCTGGTGCTCGTCGTCATTCCGATCGGCCCCGGCGAGGGCGCGGCCGGGCAGTTCATCGACGCGGGCGTCTTCTACGTACTCGCCGTCATGGGCGTCGGCGTGCTCGGCTCACTGATGGCCGGCTGGGCCTCGGCGAACAAGTTCTCCCTCCTCGGCGGGCTCCGCACCGCCGCCCAGCTGCTCGCGTACGAGCTGCCGATGCTGCTCGCCGCCGCCTCCGTGGCGATGGCGGCCGGAACCGTCTCGCTCACCGGCATCCTCGACTCCTTCGAGTGGTGGTGGCTGCCCTGGCAGATCGTCGGCGCCCTGGTCTTCTTCGTGGCCGGGCTCGCCGAACTCCAGCGCCCGCCCTTCGACATGCCGGTCGCCGACTCGGAGATCATCTTCGGCGCCTACACCGAGTACACCGGTCTGCGTTTCGCGCTCTTCCTGCTCGCCGAGTACGCGGGCATCGTCGTCCTGTGCGGACTGACCACCGTCCTCTTCCTCGGCGGCTGGCACGGACCGCTCGGCGCCGACGGACTCGGCTGGGTCTGGACGCTCCTCAAGACCGCGGTCCTCGCCTTCGTCGTCATCTGGCTCCGGGTCACCTACCCCCGGCTCCGCGAGGACCAGCTGCAGAAGCTCGCCTGGACCACACTCATCCCGCTCGCCCTCGCGCAGATCGCGCTCACCGGCATCGTGAAGGTGGCGATCAGTTCATGACCGCGCGCATCCCCGGCTCCGGACTGGCCAAGGGCCTGGCCGTCACCCTGCGGACGATGACCCGGAAGACGGTCACCGCGCAGTACCCCGACGTCCAGCCCGAACTGCCGCCCCGCTCGCGCGGCGTCATCGGGCTGTTCGAGGAGAACTGCACCGTCTGCATGCTCTGCGCCCGCGAATGCCCCGACTGGTGCATCTACATCGACTCCCACAAGGAGACGGTGCCCGCCGCCACCCCCGGTGGCCGCGAACGCAGCCGCAACGTCCTCGACCGCTTCGCCATCGACTTCTCCCTCTGCATGTACTGCGGGATCTGCATCGAGGTGTGCCCCTTCGACGCGCTGTTCTGGTCGCCGGAGTTCGAGTACGCGGAGACGGACATCCACGAGCTCACCCACGAACGCGACAAGCTCCGCGAGTGGATGTGGACGGTGCCGGAACCGCCCGCGCTCGACCCGGCCGCCGAGGAGCCGAAGGAGATCGCCGCCGCCCGCAAGACGGCCGAAAAACTCGAAGCCCAGCGCGCCCAGGAAGCCCAGCAGGCGCAAGAGGCCCAGCAGGCCGCCCAGGAGAACCAGCAGGCCCGGGAGAACCGGCGCCCGGAACGAGAAGGAGAGGCGTGACACTCGCAGCAGCCGCGGCCCACCCCGGCTTCCTCTCCCCGACCGGCGTCGAGATCGTCTTCGTCCTCGTGGGCCTCGCCACCTTCGGCGCGGCCCTCGCCACCGTCACCACCAGGCAACTGGTGCACGCCGCCCTCTGGCTGGTCGTGGCGCTCGGCGGACTCGCCGTCGAGTACCTCCTGCTCACCGCCGAGTTCATCGCCTGGGTGCAGGTGCTGATCTACGTCGGTTCCGTCGTCGTCCTCCTCCTCTTCGGACTGATGCTCACCCGGGCCCCCATCGGCCGCTCCCCGGACGCCGACTCCGGCAACCGCTGGGCGGCCCTCGCCGTCGCGCTCGCCGCCGCCGGATCGCTCGTCTGGGTCGTCGTCGACGCCTTCCGCACCACCTGGATCGACCTGGCCGGACCGGCCCGGGGCTCCACCGAGGTGACCGGCGCCTCCCTCTTCCGGCACTGGGTACTGCCGTTCGAAGCACTCTCCGTCCTGCTGCTCGCCGCCCTGGTCGGCGCGATCGTCCTGTCCCGCAAGCGCGGTAAGGAGCAGAGCTGATGCACCTCGCCTATCCCGCCGTGCTCGCCGCCCTCCTCTTCTGCACCGGGCTGTACGGAGTGCTCGCCCGCCGCAACGCGATCCTGGTCCTGCTCTCCGTCGAGCTGATGCTCAACGCCGTCAACCTCAACCTGGTCGCCTTCGACGTCTGGCTCCGCGACACCCTCCACGCCGGCCAGGCCCTCACCCTCTTCACCATCGCCATCGCGGCCGCCGAGATCGGCATCGGCCTGGCGATCGTCCTCGCCGTCCACCGCAACCGGGGCAGCTCCGACATCGACCGGCTCCGCGACACCGCCGAGACCGACGCCGCCGAGGACCTCCCCGCCCTCTCCGACGACGAGGCGCCCGCGCCCCCCGACGGCACCGATGACCAGGCCACTGCTGCGGCAGGGAAGGCAAAGAAGGCAGAGGCCACCGCGTGACCACCACGACCCTCGCCGTCCTCGTCCCCCTCCTCCCGTTCCTGGGCGCCGTCGCCGGCCTCCTGACCGGGCGCACCGCCCCCGGCTTCGTACGCCCCCTCGCCGTCCTGCCGACCGTCGCCGCGTTCGCCCTCGCCGTACTCGTCGCCTCCCGCCAGGGCGGCGGCCGGACCATCGACGCCGCGACGCGGCTCACCCCCACCGGCTCGGTCCCGATCGACCTCGCCCTGCACCTCGACGGCTTCGCGGTCCTCGTCGCCGTCCTGGTCGGGCTCGTCGCGAGCTGTGTGCAGATCTACTCGACCGCCTACCTCCGCGACGACCCCCGCTACCCCTCGTACGCGGCCCTGGTCTCCCTCTTCACCTCCGCGATGCTGCTCGTCGTCTACTCCGGCGACCTGATGGTGCTCCTGGTCGGCTGGGAGATCATGGGCATCTGCTCTTACTTCCTCGTCGGCCACTACTGGGAGACGCCCGAGGCCCGCGCCGCCTCCCTCAAAGCCTTCCTGGTCACCAAGCTCGGCGACGTCCCCTTCCTCATCGGCCTGTTCGCGCTCGCCGCGGACACCGGCACCTTCCGCATCACCGGCATCCTGGGCGCCGTCGCCAACGGCGGCCTCGACCACCCCACCCTCATCGCCCTGCTGCTCCTCGCGGGCGTCGCCGGGAAGTCGGCCCAGTTCCCCCTGCACACCTGGCTGCCCGACGCGATGGCCGGCCCCACCCCCGTCTCCGCGCTCATCCACGCCGCGACGATGGTCGCCGCCGGCATCTACTTCGTGGCCCGGCTCCTGCCCGTCTTCGCCCAGTCCGGCGCGGCACTCGTCGTCCTCGCCGCGATGGCCGCGATCACGATGGTCGGCTCGGGGCTCGCCGCCCTCGCCCAGGACGACATCAAACGCGTCCTCGCCTACTCGACGATCGGCCAGCTCGGCTACATGGCCGGTGCCCTCGCCGTCGGCGACCGGGCCGCCGCCGTCTTCCACCTCCTCTCCCACGGCGCGTTCAAGGCCGTGCTCTTCCTCGCCGCCGGAGTCGTCATCCACGCCGCCGGCACCAACTCACTGGCCGCCATGTCCCGCATGGGCGGACTGGCCCAGCGCATCCCGGACGCCTACTGGACGATGACCGTCGCCCTGTTCGCCCTCGCCGCCATCCCGCCGTTCGCCGGCTTCTTCTCCAAGGAAGCCGTCCTCGTCGCCGCCGAGCACACCGCACTCGGGGACCGGCACGTCGCCCCGGCCGCCGCGGGCTGGACCGTACTCGTCGCCGGACTGCTCGCCGCCCTCCTCACCGCCGCGTACGCCACCCGCCTCTGGCTCCTCGCCTTCCGGGGCCGCGGTGCCGAGGCACCCGACCACGGCAGGCAGCCCGCCGCGATGACCGCCGTCCTCTGGATCCTCGCCGTGCCCACCATCGCCTTCGGCCTGAGCGTCGGCGTGATCGGCGACTGGTTCGACGGCCGCAGCCTCGCGCCCACCCTCACCACCGCCGTCCTCTCCACCGGCGTCGCGCTGGCCGGCGGACTCATCACCTACGGCGCCTGGCGGCACACCTCCGCCCTCGCCGCCCGCACCCGCGTCGGCACCGTCGTCGCCCACCCGGACGCCGAACCCGCCGTCATCGAGGCCCAGGCCATGACCGCGCACACCGCCGCCTACGGAACCGACGGCGACGCCCCCGACCCGGCCGACCCCGGCCGCCTCCTGCTCGGGCCGCTGCACCACCACGCCGCCGCCGGTTTCCACCTGGACGCCCTGTACACGGCGCTGTTCGTCCGCCCCGTCCGGGCCGCGGCGAGCCTCGTCCGCTTCCTGGACCGCGAGGTCGTCGACACCTACGTACGCGGCTCCGGCACCGGCGCACGCTGGTTCGGCACCGCCGTCCGCCGCGCCCAGACCGGCAACGTGCAGACCTACCTCGGCGCGCTGCTCGCCGGCTCCCTGGTCCTGGTGATCGCCGCCGTCGTCTTCGCCAACGTCAACGCCGGGTCGTGAGCCGTGATCGATATCAGTGAATCCGTGATGCAGTTCCTTCTCGCGTTCGTCGTCGCCGGCCCGCTCGTCGGCGCCGCGGCCGCCCTCCTCCCGGCCCCGCCCGGACTGAAGGGGAGCAGCCCCGACCAGGCCGTGCTCCGCCACGGCGTGACCGTCACCGGCGCCGTTCTCCTCGGCGCGCTCGTCCTCGCCGCGGGCTTCGACCACGACCACCCGTCGAAGATGCAGGCCACCACCGACATCAGCTGGATCCCGGCGCTCGACGTCCGCATCCACCTCGGCATCGACGGCATCTCGCTCCCCCTTCTCGTCCTGACCGCGCTGCTGGCCTTCCTCTGCGCGCTCCACAGCTACTTCAAGCCCCCCGAGGGCCCCTCCCCGAAGGCCTTCGTCGCCCTCCTGCTCCTCCTGGAGACCGGCACCCTCGCCACCTTCGCCGTCCTCGACCTGATCCTCTTCTTCCTCGCCTTCGAGACGGTGCTCGTCCCGATGTACTTCCTCATCGCCCGCTGGGGCGGTGCCGGACGGCAGGCCGCCGCCTGGAAGTTCATCCTCTACACACTGCTCGGCTCGGTCGTCATGCTGCTGGGCCTGCTCCTGATCGGGCTCAAGAGCGGCACCTTCGACATGGTGGCACTCGCCACCGACAACGGCCGTGGGCTCACCTCGTCCGTGCAGGTCATCGCCGTTCTGGCGATCGGGATCGGGCTCGCCGTGAAGACCCCGATGTGGCCGCTGCACAGCTGGCTGCCGGACGCCCACACCGCCGCCCCGACCGTCGGCTCCGTCCTGCTCGCGGGCGTCCTGCTGAAGATGGGCACCTACGGATTCGTCCGCATCCTGCTCCCGATCGCCCCCGACGGGATGCACACCTTCGCGCCCTACCTCGCCGCCTTCGCCGTCGTCGGCATCGTCTACGGATCCCTGGCCTGCCTCGCCCTCGTCCGCCCCGGCGGCAAGGGCGACCTCAAGCGCCTGATCGCGTACTCCTCCGTCGGCCACATGGGCTTCGTGCTCCTCGGCATCGCGAGCATGACCCCCACCGGGGTCAACGGCGCGCTCTTCGCCAACATCGCCCACGGCCTCATCACCGGCCTGCTGTTCTTCCTGGTCGGCGCCATCAAGGACCGGTACGGCACCGCCGACCTGGACACCCTCTCCGGCGCCACCGGAGCCGCGCTCTACGGTCGGGCCCCCCGCCTCGGCGGCCTCCTCGCCTTCGCCGCCGTCGCCTCCCTCGGACTGCCCGGCCTCGCCGGGTTCTGGGGCGAGATGCTCGCCCTCTTCGGCTCCTTCGAGCCCGCCGACGGCCTCAGCAGGCCCGCCTTCCTCACCTTCATGTCGATCGCCGCGTTCGGCACCCTGCTCACCGCCGCGTACATGCTCATGGTCGTCCGCCGGGTCTGCATGGGCGAGAAGCGCGAGGCACCGGCCCTCGCCGACATCCGGACGTACGAGTTCGCCGCCTGGACCCCGCTCGCCGCGCTCACCGTCCTCGCCGGTCTCTGGCCCGCCGTCCTCCTCGGCCTCACCGACCCGGCCGTGCAGAAGCTCCTCGCAGGAGGCAAGTCGTGACCACCGCCGTCGCCGTCCCGGGCGTCGTCACCGCCGCCGGGAGCACCCCCGACCTCGTCCAGTCCGTCGACTGGCTCGCGATCGCGCCCCCGGTCGCCGTCGCCGCCATGGCCCTGGTCGTCCTGGTCGCCGACCTCTTCCTCCCCGAACACCGCAAAACGCTGCTCGGCACCCTGACCGCCGCCGGGCTCGTCGCCGCCCTGGCCCTGCTCGTCCCGCTGCGCGCCGGCGACCGCTCCACCTTCTGCCTCACCGAATCGGCCGCCGCGACCTCCGGGACCGCCTGCAGCTACACCGCCGACCACTTCGCCCTGGTCATCCAGGTCCTGGTGCTCGGCGGCGCCCTGCTCACCGCCCTGCTCTCGCTCGGCGACACCCGAGGGCGGCGCCCCGGGGAGTACTGGTTCCTGCTGCTGTCCTCCGCGGCCGGCGCCGCCCTGCTGCCCGCCGCCCGGGACCTCGCGACCCTGGTCATCGCCCTCGAAGTCGCCTCGCTGCCCGCCTTCGCGCTCGTCGGCATCAAGCGCGGCGACCGGCGCTCCTCCGAGGCCGCGCTCAAGTTCTTCCTCTCCTCCGTCGTCGCGACCGCCGTCATGCTGCTCGGCGTCAGCTTCGTCTACGCCGCCACCGGCACCCTGCACCTCACCGAGATCGCCGCCCGCCTCGACGACGTGCCCGGACAGCTCGACACCCTCGTCAAGGCGGGCGTCGCCCTCACCCTCGTCGGCTTTGCCTTCAAGACGGCCGCCGCGCCCTTCCACTTCTGGGTGCCCGACACCTACGTCGGCGCCCCGCTGCCGATCGCCGCGTACCTCTCGGTCGTCGGCAAGGCGGTCGGCTTCTCCGGCCTCATCCTCGTCACCGTGATCGCGTTCCCGGCCTACGCCGACGTCTGGGGACCGGCCCTCGCCGTCCTCGCCGCGCTCACCATGACCCTCGGCAACGTCGCCGCCCTGCGCCAGCGCGCCGACCGGGCCCGCGGCGCCGTACGCCTGCTCGCCTGGTCCTCCGTCGCCCAGGCCGGCTACCTCCTGGTCCCGATCGCCGCCGCCGCGTACTCCAGCGACGAGCACATCGGCTCCACCGTCGCCTACGCCCTCATGTACGCCGTCGTGAACCTCGGGGCCTTCGGGGTCGCCGCCCTGGTCGCCCGGACCAGCCCCGGCAACCGCCTCACCGACTACCGCGGCCTGTACGCCACCCGCCCCCTCGCCGCCCTGGCGATGGCCTTCTTCCTGCTCTGCCTGGCCGGACTGCCGCCCGGCATCATCGGCCTCTTCGCCAAGGTCACGGTCTTCTCCGCGGCCGTCGACGCCGGACTCGGCTGGCTCGCCGTCGTCATGGCCGTCAACGTCGTGATCGCGTTGTACTACTACCTCCAGTGGACCGCGACACTCTTCCGGGCCCCCGAGGAGGCCCCGGCGAACGCCCCGGCGCCCGCCCCCGCCGCGGTCCCCGCGGACGGCGCCGTACCCGCCCCCACCAGGCACGCCGTCCCGGCCCCCCTCACCGCCGTGATCGCGCTCACCACGGTGGCCGGAGTGCTGCTCTCCGGCGCCCCCCAGGCCGTCCTCCGCTTCGCCGCGGTCAATCTCTTCTGACGTCACGAAGATCGGTTTGCCCGGGGCGCCCCGTACAGGGCATGGTCTTGCCCGCACATCCCCCCACACGGACACATCCCAGAGGAGCAGAGCGGTGCTGAACGGGTTCAAGGACTTCATCCTGCGCGGAAACGTCATCTCCATGGCCATCGGTCTGGCCGTCGGAGCCGCGTTCACCGCGGTCGTCACCGGATTCAGCACGGCCTTCATCACCCCGCTGATCGGCCTCGCCACCGGATCCGTCGGCGACTTCAGCTCGGCGCAGTTCACGGTCGAGGGCGCCATCTTCCCGTACGGGAAGTTCCTCGCTGCCGCCATCGCGTTCCTGATCACCGCCGCCGTGCTCTACTTCGGCGTCGTCGTGCCCATGGCGAAGGTCCAGGCCCGGTTCGCCAAGGCGGAGAACGTCGACATCAAGGCCGTCGTCCGCGACTGCCCCCGCTGCTACACCGAGATCCCGGCCATCGCCTCCCGCTGCGCCCACTGCACCAGCGAGATCAAGCCCGACCCCGCGGCCCTGGAGACCGCCGGACTCCCGGTGCCCGCCCAGCGCTGACCCGTACGGCCCAGTGCCCGCTCCGGCCCGCAAGGGCCGGACGGGCCCTGCCCGGCGGCGGTACGGCCCCGGGGAACTCGCTCCTCCCGCCTGGCGTTGACCCGTACGGGAGGCTCCACTGGGTAGTGGAGACCACCAAGCAAAGGGTTCCCCTGCCGCACCACTTGGAGGGCGTACCGTGCACCGCCGGCACAACGGGCTGAGAACCGCCGTACTCCTCGGGGGCCTGTCCGCCCTCATCATCGTCATCGGAAGCTTCTTCGGGCGTACGGGCCTGATCGTCGCGGTCCTCGTGGCCCTCGGCACCAACGCCTACGCGTACTGGAACAGCGACAAGCTGGCGCTGAGGGCGATGCGGGCCCGCCCGGTGAGCGAGTTCGAGGCCCCGCAGCTGTACCGGATGGTCCGCGAGCTCTCCACCGCCGCCCGCCAGCCCATGCCCCGGCTCTACATCTCCCCGACGCAGGCCCCCAACGCCTTCGCCACCGGCCGCAACCCGCGTAACGCCGCCGTCTGCTGCACCGACGGCATCCTCCAGATCCTGGACGAGCGCGAGCTGCGCGGCGTCCTGGGCCACGAGCTGAGCCATGTCTACAACCGCGACATCCTGATCTCGTCCATCGCCGGGGCGCTCGCCTCCGTCGTCATGTTCCTGGTCAACTTCGCCTGGCTGATCCCGGTGGGCCGGTCCGACAACGACGACGGCCCCGGATTCCTCGGCATGCTGCTGATCATGATCCTCGGCCCGGTCGCGGCCTCGATCATCCAGCTCGCCGTCAGCCGCTCCCGGGAGTACGAGGCGGACGCCTCCGGAGCCCAGCTCACCGGCGACCCACTGGCCCTGGCCAACGCGCTGCGCAAGCTCGAAGCCGGTACGAAGCAGCTGCCGCTGCCCCCGGAGCCCAGGATCGAGACCGCGAGCCACATGATGATCGCCAACCCGTTCCGCCCCGGCCAGGGCCTGTCCAAGCTGTTCTCCACGCACCCGCCCATGGCGGAGCGGATCGCCCGGCTGGAACGGATGGCGGGCCCCCGCGCCTGAAGGGCCCACCGTCCGGAGGCTCAGCGGGCGCCGAACGCCTGGTCGCTGGGGACCACCTCGCGGCCCAGCGGCATCAGCGAGATCGGGATCAGCTTCAGGTTCGCCCAGCCGAAGGGGATGCCGATGATCGACACGAACAGCGGGATGCTGGTGAGCAGGTGCCCCAGCGCCAGCCACCACCCCGCGAAGACGAGCCAGATCACATTGCCGACGCAGGACGGCGCCCCCGCCTCCGGCCGTTCCACGGTCGTCCGCCCGAACGGCCACAGCACATAACCGGCGATCCGCAGCGACGCGATGCCGAACGGGATGGTCACGATCAGCACGAAACAGATGAGTGCCGCGACGAGATAGCCGAGGGCCATCCAGAACCCGCAGAACACCACCCAGATGATGTTCAGGATCAGCTGTATGGGCTTCATGTCGCTCGCCTTCCGGGGGTTGCCCGTAGTTGCTCCGATGGCCAGTATCGGCCCCGTCCGGGGGCAGAGGTAACCGGAGCGGTCCGCGTAGGTGACCGATCCGGCACCGGCCCGTTCGCCGGAGCCGCCCCTCACCAAGAACGCGCGAACCGCACCGCACAGTTGCTCGCGCGGGTCCCGGGTCACGGGCCGCGGGCCAGAAACCGGGGCAACCACGCCACCGTCATGGGCGTCCTGGATTCCAGGAACGAGTGATGGGTAGGTTCGCGCGCATGAGCATTATCGGATGGATCATTCTGGGCCTGGTGGCCGGTGTCATCGCCAAGGTCCTGCTGCCGGGACGTGACCCGGGCGGCCTGGTCGGCACCACCCTGATCGGAATCGTCGGCGCCTTCCTCGGTGGCTGGATATCGTCGCGCTTCCTCGACCGCCCCATCGACAACGACTTCTTCGACATGGCCACCTGGATCGCCGCCATCGGCGGTTCCCTGATCCTGCTGATCCTCTACCGGCTGCTGTTCGGGAACTCCCGCGAACGCCGCTGACGCCCCGTGCCGGCCAGTCCGGTCTCGCGCAGGGTGATGTTGAGCCGGCCATGGCTCAGCCCCGTCGCGGGACCGGCCGTCCCCGGCCGCACCTTCGGCACCCCGTGGAAGGCGTAACGGGACGGCCCGCCGAAGACGAACAGATCGCCCGAGGCCAACTCCACGTCCGTGTAAGGCCTTCCGCGGCCCTCCGGGTTGCCGAAGCGGAAGACGCAGCTGTCGCCGATGCTGAGCGACACCACCGGGGCGTCCGAGCGCTCCTCCTTGTCCTGGTGCATGCCCATACGGGCCGCCCCGTCGTAGAAGTTGACCAGCGCCGCGTCCGGCGCGTACGCCGCCGCCGGGCCCTCCTCCCCGTACGCCGCGGCCACCGCCTCACGCCCCAATTCCGCCAGCCAGTCGGGGAATTCGGCCACCCGGGCCCCGTTCACGTCGTCGGCCGTACGCGTGTACCGGTACGGCTGCCAGTGCCACCCCAGGCAGACCGTCCGCACCGACATCACCCCGCCGCCCGGCAGCGCGGTGTGCCGCAGCGGCACCGGCCCGCGCGCCCACTCCCGGCAGGCCGCCACCAACTCCCGCTGCCGCTCGATCGGAAGCCACTCCGGCACGTGCACCGCGCCCGGCGCGACCACGGCGCGGGGGCGGGGGAAGAGCCCGGTCACCTCAGCGCACCGCCCCGGCGCCTTCCAGCCCCAGCAGCAACTCCTTGCGCTCCAGGCCGCCCGCGTACCCCCGCAGCGACCCGTCGGCGCCGATCACCCGGTGGCACGGCCGCACGACCAGCAGCGGATTGCGCCCGATGGCCGTCCCCACGGCCCGCACCCCGGCCCCCGAGGAGCCGACCCGCGCGGCGATCTGCCCGTACGAGACGGTCTCCCCGTACGGCACGGTCTCCAGCGCGGCCCACACCCGCCGCTGGAAGTCGGTGCCGATGCCCTCCGCGTACCTGAGGTCGAAGCGGGTCAGCCGGCCCGCGAAGTACTCGCGCAGCTGGGCGGCGACCGGCTCGAAGGCCGCCTGTGCGCGCACCCAGCCCTCCTCGACCACCGCGCCGCCCTTCTGGCCGGGCAGCGAGAGCGAGGCGAGTGCCACCCCGTCGCCGGTCTCCTCGCCGACCAGCAGCAGTTCGCCCAGCGGGCTGTCGACCGTCGCGTACATGGTCATGACTCGTACCCTTCTCGCACGTCCTGCCGGATTCCGGGGGAAACCGTCACCCGATGTGGACCAGTCTGCGTCCCCCGCGCCGACCGGACCGGCGGTTTTCGGACGTCGAGCCCCGTGCGTTCCACCCGACTCACGCCCCGCCGCCCGCGCGAACGCGACGGGGCCCGTCGCCGGAGTCCTCCCCGGCGACGGGCCCCCGCCGCACCCTGTCCGGTCAGCTCACCGGTAGTTCACGTACTGCAGCGCGAAGTCGAAGTCCTGGCCCTTCAGCAGCGCCTGCACGGCCTGGAGGTCGTCCCGGCTCTTCGAGCTGACCCGCAGTTCGTCGCCCTGGACCTGCGCCTTGACGCCCTTCGGGCCCTCGTCGCGGATGATCTTCGCCACCTTCTTGGCGTTCTCCTGGGAGATGCCCTCCTCGATCGTGGCGGTGATCTTGTACTCCTTGCCGGACAGCTGCGGCTCGCCCGCGTCCAGCGACTTCAGCGAGATGCCGCGCTTGATCAGCTTGGACTGGAAGATGTCGAGGATGGCCTTGACCCGCTCCTCGCCGTTCGCCGCCATTAGGATCTTCTCGCCGGACCAGGCGATCGAGGCGTCGGTGCCCTTGAAGTCGTAACGCTGCGAGATCTCCTTGGCGGCCTGGTTGAGGGCGTTGTCGACCTCCTGCCGCTCGACCTTCGAGACGATGTCGAAACTGGAGTCGGCCATGACGTGTGGCTCCTTGGATCGGGGTACCGGGAATCGGGACGCGTCGGAATGCGCACGGCGCCGTGCGCGCGTACGAGCGGCGGCGGACCCACCGGTCCCGCGCGCCGCGGTCAAAGCCTAAGGGCTGTCCCGTCGTCCCCGGCGGGCGCGCGACGACAGCCGCGGCACCTCGCCGCGTTGTCGGAACATCCGAATACATGCAGTACGCGGACGCCCCTCCGTCTTGCGGCGCACCGCATTCGACGCCGCGCGCCGATCCACCGGGGACGACGGGACAGCCCTCTGCCTCCCCGCCCACCGGAGCCACTGACGGATCCGCCGACCAAGCCGCTGATCAACCGGGTGGCGAAGCACCCCCGGGCATCGGGTATCGTTTACGTCGTTGCCAGAGAGCACCGCCGAAAAGCGGGAATCAGCGGCAGCAAATCCCGGCGGTGTGCCCGAGTGGCCAAAGGGAGCAGACTGTAAATCTGCCGGCTCAGCCTACCCAGGTTCGAACCCTGGCGCCGCCACATGGAAGGGCCCCTGTCTCACGACAGGGGCCCTCTTTGTTTCTGCTGCGAGGGGCCGTGACGATGGAATCCGTACTGGTCAGTGCCTGTCTGCGCGGGGTGCCCTGCCGGTTCGACGGCCGGGCCAAGGAATCCGGCGCGGTGGCCGAGGCGCTCGGCGAGCGCCGTCCGGTCGCCTTCTGCCCCGAGACCGCCGCCGGGCTCGCCACCCCGCGCCGCCCCGCCGAGATCGTCGGCGGCGACGGCCACGACGTGCTCGACGGCCGGGCCCGCGTCGTCGACGACTCCGGCCACGACGTGACGGCGGAGTTCGTGGACGGCGCACAGCGGGCGCTGGCGGCCGCGCGGCGGGCCGGGTGCACCGAGGCGCTGCTGATGGATCGCAGCCCCTCCTGCGGGCGCGGAACGGTCTACGACGGCACGTTCACCGGCACGCTCCGCCCGGGTGACGGCGTGACCGCCGCGCTGCTGGAGCGCCACGGCATCGCCGTACGCCCCGCGCCGCGCGGCTGACGCCGGGCCGGCTCAGTTCCCGGCGACGTCCTTCACCGCGACCGAGACCGGTACGTTCCCCGCGATCAGCTCCAGCGTCAGCCCCGCCGTCGCCGGGGTGTCCAGCAGCTCCAGCAGCGCCACCGCCACGTCGTCGCGCGGCACCGGGCCGCGGCCGGTCGACGCGGCCAGCAGGACCGTCCCCTTGCCCGCGTCGTTGGTGAGCATGCCGGGGCGCAGGATCGTCCAGTCGAGCGCCGTACGGGAGCGCACGTCCGCGTCTGCCGCGCCCTTGGCCCGCAGGTAGGCGTCGAAGACCTCGTCGCCCGGATGGTCCGGATCGGCGCCCATCGACGAGACCACGACGTAGCGCCGTACGCCCGCCCGCTCGGCCGCGTCGGCGAACAGTACCGCCGCCCCGCGGTCCACCGTCTCCTTGCGTGCCGCGCCGCTGTCCGGGCCCGCCCCGGCGGCGAAGACCGCCGCGTCGGCACCGTCCAGCACCCGCGCCACCTCCTTCACGGAGGCCGATTCGAGATCCAGGACGACCGGCTCGGCGCCCACCGCCCTGAGGTCCTCGGCCTGGGCCGGATTGCGGATGACGCCCACGGCTTCGTCCCCGCGCGCGGCGAGCAGCCGCTCCAGCCGAAGCGCGATTTGACCATGTCCACCTGCGATGACGATGCGCATGGTCACGACGGTACGCCGGGACGGGCCGCCGCGCTCAGGGCCCGCCGGAGGGACCGTGATCGGATCGCCCCTGGCGGGGCAGGCCGAGGCCCACGGCGGTCTCGGAGTCGCAGTACTCGCGCACCGCGCTCGTCCGCGCCACCACCCGTCCCCGGTGCACCACGATCCGGCTGTACGCGAGCGAGAGCGCGCCCGCCAGCCCCTCCCCGCGCACGGCGAGCAGCTCGGCGGGGAACCCGGCCTCGACCCGGACGGCGGGCAGCCCCATCACCTCCCGGGCCACCGAGGACACCGCCCCGTACGCCTCCTCGGGCGATAACCCGTGCTGCGAGGCCAGCAGGTAGGCGGCCTCCAGGGGATCGCCCCGGCCCACCGGGTTCGCCACGTCCCGCAGCGCCCCGCTCCCCGCCGCGACCCGCACCCCGGCCGACCGCAGCAGCCGCACCGGCGCACTGCCCCGCCCCTCGGCCCCGCAGCAGCCGCCCTGGGGCAGGCAGATCACCGTCACCCCGGCCGCGGCGAGCTGGTCGGCGGCGCGCCCCGCGACCTGCGCGGGAAGCCGGGAGAGGCCCGCCAAGGGGCCCAGCGAGACGCCGGGGCGCAGCCCTCCCGCCATGGCGGCGAGCCGGGCGAGCCGGGCCGGGTCGGCGCCGTCCGTGTGCAGGTCGACGGGGCAGCCCTGCTCGGCGGCGACCTCCAGCACCGCCTCCGCATACCCCGCCGGGTCCGGATCGAGGTCCGGGCAGCCGCCGACCGCGCCGGCCCCCATCTTCACCGCGTCGCGCAGCATCGCCAGGTTCCCGGCGCCCGCGACACCGGTGAGCAGCCGGGGCACGGCGACAGGGGTCAGCTCGGCCAGCCCCCGCAGCGACCGGCGGGCCTGCAGCACGGCTTCGAGCGCGGCCAGGCCCTGGACGTCCCCGATCCGGACGTGCGAGCGCAGCGCGGTGGCGCCGTGGCCGAGCTGGAGCAGGGCGGCCTCGGTGGCGCGACGCCGGATGTCCTCCGGACGGTCCGAGGCCGGTCCGGGGAGGCCGGGGCCCGCGCCGTCGGCGGTGAGCGCGGTGTCGCCGTGGGCGTGGGGCTCGGCGGGGGCGGGGAGCAGCAGGTAGCCCCGCAGGTCGAGCCGCGGGCCGGAGGAGGCGGTGAGGCTGTCCGCCGTGCCGACGGCCTCGATGCGGCCGCCGCCGAGCCGTACGTCCACGACGCGGCCGTCGGCGAGACGGGCGCCGCAGAGCACCGGGCCGGTCCCGGCCGGGGAGGCGCCGCGGGAGGCGCCGGACGCGTCGGCGGCCCGGTCGTCCGGCTGCCGCGGCTGGCTGTCGGGCATCGTGCTCCAGGTAGCAGGCGATCGAAGGTGGGCGAAGGGGCGGGCGCGAGGAGAGGGGCAAAAGGGGGAGGGAACGAGGGAAGAGGGGCAAGATCACGCAGAGTGGGACGAGCCTAGGGGCGTGTCCGGCGCGGTTCGGGGAGGAGCGGAATAGTCGTACCGGTGCGGCCCGGCGGGATGTGCGGGGCGGAAACACGTCGGCGCGGTGCCGGGGGCCGGGGCCGGGGAAGCCCTGCTCAGAGGGGCGGCAGGGGCTTCCGGGGCGTGCGGTGCGCGGCCTGAGGGCCCGCGCGGCACGGGATCGGCGGTGCGTGCGTCCGGGCCGCGGGAGGGGGTCCGGAATCGGATTTGGGCGATCGGCGACGGACCGTGTAATGTCTTCCTCGCTCGCCCCAATAGCTCAGTCGGTAGAGCGTCTCCATGGTAAGGAGAAGGTCTGCGGTTCGATTCCGCATTGGGGCTCTGGTGATCGAGATCCCCCGCTTCGGCGGGGGAGATCAGTCATCAAAGCGGTGTAGCTCAGTCGGTAGAGCAAGCGGCTCATAATCGCTGTGTCACCGGTTCAAGTCCGGTCACCGCTACACACGGTAGCCGATTGTGGGGTCGGTCCTTCGATCGGCTACTCTTCTTTGCGTTCATCCGTCCATCCGTCCGTCCAAGGAGCACTCACGTGGCTGCCACCGACGTCCGCCCGAAGATCACGCTGGCCTGCGTGGAGTGCAAGGAGCGGAACTACATCACCAAGAAGAACCGGCGCAACAACCCGGACCGTCTTGAGATGAAGAAGCACTGCCCGCGCTGCAACTCGCACACGGCGCACCGCGAAACGCGCTGAATCAGGCTCGTACACGAGGCCGTCCCCTTTGGGGGGCGGCCTCGTGTCGTTGTATGAAGGCTGTTCTGTCTTCGGCCTGTTCACATTTCACCAGGAGGTAGCGAGCCCATGGCGCTCGACCAGTCCTTCGTGGGGCGGACCTATCCGCCCACCCCGCCGTACGAGGTGGGCCGGGAGAAGATCCGCGAATTCGCCGAGGCGGTGGGCGACGCGAATCCGGCGTACGTCGACCCCGAGGCCGCCAAGGCGCTCGGCCACAGCGATGTGATCGCCCCGCCCACCTTCGTGTTCTCCATCACCTTCAAGGCCGCCGGCCAGGTCATCCACGACCCGCAGCTGGGCCTGGACTACAACCGGGTGGTGCACGGCGACCAGAAGTTCAGCTACGTACGCCCCGTGCGGGCGGGGGACCGGCTGACCGTCACCTCGACGATCGAGTCCATCAAGTCCCTGGCGGGCAACGACATCCTGGACGTCCGGGGCGAGGTCCACGACGAATCGGGCGAGCACGTGGTGACCGCGTGGACGAAGCTGGTGGCGCGCGCCGCCGAGGAGGCGTGATGACGGCGAAGGTCGCCTACGAGTCGGTCGAGGTCGGTACGGAGCTCCCGGCGCAGTCCTTCCCGGTGAGCCGGGCGGCGCTGGTGCGGTACGCGGGTGCCTCCGGGGACTTCAACCCGATCCACTGGAACGAGAAGTTCGCCCGCGAGGTCGGGCTGCCGGACGTGATCGCGCACGGCATGTTCACCATGGCCGAGGCGATCCGGGTGGTCACGGACTGGGCCGGTGACCCGGCCGCGGTCATCGAGTACGGGGTGCGGTTCACCAAGCCGGTCGTCGTGCCGAACGACGACGAGGGTGCCCTGATCGAGGTCAGCGCCAAGGTGGCCGCCCTCCTGGACGACAACCGGGTGCGGGTGGACCTCACGGCCATGAGCGCGGGCCAGAAGGTGCTGGGCATGTCCCGCGCCGTGGTGCGGCTCGCCTGAGACCGCGGCGTACGAGGCATGAGGGGCGCGGTCCGCGGGGCCGCGCCCCTCAGCTCTTCCCCGTGACCGGAAGCGGGTGGTGGCCGCCACCCGTGCCCCGCCCGAGCGCCGGGGACACGGACCGTACCCTTGTCCCCGTGCAGGAACTCCATGACGCGCCCCTCGCCCCGCTGACCACCTTCCGGCTGGGCGGCCCCGCCACCCGCCTCCTCACGGCCACGACCGACGACGAGGTGGTCGCCGCCGTCCGCGAGGCCGACCGGAACGGCACCCCGCTGCTCCTCATCGGCGGCGGCAGCAATCTCGTCATCGGCGACAAGGGCTTCGACGGCACCGCCCTGCGCATCGCCACCCGGGGCTTCGCCCTGGACGGCACGCGCCTGGAGCTGGCCGCCGGCGAGGTCTGGACGGACGCCGTCGCCCGCACCGTCGAGGCCGGGCTCGCGGGCATCGAGTGCCTGGCCGGAATCCCCGGCTCCGCGGGGGCCACACCGATCCAGAACGTCGGCGCGTACGGCCAGGAGGTCTCCTCCACCATCACGGAGGTCGTCGCCTACGACCGCCGGGCCGGCGAGACGGTCACCATCCCGAACGCCGACTGCGCGTTCTCGTACCGGCACAGTCGTTTCAAGGCCGAACCCGACCGGTTCGTGGTGCTGCGGGTCCGTTTCGAGCTGGAGGACGCGGGCGGCCTCTCCGCGCCGCTGAAGTACCCGGAGACGGCCCGGGCGATGGGCGTCGAGCAGGGCGAGCGGGTGCCCGCGGCGGCCGCCCGCGAGACGGTGCTCGCGCTCCGCGCGGGCAAGGGCATGGTGCTCGACCCGCAGGACCACGACACCTGGTCGGCGGGGTCCTTCTTCACCAACCCGATCCTCGACGAGGCGGCGTACGAGGCCTTCCGCGCCCGGGTCGCCGACCGGCTCGGCCCCGAGGTGGTACCGCCCGCCTTCCCCGCGGCCGGGGGACACGTCAAGACCTCGGCGGCCTGGCTCATCGACCGGGCCGGCTTCACCAAGGGCTACGGCACCGGCCCGGCGCGCATCTCCACCAAGCACACCCTGGCCCTCACCAACCGGGGCGAGGCGAGCACCGAGGACCTCCTCGCGCTGGCCCGCGAGGTCGTCGCCGGGGTCCACGAGGCGTTCGGCGTCACGCTCGTCAACGAACCGGTGACGGTCGGCGTGCGGCTGTAGGGCGCCACCGCCCGCCGGATCAGACGGCGGGCTCCGCCAGCCAGGCGTCGACGCCCGCCAGCAGCTCCTCCCGCACCGCGGCCGGGGCGGCCGAGCCCCGCACCGACTGCCGGGCCAGCTCGGCCAGCTCCTCGTCCGTGAACGCGTGGTGGCGCCGGACGAGCTCGTACTGCGCCGCCAGCCGGGAGCCGAAGAGCAGCGGGTCGTCCGCGCCCAGGGCCATCGGCACCCCGGCGTCGAAGAGGGCGCGCAGCGGGACGTCGGCGGCCTTCTCGTACACGCCCAGCGCCACGTTCGACGCGGGGCAGACCTCGCAGGTCACCTGGCGCTCCGCGAGCCTGCGCAGCAGCCGGGGGTCCTCGGCGGCCCGCACCCCGTGCCCGATCCGGGCCGCGTCGAGGTCGTCCAGGCAGTCCCGCACGCTGGACGGGCCCGACAGCTCACCGCCGTGCGGCGCGGCCAGCAGGCCGCCCTCACGGGCGATGGCGAAGGCCCGGTCGAAGTCCCGGGCCATTCCGCGGCGCTCGTCGTTGGAGAGCCCGAAGCCGACCACGCCCCGGTCCGCGTACCGCACCGCGAGCCGGGCGAGCGTGCGGGCGTCCAGCGGGTGCTTCATCCGGTTCGCCGCGATCACCACCCGGATCGGCAGGCCGGTCTCCGCGGAGGCGCTGTCCACCGCGTCCAGGATGATCTCGATCGCCGGGATCAGCCCGCCGAGCAGCGGGGCGTAGGAGGTCGGGTCGACCTGGATCTCCAGCCAGCCGGAGCCGTCCGCGACGTCCTCCTGGGCCGTCTCGCGGACCAGCCGCCGGATGTCCTCCGGCTCCCGCAGGCAGGACCGGGCGATGTCGTAGAGCCGCTGGAAACGGAACCAGCCGCGCTCGTCCGTGGCCCGCAGCTCGGGCGGCTCGCCGCTGGTCAGCGCGTCCGGGAGCCGGACGCCGTACTTGTCGGCGAGTTCGAGCAGGGTCGTTGGCCGCATCGACCCGGTGAAATGCAGGTGCAGGTGGGCCTTGGGCAACAGCCGTACATCACGCTCCATCCCCGGATCCTGCCGTATGCGCGGGGTTCGGTGGTAGCCGGTTCCCGAATCAGGGGTGAACCCCGAACAAATGAGCGACCCCCGGCCGGAGCCGGGGGCCGCCCACTCATGGAGCAGCCGCTCAGGCCTTGGCCTCGGCGAGCAGCTTCTGGATCCGCGAGACACCCTCGACCAGGTCGTCGTCGCCCAGGGCGTACGACAGCCGGAGGTAGCCCGGCGTACCGAACGCCTCACCCGGGACGACCGCGACCTCGGCCTCGTCCAGGATGAGCGCCGCCAGCTCGACCGAGGTGGCCGGACGCCGGCCCCGGATCTCCTTGCCGAGCAGCTCCTTCACCGAGGGGTAGGCGTAGAACGCGCCCTCGGGCTCCGGGCAGAACACCCCGTCGATCTCGTTGAGCATCCGGACGATGGTCCGCCGGCGCCGGTCGAAGGCCGTGCGCATCTCGGCGACCGCGTCCAGGCTCCCGGAGACGGCGGCCAGCGCGGCGACCTGGGCCACGTTGGAGACGTTGGACGTGGCATGCGACTGGAGGTTGGTCGCGGCCTTGACCACGTCCTTCGGGCCGATGACCCAGCCCACCCGCCAGCCGGTCATCGCGTACGTCTTGGCGACGCCGTTGACCACGATGCACCGGTCGCGCAGCTCGGGCACCATCGCGGGCAGCGAGGTGAACTTCGCGTCGCCGTAGACCAGGTGCTCGTAGATCTCGTCGGTCAGTACCCACAGGCCGTGCTCGGCGGCCCAGCGGCCGATCGCCTCGGCGTCGGCCTCGCTGTACACGGCGCCGGTCGGGTTCGACGGGGAGACGAACAGGACGACCTTGGTGCGCTCGGTGCGCGCCGCCTCCAGCTGCTCGACGGAGACCCGGTAGCCGGTCGTCTCGTCGGCCACGACCTCCACCGGGACACCGCCGGCCAGCCGGATCGACTCCGGGTAGGTCGTCCAGTACGGGGCGGGGACGATGACCTCGTCGCCCGGGTCGAGGATCGCGGCGAACGCCTCGTAGATGGCCTGCTTGCCACCGTTGGTCACCAGGATCTGGGAGGCGTCGACCTCGTAGCCCGAGTCGCGCAGCGTCTTCTCCGCGATGGCGGCCTTGAGCTCCGGGAGGCCCCCCGCCGGGGTGTAGCGGTGGTACTTCGGGGTGCGGCAGGCCTCGACGGCGGCGTCGACGATGTAGCCGGGCGTCGGGAAGTCGGGCTCGCCGGCACCGAAGCCGATCACCGGGCGGCCGGCGGCCTTGAGGGCCTTGGCCTTGGCGTCGACGGCGAGGGTGGCGGACTCGGAGATGGCAGCGATACGGGCGGAGACCCGGCGCTCGGAGGAGGAGGTTGCAGCGCTCATGGCTCCCATGGTCCCAGACCGTGATCCCAGTCGGCGCAAGGGTTTCAGGGTCCGGACACCGCCCGGACAGCATGTGGACGGGATACGACCAGGAGTTGTCGGAAGCTATCTGTTCGACGCGGGGCCGATGAGCACGTACACTCACCTGTCGTTGGCCTTCACCAGCCGCACCGTTCCTGCATCGGAGTCATCCGGGAAGATGCGGTAGGTTGGTGGAAACCACAAAGGGTCGTAGCTCAATTGGTAGAGCACTGGTCTCCAAAACCAGCGGTTGGGGGTTCAAGTCCCTCCGGCCCTGCTACACACTCCTTCGCCAGGATGTGTGCGCATGTACGTACTTCAATGCACCGCCGTGCGGCTCCACCGGGCGCGGCACGGCCATGACCCGGAATCAGGTGAGAAGCGTGACGGACGCCGTGGGCTCCATCGACATGCCTGATGCCGAGGATGAAGTACCCGAGTCGAAGAAGAAGACCCGGAAGGGCGGAAAGCGCGGGAAGAAGGGCCCTCTGGGTCGCCTCGCGCTGTTCTACCGCCAGATCATCGCCGAGCTGCGCAAGGTCGTCTGGCCCTCTCGCAGCCAGCTGACGACGTACACCACTGTGGTGATTGCTTTCGTCGTCGTCATGATCGGCCTGGTGACCGTGATTGACTTCGGATTCCAGCGGGTCATCAAGTACGTCTTCGGCTGATCCCGCGGAGGGCGCCTCATGGGCGCCCCTTTCGCATGTTCCACCCATTTGTATTCCAGGAAGAAGCAGCCACGTGTCTGACCCGAACCTGAACGACGCCGTCGAGCCGACGGCGGGCGCCTTCGAGTCCGCCGAGGACGAGCTCGACATCGTCGAGGCGGCGGACGCCGAGGACCCGGACCAGGCCGAAGCTGCCGACGCCGCCGCGGGTGAGCCCGCCGAGGAAGCCGCCCTGCACGCCGACGAGGCCGAGGAAGCCGCGGAAGAGGCCGGGGACGCGGACGTGGAGGAGGCCGAGGAGGCCGCCCCCGTCGACGCCGTCACGGCGCTCCGCGAGGAGCTGCGCGGTCTGCCCGGCGAGTGGTACGTCATCCACACGTACGCCGGTTACGAGAAGCGCGTGAAGGCCAACCTGGAGCAGCGCGCCGTCTCGCTCAACGTCGAGGACTTCATCTACCAGGCCGAGGTGCCCGAGGAAGAGATCGTCCAGATCAAGAACGGTGAGCGCAAGAACGTCCGCCAGAACAAGCTCCCGGGCTACGTCCTGGTGCGCATGGACCTGACGAACGAGTCCTGGGGCGTCGTCCGCAACACCCCCGGCGTCACCGGCTTCGTGGGCAACGCCTACGACCCGTACCCGCTGACGCTGGACGAGATCGTCAAGATGCTCGCCCCGGAGGCCGAGGAGAAGGCCGCCCGCGAGGCCGCCGAGGCCGAGGGCAAGCCGGCTCCGGCCCGCAAGGTCGAGGTCCAGGTGCTCGACTTCGAGGTGGGCGACTCGGTCACCGTCACCGACGGCCCGTTCGCCACGCTCCAGGCGACGATCAACGAGATCAACGCCGACTCGAAGAAGGTCAAGGGCCTGGTCGAGATCTTCGGTCGCGAGACCCCGGTCGAGCTCAGCTTCGACCAGATCCAGAAGAACTGAGCCTCCCGGCTGATTCTGGACACATGCCTACCGAGCAGGTCAGACCGGCTGAGAAGCCCGTCTGACCTGCTTGGTTTTTGGTCGCGCAGCTATACCCGTTATCGTTGTGCGGTATGCCTCCATCCGGATGACCGGACGGCGGCGAAACACTCTCACTAGGACCCGGAGAGAGCAATGCCTCCCAAGAAGAAGAAGGTCACGGGGCTTATCAAGCTCCAGATCAACGCCGGTGCGGCCAACCCGGCCCCGCCGGTCGGCCCCGCGCTCGGTCAGCACGGCGTCAACATCATGGAGTTCTGCAAGGCCTACAACGCCGCGACCGAGTCGCAGCGTGGCATGGTCGTGCCGGTGGAGATCACGGTCTACGAGGACCGTTCCTTCACCTTCGTCACGAAGACTCCGCCGGCCGCCAAGCTGATCCTCAAGGCTGCGGGCGTGGAGAAGGGCTCCGGCGAGCCCCACAAGACCAAGGTCGCCAAGCTGACGGCTGCCCAGGTCCGTGAGATCGCCACGACGAAGCTCCCCGACCTGAACGCCAACGACCTCGACGCCGCGTCGAAGATCATCGCTGGCACCGCCCGTTCCATGGGCATCACGGTCGAAGGCTGAGTCAGCCCCTCACGTCCTCAGTGGTAGGGCCAAGCGCTGGCCCGCACCACGACTCCACACTCTGAAACCACAGGAGCAGCAGTGAAGCGCAGCAAGAACCTCCGGGCTGCGGACGCCAAGGTCGACCGGGAGCGCCTCTACGCCCCGCTCGAGGCCGTCCGTCTCGCCAAGGAGACCGCGACCACGAAGTTCGACGGCACCGTCGAGGTCGCCTTCCGCCTGGGTGTCGACCCGCGCAAGGCCGACCAGATGGTCCGTGGCACCGTGAACCTCCCGCACGGCACCGGCAAGACCGCCCGGGTCCTGGTCTTCGCGACCGGTGACCGTGCTGCGGCCGCGGAAGCCGCGGGCGCCGACATCGTCGGCTCCGACGAGCTCATCGACGAGGTCGCCAAGGGCCGCCTGGACTTCGACGCCGTCGTCGCCACCCCGGACCTCATGGGCAAGGTCGGCCGCCTCGGCCGCGTGCTCGGTCCGCGTGGTCTGATGCCGAACCCGAAGACCGGCACCGTCACCCCCGATGTCGCCAAGGCTGTCACCGACATCAAGGGCGGCAAGATCGAGTTCCGCGTCGACAAGCACTCGAACCTGCACTTCATCATCGGCAAGGTGTCGTTCGACGACACCAAGCTGGTGGAGAACTACGCGGCGGCGCTGGAGGAAGTCCTCCGTCTGAAGCCGTCCGCCGCCAAGGGCCGCTACATCAAGAAGGCCGCTCTGGCCACCACGATGGGCCCCGGCATCCCGCTGGACGCCAACCGCACCCGTAACCTCCTCGTCGAGGAGGACCCGGCCGCCGTCTGAGCCTCCGCGCTCGGCACCAGGCCGCGTCACGTGTGACAAAGGACGGGCCCCGCAACCTTTCGAGGTGCGGGGCCCGTCCTCGTTCACGTCATACGAATACCGAAGGCGGTGTCGGAGGCGTGCGTTAGCGTGAGGTCCCGACGGAGCCGAACGAGGGGTGGAAGCTGACATGAGGACCAGTACCGTGCGACGCGTGTGTCTGTCGGTGGCGGCAGTGGCGGCGCTGACGTCGGTCGCGGCCTGCAGCGGGTCGGACAGCGGCAAGAGCGCCGACCGGGGGACCGCCGACAAGGCCGGCGGTGTGGTGAAGGCCGACCCGATCGCCGCGCTGCGCAGCGTGGAGAAGAAGACCGGCGGGGAGCGGTCGGCCAAGATCGAGGGCACCACCGAGATGGGCACCGTGATGTCCATGAAGCAGACCGGAACGGTCGACTGGTCCGACGGGCTCTCCGGCACCATGGAGATCACCTACACCGGCGGCAGCATGGCGGACACCCTGAAGCAGTCCGGCGCCGACGGCACGATGCAGGCCCGGTACTTCAAGGACGGCTACGTCGCCAACATGGGCGAGGGCTTCGCCAAGCAGGTCGGCGGCAAGCACTGGATCAGCTACCGCTACGCCGACCTCGCCAAGATGGCGGGCGCCTCCGGCGAGGCGATGAAGCAGCAGATCCAGAACGCCACCCCCGAGCAGGGCGTGAAGTCGCTGCTGGCCTCCGGCGACGTGAAGAAGGTCGGCGCCGAGGACGTACGCGGGGTGCGGACCACCCACTACTCCGGCACCCTCGACGTCGCCGCGCTGACCGGGAAGAACTCCGAGCTCGACGCCGCCCAGCTGAAGGAGCTCAAGGAGCAGCTCAGCGCGGCGGGCATCACCACCGAGCAGGTCGACATCTGGGTCGACGCCAACGACCTGCTGGTCAAGAAGGTCGAGCGCGGTCAGATGAAGACCGGCGAGTTCAACTCCACGGTGTACTACAGCGACTACGGGACGAAGGTCTCCGTCGAGCGGCCCGCGGCCGCCGACACGGTGGACTTCACCGAGCTGCTGAAGCAGCAGCAGGGGGCGGCCGGCGCCGCGTCCTGACGCTCCCGGTCCGACCCGGACCGGACGGATTTGCTCGGCGCGACCACGGTCGCGTACTCTCCTACAGAAGCCAAAGACCGCTGGTCGTTGCCGTGCTCTCGCAAGAGGGCCGGTGGCCGAAGGATCCGTAGAGTACGGACGACCTGCGCAGGTGACTGTGGAAAGCTCCCGGAATTCTTTTCGGTCGAGCTACGCCCTGGCGCCTGCGCCGGGGCGTTTCGTCTTTCCCGGCCCCTTCTGAGCGGTCCTCATCACCCGGAAGGAGGCCGACGCTCATGGCAAGGCCCGACAAGGCTGCCGCGGTAGCCGAGCTCGCGGACCAGTTCCGCAGCTCGAACGCCGCCGTGCTGACCGAGTACCGGGGTCTCACCGTGGCGCAGCTCAAGACGCTGCGTCGTTCGCTCGGTGAGAACGCCCAGTACGCCGTGGTGAAGAACACGCTGACCAAGATTGCGGCCAACGAGGCCGGGATCACTTCGCTCGACGACCAGTTCACCGGTCCGACGGCGGTTGCCTTCATCACCGGTGACCCGGTGGAGTCGGCGAAGGGTCTTCGTGACTTCGCCAAGGAGAACCCGAACCTGATCATCAAGGGCGGTGTCCTTGATGGCAAGGCGCTGTCCGCCGATGAGATCAAGAAGCTTGCGGACCTCGAGTCCCGCGAGGTTCTGCTCAGCAAGCTGGCCGGTGCCTTCAAGGGCAAGCAGTCCCAGACTGCTCAGCTCCTCCAGGCGCTGCCGTCGAAGTTCGTCCGCACCGCGGAGGCGCTTCGCGTCAAGCTCGACGAGCAGGGCGGTGCCGAGTAACTCGGCTCGCGCATTGACCGCCGCCCATCAGGGAGACGGTCGCAGCGGGCCGAACGTACGCCCGCCTACATGTACATCCGGCACCTGCCGAATTAGTGGAAGGACGCCATCATGGCGAAGCTGTCCCAGGAAGACCTGCTCGCGCAGTTCGAGACGATGACCCTCATCGAGCTCTCCGAGTTCGTGAAGGCCTTCGAGGAGAAGTTCGACGTCACCGCCGCCGCGGCCGTCGCCGTCGCCGGTCCGGCCGGCCCGGGCGCCGTTGCCGAGGCCGTCGAGGAGAAGGACGAGTTCGACGTCATCCTCACCGGCGCCGGCGACAAGAAGATCCAGGTCATCAAGGTCGTGCGTGAGCTGACCTCGCTGGGTCTGAAGGAGGCCAAGGACCTCGTCGACGGCACCCCGAAGCCGGTCCTCGAGAAGGTCGCCAAGGAGGCCGCCGAGAAGGCTGCCGAGTCCCTCAAGGCCGCCGGCGCTTCCGTCGAGGTCAAGTGACTCAGGGAGTCTGCTGACTCCTCCTGGCGCCCCGTGCCGCACGGCACGGACGTCATCTGACGAAGGGCGATCACCCATCGGGGTGGTCGCCCTTCGGCGTACCCGAAGCGGCTGCCTTGCTCTTCCCGCGTTGACGAGTATGGTGATCATCGCTGTTGCCTCGCGGTGCGGCCGACCGGCGCCGGACGGAGGGCCCGGGGCCTCCTCCCCGGGGGAGGGCCTTGACGAACCGCACGCGGCGCGCAATTCTCAGGACGCGTCGTCACAACGATCCGGGATTCGAGGCATGGATCGTGGACGGAGCGGGCAGTAAAGAAGAGCGCATCGCGCGCAAAGGTTCTAGCCATGGGTGTTGAGAACAGCTGTTGAGAGCGACGTGGGTCTCTGAGAACCCCCACTGGACATCAGTGTGCCTTTTGGCTACACTGACCCTTTGCGCTGCCTGTTAGCTGCCTCCTGCCCGTCACCAGGGGCATGCCCTCGCTTGAGCACCGATGATTGATCGCCTCTGACCTGGCCTTTTGGCTTGGGTCGGGGTTCGACTGTCACCGTGTCCGGCTTGGGACCGGTACGCGCGTAGTGAGTCCGAGCCCTCGGAAGGACCCCCTCTTGGCCGCCTCGCGCAACGCCTCGACCGCGAATACGAACAACGGTGCCAGCACTGCCCCGCTGCGCATCTCCTTTGCAAAGATCAAGGAGCCCCTCGAGGTTCCGAACCTCCTCGCGCTGCAGACCGAGAGTTTTGACTGGCTCCTCGGCAATGCCGCATGGAAGGCTCGCGTCGAGGCTGCTCTGGACAGCGGACAAAACGTCCCCACCAAGTCCGGCCTGGAAGAGATCTTCGAGGAGATCTCGCCGATCGAGGACTTCTCCGGGTCGATGTCGCTGACTTTCCGCGACCACCGCTTCGAGCCCCCGAAGAACTCGATCGACGAGTGCAAGGAGCGCGACTTCACGTTCGCCGCCCCGCTCTTCGTCACCGCCGAGTTCACCAACAACGAAACCGGCGAGATCAAGTCCCAGACGGTCTTCATGGGCGACTTCCCGCTGATGACCAACAAGGGCACCTTCGTCATCAACGGCACCGAGCGTGTCGTCGTGTCGCAGCTGGTCCGCTCGCCGGGCGTCTACTTCGACTCCTCCATCGACAAGACGTCCGACAAGGACATCTTCTCCGCCAAGATCATCCCGTCCCGGGGTGCCTGGCTGGAGATGGAGATCGACAAGCGCGACATGGTCGGCGTCCGCATCGACCGCAAGCGCAAGCAGTCCGTCACCGTTCTCCTGAAGGCTCTCGGCTGGACCACCGAGCAGATCCTGGAGGAGTTCGGCGAGTACGAGTCCATGCGCGCCACCCTGGAGAAGGACCACACCCAGGGCCAGGACGACGCGCTGCTCGACATCTACCGCAAGCTGCGCCCGGGCGAGCCGCCCACCCGCGAGGCCGCTCAGACGCTGCTGGAGAACCTCTACTTCAACCCGAAGCGCTACGACCTCGCGAAGGTCGGCCGCTACAAGGTGAACAAGAAGCTCGGCGCCGACGAGCCGCTCGACGCCGGTGTGCTCACCAGCGACGACGTCATCGCGACGATCAAGTACCTGGTCAAGCTGCACGCCGGTGAGACCGAGACGGTCGGCGAGTCCGGCCGGTCGATCATCGTCGAGACCGACGACATCGACCACTTCGGCAACCGCCGCATCCGCAACGTCGGCGAGCTGATCCAGAACCAGGTCCGTACGGGTCTCGCCCGTATGGAGCGCGTCGTGCGCGAGCGCATGACCACCCAGGACGTCGAGGCGATCACGCCGCAGACCCTGATCAACATCCGGCCGGTCGTCGCCTCCATCAAGGAGTTCTTCGGCACCAGCCAGCTGTCGCAGTTCATGGACCAGAACAACCCGCTGTCGGGGCTGACGCACAAGCGTCGTCTCAACGCGCTCGGCCCGGGTGGTCTCTCCCGTGAGCGGGCCGGGTTCGAGGTCCGTGACGTGCACCCCTCGCACTACGGCCGCATGTGCCCGATCGAGACGCCCGAAGGCCCGAACATCGGTCTGATCGGCTCGCTGGCCTCCTACGGCCGGATCAACGCTTTCGGCTTCATCGAGACGCCGTACCGCAAGGTCGTCGACGACCAGGTCACCGACGAGGTCGACTACCTGACCGCCGACGAGGAGGACCGCTTCGTCATCGCGCAGGCCAACGCGCCGCTGACCGACGACCTCCGGTTCGCCGAGTCCCGCGTGCTGGTCCGCCGCCGTGGCGGCGAGGTCGACTACGTGCCCGGCACGGACGTCGACTACATGGACGTCTCGCCGCGCCAGATGGTGTCCGTCGCCACCGCGATGATCCCCTTCCTGGAGCACGACGACGCCAACCGTGCCCTCATGGGCGCGAACATGATGCGTCAGGCGGTGCCGCTGATTAAGTCGGAGGCCCCGCTCGTCGGCACCGGCATGGAGTACCGCTGCGCCACCGACGCCGGCGACGTGCTCAAGGCCGAGAAGGACGGTGTGGTCCAGGAGGTCTCCGCGGACTACATCACCGTGACCAACGACGACGGCACGTACACCACGTACCGCATCGCCAAGTTCATGCGCTCCAACCAGGGCACCTCGGTCAACCAGAAGGTCGTCGTCTCCGAGGGCGACCGGGTCGTCGCCGACCAGGTCCTCGCCGACGGTCCGGCCACCGAGAACGGCGAGATGGCCCTCGGCAAGAACCTGCTCGTGGCGTTCATGCCGTGGGAGGGTCACAACTACGAGGACGCGATCATCCTGTCGCAGCGCCTCGTGCAGGACGACGTCCTCTCCTCGATCCACATCGAGGAGCACGAGGTCGACGCCCGTGACACCAAGCTGGGCCCCGAGGAGATCACCCGGGACATCCCGAACGTCTCCGAGGAGGTCCTCGCCGACCTCGACGAGCGCGGCATCATCCGGATCGGTGCCGAGGTCGTCGCCGGTGACATCCTCGTCGGCAAGGTCACGCCCAAGGGTGAGACCGAGCTGACCCCCGAGGAGCGCCTGCTCCGCGCGATCTTCGGTGAGAAGGCGCGCGAGGTCCGCGACACCTCGCTGAAGGTCCCGCACGGCGAGATCGGCAAGGTCATCGGCGTCCGCGTCTTCGACCGCGAGGAGGGCGACGAGCTGCCGCCGGGCGTGAACCAGCTGGTCCGCGTCTACGTCGCGCAGAAGCGCAAGATCACCGACGGTGACAAGCTCGCCGGCCGTCACGGCAACAAGGGCGTCATCTCGAAGATCCTCCCGATCGAGGACATGCCGTTCCTCGAGGACGGCACCCCGGTCGACATCATCCTCAACCCGCTGGGTGTCCCGTCCCGAATGAACCCGGGACAGGTCCTGGAGATCCACCTCGGCTGGCTCGCCAGCCGCGGCTGGGACGTCTCCGGCCTCGGTGACGAGTGGGCCAAGCGGCTCCAGGCCATCGGCGCCGACCAGGTCGCCCCCGGCACCAACGTCGCCACCCCCGTCTTCGACGGTGCGCGCGAGGACGAGATCTCCGGTCTCTTCGAGGCCACGATCCCGAACCGCGACGGCGACCGCCTGGTACAGCCCTCCGGCAAGGCCCAGCTGTTCGACGGCCGCTCCGGCGAGCCGTTCCCGGACCCGGTCTCGGTCGGCTACATGTACATCCTCAAGCTGCACCACCTCGTCGACGACAAGCTCCACGCGCGTTCGACGGGCCCGTACTCCATGATCACCCAGCAGCCGCTCGGTGGTAAGGCGCAGTTCGGTGGACAGCGATTCGGTGAGATGGAGGTGTGGGCCCTTGAGGCATACGGCGCCGCATACGCCCTCCAGGAGCTCCTGACCATCAAGTCCGACGACGTGACCGGCCGCGTGAAGGTCTACGAGGCCATCGTCAAGGGCGAGAACATCCCCGAGCCGGGCATTCCCGAGTCCTTCAAGGTGCTCATCAAGGAAATGCAGTCGCTCTGCCTCAACGTGGAGGTGCTGTCCTCGGACGGCATGTCCATCGAGATGCGCGACACCGACGAGGACGTCTTCCGCGCGGCGGAGGAGCTCGGTATCGACCTGTCCCGGCGCGAGCCGAGCAGCGTCGAAGAGGTCTGACGGGTTGGCCGGCCGGATCCCCGTGATCCGGCCGGCTCTCCCCGGACCCGTTCAGACCATTGCTGAAGTGCCCCGATTTCTCGCCTGACGCGAGGGGGCTCGAACCCCCGAAAGAGGGATTGACGACAAGTGCTCGACGTCAACTTCTTCGACGAGCTGCGGATCGGCCTCGCCACCGCGGACGACATTCGTACCTGGTCCCACGGCGAAGTGAAGAAGCCGGAGACCATCAACTACCGCACGCTCAAGCCCGAAAAGGACGGACTCTTCTGCGAGAAGATCTTCGGTCCGACCCGGGACTGGGAGTGCTACTGCGGCAAGTACAAGCGTGTCCGCTTCAAGGGCATCATCTGTGAGCGCTGTGGCGTCGAGGTCACCCGCGCCAAGGTGCGCCGTGAGCGGATGGGCCACATCGAGCTCGCCGCTCCCGTCACCCACATCTGGTACTTCAAGGGCGTCCCGTCGCGCCTGGGCTACCTCCTCGACCTCGCGCCGAAGGACCTGGAAAAGGTCATCTACTTCGCCGCGTACATGATCACGTTCGTGGACGAGGAGCGCCGTACGCGCGACCTGCCGTCGCTGGAGGCGCACGTCTCCGTCGAGCGCCAGCAGATCGAGAACCGCCGCGACGCCGACCTGGAAGCCCGCGCCAAGAAGCTCGAGACCGACCTGGCCGAGCTGGAGGCCGAGGGTGCCAAGGCCGACGTGCGCCGCAAGGTGCGCGAGGGTGCCGAGCGTGAGATGAAGCAGCTGCGCGACCGTGCGCAGCGCGAGATCGACCGTCTCGACGAGGTGTGGAGCCGCTTCAAGAACCTCAAGGTCCAGGACCTGGAGGGCGACGAGCTGCTCTACCGCGAGCTGCGTGACCGCTTCGGCACGTACTTCGACGGCTGCATGGGCGCCGCCGCGCTGCAGAAGCGCCTGGAGTCCTTCGACCTCGACGAGGAGGCCGAGCGCCTCCGCGAGATCATCCGCACCGGCAAGGGCCAGAAGAAGACCCGTGCGCTCAAGCGCCTCAAGGTCGTCTCCGCGTTCCTGCAGACCAGCAACAAGCCCAAGGGCATGGTGCTCGACTGCGTGCCGGTCATCCCGCCGGACCTGCGTCCGATGGTGCAGCTGGACGGTGGCCGCTTCGCGACCTCCGACCTGAACGACCTGTACCGCCGCGTCATCAACCGCAACAACCGCCTGAAGCGGCTTCTCGACCTCGGCGCGCCCGAGATCATCGTGAACAACGAGAAGCGCATGCTCCAGGAGGCCGTCGACGCGCTCTTCGACAACGGCCGTCGTGGTCGCCCGGTCACGGGCCCCGGCAACCGTCCGCTGAAGTCGCTGTCCGACATGCTCAAGGGCAAGCAGGGTCGCTTCCGTCAGAACCTGCTCGGCAAGCGTGTGGACTACTCCGCGCGTTCCGTGATCGTCGTCGGTCCGCAGCTCAAGCTGCACCAGTGCGGTCTGCCGAAGGCCATGGCGCTGGAGCTCTTCAAGCCGTTCGTGATGAAGCGCCTGGTCGACCTGAACCACGCGCAGAACATCAAGTCGGCCAAGCGGATGGTCGAGCGCGGCCGCACGGTCGTGTACGACGTCCTCGAAGAGGTCATCGCCGAGCACCCGGTCCTGCTGAACCGTGCGCCCACGCTGCACCGCCTCGGCATCCAGGCCTTCGAGCCGCAGCTGGTCGAGGGCAAGGCCATCCAGATCCACCCGCTCGTCTGCACCGCGTTCAACGCGGACTTCGACGGTGACCAGATGGCCGTGCACCTGCCGCTCTCCGCGGAGGCGCAGGCCGAGGCCCGCATCCTGATGCTGTCCTCGAACAACATCCTCAAGCCGGCCGACGGCCGTCCGGTCACCATGCCGACCCAGGACATGGTGCTGGGCCTGTTCTTCCTCACCACGGACGAGGAGGAGCGCGACGTCGTCGGACAGGGCCGCTCCTTCGGCTCCACGGCCGAGGCGATCATGGCCTTCGACGCCCGCGAGCTGTCGCTCCAGGCGAAGGTCGACATCCGCTTCCCGGTGGGCACCATCCCGCCGCGCGGCTGGGTGCCGCCGGTCTCGGAGGAGGGCGACGACGGCGTCGCGGAGCGCGAGTTCCAGCCGGGCGACTCGTTCCGGCTGCGGACCTCGCTGGGCCGCGCGCTCTTCAACGAGCTGCTGCCCGAGGACTACCCGTTCGTCGACTACTCGGTCGGCAAGAAGCAGCTCTCCGAGATCGTCAACGACCTCGCCGAGCGCTACCCCAAGGTCATCGTGGCGGCGACGCTCGACAACCTGAAGGCGGCCGGCTTCCACTGGGCGACCCGTTCCGGTGTCACCGTGGCCATCTCCGACGTCGTGGTCCCCGAGGCCAAGAAGGCGATCGTCGCGGGCTACGAGGCGCAGGACGAGAAGGTCCAGAAGCAGTACGAGCGCGGTCTGATCACCAAGGACGAGCGCACGCAGGAGCTCATCGCGATCTGGACCAAGGCGACCAACGAGGTCGCCGAGGCGATGAACGCGAACTTCCCGCGGACCAACCCGATCTTCATGATGGTCGACTCGGGCGCCCGAGGAAACATGATGCAGATGCGTCAGATCGCCGGTATGCGTGGTCTGGTGTCCAACGCCAAGAACGAGACGATCCCGCGTCCCATCAAGGCGTCCTTCCGCGAGGGCCTGTCCGTGCTGGAGTACTTCATCTCCACGCACGGTGCCCGTAAGGGTCTGGCGGACACCGCCCTGCGTACCGCCGACTCGGGTTACCTGACCCGTCGTCTGGTGGACGTCTCGCAGGACGTGATCATTCGCGAGGAGGACTGCGGCACCGAGCGCGGCCTCAAGCTGAAGATCGCGGAGCGGGGCGCCGACGGTGTCCTCCGCAAGACCGAGGACGTCGAGACCAGCGTCTACGCCCGCATGCTGGCCGAGGACGTCGTCGTCGACGGCAAGGTCATCGCGCCGGCCAACGTCGACCTCGGTGACGTGCTCATCGACCAGCTGGTCAGGCACGGCGTCGAGGAGGTCAAGACCCGCTCGGTCCTGACCTGCGAGTCCGCGGTCGGCACCTGTGCCTTCTGCTACGGCCGCTCGCTCGCCACCGGCAAGCTGGTCGACATCGGTGAGGCGGTCGGCATCATCGCCGCCCAGTCCATCGGTGAGCCCGGTACCCAGCTGACGATGCGTACCTTCCACACCGGTGGTGTGGCCGGTGACGACATCACCCAGGGTCTGCCCCGTGTCGTCGAGCTCTTCGAGGCCCGTACGCCCAAGGGTGTCGCCCCGATCTCGGAGTCCGCGGGCCGGGTCCGGATCGAGGAGACCGAGAAGACCAAGAAGATCGTCGTCACCCCGGACGACGGCAGCGACGAGATCCCCTTCCCGATCTCCAAGCGTGCCCGTCTGCTGGTGGGCGAGGGCGACCACGTCGAGGTCGGCCAGAAGCTCACCGTCGGTGCCACCAACCCGCACGACGTGCTGCGCATCCTCGGCCAGCGTGCGGTCCAGGTGCACCTGGTCGGCGAGGTCCAGAAGGTCTACAACTCGCAGGGTGTGTCGATCCACGACAAGCACATCGAGATCATCATCCGGCAGATGCTCCGCCGCGTGACGATCATCGAGTCCGGCGACGCGGAGCTGCTGCCGGGCGAGCTCGTCGAGCGCTCGAAGTTCGAGACCGAGAACCGTCGTGTGGTCACCGAGGGCGGTCACCCCGCCTCCGGCCGTCCGCAGCTGATGGGTATCACCAAGGCCTCGCTGGCGACGGAATCCTGGCTGTCGGCCGCCTCCTTCCAGGAGACGACCCGAGTTCTGACGGACGCGGCGATCAACGCCAAGTCCGACAGCCTCATCGGCCTCAAGGAGAACGTCATCATCGGTAAGCTCATCCCGGCCGGTACGGGCCTGTCCCGCTACCGCAACATCCGGGTCGAGCCGACCGAGGAGGCCAAGGCCGCGATGTACTCGGCCGTCGGCTACGAGGACATCGACTACTCGCCGTTCGGCACCGGCTCCGGCCAGGCCGTCCCGCTGGAGGACTACGACTACGGTCCGTACAACCAGTAAGCGAGTCGCTTGACAGGTCCTGAGGGCGGCCACCCCGTTGCGTACGGGGTGGCCGCCCTTCGGCGTTCACAGGTAGGCCCGGAGGTGGTGGAGCCGGGTCGGGACGTCGGGGTGGGTGGCGAGCAGCCGGGCGGGCACCGAGGTGTGCGTCGGCCGCTCGTCCTCGTGGAGCGCCTCCAGCACCTCGGCGAGGTCAGGGGCGAAGCCGAGCACCGCGGCGTGCCGGTCGGCACGGAGCTCGGCGCGCCGTCCCACGGCCGCCGACAGGTACGGGAGCGCGAGCAGCAGCGGAAGCCCGTAGAGGATCCGGGTGGCCGCGGAGTCGAGCCCGCCCAGCGCGAGGAGCAGGACGCCCCCGGCCGCGTAGACCGCACAGCGGGAGGGCGTGACCGCCAGGGCCGCCAGCGTGCGCAGTACCCGCCGCACCAGCCGTCCGGGCAGCCCGTACCAGTGGCAGAGCAGCAGCGACCAGGCGTGGCCGCCGGTGTGGTGCCCCAGCTCGTGGGCGAGTACGGCGGCCAGCCGGCGGCTCGACAGCCGTTCCAGCGCGTACCGGGTGACGCCGACGATGTGCCCGGCGGCGGCGAGTGCGTTGAGGCCGTCGCTGTCCTCGACCCAGAGCCGGTAGCGGGACCCGTCGATGCCGGCGACGGCCGTCACCTCCCGCCAGACCGGCTCCAGCCGGGCGGCCTCCCGGGGCATCGGCCGCCGCAGTCCGAACAGGTGGCGGGCGAGCAGGTCCTCCGTGGGCCGGTGGAAGACCAGGGCGCCGGAGACCAGCCAGAGGGCGGCCGGTATCCAGAACGGCACCCCGGCCCCGTACTCCAGGAGCCCGCCCACGAGCAGGACCACCAGCGCACTCGTCAGGAAGGAGGGCAGCGCGAGCGCCAGCTGTGCCAGGGCGGTGAGGTCCGTCCGCCGCTGACGGGCCGCGTAGTACGCACGGCGGCCGGGGCCGTGCTCGTAGACCAGGTCGTCGGGGGCGGACCCGTCCGGCGGCACGCGGCTGTCGTCCGGGTCCTGGGGGTGTGGGGTCGGTGGCATCGTGGTCATCCTTCGGCGGTCGGGGCTCAGCCGAGCAGCAGTGAGACGGGGAGCAGGACGGTGCTCAGGGCGTAGGCGAGCAGCCCGGTCCGTATCCACCGGTGCTTGCACAGGGCGATCCGGCTGGTCTCGGCCAGGGCGGTGACGAGGGCGGTGGTCCGGGAGCGCTCGGTGGCGTCGAGCGCCTCCGGGAGCCGGCCCCGCCGGGCGGCGTCCTGGATGTCCCCGAAGTAGGTGAGCGGTTCGCCGGGGACCCAGACGCTGCGGCGGTAGCGCGGGAGCACGGCCATCAGCAGGGCGACCAGCGCGGCCGCCAGCCCGCCCACACCCGTCCACCACAGGGCCGTCCCGGCGCCGTCGAGCGCGCCCGGCCGCCAGGCCCGGCCCGCCAGCCAGCCGCTGAGCACGCCCGCCGTCGTGCCGACCGCGGCGACCAGGACGGACGCCTTGCCGTCGGCCCGGGCGACCTCGGCCCGAAGGTCGGCCAGGAGCCGTTCCCCGGCCGTGGTGGGGCGCTCCGGCGCACGGCCGGTCATGTGCCCGCTCCTTCCCCGGCCGACTCGTCCCCGGCCGGTGCCTTCGCCGTGTCGTCGGGACCGTCCGGGGCCAGGGGAGTGCTTCCGTAGCCGGGCGGGGGCTGCCAGCCGGGGAACGTGGTCGGGGTGTCGGACCGCATGCCCGGGAGCTTCGTGAGCGGTGCCGTCCGCGCGGCCTCGCGCGGCATCGACACGGTCAGCCGCCCCTCGGCCGTGCTGTGCGCGGTGACGCCGGGAAGGTACTGGTCCAGTACGTCGATCAGGGCCTGGAACGCGTGCTGCTTCGGGGCCTCCAGCTCATGGCTCTCGGCGCTGTCGCCCTTCAGCAGCTCCTTCGCCAGCTCCAGCTGGGACCTGACCACCTGGAGCTGGTCCTGGCGGAGGCTGGAGGCCACCAGTTCGGTGGCCTCGGGGTGGTTCACGAGATGGAGCGCCCACGCGCGGACTCCGCCCTGCTCCAGGTACTTCTCGTAGAAGGCGATCTTCTCCGCGTTCACCTGCTGGAGCTCCAGCAGCGCGCGTGCCCGGTCGACCTCCTCCGCGTGCTGCCACCGCTGCTGCCGCAGTTTCAGCAGGTGCTGCCGCTCCTCGAACTCGGCGGCGCGCTCCGTCTGGAGGGCGTCCTGCGCCCTGGCGCGCCGGTCGACCGCGGCATCGTGTTCCTTGCCGAGGAGTTCGGTGCGGATCTGCTCGGTGGACTCGTGGTCGATGGAACGCATGCGACGGACGTGGCCGACGACTTCCTGGTCGCCGTGGAGCCGGACCGTCCAGTCCGCGGTGAGCCCGGCGTGCGCGCCGAGTGTTCCCCGGGCGCCGACCTCCCGCAGCAGCGCCTCCTCGGCCGCCGCGCTCCGGGCGGCGGGGTAGCGGCGGGTGACGGGGCGGGCCGCCTGCTCCAGTTCGCCGATCAGCAGCCGGGGCACGTCCCGGTGCCGACTCGCCACGAACCGTTCGGGATCGACGACCCGCCACGCCAGCTCCACGACCGCCGTGAACTCGAAGGCGTCGTCGTCGCTCGGCAGCGCGATCTCCTCGCGGACCGGGTGGACCCCCATGTCGACCTCGTACACCGCGGTGTAGCGCTTCGCGGCTGCCGCGGCCCTGGTGGGCCGGAGCGGGGGGAGGTAGGTGGTGTACGAGCCGTCGCGGGCCGAGAAGACCAGTGCGTGGTCGATCCGGGTGAGCGGACGGCGGGAGAAGCCGAAACGGGACAGCTGCCGGACCGTGACCACCGGGTCGGTCAACCGCGTCGCGCGGTCTGCCTGTTGGTCCCAGTCGGGTGCTCGGCGGAATTCGGGCATGGGGTTCTCTCCTGTCGCGGAGGAAGGGGCGGGGTCAGGGACGGGGCAGTACGGTCAGCAGCCGGGCGGCCACGGGCGGGGGACCGGCGCCGTCCTCGCCGGGCATGGTCCGCAGCAGGTGGCTGATCCGCCGGTGTTCCGGCTCGGTGGTGACCAGCGCGGGCAGCAGGGCGGCGAGCGCCCACTCGGCGGCGGGGGCGCGGTCCGCCACGAGCACCCACTGGCGGAGCACCCCGAGAGCGTCCCGGGTGTGGCCCCGGCTGCCCAGCGCGGTGCGCCAGAGCCCGGCGATGCCGGACGCCTCGGGGGTGTGCGCCGTCGACGCCCGCGCGTACCGGGCCAGCACGCTCGGCAGGCCGTGGCGCTCGTCCTGGTCGGCGCGGCGGCAGGCCCCCAGGAAGCCGCCGAGCGCGAGATCGGCGGCGGGCCGGTCGTCGTGCACCGTCCGTACCAGCTCCGCGGTCACCTCCTCGCCCGCCGGTGACAGCAGCAGCAGTTCCACGGACTCGGCTAGCTGCCCCATCAGCTCCGGATCCGGCTCCGGCCGCCCCGCCTCGTGCCGGGCCGCCGCGCGCAGGGCGGCCAGGGCCTCCACCGGGCGCTCCGGCCCGATCATCCCGTGGGCCCGGATGGCCACCCAGCGCAGCGACGACTCCTCGCTCTCGCACCACGCGTCGAGGATGCGCGGCACATGGGGGGTGCCCAGCACATGGGTGAGCGTGAGCGCGCCGACGGCGACGCTCCGGTGCCGGTAGAGGCGGGACGAGGCCCACGGCTCGACGATCAGCGCCATGGCGGACGGCAGGTCGGTGTGGGCGAGCACGGCGACGGTGGAGGCGGCCCTGGTGCGGACGAAGGGCCGCCCGTCCCCGGCCAGCTGCCGCAGCCAGTGCACGAGGGCGGGCCGCGCCGAGGGGTGCCCGGTCCAGAGTTCGCGCAGCAGCACGAGCGGCGTCCGCTCGTCGAGGAAGGCCGCCTTCACCTGCTGGACCGGACCCCACTCGGTGGGCTCCTCCGCCTCGAACCGGCGCGCCCGTGCCAGCTGGAGCCGCTTGCCGATGTGCGTACCGAAGACCGGGACGGCGGGCTGCAACCGGCTGTCGGTCCTCTCCAGGGCGGCGTAGAGCAGATCGGCCAGCTCCGCCGTCAGGGCGTACGGCCCCTCGTCGAAGGCGGCCAGTGCGACGAGGAACGCCTTCTCGCGCAGGTGCAGTACGGTCCCGTCGTCCTCGAACCACTCCTGGACCTGGCGCTCCAGCGCGTGCAGGGAGAAGCCGTCGAGGAGCGTGGCCTCGGCCGTGCCGGCCGCGTACGAGGCCAGAAGTCGGGCGAACCGGGCGGCCTCGCGCGGCTGGTGGTGGCGTTCGAGGAAGGCGGCCGTGGCGGGCAGCGCCAGGAGCTCCGGCACCCGCTCCTCGCCGCCCGGCAGCGCCGCCAGATGCGCGGCGAGGACGTCACCCGGCGCGGGCGCCCCCCACTCCACCACCGGTACGTCCTCCAGCAGGGCGGCCGGTCCCGTGGTGATCACCAGGTACGCGTCCGCGCCCAGTTCCTCGCGGGCGGCCAGCAGGTCCGCCTCCCGCAGCGGCCGGCCGGGCGGGGTGACCAGGTCGCACAGGACGTACCCGGTCCGGCCGCCGCCCGGTTCAGCCCCCTTGATCCCGGCCGTGAGCTGTTCGGGGGTGGTGTCCCGGTCCACCGCCCGGACCGGATCGGCGCCGATCCGGTGCATCAGCATGAGGGCGGCGGTCCGCCGACCCGAGTGGTACGGCCCCGAGAGGACCAGCACATGCTCGTCGCGGAGCCGGTCGGCCAGCGCGTCGAAGTCGTCCCGCCCGGGGGCGAAGCACGCGGACAGCGCCGTCAGGACGGACGGGGCGATCTCGCCCGAGGCAGGGAGGGCGGAGGGCGCGTCGAACCGGTAGACGATCTCGGTCCGCTGCAGGACGTCCCCGTAGAACGTGCCGCCGCCGATGCCGTGGTTGGTCCCGCCGAAGACGCCTCCGCCGATCCGGGAGCCGTCCCCGAACCCCATGGTCCGCGGGGTGTGGCTCGCCAGGTCCCGCCGGGCCGCCCAGGCGGGCTGCGGCTGGTCGGTCTTCTTCTCCTCGCCCGCGCCCTCCTCCTCGGGGTGCGGGTCCTCCGGCGGCTCGGCGCCCTGGCCGTCCTCGGCGGCGGGGGCCCCGTGCGCCTCTTCCTCGGTGCTCACCGGCCGCCGCCGAAGCTGACGTTGCCGTGGAACGTGCCGCCGCCGATGCCGTGGTTGGTGCCGCCGAAGACGCCGCCGGTGATCGGGGCCCCGCCGGAACCGGGCACGGACGCGGGACCGGGCTCCGGCAGGGGGGCGGCCGGAGCGGCGTCCGCACCCCGGGTGGCCTCCTGCGGGAGGGGCCCGTGCAGCCACGCGTCGAGCGGGCCGTTCTTGCTGTCCACCACGACAGGGCGGAACTCCTCGGCCGGGACGCCCGTGTGGCTGTGCCGTACGACCCCCTGGTAGACGGAGTCGGAGACGCCGAGCGTGAAGTCGCCCGGGCCCGCCCGGAGCGCCTCCCGCAGCGCGTCCGCGTCCAGCAGCCGGCACGCGTGGTTGAGATCGCTGCCCACCCAGCCGTCGAGCGGATCCACCGCCACGAAGCCCGAGGCGACCACTCCACGCAGCCGCATCCGCGCCGAGGCGGAGGCGCGCCGGTTCAGACTGTGCAGCCGGGCCGGCAGCTCGGTCAGCAGCGCCCGCAGCAGGGCGACCACCGAGCAGTTGGCGTCGATCAGCTCCATCACGGAGTCCCCGCGGTCCGCCCGCCGCCGCCGGGTCTCGTCGATCCCGGCCGCCAGCAGGGCCCGGTCGGTCAGGTCGTAGAGCATGCGGCGCAGGAACGCCTGCTCGACGTCGTCGCGCTCGCTGTACTTCTCGATGTCGAGCAGCAGGATCGTGCTGCTCACCGGATCGTTCACGGAATGCCTCTCGCTCGTGGCCCTCGCGGTCCTGGCGGGCCGGGAACACGAGCGTGGCGCCGGGGAGGCCGGGGCGGTGAGGCACGATGGCGCACTCGGTCTGTGACCGTGTGCACAGAGAGGGATCTCCGGGCTGCGGAACCCGCCCTAGCGGACCGCCGGGCGGGCGGCCGGGCCGGCCGGCTCCCCGGACCGGGCGATCCGGCGGAGCGCGTCCGGCCGGACGATCACCAGCGTCCGCCGCCCGGTCCGTACGATGCCCCGCTCGCGCAGGTCCTTCAGCAGCCGCTGGACCGCCTCCCGGGAAGCGCTCACCGCCCCGGCCAGCTCCTGCTTGCTGAGCGGGACGTCGAGCTCGATGCCTTCGGCGGTACGGGCGCCGTGGGTGCGCGCCAGGTCCAGGAGCAGGACGGCGAAGCGCTCGCGCACCGTCATCGCCGCGAACTCCAGGCTGCGCCGGTCCGCCGCCCGCGTCCGGTCGGAGGCCAGCGCGAGGAGCGAGAGCGACACCCCGGGGGAGGCGGCCACGAACGCGCGGAACTTCTCGTGCGGCACGACCGCGGCCCGGACGGGGGAGAGCGCGGTCACGGTCGCCGAACGGGGCCGACCGGTCAGCGCGGCGGATTCGCCGACGATGTCGCCGGGGCCGCGCAGGGCGTGCAGCGCCTCGTAGCCGTTGGGCGCGGAGGTGGTGATCTTCGTCCAGCCGCTGAGGATCAGCAGGACGTGCGCGGACGGCTCGTCCTGGCGGAGCAGGGCGGCCCGGACGTCGAAGCACAGCTCGCGCCCGAGCTCCAGCAGGGCCACCCGGTCCGTGCGCTCCAGCCGGGCGAGGAAGGGCACCTGGTCGTCGAGTCCGTCGCCCTCGGGTACGTACGCCGCCGCCATCCCGTCCCCCCGGTCGTTCATCAGCGGTTCAATGTACTGAGAACGTACGTACCGGGACCGGTAAGGTCGTATTCCTGCCGTCCGCCCGCGACCGGCTGTCCGGATCTCGCGGTCGCGGCCGGCGGAACTCCGGCGTGTCGGGGTGAGACGGATTTGTTTTGACCGGAGTCGACGCGGTAGGTACGCTCAGACCTTGTGCCTGGGGTGTGCCTGGGCTCGTGTGCGTGTCCTCAGCCGCATGCCGAGCCCGTCAGTGGCTACCGCAATCTGCGCTCCTTCTGCCTTGCGGCAGAAGTCCGCAGTATTCGACACACCCGACCGCGTGGGTCGGTGACGTTCCAGGTTAGTTTCACGAACGGCACACAGAAACCGGAGAAGTAGTGCCTACGATCCAGCAGCTGGTCCGCAAGGGCCGGCAGGACAAGGTCGAAAAGAACAAGACGCCCGCACTCGAGGGTTCGCCCCAGCGCCGCGGCGTCTGCACGCGTGTGTTCACGACCACCCCGAAGAAGCCGAACTCGGCCCTCCGTAAGGTCGCGCGTGTGCGTCTGACCTCCGGTATCGAGGTCACGGCCTACATCCCGGGTGAGGGACACAACCTGCAGGAGCACTCCATCGTGCTCGTGCGTGGTGGCCGTGTGAAGGACCTGCCGGGTGTTCGTTACAAGATCATCCGCGGCTCGCTCGACACCCAGGGTGTCAAGAACCGCAAGCAGGCCCGCAGCCGCTACGGCGCCAAGAAGGAGAAGTAAGAATGCCTCGTAAGGGCCCCGCCCCGAAGCGCCCGGTCATCATCGACCCGGTCTACAACTCTCCTCTTGTCACCTCGCTGATCAACAAGATCCTGCTGGACGGCAAGCGTTCCACCGCCGAGCGGATCGTGTACGGCGCCATGGAGGGCCTCCGCGAGAAGACCGGCAACGACCCGGTCATCACGCTGAAGCGCGCGCTTGAGAACGTCAAGCCCTCGCTCGAGGTCAAGTCCCGCCGTGTCGGTGGCGCCACCTACCAGGTGCCGATCGAGGTCAAGCCCGGTCGCGCCTCCACCCTCGCGCTGCGCTGGCTCGTGGGCTACTCCCGCGCCCGCCGCGAGAAGACCATGACCGAGCGCCTCATGAACGAGCTGCTCGACGCGTCCAACGGTCTTGGCGCTGCCGTCAAGAAGCGTGAGGACACCCACAAGATGGCCGAGTCCAACAAGGCCTTCGCGCACTACCGCTGGTAGTCGCTACCCACATCGAGACCGAGAGAAGACTGAGCCTTATGGCCACCACTTCGCTTGACCTGGCCAAGGTCCGCAACATCGGGATCATGGCCCACATCGACGCGGGCAAGACGACCACCACTGAGCGGATCCTCTTCTACACCGGCGTTTCGTACAAGATCGGTGAAGTCCACGACGGCGCTGCCACGATGGACTGGATGGAGCAGGAGCAGGAGCGCGGCATCACGATCACGTCCGCCGCGACGACCTGCCACTGGCCGCTCAATGATGTTGACCACACCATCAACATCATCGACACCCCGGGTCACGTCGACTTCACCGTCGAGGTGGAGCGTTCGCTCCGCGTCCTCGACGGCGCCGTCACCGTGTTCGACGGTGTCGCGGGCGTCGAGCCGCAGTCCGAGACCGTCTGGCGTCAGGCGGACCGCTACGGCGTGCCGCGTATCTGCTTCGTCAACAAGCTCGACCGCACCGGTGCCAACTTCTTCCGCTGTGTCGACATGATCACGGACCGCCTCGGCGCGACCCCGATCGTCATGCAGCTCCCGATCGGTGCCGAGGCCGACTTCACGGGTGTCGTCGACCTCGTGACGATGAAGGCGTTCGTCTACCCGGTGGAAGCCACCAAGGGTGAGGCGTACGACATCGTCGACATCCCGGCCGAGCTCGCCGAGCAGGCCGAGGAGTACCGCGCCAAGCTTCTCGAAGCCGCCGCGGAGAACGACGAGGCGCTCATGGAGCTCTACCTGGAGGGCGAAGAGCCTTCCGTGGAGCAGCTCTACGCGGGCATCCGTCGTATCACCATCAACTCCGGCAAGGGCGGCGAGACGACCGTCACCCCGGTGTTCTGTGGCACCGCGTTCAAGAACAAGGGCGTCCAGCCCCTGCTCGACGCCGTGGTCCGCTACCTGCCCTCGCCCCTGGACGTCGAGGCCATCGAGGGCCAGGACGTCAAGGACCCCGAGGTCGTCGTCAAGCGCAAGCCGTCCGACGACGAGCCGCTCGCGGCGCTGGCGTTCAAGATCATGAGCGACCCGCACCTCGGCAAGCTCACCTTCGTCCGGGTCTACTCGGGCCGCCTGGAGTCCGGCACCTCGGTGCTGAACTCGGTCAAGGGCAAGAAGGAGCGCATCGGCAAGATCTACCGCATGCACGCGAACAAGCGTGAGGAGATCGAGTCGGTGGGCGCGGGCGACATCATCGCCGTGATGGGTCTGAAGCAGACCACCACCGGTGAGACGCTCTGTGACGACAAGGCGCCGGTCATCCTGGAGTCCATGGACTTCCCGGCCCCGGTCATCCAGGTCGCCATCGAGCCGAAGTCCAAGGGCGACCAGGAGAAGCTGGGTGTCGCCATCCAGCGCCTCTCCGAAGAGGACCCGTCCTTCCAGGTGCACTCCGACGAGGAGACCGGCCAGACCATCATCGGTGGTATGGGCGAGCTGCACCTCGAAGTGCTCGTCGACCGCATGAAGCGCGAGTTCCGCGTCGAGGCGAACGTCGGCAAGCCGCAGGTCGCGTACCGCGAGACGATCCGCAAGGCCGTCGAGCGCGTCGACTACACCCACAAGAAGCAGACCGGTGGTACCGGTCAGTTCGCCAAGGTGCAGATCGCGATCGAGCCCATCGAGGGCGGCGAGGCCTCGTACGAGTTCGTCAACAAGGTCACTGGTGGCCGCATCCCCCGGGAGTACATCCCCTCGGTGGACGCGGGTGCCCAGGAAGCCATGCAGTTCGGCATCCTGGCCGGCTACGAGATGACTGGCGTCCGCGTCATTCTTCTCGACGGTGGCTACCACGAGGTCGACTCCTCCGAGCTGGCCTTCAAGATCGCCGGTTCGCAGGCCTTCAAGGAGGCCGCGCGGAAGGCGTCCCCGGTTCTCCTCGAGCCGATGATGGCCGTCGAGGTCACCACGCCCGAGGACTACATGGGCGATGTCATCGGTGACATCAACTCCCGCCGTGGCCAGATCCAGGCCATGGAGGAGCGCAGCGGCGCTCGCGTCGTGAAGGGCCTCGTGCCCCTCTCGGAGATGTTCGGCTACGTCGGAGACCTCCGCAGCAAGACCTCGGGTCGCGCAAGCTACTCGATGCAGTTCGACTCCTACGCCGAGGTTCCGCGGAACGTCGCCGAGGAGATCATCGCGAAGGCCAAGGGCGAGTAACTCACCCGAGCTCACGCTTTAGGCTTGTCACCGGAGCCTGGTGGGGCATTCGTCGCGGAGCGAGAGCTGCGCGGGGAATGCCCCCGGCCCCGGCATCCCAGCAAAGATCACCCTGGCGCCGATGAAGCAAGGCGTACAGAACCACTCCACAGGAGGACCCAGTGGCGAAGGCGAAGTTCGAGCGGACTAAGCCGCACGTCAACATCGGCACCATCGGTCACATTGACCACGGTAAGACGACCCTCACGGCCGCCATTACCAAGGTGCTGCACGACGCGTACCCGGACCTGAACGAGGCCTCGGCCTTCGACCAGATCGACAAGGCTCCTGAGGAGCGCCAGCGCGGTATCACGATCTCCATCGCGCACGTCGAGTACCAGACGGAGTCGCGTCACTACGCGCACGTCGACTGCCCGGGTCACGCGGACTACATCAAGAACATGATCACCGGTGCGGCGCAGATGGACGGCGCCATCCTCGTGGTCGCCGCCACCGACGGCCCGATGCCGCAGACCAAGGAGCACGTGCTCCTGGCCCGCCAGGTCGGCGTTCCGTACATCGTCGTCGCCCTGAACAAGGCCGACATGGTGGACGACGAGGAGATCCTGGAGCTCGTCGAGCTCGAGGTCCGTGAGCTCCTCTCCGAGTACGAGTTCCCGGGCGACGACCTGCCGGTCGTCAAGGTCTCGGCGCTCAAGGCGCTCGAGGGCGACAAGGAGTGGGGCCAGACCGTCCTCGACCTGATGAAGGCCGTCGACGAGAACATCCCGCAGCCCGAGCGTGACGTCGACAAGCCGTTCCTGATGCCGATCGAGGACGTCTTCACGATCACCGGTCGTGGCACCGTCGTCACCGGTCGTATCGAGCGTGGTGTCCTCAAGGTCAACGAGACCGTCGACATCGTCGGTATCAAGAACGAGAAGACCACCACCACGGTCACCGGCATCGAGATGTTCCGCAAGCTGCTCGACGAGGGCCAGGCCGGTGAGAACGTCGGTCTGCTCCTCCGTGGCATCAAGCGCGAGGACGTCGAGCGCGGCCAGGTCATCATCAAGCCCGGTTCGGTCACGCCGCACACCGAGTTCGAGGCCCAGGCCTACATCCTGTCGAAGGACGAGGGTGGCCGTCACACCCCGTTCTTCAACAACTACCGCCCGCAGTTCTACTTCCGTACCACGGACGTGACCGGCGTCGTGACCCTCCCCGAGGGCACCGAGATGGTCATGCCGGGCGACAACACCGTCATGTCGGTCCAGCTGATCCAGCCGGTCGCCATGGAGGAGGGCCTGAAGTTCGCCATCCGTGAGGGTGGCCGGACCGTGGGCGCCGGCCAGGTCACCAAGATCGTCAAGTAATTACTTGACCGTCTGACCTGGTTGCTCCGCAACGAGCACCAAGAAGGGCCCTGTCCCGCCGTGTATGCGGTGGGACGGGGCCCTTCGGTGTGTTCGGGTGTGCTCGGGTGTTCTACTCGGGGTGTTCTACGGTGTGACAGGCCGACATCGTGGCCGAAAAGGGTGGGGAGTGGGCATGGGGAAGAGCTGGACGGACGGCCTCGCGGGGAAGGTGGTCCTCGTCCTCGTCCTCGCCTTCTCCCTCTCCGACTCCTGGGGCTCCTGGTGGGTCGTGCTGCCGGGGGCGATCGCGCTCGGCTGGGGCGTCCTGCTCGTCCGGGACGCGGGCAAGGCCGTCAGGGTGCGAAGGCGCGGGTCGTCGGGAACGGGTCCGTACGCGGTATCTCGAAACAGCCGACCCGCACGACATGGGGGTCGTCGTGGGTGAGCTGGTTCCCGTTCTCCTCGCCGCACGGGCGAAGGCCCTTCGGCACGGTCGAGTCCCCGGTCAGGATGTGGGTGGATCTGGCTCACGAGGTGGTGGACAGGGCCGTTGACGCGGCGCGTTCCGCAGGTGCCTCAGTGACCGTGAGGGCCTGAGGGTGCAGGGAACATCCCCTTCCAGATTCGTTCTCGACCGGGCTGCCGTCGCGGCGTTCCGCCTGTGGCTGCCGGCGGTCCTGGTGTGCGCGACCTCCATCACGACGAACCGCGGCGTCCTGGAATGGGTGAGTGAGATCCCGCTCTGGAACATCGCCCTGGTCCTGTTCTTTGTGGCGCAACCCCTGTTCCAGCCAAGGAATCCGATGCGTGCCGGGGCGGCGAGGGCCGGTGGCCGCACGCGTGCCGGACGCCTGGGCGTGCTGGCCGCCCTCGCCGTGGTGAATGCCGTGCTGCTGTTCGTCCTGGGAGTGGCATTCGGGAGCGCCGACGATTTCGGCGACCGCCTGGACGGCTACGCCTCGTTCCTCCTCACGCCGGGTTTCGTGTTCCTCAACCTTCTCCTCTCCTTCTACAGCTTCGCCGTGCTGCGCCCCTTTCCGTGGGGTGGGCGGCGGAGCGGAGAGTGAGGTCGCATGGGTGACGTCGTCGAATTGATGGTCCGGGCAGTGAGGGGAACCGGCCGAGTGGTACGGGGTGGCGGCACCGGTTCCCTGGCCACCCGCCGGCATCGCCCGTCGGCCCGGGTCAGGGCCGCCAGAGCCAGGGGTGGGCGTCCGGGCCCAGGGCTGCCACGACCGGGTGGCCGGCCGGGGTGAGGTGCAGGACCGGGCCGTCCAGGGCCACCGGCCCGTCCCGCTGTACGAGAAGGCCCGCGGGGGTACGGAGCTGGAGCCGGCCCGAGTCGGTGCGGCCGAGGAGGACCGGGGCGCCCGGGGTGCCCGCCGCGGCGACCGGGCCGTAGCCGTCGAAGCCCGCCCGGTCCGCGACCGGGCGGCCGTAGCCGTCGATACCGGTCTCCTCGGCGGTCTCCCCGGTCCGCACGGTGGTCAGGGCCGCCTTCGCCGCCGCGCGGTAGTACAGCTCGACGCTGCCGTCCGGTCCGGGCAGCGCGGCCGGGCCGTCGCCGGGGACCGGCACCCCGGTGATCTGGGTCCGGGCGGTCACGTCCCGGCCCGGCTCGTCCTGCGTCCAGTGGTGCACCGCGAACCGGCCCGCCGCGAAGACATGGACCCGGCCCTCGGCGTCCACCACCGCGCTCAGCCCGTCCTGGACCTCGCCGCCGCCGGTGTCCCGCCACCCGCTCCACCGGCCGTCCGCCTCCCGGACCCGGGTGCTGAGACCTTTCTCCGCGTTCCGTACGAAGAGGTGGACCCGGCCGTCGGGGGCGGTGACCAGGACCGGGACGCCGAGCCGGCGCCCGTGGTCGTGGGTGCGCTCCGAGTTGCCCAGCCCCGTCCAGGCGCGGAAGGCGCCGCCCGGGTAGCGCTGTTCGAGGACGACGACCTCCCGTTCGTTGTCGCCGCCGTGCCCCTCCAGCGCCGAGAACCGCAGCCCGGCCAGGATGTGCCGCCCGTCCGGCAGCGTCGTCCCGCCCAGGACCGGGGCGAGCGGGCCGCCGCCGAGGTCGTCCGGCACGTCCCACACGCCCGTGCCCGGCGCGGTCTCCCGGCGGCGGACCGCCCGGAGCCCCAGCACCTCGTAACTGACGAGCCGGCCGTCCGGCTCGGTGGCCAGGGTGGGGCGCGGGCCGGGGTAGCGGTAGTGGGTGGAGCGCACCCACCCCTTGCGGTTGGTCAGCGGCCGGTCGCCGCCGACGTTGTAGTCCCCGCACCCCGCCGGGTTGCCGCACCGCCAGTCGACCTCACCGCCGTACGGGACCAGGTGCGAGGCCTTCTCGGCGAGCACCGCGGGCGGCAGGTTCTTCGGCCAGTGCCGGTTGTAGTAGCCCCGGAACGAGGTGACCGCGAAGCTCGGCACCAGGCCGCCGTCCCGGGTGGACCGCGCCACCCACCGGATCAGCGAGGCCCAGGTGAACAGGGCCGTGGCCGTGTGGTCGGGGTGGTCGGAGTAGCCCGGCTGCTCGCTGTCGGCGATGCGGACGGCCCGACTGCTGTGCTGGATGTCCGGGTCCGGGTCCATGGTGTGCACGATGCTCGGCCGGTAGTGCTCGAAGAGCCCCGCCAGGACGTCGATCAGCCCGTCGTACGTGTACGAGCCCACCTTCCGCAGCGGGGAGCCCTCGGCGACGACGGTCGGCAGCACCAGGCGCCGGTCCTGCCAGAGGCTGGGCAGCCCGAGCCGTCCGTACGTGGTGTGCATGGCGGTGTTGACGAAGACCAGGTCCACCTTGCGGCCCTCGTGGCGCAGGGTGTTGAGCTCGGCGCGGTGGCCGCCCTCCAGCTCCATCACCGACCGGTGCCACTCGGCGAACATCGGGACGCCCAGCAGGGTCGCGTACGCCTGGCGCAGGCCCTGGTGGCGGGCGGAGGAGTACGCCGCCTTGTCGGGCGCGGGCAGCGGGCGGCCCGGGACGCGGTTGACGCCGGTGGCCTCGCCGCCGGTCAGGTAGACGCAGACGAGCGGGGTACCGCCGTCGAGGGCCTGCTGGGTGTCCGGGTTCATGAAGTACAGGTCGTCGTCCGGGTGGGCGAGGACCTGGAGCATCAGGGCCGGGTGCGTGGTGCTGATCCGCAGCCCCGGCATCGGGTCCGCCGCGGGGGCGCGGCGCCGCGGCGGGGCGGGCGCGGCGCAGGAGGTGAGAGCCGCGAGCCCCGCCGCCCCGGCCGCCGCCAGCACCGCACGCCGCCGCGTCCCCGAACCGGGTACGCGCGGGCCGGGTCGATCCGTCACACCGTGCTCCGTCCACTCCCTCGCGGCGGACGGCCCGATGCCGCCCGCCGGTGCGCAGACCGCGGTGGGGGGAGGGCCGCCGCTGCGCCGGGATAGACGGTGATCTTGGAGGACGGGTTGCCTGGACTCCGGGGGTTTGCCCCGGTCGGATCAACGTACCGGTGTACGGACCATGAAGACGTCGACCGGGTCGCGCCGTTCCTCGGTGAACCCGTGCCGCTCGTACAGCGTGCGGGCGGCGCTGCCCCGGAGCACGTCCAGCCGTACGGTCGCGCCCCCTGCGTCGGCCCGCGCGAGCAGCGAACGCAGTACGGCGGTGCCGATGCCGCGCCCCTGGACGGCGGGGGAGAGGTAGAAGTGCTCCAGCCACAGCCCGCCGTCGACCGGCCGCAGGGCGACACAGCCCGCGAACTCCCCGTCCACCACCACGACCGAGGTGTGCTCCGGCACGTACCCGTCCCGCAGCCGCTGCCGTACGCGGTGCTCGTCGTAGCGGCCCAGCCGCTCCAGGTCGGGGCGCATCACGACGGCCCGGAGCTCGGCGACGCTCTCCACGTCCTCGGGGCGGGCGGGGCGCAGGGACCAGACGGGGGCACTCATCGCAGCTTCCATTCCCGGCCCGGGGCCGTGCGGTGGAGGGTGGCGCCGGGCAGGCCGCGCAGCAGTTCGCCGCCGATCTCCGCCAGTCGTGACGCGTCGGGCGGGGTGCGGCCGAGGCCGAGGGCGTACTGGACGTGCGTGGCGTCCCAGCCGCACGGGCGGGGCCAGACGCGGGCGTCCGGCGCGCCCGCCCGGGCGAGGGCGTCGAGCAGGGCGAGGACCCGTCCGCGGAACCGGCCCTCGTCCGCTCCGGGGCGTACGGAGACCAGCGCCCAGCCGGCGTGGTCCGGGTACGGGGACGGCGGGGTGCGGAGCAGGGCGCGCGGTACGGGGTCCCCGTCGGCGGCCGACTCCAGGATCTCCCAGGCCCGCAGCAGCTCCCCGGCGATCAGCTCGCGCCCGGCCGGGGAGACCTGGGCGGTGCAGGAGCGGACCGGCGCCGTCGGCGTCAGCACGGTGAGCGGGGCGCCGGGGAGGGGCTCGCCGGGGCCGACCGGCACGGCCCAGTCCCAGGTGGCCCAGGTCGCGAAGAAGTGCCGCAGCAGGGGGAGCGGGGCCAGCCGGCCGGCCTCGTGGGCGGTACGGGCCGCCAGCACCGCCCAGGCGAGGCCGGGCAGACCGCCGAACGGGGCGGAGTCCAGGCCGCGCGCCCGCGCCCACCCCTTCACCTCCCGGGCCAGCCGGACGAACGCGGCCCGGTGCGGGTCCGCCGCCCCGGCCACCGCCTCCGCGTCGCTCACCGCGCTCAGCGCCACGGCCGCCGCCTCGCCCAGCTCGCCCCGGCGCGCCACCGCCTCCGCCAGGGGAACGGTCCCCGTCGCCACGGTCACCAGGTCCACGCCGAGCCCGTCCAGCGTGAAGCGCAGTCCCGGCACCCGGGCCCCGGTCACCTCGCGCAGGTCCACGGCGTCCGGCAGCGCCCCGGCCAGCCGCCTCCGTACCGCCGCCGGGTCGACCGTGCCGGGCAGCGCGGCGACCAGGTCCACGTCCGCGCCGGGCAGCGCGCAGCCCATCCGCCGCGAACCGGTCGGGTGGACGGCGGCCCCGGGCAGCGCGGCGGCCACCCGGCGCACCACACCGGCCGCGCACTCCTCGTCCGCCGCGTCCGTCTCGTCCGCCTCATCCGCTTCGAGTGGGGCGTCGGCGGTCAGCGCGACGAGCACTCCGAAGTGGTCCGAGACGTACAGCCCGTCCGGCTCCGGCGTCCGGCCCAGCAGCACCGCCGAGGCGGGCCGCGGCCCCTCGGTACGGAGCAGCACCCGGTCCAGCCGGGAGATCCGCCCGGTCAGCGAGGAGACGGCGGCCAGCGGATTGACCGAGGGATCGAAGGTGGGGGTCCGGTCGTCCGCGCCGTGCACGAGGCTCCAGGCGTCCGCCATCCCCAGCCGGTCCTGCGGGGTGTCGCCGCCGTCGTTGAAGTCGCCGAGCAGCGCCAGATCGCCCTCGACGGCCGCCAACCCCGTTGCGAGATCGGCCAGTTCGGCGTCGCGGCGGCGGGCGCCGTCGGCCGAGTGATCGCTGCTGAGATGGGTCGCCGCGACCGTGAGTGGCCCGTCCGGCCCGGCCACGACCACCGCCGCGACCGCCTTGTGCGGACCGAGCGCGTGCAGCCCCGCCTCCACCAGCGGCACCCGGGCGAGCAGCAGCAGACCGTACTCCGCGGTGTCCCGGCCCGCCGGATCGGCCCAGACGGTGTACTCCGCGCGGACCCAGGGCGCGGCCAGCACCAGGCCGAGCAGGGCCGGTTCGGCCTCCTGGAGGGCGATGACGTCGGCGTCCGCCTCGCGCAGCGCGTCGAGCAGCAGCGGCCGGCGCCGGGCGGTGTCGATGAGCTCGCTGTCGTAGCGGTCCCACAGGGTGTTCCAGGTCAGCACCGTCAGCGGTCCGGAGCGCGGCACCGGTGCCGGTGCCGGGGCCGCCGTGTCCACCGGCACCCAGGCCGACCGGTCCGCCGCGTACACGTGCGGCGTACGGGAGACGAAGTACGGCGACGGCAGCCGGCGCGGCGTCCGCACCCGCCCGGCCTCGGTCGCGTCGATCCGGTCCGTGCCCGAGGAGCGGTCCCACACCAGCTCGCCGTCCGCCTCGAAGAACAGCACCCGGTGCCAGGGAATCTCCCCGCCGGGCGTGAACCGGGGCAGCGGCACCCGCTTCGCCTCCCGGCCGCGCTGCGCCACCCCCATCACGAAACGCGCCGGATCGAACCGCCCGTCCCACCGGACCCGGTGGTAGATCTCCTCGCTGGTACGCACTACGCCTCGCCCTCCACGGTCCGCGCCTCGTCCTTGACGCTCCGCGCTCCGCCTTCGACGGTCCGCGTTTCGCCCTCCACGGTCTACGCCTCGTCCTCGACGGCGCCGCTCGCGCCGATGTACCAGGTGCGGTGGGCCTGGCCGGGGTACGGGGGCACGAAGCGGCGCAGCTGCGCGTCGAGCACCCCGGGCGGCACCGGATGGTCCCGGCGCCCGTTGCGGCGGACCAGTTCCGCCTCGTCGACCAGCGCCACGGCATGGGTGACCAGCGCGTCCCGGCGCCGGGCCACCGCGTGGACCAGGGAGCGCTGGTGGGCGTTGAGCGAGGTGGCGTCCCAGACGACGGTGGCGCCCGGCACGAGCGCCGCGTCCAGCCGGTCGAGCCCCTCGCGCAGCACCTCCCCGTTGGCCCGCTGGTCGGCGCGCGAGCCCCGGGCCAGCCGCAGGTCGTCCAGCGAGAGATACGTGTCGACGCCGGGCAGCCCCCGGGCGAAGGTGCTCTTGCCGCTGCCCGACGGCCCGACCAGGTGCACCAGGCGCGGGAAGTCCCCGTCCCGCCACCGCCAGGTCGCGGCGACGGCCTCCTCGGCGGTGGCGACCCGGCCCAGCGCGTACGCCTCGCGCGCCTGCGCCAGGCAGCGTGCGGCGGCCTCGGGCGCCAGGTCGTCGAAGGCCGCCCGCAGCCCGGCCGGCTCCGCCGCCTCCTGGGCGTACAGGGCCGACCACTCCACCTGCTCGCGCGCCCCGTCGTCCTCCGCCAGGGCCCCGGCGAGCGCGTGCAGCACCGGCAGCGCGGCCGCGCGGGACATCCGGGCCAGCCCGGCACGGCGCTCCTCGTCCGGGTACGGGAGGTGCAGCGCGGGGTACAGCCCGACGAGGTCGGCGACGCGCCGGGCCAGCGGCATCCCCAGCGCCGGGGCCAGCGCCCCGCCGAGCCCGGCGCGGCGGGAGCGGCGCAGGAGCGCGGCCACCACGCCCGCCAGCCGGTCCTCGCCGGTGACCCCCGCCGCGTCCAGGGCGTCGGCCGTCGCGGCCACCGCCCCGGCGTCGCCCTCGCAGCCGTCCGGGCCCGCACCTGTTCCGACCGCACCGGCCAGCGCCCCCGCGTCGGCCGGTGCCCCGGACCGCACCGCCCACAGCGCGGCGGCCGGCCCCAGCCCGTTCGGCACGACGGCGGCGTGCATCCAGTGCGTCCCGGTGGTCACATGGCCCGGCCGTACCCACTTGGCCACCAGCCGCCCGAAATCCCCGGCCCCGAAGCCGTCCGCGGGCCGCACCACGTACCCCTCCTGCCGCCCGGTGTCCGGCCGCCGGGCCCGCAGCGCCTTCTCGGCACGGGCGTCGAGCACCCCGCGCCACAGCACCGGCGGCACCGGGATCCCGAGGCCCCGCAGGAACGTTTCGGTGCGGTCCCAGCCCAGGCAGTGGTCCCCGTCCCAGACGGAGAACCCGTAGAAGAAGCTCTCCAGGCCGTCGTACGGGATCGAGTGCCGGGCGAACATGTTCTCGCCGCAGATCCGCCATCCGTCCGGGATGCGGGCCCCGATCCGGCCCTGGAGCGCCTTCACCCAACCGCGGGAGGGGTGGTGCGCGGAGTCGAGGGAGCGGGCATGCAGCCCGTCGGCGTAGAGCGTGGTGTTCTCGCCGTCCAGCTTCTCGGTGACGACGACCTCGCGCCCGGCCAGCCCGGCGAGGTCCGCGATCCGTACGTCGTCCGAGGTGGCGCCGGGGGACCAGGGCAGATGAGGGGTGCGCGGATAGTGCGTACGCATGATCGATGCCCCCGGTGCCGACGGTCTTTCCGGCCGGTCACTCTAGGGTGGACGGCGCGCCGCGCCCACCCGATTTCGCCCGGGGAGTCCGGTCCGGGGCCCGCCCGCCGCGCGCCCGCGTTTGACCGGGCGACCACGCGGGGTAAGATCCTCCGCCCGATTGGCCAGGCCCGTGCCCCGTATGGCACACTGACCAGGTTGCTCGGTTGAGTGTCAATGCTGCGCGCCTCCCGCCGGGAGGACCGGAAGCGAGTCCCACAGTACTCGTCGACCCCTTCGGGTCGGACGTACGGGAATCTTCCGGGAAGCGTCAGTGGGGCACCGGCCAGGCACCCGGTGGGTGTTCCGCCCCCGGTCCTGCGGTCCTCGGGCCCGCACCCCCTTGGTTGGGAAATCCTTCGGGAGATCTGCGTAGAGGGGATGCGACACGCCCGACCGCGTGGGTCGGAGACGGAAGTCTTGAGAGCCCCCGGGTTCCAGAGCGTTACGAGAGAGACAGGACTACTAGTAGCCATGGCGGGACAGAAGATCCGCATCCGGCTCAAGGCCTACGACCACGAGGTCATCGACTCCTCGGCGAAGAAGATCGTCGAGACGGTGACGCGCACTGGTGCGTCGGTCGCGGGCCCGGTGCCGCTGCCCACTGAGAAGAACGTGTACTGCGTCATCAAGTCGCCGCACAAGTACAAGGACTCGCGCGAGCACTTCGAGATGCGCACGCACAAGCGCCTCATCGACATCCTCGACCCCACGCCGAAGACGGTTGACTCGCTGATGCGTCTCGACCTGCCGGCGGGCGTCGACATCGAGATCAAGCTCTGAGGTGACGCGCGAGATGGCTAAGAACATTAAGGGCGTCCTGGGCGAGAAGCTCGGCATGACCCAGGTCTGGGACGAGAACAACCGGGTCGTCCCGGTGACCGTCGTCAAGGCCGGGCCCTGCGTCGTCACCCAGATCCGCTCCAACGACACCGACGGCTACGAGGCAGTCCAGATCGCCTTCGGCGAGATCGACCCCCGCAAGGTGAACAAGCCCCTCAAGGGCCACTTCGCCAAGGCCGACGTGACCCCGCGCCGCCACCTGGTGGAGCTCCGCACCTCCGACGCCAGCGAGTACACGCTGGGCCAGGAGGTCACTGCCGAGGTGTTCGAGTCCGGCGTCAAGGTCGACGTCACGGGCAAGAGCAAGGGCAAGGGCTTCGCCGGTGTGATGAAGCGTCACAACTTCAAGGGCGGCAAGGCGTCCCACGGTGCCCACCGTGTGCACCGTATGCCTGGCTCCATCGGTGGCTGTGCCACTCCCGGCCGTGTCTTCAAGGGCATGCGCATGGCGGGTCGTATGGGCAACGAGCGGGTCACCACCCAGAACCTGACCATCCACGCGGTTGACGCGGAGAAGGGTCTGCTCCTCATCAAGGGCGCAGTCCCTGGTCCGAACGGCGGCCTCGTCCTGGTCCGCACCGCGGCCAAGGGGGCTTGAGGAACCGATGAGCACCATTGACATCCTTTCGCCGGCAGGCGACAAGGCCGGGACCGTCGAGCTCCCCGCGGAGATCTTCGACGCCAAGACCAGCGTTCCGCTGATCCACCAGGTCGTCGTCGCGCAGCTGGCCGCTGCCCGTCAGGGCACGCACAAGACCAAGACCCGCGGCGAGGTCCGCGGCGGTGGGCGCAAGCCGTACCGCCAGAAGGGCACCGGCCGTGCGCGTCAGGGTTCGACCCGTGCGCCGCAGTTCGCCGGCGGTGGCGTCGTCCACGGCCCGCAGCCGCGTGACTACTCGCAGCGGACCCCGAAGAAGATGAAGGCCGCCGCCCTGCGCGGTGCCCTCTCCGACCGGGCCCGTCACTCCCGCATCCACGTCGTCACCGGCGTGGTCGAGGGTGGCGTCTCCACCAAGGCCGCCAAGACGCTGTTCGGCAAGATCTCGGAGCGCAAGAACCTGCTCCTGGTCGTCGACCGTGCCGACGAGGCCGCGTGGCTGTCCGCCCGCAACCTGCCCCAGGTGCACATCCTGGAGCCGGGCCAGCTGAACACGTACGACGTGATCGTCTCTGACGACGTGGTCTTCACCCAGGCCGCCTTCGAGTCCTTCGTGTCTGGCCCCCAGACCGCTGAGACCGAAGGGAGCGACGCCTGATGAGCGAGGCGACCGTTACCAGCAAGACCTACTCGGACCCGCGCGACATTCTCGTCAAGCCGGTTGTGTCCGAGAAGAGCTACGCGCTGCTCGACGAGAACAAGTACACGTTCATCGTCGCGCCCGGCTCCAACAAGACCCAGATCAAGCAGGCCGTGGAAGCGGTCTTCTCGGTCAAGGTCACCGGGGTCAACACGATCAACCGGCAGGGCAAGCGCAAGCGCACCCGCACCGGTTTCGGCAAGCGCGCCGACACGAAGCGCGCCATCGTGACCCTCGCCGAGGGCGACCGTATCGACATCTTCGGCGGTCCGACCGCCTAAGGGCGGTCTGGATCGTCCGGAATCGGACGAGGACTGAGAAATGGGTATCCGCAAGTACAAGCCGACGACCCCGGGCCGTCGTGGCTCCAGCGTCGCCGACTTTGTCGAGATCACGCGGTCCACGCCGGAGAAGTCGCTGGTCCGCCCCCTGCACAGCAAGGGCGGCCGTAACAACGCCGGTCGTGTGACCGTTCGCCACCAGGGTGGTGGCCACAAGCGCGCCTACCGCGTGATCGACTTCCGTCGTCACGACAAGGACGGCGTGCCGGCCAAGGTCGCGCACATCGAGTACGACCCCAACCGCACCGCGCGCATCGCGCTGCTCCACTACGCGGACGGCGAGAAGCGCTACATCATCGCGCCGCGTGGCCTGTCGCAGGGCGACCGTGTCGAGAACGGCCCGGCCGCCGACATCAAGCCCGGCAACAACCTGGCGCTGCGCAACATCCCGGTCGGTACGACCATCCACGCCATCGAGCTGCGGCCCGGCGGCGGCGCGAAGTTCGCCCGCTCCGCGGGTGCCTCCGTGCAGCTGCTGGCGAAGGAGGGCACCATGGCCCACCTTCGTATGCCGTCGGGTGAGATCCGCCTGGTCGACGCCCGCTGCCGCGCCACCATCGGCGAGGTCGGCAACGCCGAGCAGTCGAACATCAACTGGGGCAAGGCCGGCCGCATGCGCTGGAAGGGCGTCCGCCCGACCGTCCGCGGTGTCGCGATGAACCCGGTTGACCACCCGCACGGTGGTGGTGAAGGCAAGACCTCCGGTGGTCGCCACCCGGTCTCGCCGTGGGGTCAGAAGGAGGGTCGTACTCGTTCGCCGAAGAAGGCATCGAACAAGTACATCGTCCGCCGCCGCAAGACGAACAAGAAGCGCTAGGAGCGGGTTTAGATGCCGCGCAGTCTCAAGAAGGGGCCCTTCGTCGACGGCCACCTCATCAAGAAGGTGGACGCGCAGAACGAGGCAGGCACCAAGAACGTCATCAAGACCTGGTCCCGTCGCTCGATGATCGTCCCGGCCATGCTGGGTCACACCATCGCGGTGCACAACGGCAAGATCCACGTCCCGGTGTTCGTCACCGAGTCGATGGTCGGCCACAAGCTCGGCGAGTTCTCGCCGACTCGCACCTTCCGCGGCCACGTCAAGGACGACCGGAAGTCGAAGCGCCGCTAATCGCGGGTGGTAACGACTATGACTTACACCGAAGGGACAACCATGGAAGCCAGGGCCCAGGCGCGGTACATCCGCGTCACGCCCATGAAGGCCCGCCGCGTGGTGGACCTCATCCGTGGCATGGATGCCACGGAGGCTCAGGCGGTCCTGCGTTTCGCCCCGCAGGCCGCGAGCGTGCCGGTTGGCAAGGTGCTGGACAGCGCCATCGCCAACGCCGCACACAACTACGACCACACCGACGCCTCTTCGCTGGTCATCAGCGAGGCGTACGTGGACGAGGGCCCGACCCTGAAGCGGTTCCGTCCGCGTGCCCAGGGTCGTGCCTACCGGATCCGTAAGCGGACCAGCCACATCACCGTGGTCGTCAGCAGCAAGGAAGGAACCCGGTAATGGGCCAGAAGGTAAACCCGCACGGGTTCCGGCTCGGCATTACCACGGACTTCAAGTCCCGTTGGTACGCCGACAAGCTGTACAAGGACTACGTCAAGGAAGACGTCGCCATTCGTCGCATGATGACGAAGGGCATGGAGCGGGCCGGCATCTCGAAGGTCGAGATCGAGCGCACCCGCGACCGCGTCCGCGTTGACATCCACACCGCCCGCCCGGGCATCGTCATCGGCCGCCGCGGCGCCGAGGCGGACCGCATCCGCGGCGAGCTGGAGAAGCTGACCGGCAAGCAGGTCCAGCTGAACATCCTCGAGGTCAAGAACCCCGAGGTGGACGCTCAGCTGGTGGCCCAGGCCGTCGCCGAGCAGCTCTCCTCCCGCGTCTCCTTCCGTCGGGCCATGCGCAAGAGCATGCAGTCCTCGATGAAGGCCGGCGCCAAGGGCATCAAGATCCAGTGCGGTGGCCGCCTCGGCGGCGCCGAGATGTCCCGCTCGGAGTTCTACCGCGAGGGCCGTGTGCCCCTGCACACCCTCCGCGCGAACGTCGACTACGGCTTCTTCGAGGCCAAGACGACCTTCGGCCGCATCGGCGTGAAGGTCTGGATCTACAAGGGCGACGTCAAGAACATCGCCGAGGTCCGCGCCGAGAACGCCGCTGCCCGCGCCGGCAACCGCCCGGCCCGTGGCGGCGCCGACCGCCCGGCCGGCCGTGGTGGCCGCGGTGGCGAGCGTGGCGGCCGCGGTCGCAAGCCGCAGCAGCAGTCGGCTCCGGCTGCCGAGGCCCCCAAGGCCGAGGCTCCCGCCGCTGCCGCTCCGGCTGCCGAGAGCACCGGAACGGAGGCCTGACCGAAATGCTGATCCCCCGTAGGGTCAAGCACCGCAAGCAGCACCACCCGAAGCGCAGCGGTATGTCCAAGGGTGGCACGCAGGTTGCGTTCGGCGAGTACGGCATCCAGGCGCTGACCCCGGCGTATGTGACGAACCGTCAGATCGAGGCCGCTCGTATCGCGATGACCCGTCACATCAAGCGTGGCGGCAAGGTCTGGATCAACATCTACCCGGACCGTCCCCTGACGAAGAAGCCCGCCGAGACCCGCATGGGTTCCGGTAAGGGTTCTCCCGAGTGGTGGATCGCGAACGTCAAGCCCGGTCGGGTGATGTTCGAGCTGTCCTACCCGAACGAGAAGATTGCTCGTGAGGCGCTCACCCGCGCTGCTCACAAGCTTCCGATGAAGTGCCGCATCGTTCGGCGCGAGGCAGGTGAGGCGTGATGTCGGCCGGAACCAAGGCGTCCGAGCTGCGCGAGCTGGGCAACGAGGAGCTGCTCAACAAGCTCCGCGAGGCCAAGGAAGAGCTGTTCAACCTCCGCTTCCAGGCGGCGACCGGGCAGCTCGAGAACCACGGTCGGCTCAAGTCCGTCCGTAAGGACATCGCCCGGATCTACACCCTGATGCGCGAGCGCGAGCTGGGCATCGAGACGGTGGAGAGCGTCTGATGAGCGAGAAGACTGTGACTGAGACGAACACCGACCGCGGTTTCCGCAAGACCCGTGAGGGTCTGGTCGTCAGCGACAAGATGGACAAGACCGTCGTCGTCGCTGTCGAGGACCGCGTCAAGCACGCGCTGTACGGCAAGGTCATCCGCCGTACGAACAAGCTCAAGGCGCACGACGAGCAGAACGCCGCCGGCGTCGGCGACCGCGTCCTCCTGATGGAGACCCGGCCGCTGTCCGCCACGAAGCGGTGGCGCATCGTCGAGATCCTCGAGAAGGCCAAGTAATTCCTGAGGGGCACTCCCCTCAGGCAAGTTCCGCCAGGCTCGGCGGGGAGCCACGTAAGTCGCTTACGGAGCTCCCCGCCGGGAACCGGCAGACGATCAGGAGATAGACGTGATCCAGCAGGAGTCGCGACTTCGCGTCGCCGACAACACGGGTGCGAAGGAAATCCTCACCATCCGTGTTCTCGGTGGTTCGGGTCGCCGCTACGCGGGCATCGGTGACGTCATCGTCGCCACCGTCAAGGACGCGATCCCCGGTGGCAACGTGAAGAAGGGTGACGTCGTCAAGGCGGTCATCGTTCGCACCGTCAAGGAGCGTCGCCGTCAGGATGGCTCGTACATCCGCTTCGACGAGAACGCCGCCGTCATTCTGAAGAACGACGGTGACCCCCGCGGCACCCGCATCTTCGGCCCGGTGGGCCGGGAACTGCGCGAGAAGAAGTTCATGAAGATCATCTCGCTCGCGCCGGAGGTGCTGTAAGCATGAAGATCAAGAAGGGCGACCTGGTTCAGGTCATCACCGGTAAGGACAAGGGCAAGCAGGGCAAGGTCATCGTGGCCTACCCGGCTCAGGACCGTGTCCTTGTCGAGGGTGTCAACCGGGTCAAGAAGCACACCAAGGCCGGTCAGACCGCTCGCGGTTCGCAGACCGGTGGCATCGTGACGACCGAGGCCCCCATCCACGTGAGCAACGTTCAGCTCGTCGTGGAGAAGGACGGCAAGAAGGTCGTCACCCGCGTCGGTTACCGCTTCGACGACGAAGGCAACAAGATCCGCGTTGCCAAGCGGACGGGTGAGGACATCTGATGGCTACCACCACCACTCCGCGTCTGAAGACGAAGTACCGCGAGGAGATCGCCGGCAAGCTGCGTGAGGAGTTCTCGTACGAGAACGTCATGCAGGTCCCCGGCCTCGTGAAGATCGTGGTCAACATGGGTGTGGGCGACGCCGCCCGCGACTCCAAGCTGATCGACGGCGCCGTGCGCGACCTCACCACGATCACCGGTCAGAAGCCGGCCGTGACCAAGGCCCGCAAGTCCATCGCGCAGTTCAAGCTGCGCGAGGGCCAGCCGATCGGCTGCCACGTCACCCTCCGCGGTGACCGCATGTGGGAGTTCCTGGACCGTACGCTGTCGCTCGCGCTGCCGCGTATCCGTGACTTCCGTGGCCTGTCGCCGAAGCAGTTCGACGGCCGTGGCAACTACACCTTCGGTCTCACGGAGCAGGTCATGTTCCACGAGATCGACCAGGACAAGATCGACCGGGTCCGGGGCATGGACATCACCGTGGTCACCACGGCGACCAACGACGACGAGGGTCGTGCCCTCCTTCGTCACCTCGGCTTCCCGTTCAAGGAGAACTGACCGTGGCGAAGAAGGCTCTGATCGCTAAGGCCGCCCGCAAGCCGAAGTTCGGCGTCCGCGCGTACACGCGGTGCCAGCGCTGCGGCCGGCCCCACTCCGTCTACCGCAAGTTCGGCCTGTGCCGCGTGTGCCTTCGTGAGATGGCTCACCGTGGCGAGCTGCCGGGCGTGACCAAGAGCTCCTGGTAATTCTCCTCCGCCCCTAGGGCGTTGGGAATCACCGGAAAGCTCTCGGTAAGCATCTGGTCGGCAGGAGCCCGCCCTCACATGTCGTAGGCTTGTGGGGTTGGGCGCCTGCCGCCCATGACCGACTTACTACGCCGTAGGTCCCCGCACCGCACCCGTCCCGCCTCTGAGTGGGGAGAGGGATGGCGCATACAGGAAACCCCGGCGAGAGAGGCCGAAGGCCAATTCATGACCATGACTGATCCCATCGCAGACATGCTCACGCGTCTGCGCAACGCGAACTCGGCGTACCACGACTCCGTCGTGATGCCGCACAGCAAGATCAAGTCGCACATCGCGGAGATCCTCCAGCAGGAGGGCTTCATCACCGGCTGGAAGGTCGAGGACGCCGAGGTCGGCAAGAACCTCGTCCTCGAGCTGAAGTTCGGCCCGAACCGCGAGCGCTCGATCGCCGGCATCAAGCGCATCTCGAAGCCGGGTCTGCGTGTTTACGCAAAGTCCACCAACCTGCCGAAGGTCCTCGGCGGCCTGGGCGTGGCGATCATCTCCACGTCCCACGGTCTCCTGACCGGCCAGCAGGCTCAGAAGAAGGGCGTAGGTGGGGAAGTCCTCGCCTACGTCTGGTAGTCGGGAACGGAGGAATAGCTCATGTCGCGTATCGGCAAGCTCCCCATCCAGGTTCCCGCCGGTGTGGACGTCACCATCGATGGCCGTACGGTCGCCGTGAAGGGCCCCAAGGGCACCCTCACGCACACCGTTGCCGCGCCGATCGAGGTCACCAAGGGTGAGGACGGCTTCCTCAGCGTCACCCGCCCGAACGACGAGCGTCAGAACAAGGCCCTGCACGGCCTGTCCCGCACGCTGGTGGCGAACATGATCACCGGTGTGACCAAGGGATACACCAAGGCGCTCGAAATCAGCGGTGTCGGTTACCGCGTCCAGGCGAAGGGCTCCAACCTGGAGTTCGCCCTGGGCTACAGCCACCCGATCGTCGTCGAGGCGCCGGAAGGCATCACCTTCAAGGTCGAGTCCCCGACCAAGCTGTCTGTCGAGGGCATCGACAAGCAGAAGGTCGGCGAGGTCGCGGCCAACATCCGCAAGCTGCGGAAGCCCGACCCGTACAAGGCGAAGGGCGTCAAGTACGCCGGCGAGGTCATCCGCCGCAAGGTCGGAAAGGCTGGTAAGTAGCCATGGCATACGGCGTGAAGATCGCCAAGGGCGACGCCTACAAGCGCGCCGCCCGCAAGCGTCGCCACATCCGTGTCCGCAAGCACATCTCCGGCTCGCCGGAGCGTCCCCGCTTGGTCGTGACGCGGTCCAACCGCCACATGGTCGCTCAGGTCATCGACGACATCGCGGGCCACACGCTCGCGTCGGCGTCGACCCTGGACGTCTCCATCCGTGGTGGCGAGGGTGACAAGAGCAGCCAGGCCAAGCAGGTCGGCGCCCTGGTCGCTGAGCGTGCCAAGGCCGCCGGCGTCGAGGCCGTCGTGTTTGACCGCGGTGGTAACCAGTACGCCGGGCGGATTGCCGCTCTGGCTGACGCCGCCCGTGAAGCCGGTCTGAAGTTCTGAGCCCGGTTCCTACGCACAGCGGACGTAACAGAGAGAGGTAAATCCAATGGCTGGACCCCAGCGCCGCGGAAGCGGTGCCGGTGGCGGCGAGCGGCGGGACCGGAAGGGCCGTGACGGCGGCGCAGCTGCCGCCGAGAAGACCGCGTACGTCGAGCGCGTCGTCGCGATCAACCGCGTCGCCAAGGTTGTGAAGGGTGGTCGTCGCTTCAGCTTCACCGCGCTGGTCGTGGTGGGCGACGGTGACGGCACCGTCGGTGTCGGCTACGGCAAGGCCAAGGAAGTTCCCGCGGCCATCGCCAAGGGCGTGGAAGAGGCCAAGAAGAACTTCTTCAAGGTCCCGCGTATCCAGGGCACCATCCCGCACCCGATCCAGGGCGAGAAGGCTGCGGGCGTCGTCCTGCTGAAGCCTGCTTCCCCCGGTACCGGTGTGATCGCCGGTGGCCCGGTGCGCGCCGTCCTGGAGTGCGCCGGCGTTCACGACATCCTGTCGAAGTCGCTCGGCTCCGACAACGCGATCAACATCGTGCACGCGACCGTGGAGGCCCTCAAGGGCCTGCAGCGTCCCGAGGAGATCGCGGCCCGCCGCGGTCTGCCGCTCGAGGACGTCGCCCCCGCGGCTCTGCTCCGTGCGCGTGCGGGAGCGGGTGCGTAATGGCTCGCCTCAAGATCACGCAGACGAAGTCGTACATCGGCAGCAAGCAGAACCACCGTGACACGCTGCGTTCGCTCGGGCTGAAGCGCCTGAACGACGTCGTCGTCAAGGAGGACCGTCCCGAGTTCCGCGGCATGGCTCACACCGTGCGCCACCTCGTGACGGTTGAGGAGGTCGACTGACATGGCGGAGAACAAGCCGCTGAAGGCCCATGACCTCCGGCCTGCCCCGGGCGCCAAGACCGCCAAGACCCGTGTGGGTCGTGGTGAGGCGTCCAAGGGTAAGACCGCCGGTCGTGGTACCAAGGGCACCAAGGCCCGTTACCAGGTTCCGGAGCGCTTCGAGGGTGGGCAGATGCCCCTCCACATGCGTCTCCCGAAGCTCAAGGGCTTCAAGAACCCGTTCCGCACCGAGTACCAGGTCGTGAACCTGGACAAGCTCGCGACCCTCTACCCCGAGGGTGGCGAGGTCACCGTGGCCGACCTGGTCGCCAAGGGTGCCGTGCGCAACAACCACCTCGTCAAGGTCCTCGGACAGGGCGAGATCTCCGTGGCGCTGCAGGTTTCGGTTGACGCCGTCTCCGGCTCCGCCAAGGAGAAGATCGCCGCCGCCGGCGGCACCGTCACCGAGCTCGTCTGAGACAACTCGATGGCCTGAACTACCCGACCGGGGATGCCTCTCATTTGGGGCATCCCCGGTTGGTCGTTCCTAGGGGGGCATGGTCGCCGGTAAGGTGGCGTGCGTCGTTGTGTGGTAACCCCCGGGCTACTGCCCGGGGACTTTGACTGTTTACGTATTCGTCGATCCTCAAGACCGTCACCTCTACGCTCTGCGCGGGGGGTCGCAGGAGGCACCGTGCTCACCGCGTTCGCCCGGGCGTTCAAGACGCCCGACCTGCGCAAGAAGCTGCTCTTCACGCTCGGCATCATCGTGATCTACCGGCTCGGGGCACACATCCCGGTACCGGGAGTGAGCTACGAGAACGTCCAGATGTGTGTTGACCAGGCCAGTAAGGGCAACAACAGCCTCTTCGGTCTGGTGAACATGTTCAGCGGTGGTGCACTGCTGCAGATCACGATCTTCGCGCTCGGCATCATGCCGTACATCACGGCCAGCATCATCCTTCAGCTGCTGACCGTGGTCATTCCGCGACTGGAGGCGCTCAAGAAGGAGGGCCAGTCCGGCCAGGCCAAGATCACGCAGTACACGCGTTATCTGACCGTCGCGCTCGCCATCCTCCAGGGCACCGGCCTGGTGGCCACCGCCACCAGCGGCGCGCTCTTCAGCGGCTGCCCGGTCGCCAAGGAGATCGTCCCCAACCAGTCGATCTTCACGACCATCGTCATGGTCATCACGATGACCGCCGGTACCGCCGCCGTCATGTGGCTCGGTGAGCTCATCACCGACCGCGGCATCGGCAACGGCATGTCGATCCTGATGTTCATCTCGATCGCCGCCAGCTTCCCGGGCTCGCTCTGGATGATCAAGACCAGCGGCAAGCTGGCCGACGGGTGGATCGAGTTCGGCACCGTCATCCTCATCGGCTTCGTGATGGTCGGCCTCGTCGTCTTCGTCGAGCAGGCCCAGCGCCGGATCCCGGTGCAGTACGCGAAGCGGATGATCGGGCGCAGGTCGTACGGCGGTACGTCCACGTACATTCCGCTGAAGGTCAACCAGGCGGGCGTGATCCCCGTCATCTTCGCTTCTTCGCTGCTCTACATCCCCGCCCTGATCGTCCAGTTCTCCAACTCCACCGCGGGTTGGGCCACCTGGATCAAGGACAACCTGGTCAAGGGCGACCACCCCTACTACATCACCGCGTACTTCCTGTTGATCGTCTTCTTCGCCTTCTTCTATGTGGCGATTTCGTTCAACCCCGAGGAAGTCGCCGACAACATGAAGAAGTATGGTGGGTTCATCCCGGGTATCCGGGCTGGTCGACCTACTGCCGAGTATCTGAGCTACGTACTCAACAGGATCACCTGGCCGGGCTCGCTGTACCTGGGTCTGATCGCTCTTGTGCCGACGATGGCGTTGGCAAGCTTCGGTGGAGCCAACCAGAACTTCCCGTTCGGCGGGACGAGCATCCTCATCATCGTGGGTGTGGGTCTGGAGACCGTGAAGCAGATCGAGAGTCAGCTCCAGCAGCGCAATTACGAAGGGTTCCTCCGCTGATGCGAATCGTCCTCGTCGGGCCGCCCGGTGCCGGCAAGGGAACGCAGGCTGCGTACCTTGCCAAGAACCTGTCGATTCCCCAGATCTCCACGGGCGATCTCTTCCGCGCCAACATCAGCCAGGGCACCGACCTTGGCAAGCAGGCCCGCGCCTACATGGACGCCGGTCAGTTGGTCCCGGACGAGGTCACCATCGGGATGGCCAAGGACCGCATGTCCCAGCCGGACGCCGAGAACGGCTTCCTGCTGGACGGCTTCCCGCGCAACGTGGGGCAGGCCGAGGCTCTCGACGCCATGCTCAAGGACGAGGGCACCCGGCTCGACGCGGTCCTGGACCTGGAGGTCCCCGAGGACGAGGTGGTCAAGCGCATCGCCGGCCGCCGCATCTGCCGGAACGACGGCTCGCACGTCTTCCACGTGACGTACAACCCGCCGAAGGCCGAGGGCGTCTGCGACGTCTGCGGCGGCGACCTGTACCAGCGGGACGACGACAGCGAGGAGACCGTCCGTACCCGGCTGGAGGTCTACCACACGCAGACCGAGCCGATCATCGACTACTACCGGGCCCAGAACCTGGTGGTCACCATCTCCGCGCTCGGCAAGGTCACCGATGTGACCGAGCGCGCGATGGAGGCTCTGAAGTCCGGCAAGGACTGAGCGCAGATTCGACGCGCTTCTTCAGGCCGGCCAGGGCCCGGTCGATGATGACCTTCTCGGCCTTGCGCTTGATCAT